>CADAJS010000030.1 GCA_902788315.1 uncultured Bacteroidales bacterium
ACTGGCTGCCGGCAAGCATGTATATTGCGAGAAGCCGCTGACGCGTACCGTATATGAATCACGCCTGCTGACGAAGCTGGCCGCCAAGGCCAACGTGGCTACCCAGATGGGCAACCAGGGAGCCAGCGGCGAGGGCGTAAACCTCGTATGCGAGTGGATCTGGAACGGCGAGATTGGCGAAGTGACCCACGTGGATGCCTTCACCGACCGTCCCATCTGGCCGCAGGGTCTGGAGCACCCCGCAGAGGTGCAGAAGGTGCCCGACACGCTGAACTGGGATGCATGGATCGGCCCGGCCCCCATGCGCGACTACAATGAGATCTACACCCCCTGGAACTTCCGCGGATGGTGGGACTTCGGTACAGGCGCCCTGGGCGACATGGCTTGCCACATCCTGCACCCCGTGTTCAAGGCTCTGAAGCTGGGCTACCCCATCAAGATCCAAGGCAGCTCCACGCCGCTGATGGCCGAGTCGTGCCCTAACGCACAGCAGGTGAAGTACACCTTCCCCGCCCGTGAGAACCTGCCGAAGGTGGCTATGCCCGAAGTGGAGGTGACATGGTGCGACGGTGGTCTGATTCCTTATCGTCCCGAACTGCTTCCCGCCGGCAAGAGCCTGAACATCAGCGGTGGCGGTGCCATCTTCTATGGTACGAAGGACGTGCTCATCGTAGGCTGCTACGGCGAGAAGCCCTACCTGCTCTCCGGCCGTGTGCCCAATGCACCGAAGGTATGCCGTCGCGTAACTCTGGGTCACCATCGTGACTGGGTACGTGCCTGCCTCGAGGATCCCGCAACACGCGTAAAGACCGCTTCCGACTTCAGCGAGGCCGGACCGTTCAACGAGATGGTAGCCATGGGCGTATGCGCTATCCGCCTGCAGGGTCTGAACCAAGTGCTAGAGTGGGACGGCGAGAAGATGCAGTTCACCAACATCCCCGAGAACGCCACCGTACGTTCGATGATCAAGGACGGCTTCACCATCAAGGACGGACATCCCACGTTCAACAAGACGTACACCGAGCCGGTGAACGCCAGCCCAAGTATCGTGACGGCTGGACGCTGCCCGAGATGCCCCAGATCTAAACAGACTTTCGTAGAACACCAAATTTCACGATAACATGAAATTAAGGACCATTATAGCTGCCACCGCCATGGTGGCAGCTATTGGTACACAGGCACAGCCTCAGTACCTCGTGCTCAACAACCCCCAGGTGGACATGAGCAAGTTTAAGATGGACAAGGAAGGCTTCTATGTCCTCTTCGACGGAACAAGCATGGACGGCTGGCGTGGCTACTGCAAAGACCACATCCCCAGCAAGTGGAACATCAAGGACGGCGCACTGCACTTCGACGGACGTACCACGAAGGGCGAGGGCGGCGACATCATCTTTGCCCACAAGTTCAAGAACTTCGAGTTCGAACTCGAGTGGAAGATCAGCGAAGGAGGAAACTCCGGCATCTTCTACTTAGGCCAGGAGACCGCAACCATCCGCAAGGATGCGCCCAAGACCGAGGAGTTTGCCTCGCCCGACGGCAAGATAAAGGTCACACAGACCATCGAACCGGCCGAGAGACTCAACTATGAGCCCATCTACATCTCCTGCCCCGAATGCCAGGTGCTCGACAACGAACGTCACCCGGATGCAAAACTCGGTGCCACCCTCGGTATCCGCCAGTCAACGTCGCTCTACGACATGATCGTGGCAAAGCCTCAGAACGCAAAGCCCGCCGGCGAATGGAACAAGGTGAAGATTGTGGTAAAGAACAACAAGGTCACCCACTACCAGAACGGTGTCAAGGTGCTCAGCTACAAGCTCGCCGACCAATCATGGATCGACCTGATTCAGACCTCCAAGTTCAGCCAGAAGAACTGGCCCCTCGCTTATGAGATCATGAAGGATTGCGGCAAAGAGGCCGGCTACTTCGGCATGCAGGACCACGGCGATGAGGTTTGGTACCGCAACATCCGCGTGAAGGTGCTCAAATAATTCAGAAATCAATTAAGGAGAAAGAAGTATGAAGAGACTATTTTCAACATTCAGTGTGCTAGCCATTGGCGTGCTGAGCCTGTGCATGGTATCTTGCGAAAGCAAGCCCGCCGCACCGGTCAAGAAGAACATTGCCTTCCAGATGTACAGCGTGCGCGAGCTCATTGGCGACCCCGGCAAGTATGCCGAGAATCACGAGACAACACTGAAGGCACTTGCCGACATGGGCTATACAGCAGTCGAGGCCGCATGCTACGGTGACGGCAAACTCTATGGCGTAGAGCCCGAACAGTTCAAGGCCGACATCGAGGCAGCAGGCATGGAAGTGCTCTCAAGCCATGTGGGACACAACCTGAACGACGAGGAACTGGCAAGCGGCGAATTCCCCGAAGCCCTGAAGTGGTGGGAACAGTGCATCGACTGCCACAAACGCGCAGGCATGAAGTACATCGTCAATCCCGGTGTGAACTATCCCCGCACGCTGGCCGAGGCAGATGTCATCTGCAAGTATCTGAACAAGGTGGGCGAGATGGTGAATGCAGCCGGCATGCAGTTCGGCTATCACAATCACTCACACGAGTTTGGCCGTGTCGAAGATAAGGTGTGGTATGACTACATGGTAGAACATACGGATGCCGACAAGGTGTTCTTCGAGATGGATGTCTATTGGGCCGTGCGCGGCCAGGTGAGCCCGGTGGCCTACTTCAACAAGTACCCCGGCCGCTTCAAACTGCTCCATATCAAGGACGACAAGGAACTGGGCCAGAGCGGCATGGTGGGCTTCGATGCCATCTTCAACAACTTCGCAACGTCGGGGACCAAGTATCCGGTCGTAGAGCTCGAAGGCTGTAACGCTCCCACCATCCTGGAGGGAATGAAGGCCAGCATCGACTATCTGCTGAATGCCGACTTTGTGAAGCCTTCCTATCAAGACTGAGAAATGATGAACCGCATGATGGGTTGCGCGCATCAATGACGTGCGCAGCCCATCATTCTTATAAACCGAGAAAAAACAATTCATGGCTGAAGATACAGAAGAGAAAGAGGGAGCGGGCATGTCGTTCTGGGACCACCTGGAGGTGCTGCGATGGGCGCTGTTTCGCATTGCGTGTGTGATATTTGTGGCATTCTGCCTATGGTTTTGGGCTATGCCGCACATCTTTGATGATTTCGTGATGGCCGCGACATCGAGCGACTTCTTTGTGTACAAGTGGATAACGAAACTCAGCGGTGGGCTGATGACGTTCGACCCCAACTTTAAGGTTGACATCATCAACATCGAGGTGACCGGGCCCTTCATGATACACATCAAGACCTCCTTCTACATGGCAGCCATCGTGGCTTTCCCCTACATGGTCTATGAAGTATGGCGCTTCATAGAGCCCGCATTGTTCGAGAACGAGATCCGCAACATCCGCCCGGCGTTCCTGGGCGGCACGCTGATGTTCTTCATCGGATGTGCAGTGGGCTATTTGCTGGTATTCCCCTTCTGCTTCCGCTTCCTGACCGAGTACAACCTGAGTCCAAGCATCACAAACCAAATCAACCTGTCGAACTACATCGGCAACTTTTCGATGCTCATCATCGTAATGGGTTTGGTCTTCGAGATGCCGCTGCTTGCCTGGCTGCTTTCATGCCTGGGCATTGTCCGCAAGGGCATGCTGCGCGAGTACAAGCGCCACGCCGTGATAGCCCTGCTGGTACTGGCGGCAATCATCACGCCCAGTGGCGACCCCTTCACGCTGATGGTGGTCTTTGTACCACTCTATCTGCTATACGAGATGTCCATCTGGGTGGTCAAGGAGGATGAGAAAGAGGAAGAGTATGAACATACAGAAGGGGAACAAGACCACAACCCCGCTCCATACGAACAGTCTGCCTCCAAAGGCTAAACGAGTCCTGCCTTCCGGAAGCGACCATGAAAGATAAAAAAGGATTCATAAAAAAAAGAACAGAGATGAAACACAAAATTACTCTTGCATTGACTGCATTGCTGTGTACTTTTGGAGCCATCCGTGCTCAGGTGCCATTCACCCAAGAAGGCGATTACTATTTGATTTCCTCTGCCGAGGATATCGTGAAACTGTCTGAACTTTCGAACGACGGTGCTACAATTGCAGACGTACAGAACGCAAAATTTAAACTGACACAGGACATCGACCTTGCCGGTGTAGAGAATTTCACTCCCATCTTCTACACCAGTAGCAACGGTTCTTCCTTCAAGGGCTACTTTGACGGACAGGGACACACCATCTCGAACGTGACCATCACCACCAACGAGACCAACCAGAACCACCTCGGTTTCTTTGGTTTGGTCAATGGCGGCGAAGTTCACAACCTGTGCCTCAAGAACCTGACCATCAACAACAAAAGTATGAACCCCGTGGCACGAGGTGGCATGGTAGGCCGCAATGGCTCAGGCGTAGTGGAGAACTGCTGCGTGGTGAACTTCACGTTCAACGACCAAGCCATCACCGAATCCGGCACCTCTTCCATCGGCGGCGTGGTGGGATACCTTTCGTCGGCAGAAGCAACTGTTGTCAGATACTGCTATGCATACAATGCATCCCGCATAGTGGACGGCGAGCCCATCCTGCTGGCTACGTATGGCAAGAAGGGTGCAAAAGCCACTAAGGTGACCCCCAACTTTGACGAGACGAAATATGACTCCGACCAATTCACCAGCGGAGAGATTTGCTACCTGCTGAACAACTCGAAGACCGACAATCCCATCTGGTTCCAGACACTCGGCGAAGACGAATCCCCCGTGCTGGACAATACGCACAAGGTGGTCTATCTGGCCAACGACCTGACCTGCGACGGAAAGCCCAAGGGCGAGAACATCTACGGCAACAATGGCGTAGGAGAGCGCGATGCACACAACTTTGTGGATGGTATCTGCAGTGTCTGCAATAATGCCGACCCCACATGGGTCGAAGCCATCGACGGGGTATATCAGATCGGCACAGCCAAGCAGCTGCAGTGGTTCGCAGCACTCGTGAACAGCGGAGTTATGGATGTCAAGGCTGAACTGACCGCCGACATCGACCTGGGCGAGGTGGAGAACTTCACCCCCATCGGCATGTACTCGGACGGTGCATTCGGCGGCACTGCCAGGACGAACACCTACTTCCGGGGTACATTTGACGGCAAGGGACATGTCATCCGCAACGTGACCGTTAGCCTGGAGGAGGACTATGAAGTGGGCTTATTCGGCCGTATCACAAACTCCACCATACAGAACCTGTGCATCGAAGGAATCACGGTGACCAACCTTTCCGGCAATGCCCGCACGGGCGGCCTGGCCGGTCTGACCAACAACGGCACGGTCAAGAACGTCTATGTGATGGATGCCACCGTCACGGCAGCTGTCGAAGGAAACACGGGCGGACTGGTAGGCGAGAACGTGGGCGCCACCATCACCAACTGCTTCACGAACCACGAGAACGCCATCGGCAAGAATACGAGCGGCACGCTCACGAGAGTTTATGGCGGTCAGGACATCATGGGACGCGTCGAGACAGGCGAACTGACATGGATGCTGAACGCCGAGTCGTTCGTCAGCCCCACCTGGTTCCAGAACATCGGCGAGGATCCCCACCCCACACTAGACGCCACACACAAGATAGTCTATCTGCGCGGCGAGGACTATGCTAACGTGGATGAAAGCAACTTCAGCGACTTCCGCAGCTACCTGACGACGCAGGAGAGCGACTTCTGCGACGAGGCAGTGGCTACGCAGTCGCTGATTGACACCTACAAGGCAGAGATAAACACATGGAGCGAAATCGCCTCACTCGAGGAATTCATCGAGAAATATGCTCAGGCAAAGTCCATGCATGACGCCATTACCAAGTCGGCCAAGGCATACCAGACCTATATCGCTGCCGTGCAGGACGCACGTGCCCAGCTGGCCGAGATGGAAGAGCAGAACAACTATCGATACCTCCTCGAAGACTATCTCGACGAAGGAAATGAAATCGCACCGGGCGACTATCCCAACGGCAACAGCACCTACATCCTGACCACCCACACCCTGACCGAGGAAGAGCTCACCGCCGAAATGGCCTACCTGGAGAAGATGATCCTGCGCGTCAAGCTGTCCAATCCCGAGCCCGGCTCCGACGTGACATTCATCATGAACAATCCCGACTTCGTCAGCAGCTTCACTGGCTGGACCAACGAAGGAAAAGCCGAGATGGCCCATGGCGGCGTGACAGAAATCATGCACGTAGTACGTGGCATGAGCGGCCCGTTCAGCACTTACCAGTCGCTGACCGACCTGCCTAATGGTATCTATGAACTGCGCATGAATGCATTCACGCGTACCGGTAACGATGTATACTCGAAACTCTACACCTCCTTCCTCTTCATGAACGACGTGGCCAATCACATTATGGCTGTCGGCGAAGATCCTGTCTGGGAAGAGGACGTAGTGGACGGAGTCAACTGCCACATTACAGGTTCAAGTCTCGACGTAACCTACCTCGACGAAGAGAGTGGTGCCACCGGTTATGTACCCTCGTACCTCGTAGGTTGCTCCTACGCCTACAATGTGGATCGTTATGTGAACCGCGTAGCCGTAGAGGTTACTGACGGAAAGCTCACACTGGGCGTACGTGACCTGGCTTCAAGCCTGGGCAACTGGACACCCTTCACCAAGGCACGTCTCTATTATCTGGGCACTGCCGAGGAAGCCAACGACTCGCTGGCTCTCGTGCTGGGAGACTTCGTGGCCCGCGCCACCGTCATCCGCGACTTTGTGGCCGACAATGGTTCGGAATACACCAAGTACCCGAACATCTCGAACGAGCTGCGCGAGCAGATTGCAACCGCCATCGCCGAGAGCGAGAATGCAGCCACCGGCGAGCAGAAGATGGCCCTCATCAAGCGCATGAGCGACCTCTTTACTCAGGTTTACTCCTGCCGCATGGCCTACATCGAGATGCTGAAGTCCACTGAGAAACTTGAGGACCTTGCCACGAAACTACTGACAGCCGGTATACTCAGCAATGATGAATACAGTTCCGTATATGCTGCCACCAGCGAGGCATGGGATGCTTTCGAGAAAGGCACTGTCAACGAGGAAGGAGCCCAAGCACTTGTACGCAAGCTGGAGGAATACTATGGCAGTATCGCTCTGCCCGTTGACGAGAATGGTTTCTACCATCTGTCCACTCCGCGCCATATGGTTATCTTCACAACCCTCGTAAATGGTGGCGAGCACTATGCCAATGCCATGTTGGACGAAAATATCGACATGAGCAGCGTCGAGAACTTCACTCCCCTCGGCTACACCGATGCCAACGCCGGTGCATACCGCGGCATCTTTGATGGTAAGGGACACACCATCTCCCACCTGACCATCACTGCCGAGTCAGACAACGTGAACCACCTGGGCTTCGTCGGTCTACTGCTGAACGGTACATTGCGCAATCTGTGTCTCAAGGATATGACCATCAACAACAACAGCACGAAGGCCGTAGCCCGCGGTGCACTCGTAGGACGCCTCAGCTCGGGTCCCATCGAGAACTGTAGCGTGGTGAACTTCACGTTCAACGACATGCCCATTGTCGAGATATCCACCACGGCTGTCGGTGCCCTCGTAGGCTATCTGGCATCGGTGGAGACCACGGTGATGCGCAACAGCTTCGCATACAACGCCAACCTCGTGCTGAACGGCGAGACCTCGGCCCTGCCCGCATACGGCAACAAGGGCGGAAAGGCTACCGCAAAGAATAACTATGACAGCCGTCGCACAAGCGTTGAACAGTATGCAAGCGGCGAAATCGCCTACCTGCTCAACGATGAGCAGAGCGACATTCCCGTATGGTATCAGACGCTGGGCGAGGATGCCTATCCCGTGCTCACCAGCACTAGCAAGGTGGTCTATAAGCTCGAAGATGGTACCTACACCAATGTCAAGCCTTCCGGAGAGACCGAGGTGCCCGTGGCCGACGTACTCGACGTAGTCTTCCATGAGGACGGCACCGCCGAGGACGTATCGCCCCTGCACAACACGGTGGAACTCATCGGAGAGACCACCTCGACCTACTATAACGAGACCTACGGCCGCTATGCTGCCCGTTTCGACAATCCTTGGGGCAAGACCTGCACGGGCTACTACAAGGTGGACTACGAGGAGAACGAGGCGGTACGCTCGGCACTGGCCGACGGCCACACACTCGAGATGCTCGTGATGGGCAACTATGAGGGCACTCTTGAAGACGTTGAGGCCAAACCCTTCAGCGCAATGCAGGGCGGCGGTACAGGCTTCCTCATCTGCAAGACTACGACTGACGGACGCCAGAACGAGTTCACCTTCCTGCCCAACATAACGGAAACCGGCAGCAGCACATGGCGCTGGGTGAATAGCAGCACAGTGCCCGAGCCCCAGAAGTTCTACCACGTAGTAGGCGTTTGGAACAAGGAACAAGCTACGGCAAGCATCTACGTGAACGGAGTGCTGTGCAAAACGGTGGACGCTCCGGGCGACTTCAAGTTTGCCAGTGCAGGCTGCAACTGGTTCTGCCTGGGTGGCGACCCCGCCAATGCCAGCAGTGCCAACGCCAGCTGGAAGGGCGACCTCGTGATTGCACGTGCATACGACAAGCCTCTCGCCTCTGCCGAGGTTATAGCACTGTGGAAGAAGCTGAACGAAGGAAGCTCCATTGCCGACGTACGCGACGGCAAGACGACCAACGGATACATCTACGACCTCAGCGGACGCCGTGTAGAGAAGCCCGTCAAGGGTCTCTACATCATCGACGGACGCAAGGTGTTCGTGAAGTGATGTCACTCCCATAACCCCTCTTATCATGGCGGCAGACTCCTCCCCGGAGCCTGCCGCTTTTGCATTCTCCAGACGAGGTAGTACCTCACCGGCTCACGCGGCACGCCTCATCAGCTCACGCGGCACGCCTCACCGAGGAGAAGGCATACGATCTGCGGTAAAGATGCCCATATTTCATGAAGAATAAAGGTGAAACACGAATAAAACCAATATTCTTTCATATCTTTGCAGAAAAAATAAGCGACGAGAAATGAAAAGCATACGATTACTGTCGGGAAAACTCTTCGTATGGACCTGTCTGATGCTGCTCTCCGCTGCGCCCATACAGAGCGCCTCGCTGAGCAACGGGCTGGTCACGCTCTCCTTTGATGAAGCCACTGGGTGGCCCACCTCGTTTACCTCGGGCCAGCATGAACTGCTGTCCGGAACGCCCTCTCCACTATGGTTGCTCCGCTTGCCTGACGGCTCACCCTACCAGTTACAGGAACCCGTGGCGGTGACGTTCACCAAGACCGCCACGCACTCCATGGACATCCGCTGGCAGGCAGCCGACGGTCTGTGCGTGACCGCCCACATACGAATGACAGCCGACTCTCCGCTCACTTACTGGTCGCTCACCCTGAGCGGCGGAGACGCACTGAGATTAAAGGAAATCCAGTACCCCATCCTCAGCGGTTTCCGCAGGCTGTCTTCCACGGGCGACGGTGCAGACGAGGATCTGGCCGTCTCCACATGGCTGGGCAGTCTGATTCATGCCCCACGCTCTGGGGTGAACAGCGAACGGCCACGTGTCACCTATTCCTGGAGCAGCCCTGGCCTGCTGTCCATGCAGATGATAGCCCTGTATGACAATCGGAGCGGCAACGGACTCTACTTCGCTTCGAATGACACGCTCTCCTATGCCAAGACTTTCGAGATCGGCTTTGAAAGCCAGACCACCGACTGGCGCATGACAAACTATCTGCCCATGGACCAGGCGGGAAAATACACGATGCCCTATGAGGCAATAGCAGGCCCATTCCAGGGCGACTGGCTCAGCGCTGCCGCCATATACCGACAATGGGCACGCCAGCAAAGATGGTGCAGAGAGAGCCGCTTTGCCCGACGGCTCACACCACGCTGGGTGACGGACACCGACCTGTGGATATGGAACCGAGGCCACTCCGATAATGTTTTGCGCGAAGCAATGGACCTGAAACGACGCACTGGCCGCAATGTGAACGTCTTCTGGCACTGGTGGCATGGCTGCTCATACGATGAAGGATTCCCCGAGTACCTGCCTCCACGCGAGGGACGCCAGTCGTTTGTCAAGGCAGTCAAGCAGGCTCGACGCAAGGGAATCCACAGCCTGGTATATATGAACTCGTATCAGTGGGGAAACAGCACCGCAAGCTGGACTCGCGACGGAGCCGAGCGATTTGCTGCACGAAGGTTTGACGGCGGTCTATACTCGCATAGCTTCAACGTGTTCACTGGCCGAGAGCTCACCCCCATGTGTATGGCCACAGACTTCTGGCGCAATCGCTATGCCTCACTGGCCGACAGCGTGGTGAACGACTACGGCGTGGCAGGCGTGTATATGGACCAAGCCTGCATGAACCTGCGCTGCTTCTCCAGCGAGCACGGGCATCCGGTTGGGGGAGGCAACTACTGGGTAGGCTCTTTCCTCAAGCTCACAGACGAGATACGCCGGCGCACACCTGCCACACTGGCTGGCGAGGGTTCGGGCGAAGACTGGATTCCATCACTCGACCTGTTCCTGACGCTCGAGGCCAGCCGCGAACGCTACCTGGGCATCACCAACATCGAGACCATTCCGCTCTATCAAGCCGTATATCACGACCATGCCATCACCTATGGCAGCTACAGCTCGCTGGTCTATCCCCCATACGACACGCTCTGGCCCGCACAGTTCCGTCCCGAGAACTGCGAAAAGTCGCTGCCCGACGATTTCAACATGCAATTCCGCATGGAACAGGCCCGCGCCTTCGTATGGGGCATGCAGCCCACACTGGCCAATTACCACGCTTTCCTTTGGGAGGAGAAAACCAAGGAGATGGACTTCCTGATGAGGATTGTAAACGTGCGCCGACGCGCCATGAAATATCTGCTCCACGGCGTGTTCACACGAGTGCCACCGTTGGAAAAGCCTCAGAAAAAGATTCCCCTCTCGCGCATATCCATCTATGCCGGACGCAGCGGAAGCACGGTAACCGCCACCTCGCAGACCAAGTCGATGGTCTATGCCGGAGCCTGGAAAACCGAGGACGGAGCCGTAGCCCTGGCCGTAGCCAATATAGACGACATGGGATGGAAACAACGCCTACGCTTCACGGCAAGTGAATATGATGTGCCAACGCCCTGCTGCATATACCTCGTTACCGCAGACGGACGACAACGGCTGAAAGTGTGTCGTGGAGAAATGGTGGATGTGGACCTGAGCTTGGCCCCGCGAGACGTGCAGGTAGTGGAGTTCGTGCCAGTGAATTAAACCCGATTCGAGTTCAATGGCGGACAGCACACAGGACGAACAATCCAGTGGAAAAAAGAACGGGCGGCATGCAATCTCCTGATGAGACAGCATGCCGCCCGTGATGTACCTTACGGTGTGTCGCTTCAGCAGGATTACTTCAGCGCCACCTTCATCGTCTTGCCGTCCTCGGCAACCACGAGCTTGTCCTCGCGCAGGAGCCATCCGAGAGCAAGATAGAGGTCTTTCTCGGTCTTCAGCTTAGCTGCCTTCTTAAGTTCCTTTACGTCGAGTTCACCATTCTGGTTCAATGCCGTCCAAACATCGCCGGCATACATTCCAACTTTTGCATTCATAACTTTTACTCTTAAAAACAACTATTAACTAAATCCGGTACAAAGGTAGCCCGTAATGGGGGGATAAGCAAATTATTTGCGCTTCATCAATCCATTTTCGGCAAATTACTTGACATAAATCATCGTTATTCGGAGGATTTGTTGTAATTTCGCGTCGGAATAAGACACATCCGACATGATACGAAACAGACTTTTACTACTTTCCATCGCCACGCCAGTGCTTCTGGCTCTGGGTGCATGCCGCCACACGTCGCGACTGGAAAGGATAGCACGCGAGGCTCGCTCCTTCACCGAGAAGCAGTGTCCATTTAATGTGGACCAATACACGCGCATGGACAGCACGACCTTCGATACGGCCACACGCTGTTACTATTATAATTACACCGTGAACGGGATTCTCGACAATGACAGCGTATATACTCCCGATCAAGGACAGCGCTTCCGCGAGCAGACGCTCGAGGAGATACGCTCCAGCATCGGACTGCGCGGATACAAAGAAGCCGGACTGACGCTGGTCTGGAGGTACTACAGCGAACAGTCCGGCCGTCTCTTAGCCGAGTATAAGTTTACGAAAGAGGATTATTCCAACTAACCAGTCCTCTTACATCGCCACGATCTCTCGCAAGGCGTGACACAGCTGGTCGGGACACGAGGTGGGTTTCATCCCGCAGCGCACTCCGTCCAGACGGGCGATGACATCGTCGGGCTTCATCCCACGCACTAACTGGCTGATGCCCGTGGTGTTGCCCGCACATCCTCCCACAAAGTGGCACATGGCAATGCGCCCCTCGTCGTCCAGCTCCAGCTCGATGGCCTTGCTGCACGTGCCATGGGTTTGATATGTCAGTTTCTTAGACATTTTCTCTACGAATTAGTTTTGACTGTCACCCCGAACTTACTCTTCCTCGGGCTTCATATTCGTATAGACCGTCTGAACGTCGTCAAACTCTTCAAGGCGCTCCACCATCTTGTTGATAGTCTCGCGCTGCTCGGGAGTGACGTCCTTGAGGTCATTGGGGATATAGGTGAACTCACCGCCCACATCCTCGAAGCCGTCAGCCTCGAGCTTCTTCTGAATCTCGTTGTAGCTGGTAGGCTCGCCATAGATGGTGATGGTGGTCACGTCCTTCTCCTCATCATATTCCTCATCGTACTCTTCCTCCACGCCGCAGTCGATCATCTCCAAGATGAAATCGTCCATGTCCATGTCGGCCTTCTTCTTGAAGGTGAAGACACACTTGTGGTCGAAGAGGAATGCCAGCGAACCAGTGGTACCCATGTTGCCGCTGAACTTGTTGAAGACGCTGCGTACATCGGCCACCGTACGTGTGGTATTGTCGGTAAGCGTATCGACGAAGATGGCCACGCCGTGAGGGCCGTATCCCTCGTAGGTTACAGACTTGTAGTCACTCTGGTCCTTGCCCATGGCGTTCTTGATAGCACGCTCGATATTGTCCTTCGGCATATTCTCGCGCTTGCACACAGCAATAATCGAACGCAGCGAGGGATTGTTCTCCGGCTCAGGTCCTCCAGCCTTGACGGCAATGGCTATCTGCTTGCCCAGTCGGGTAAAAGTCTTGGCCATGTGGCCCCATCTCTTCAGTTTGGTAGCTTTGCGGTATTCAAATGCTCTTCCCATAGTAGTTAAGTATCTTATTTGTTATTATCTGTCGAATGTTAAGTATGCCGCACATCAACGCAGTTCTGCGTGCAGCTGAGTAGTGAGTTGCTGGATGAGCTTCTGCATAATAGTGTCAATCTGCTTGTCGTTCAGGGTCTTCTCATTGTCTTGCAGGATGAAGTTCACGGCGTATGACTTCTTTCCCTCGGGCAGATTCTTGCCTTCGTACACATCGAAGAGAGTCACAGCACGCAGCAGTCGCTTCTCCGTCTGATAGGCAATCTTCTCTATCTGTCCGAACTCCACACCCTCGTCAAGCAAAAGAGCCAGGTCGCGACTCACGGCAGGGAAGCGGCTGATTTCCTGATAGCTCACCTTTACATTGCGAATCGTCTTCATCAGCTGGTTCCAGCGCAGGTCAGCAAAATAGACCGGAGCTGTGATATCGAACATCTTAAGTACGAGCGGACTGACAATGCCCATTTCGGCAAGCACTTTCCCACCCCGGTTCTGGATGACAAGGCTCTTAGCGAAAATGTCCGAATGGCCTTCGGCAAAGACGAGCAGACCGAAGGGTACTCCCATGCGGGTGAAGACGTTCATGACATGAGCCTTCAGTTCGGCAAACGAGGTATCCTCGTCGGGATGAGCCCAGCTGCCGCTGACACGACGCCCCGTGAGCCACATGCCCAGGTGGTAGTCCTCGCTATATGCATCGAGCACATGCTTGATGACCTCTGGGTCGCGGCTGCTGCTCACGCCTGGGATAATAATGGGCGAACGGTTCTCTGCCGTGAAACGGTAACAGTTGCCGAACTCGAAAAAGTGAAGGTCGGCATTCCGATAGCTGGTATTGCGTGCGATGGACTCCAGTCCACCAAAGAGGAGTGTCTGGCGAAGCACGTTGAGGTCTTGGCTCAGAGGGTTGAGCAGACGAACGAGATTCTCGGACTTGTAACTCTCCAGGCCATCATAGTATCCGCCACGCTGCAAGCTATTGTTCAGAATCTCACGGAAGCCCGCACCCACAAGTTGCTCGCTCACGAGGTTCTGCAGCTTGTAGCTCTTGTCGGGCTCGCCCTTCACGGAAAGGCTGCTCTTCAGCGTCGTGGGGATTTCAACATTATTGTATCCGTAGATGCGCAGGATGTCTTCCACCACATCACACGGGCGCTGGACATCCACTCGATAGGCAGGCACGGTCAGGGTGAGCCCCTCAGGCGTCTCCTGTTCGATTTTCATCTCCAGGCTTGTCACGATGCGCTTGATGGTATCTGCCGGGATATGCTTGCCTATCAAGGCATCCACATAGGCATAGTCCAGAGAGACGTTGAAATCGGATGCCGGACGCGGGCAGACATCGACAATCTGCATGCTGACGCGGGCACCAGCAAGTTCGCGTGCCATGATGGCAGCCTGCTTCAGTGCATATATCTGTCCGTGCGGGTCGATACCACGCTCAAAGCGGAAGCTGGCATCCGTGGAGAGGCCATGACGACGGGCACTCTTGCGAATCCATGTGGGGTTGAAGTAGGCGCTCTCGAGGAGCACGTCCTTTGTGGTCTCATACGTACCACTCCCCTTACCGCCAAACACACCAGCGATGCACATGGGTTCCTCTGCATTACAGATGGCCAGATCATGGTCCGAGAGTTTGTGTTCCACTCCGTCAAGGGTGACGAAGGGAGTGCCTTCGGGCATTGTCTTCACCACCACCTGCTTCCCCGTGATCATATCAGCATCGAAGCAATGCAGCGGCTGGCCGTAAGCCATCATGATATAATTGGTGATGTCCACGATGTTATTGATGGGACGCAGACCGATGATACGCAGCTTTTCCTGCAGCCACTCGGGGCTTTCTTTCACCTCACAGCCAGTCAGCGTCACACCGCAATAGCGCGGGCAAGCCTCATCGTTCTCGATACGGATGTCAATGGGCAATGACTCGTCGTCCACCACGAAATCGTCGCACGAAGGACGGTGCAGAGAGGTCTCATAGCCGTTCTGCAACAGCCAGGCATAGAGGTCGCGAGCCACACCATAGTGACTACATGCGTCAGCACGGTTCGGTGTGATATCTACCTCGATAACAAAATCGCACTCCAGATGGTAGTAATCGCTGGCCGGCGTGCCTACTACAGCCTCGTCCGGCAACACGATAATGCCACTGTGATCAGTGCCGATGCCAATCTCGTCCTCGGCACAAATCATGCCGTTGCTCTCAATGCCGCGCAATTTGCTACGCTTGATGGTGAAGCACTCGTCGCCGTCGTACAGTTTGGTTCCCACGACAGCCACCACCACCTTCTGGCCGGCAGCCACATTCGGGGCACCACAGACAATCTGGATAGGCTCTCCCTGCCCCACATTCACCATGCAGACATGCATATGGTCACTATTGGGATGTGCCTCACACGTAAGCACTTCGCCAATCCACAGGCCCTTCAGGCCGCCTTTTACGGCCTGCACTTCCTCTACGCTGTCCACCTCGAGGCCCACACTTGTCAGCGCGTCGGCCACTTCTTGGGCGGAAAGGGTCGTGTCCACATACTCGCGTAACCACTTATAGGAAATCTTCATACTACTTTACTTATATATATGATTCGTTTCGCCGCGCAAAATTACACAAAATCCCGCATTTCTCAAAGAGAATAACAGGATAATCTGCCATTTCACATCACGTCATTTGCGTTTAGGACGGCAAATTCATACCACGTCCTCCTTTTTAAGTCCATCTGCACATTTATTTCTCATAAATTTTATAACTTTGCATCGAGATGTATTACTTAAAAAGAAGTTTAACCCTCAAAAGAACAAGACAGATGAAAAAGACAAGTTTGACAGTGGCCACTCTGCTGCTGGCCGGTTCGGTGCTCTGCACTTCGTGCATCGGTTCCTTCTCCCTCTTCAACAAGTACGAGAAGTGGCAGTGCAACATGACAAAGAGCAAGATTGTGAACGGAATCGTGGGATTCATCCTGCAGCCGATTGTGGGCGGCGTATGTCTCTTTGTGGATGCCATTGTGCTGAACACCATTGAATTCTGGAGCGGCAACAACCCCGTGGCCTTCAACCCGCAGACAGTGAAGGGAAGCGACGGACGCATGTACACCATCCGCGCCAGCAAGACGGGCTATGAGGTGAAGGATGCCAACGGCGTGGTGGCCATGTTCACTCACGATGCCGAGAACGACGCATGGTTCATCGAGCAGGGAGGCAAGAAGGCCGAGCTGTTCCGCTATAATGCCGACGGTACCATCCGTGCCACGCTCCAGGGCGGCAGCATTGTGACGGTGAGCAACGACGAGATGGGCTTGCAGATGGTGCGCGAGGCTGTCACATACGACAGAAGCTATGCACTGAAGTAAAAAAGACCATCCTGAAATCCTCCTCTAAAAGCATCTCCCCCGTTCCTTTAGTAAAGGGACGGGGGAGATGCATTTTACCGAACCAACACATTCTTTCCGTGTATGACATAAATGCCTTTGGGAAGTCGGCCATCCGGCAACCGGCTCACATCTATTGCACAGCCATTATTTCCCATGACGTGTTCCTGTGGACTTTATCACGTGTGATAAACTCTTTTATCACGTGTGATAAAGCGCTGCGCGGCACGTTATGTAACTCGACCGCACTTTTTCATCATATTAGTATTGCTCTTTCTCATTGGGGAAGTCTCCGCTCTTCACGTCACTGACATAGTTTCCCACTGCATCGGTAATCACCGTGAAGAGGTCGGCATAACGGCGCAGGAACTTGGGCGAGAATCCCTTGTTCATGCCCAGCATATCATGTACGACAAGCACTTGCCCATCGGCCGGACCACCGCCAATGCCAATGACGGGAATCTCCAGTTCCTGGCACACCTGGGTTGTGAGCCATGCCGGAATCTTCTCTAATACAAGGGCAAAGCATCCAGCCTCCTGCAAGGCATGGGCATCACTGATTAGCTTCTCGGCCTCCTTCTGATTCGAAGCACGAAGCCCGTATCCGCCAAACTTGTTCACGCTTTGCGGTGTGAGTCCCAGATGTCCCATGACAGGAATGCCGGCACTGATGATGCCGCGGATCATCTCGATAATCTCCACTCCGCCTTCCAGCTTGAGTGCATCCACCCCACTGCCTTGCATCAACCGGACAGCGTTCTCCACCGCTGCCTGACGCGAGGCATGATAGGTGCCAAAAGGCATGTCGCAGACCACCAGAGCACGCTTGACTGCACGTGCCACACAGCGGCCATGGTAAATCATCTCGTCGAGCGTCACCGGGATGGTCGTCTGATTGCCAGCCATGACATTGCCGGCACTGTCGCCGATAAGTATCACGTCCACTCCGGCCTGGTCAACAATCTGAGCCATAGAATAGTCATACGACGTCAGCATGGCGATACGCTTGCCCTGACGCTTCATCTCTGCAAGCCGAACGGTGGTCACCTTCCGCGTATCCTCTACAATATATCCAGCCATAGTAATTGAGCGATTAAATGGATTAATTTTGCTTTATGACGTTGCAAAGGTACAACTATTATTTGATATATCACAAAAAATAAAGTACCTTTGCATACGATTCACGAGAAATAACACGTGTCCATGCAGCAAAGATTCATTGTATATAAAGCATCTGCCGGATCGGGCAAGACCTTTACCCTGGCTGTGGAATATCTGGCCCTCCTGCTTTCGCAGGCAGGAGGCGATGGATTCCGCCACATCCTGGCCGTGACATTCACGAATATGGCTACAGCCGAAATGAAAGGACGCATACTGGAGTACCTGTATCTAATCGCTCGCGGCCACGACGGGAAGATATGCCGCGAAGTGGCAAAGCACATGGACACAGACCGACCGCTCAGCGAGGCTGAAATGCAGGAGAGAGCACAGCGCTGCCTGACGGCTATACTGCACGACTACACCCACTTCCGCGTGGAGACCATCGACTCGTTTCTCCAAAGTGTGCTGCGCAACATGGCCCACGAACTGGGACTGAACGCCAATCTGCGCGTGGAGCTGGACGACAAGCAGCTCATCGGAACCGCTGTGGACCAGATTATCGACAATCTGCGCGACGACCGAAACGACAAGGTGAAAGGATGGATCCAGAAACTGCTCAGCGCTCAGCTGGATGCTGGAAGTGCCTGGGATGTGGCCAGCACGGTGAAAGCCTTTGCCACATGCATCTTTGACGAGGCATTCCTGAACCGAAAAGCCGAGGAACGTCAGGCCCTGCGCAGCGAGGAGACCCTGAACCGCTTTTTGCAATCGATGCGAGAGGCACAGGCAGAAGCCGAGCACGCAGTGACGGAGAGCGTAGGCCAGGCTCTGGCGGCATGGCAGGAAAGCGACCTGTCCGTGAGCTACAGCAGCGACTATGAGAAAATGATGCAGCGCATGTCACGCATGGAACCCATGAAGATGAGCGAGCGGATACGTACCGCCCTATACACGGACAGCGCTACAATGCTGAAGAAGGCCGATGCACAGCGCACCGACGAGGCTGAGCGACTGGCTGCCATGCTGCGAGAACTCTGTGACGGCTACACGCATTGGTATCGCATCTGGCTCTCAGCCCGGCTGGCCATACACGACATCGACCAACTGCGATTGCTGGGATTGCTCGAGGACACGGCAGATGCCGTCGCCGAGGAAAACAATCAATTTGCACTGAGCAAGACTCCCTCACTGCTCAGCCAGCTTATCGGTCGAGACGACGCCCCCTTCGTCTTTGAAAAGGCCGGCACCACATTCCACCATGTGATGATTGACGAGTTTCAGGATACGAGCCAGATGCAGTGGAGCAATTTCCGCGTGCTCCTCCTCGAGAACCTCTCCACACAGGGACACGACATGGTGGTGGGCGACATAAAGCAAAGCATCTATCGGTGGCGAAACGGCGACTGGCGCATCCTGCAGCACATGGAGCACGACTCGGACCTGCCCGTACGACCCGAGGTGCTTAAACTGGATACAAACTACCGCAGCGAACAGCGCATCGTGACATTCAACAACAACTTCTTTGCAGCAGCAGCCCAGGCATTAGACGTAATCGACCGACACGACCCCTCCATCTGCGATCTGTATGCCGACGTGGCGCAGCGATGTACAAAACCCAAGGAAATGGGGTTCGTCCAAGCACGCCTGTTTCTGAATGCAGCAAGCAACGAGGAGAACTACTGGCGGCAGATGGCCCTGGAGATGGCCGGGCGCATTGACGAACTTAACCGCATGGGCGTGGCATCCTCGCAGATTGCCATCCTCGTCAGAGAAAAGAACGACGGAGCCGAACTCATCCGGCAGTTCCGCACCGTGGCACCGCATATCATGCTGGTCAGCAACGAGTCGTACCTCTTGGAGGCAAGCACCTGTGTGCAGCTCATCATTGCGGCAATCCGTGTCCTGGCCGACCCGGCAAATCGTATCGCAGAGGCATACCTGCGCAAATATGACTGCCCCGTCCTGGACGACACACAGAAAGACCAACTGAAGACCGAACCGCTCTATATGATGTGTGAAAGCCTTCACCGTCTGTTACATCTGGAACGCTTCGAGGGACAGGAAGCCTACGTGATGGCCTTCTTTGACGAAGTGCAGAATTTCTCCCGCAACACATCAGCCGACCTGAACGCATTCCTCACCGCATGGGACGATTCGCTCCACAAAGTGTCTGTACCCTGCGGCAATATTGCCGGAGTACAGGTGATTACGATACATAAGTCGAAAGGACTGCAGTTCCACACAGTGCTCCTGCCGGCCACACACTGGAAGATAAAGAAGAGGATGAACAACGAGAAGCTATGGATGTATGCCTCCGACCCTTCGTTCAACATCCTGGGGCCGCTCCCCATTGCCGGCAAGAAGGACCTGACGGATACATTCTATGCCGAGGCCTACAAGGAGGAGCTTTTCCAGAAACGGGTCGATGCACTCAATATCATGTATGTGGCCTTCACACGCGCCGAGTGCAACCTCATGATATGGGGTACGGCAAAGACCGACGGCGGCGGGAACATACGCCTGAATGACGAATCGAGTGCGGGCGACATTCTTTATAGCTATCTCTGCGACAAGCCCGAAAGCCTGGTTGACGAAGAGACCTCCGCACTCACATTCACGCAAGGGCAGCTTATGGGCGTAGGCCCGAAGGAGACGAAGAATGCCAGCCGCATGAGCATGACGGGCACGGAGACCGTCTCGATACCCCTACGTTCCTATCCCCCCTCCCTCGACTTTCGTCAAAGTAACGAAAGCCAGAAGTTCATCCGCAGCCTCTCGACGGAGGAATCCGACCCACAGACATACACAGACATCGGCAAGCTGATGCACTACGTGCTGAGCCAGATAGAGACCGAGAGCGACATTCCGCAAGCCCTCCTGCAATGTGAGGCACAAGGCATTATCCAGGATGAGAGAATGCGCCACAACGTGTTAAACCGCCTTAAGCAGGGTCTCACGAACAAGCGTGTCAGGGAATGGTTCGCTGGCCACAACACCGTCATCAACGAACGTAACATCATAGGTACAAGCCAATACCGCCCGGGGCAGGTCACTCATCGGCCAGATCGTATCGTGGTCCACGGAAATACGCTCTCTGTCGTGGACTATAAGTTTGCCCGCCCCGACGAGGAACATGCCCTGCAGGTGCGTGCCTACATGGACCTCCTCCGACAGATGCACCCCGAGATGCAGGTAGAAGGCTTCCTCTGGTATGTATATAGCGGACACGTCGAACAAATCTATCTCTAATCCCCACCAGCCCATGCAATCATTTCTATCTCTGGTAGCCGATGACCTGCTGAAGCGCTTTGGTCATGACATGCGAGACGTCACGGTAGTCTTCCCGTCGAAACGTGCGGGACTGTTCCTCACGCAGGAATTTGCCGCCCGTTGTGCCGTCACCCCCCTATGGGCACCGCGATATACCACGCTTGGCGACTTGTTCCTCTCACTGAGCGACCATGTCGTAGCCGACCCGATAGATGCCATCAGCCGCCTCTACCATATTTATATATCGCGCGTGCGCGAGAGTATCCTTCGCGAGGAGGGAGCCCAGGCCGTCGAACGCGAGACGCTGGACCGCTTCTGGAGCTGGGGAGAGATTATCCTGTCCGACTTTGACGACATTGACAAGCACATGGCCGATGCCCGAAAAGTGTTCCGCCACGTCAGGGAGCTGGGCGAGCTGTCCGACAACAGTTTCCTCAGCGACGAGCAGCGCGAGACGCTGATGCGCTTCTTCGGCTATTTCTCCACAGGCGAGGACTCGCTCGTGCGACGGCGTTTCATGCGTCTGTGGAACGAGATGCCGGCAATTTACGAGGCCTTGTACGAGGATCTGCTCCACGACAATCAGCTTTGGGAGGGTGCCTTGCACCGGGATGTCTGCCGGCGTATCAAGGAGGAGCCGCAGTTGCTCGACCGTTATCCACATGTCTGCTTTGTAGGCTTCAATGTGCTCAACAGCGTGGAGGAACAGCTAATGCAGTCGATGGGCGAACGGGCATTGTTTTACTGGGACTATGACGAGTACTATGTGAACGACCCGCAGCAGGAGGCCGGCGAGTTCATGCGACGCAATCTGAAACTGTTCCCCTCGGCACTTCCGGCCACATGCTTCCGCAATCTGGAACGTCTTCAACGGGTCACCTTTGTCTCATGCCCGACAGACAACGCAGTGGCTCGCTACACGGCACACTGGATGCAGCAAGGAATGTGCCCCACGGCAAGAGAGAACGCCATCGTGCTATGCAACGAACAGTTGCTGATGCCCGTACTGCATGCCATACCCGAGACGGGCAGCGAGACAGACCGGCATCCGGTAAACATCACCATGGGCTTGCCACTATGCGAGACGCCCATATTCTCCTTCGTGCTCTCCCTATGGCAACTGCACACCGAGGGCTGGGACGCCCGACGCCAACGCTTCCGCCGTCCCTTCCTGCAAAGCGTGCTCCGCCACCCCTATGCCCGCTATTTTCAGGAGGACGAACTTTGCCAGCATACCGCAGACGGCCAGGCAGCTGTCATATCCACGCTCATCGAGGCGGTAGAGAAAGTGGGGCTCGCCTTCAGCCACCTGCAGGCACCCACCATCACAGAACAGCTGCACATCGAATCCATCTATCAGGCCCACCGGGTGCTCACCAAGCTCCACCAGCTGCTCTCCCACCCCGAACGTCCCTTAGACGTCCAGGACGTCACGCTGCGCCGCCTGCTGCGCACGGTGCTCAACTCCACCAGCATCCCATTCCATGGCGAGCCGGCCAGCGGCATTCAGGTGATGGGTGTGCTCGAGACGCGCTGTCTCGATTTCCCCCATTTGCTGATGCTCTCGGTGGAGGAGGACGCACTGCCCCGCCCCACTCAGCTCAACAGCATGATCCCGCCGCTCATCCGCGAAGCGTATGGCCTCACGACGCCCCGCCATCGCATCTGTATCTACGCCTACTATTTCTATCGGCTCATTCAGCGAAGCGAGGAGATCACCTGTGTGTTCAATCAGACAGCCTCGGGCATCAAGCGCCACGAGCCGTCGCGCTTCCTGCGCCAGCTACAGGCCGACTTCCCTCCCGAGCAGCTTGAGATACGCCAAATACAGTTCTCCAACGCTCCCAGCCTGACCACTCCGCAAGCCTTCCTGGTGAACAAGACACCCCAGATGCTCGAACGCCTGCTTCGTCGCTACGCGCCGGAGGCCGGCCACCCGCTGAGCCCCACCGCCATCAACGCCTACCTTGCCTGCCCCATGCAGTTCTACTACCATTATGTCGAATCGCTCAGCTATATCGACGAGGAAAGCGAGGAGGTGGATGCCATGCAGCTGGGAAATCTGTTCCACGACACGGCCGAAATTATATACACCGACCTCATCCGGCGACACGGAGGCGAACGACAGGTGGAGCAGGAATGGCTCGCACCGCTCATCGACCCCAAGTCGCCCATCCTGCGCGGATACCTCGACATAGCCTTCGACATGAATGTCTTCCACCGTCTGCGCGACGAAGGAGAGAAGAAGCGATTCATCCACACGTGTCTCAACACGGGACATGCGCCCAAGCCGGAATACGCGGGCCAGCATATCATCGTGCGCGACGTGCTGCTCCACTATCTGCGCCATCTTATCCGCAACGACCTGCGCCTGGCACCGTTCACCATGCTGGGTATGGAGACCGACTGCATGCTGACACATCCCGTCACCGTCGGGGACACGTCCCACACCATCCTCATGGGCGGACGCATTGACCGGCTCGACCGACTCGCGGACGGCACACTGCGCATCCTGGACTACAAGACCGGGGCTCATCACATGAAGACCAACTCCGTCGAGGGGGCCTTCGCCCGAGGCACACGCCACCAGGGCTATACCTTCCAGGCATGCCTCTATTCGCTGGCTGTCATGCAGACCGACCTGTGGAACCACGCCTGCCAGGTGCAGCCAGCGCTATACTACGTGCGCGACGCACATGCCGAGGACTACAATCCCGCACTCAGCCTGCCCATGGACGAAGGCTCGCGCGAAAAGACCTCCGACTTTGTCCCTCTGGCCGAGGAGTTCCGCAAGCGGCTGGACGAGACGCTGCACGAATTATTCTCGCCCGACATTCCATTCCGCCAGACCACTGATGCCGACGTATGCCAGCGTTGCGACTTCCTGCTCCTCTGTGGTCGTCAGCGCCCGAAAACCGACTGAGAGCACCGCTGTCCACACATTTTTCACCTACGAGAGAGAGGCAATGGGAAAAAAACTTTGCCTTTCTCTTTGTTCTTTCCACTCCTTTTCGTACCTTTGCAGCCGGTTTGTGCCCATAGGGGCAAAACACCGAGCGATGGTCCGGTAGCTCAGTTGGATTAGAGCAGCAGCCTTCTAAGCTGCGGGTCAAGGGTTCGAGTCCCTTCCGGATCACCTCAGGACATCTGCTGCGACACTGTCTGCAGACACGAAGCCGGGGAGCCACATTCTTCATGTGAGCTCCCCGGCTTCATATATTCAGGAGTCCTCTGTCAGGCTATTCTTCGTCGTCCTTCCAGATGTCCCAGTCATTCTCCTTTGTCAGAGCCTCACCGCCATCGACGGTACCCTCACCGATGGGCAGGCTGGCTGCCAGCATCTCTACGGTCTCGCTGGAAGCTGCTTCCAGACGAGGCGAAACATAAAACTTCTTCATACTACTTCAGAACCTTTTTACCGTTAATAATATAGATGCCCTTCTGAGCCTTCACTACGCGGCGACCGCTGAGGTCGAAGATGGCAGCATCGCTGTCATTCCCTGTCTCCACCTCGGCAATACCGTCGGCACCACCGAAGAAGAAGCCCTTCACGCCAGCACCGGCCTTCTCGATGTATGCCTTGCCGGCGGGGATGGTGCCAGTGGCCTGATAGAATCCCACTACGCCGTCCTTCGAGGCAAGCACATACTGAGAGCCGTTAGCCTCGAGAGGCTCGGCAGTACCCTTCAGGTCGTTCTCCACTGCATCCGTGGCAGCATTGACAGGCACGAAGCTATAGAAGCCCTCAGCGCCCTGCAGCACAACGGGTGTACCTGCAGAAATCAAGGAACTCTGGATCGGAGTGGTGGTCACCCACGGCTCGTTGACGACAGCCGTACTGGCCGTCACGCCAGTGGGGATAGACACGCTGGTGGTGGGGAGATACATGGTGGCATAGCCCGTGGAACCGATGTGGTTCACGATACCGTGCGCGGGATCAAGGACGGGAGCTGCGTCCTCGCCGATGTTCTGGCGCCATACGCCGCCCAGCAGATAAGCCAGCTCTCCGCCAGCCATCTGCTCGGCAGTAACCTGAGTTCCGCCCTTGGCCACGCCCATCTGATAAACGTAGTAGGAGTTGTTGAACGTGTTAGTTCCACTCTGATGGGTCAGTGTGAAGCAGTTGCCTACGCCCGTTCCCTCTTTCAACTTACATGCGCTGAAGCAGTTGTTCAGCGTCGTGCTGGAGGTTCCGTTCGACCATGCCGAGAAGCTGCTGTACATGGACGTGCCTTCGCCGCCCATCGCACCGAGCGTAGCACAGTTGTTGAAGGTGATATTCGCATAGTTGGCACCCAGCATGCCGGCATCGCCCTGCACGCCAGTGGTGGACTTGCCAGTGATATCGACATCCGTAATGACATTCTCCACGAGCACATTACCAGCAGCATATCCGATGAGGGCTCCGTAGTGGATGTTCGACACGACGGCGCTACCCTTCACAATCAGGTTGCGGATGGTGGCCCCATCGACGAAGGCAAACAGTCCACGCCATTTGTCGGCCACGTTCTCGTACTTGTATGTCACGGTGTGGCCCTGGCCGTCGAAGACACCCTTGAAGGGTGAAGGCTCGGTACCAATCATCAGATTGCCGCTCTCCGTGAGGTCGATATCTGCGTTCAGCAGCACGTTCAGGTTGCCTGTCCCGGAGGCCACCTTCTCTACCAGCCAGTTGAACTTCTTGGCGTTATCTACGAGATAACAGCCGTTTCCGTCCTGCTCTACGCTACCGCATACGGTGCAGAATCCGTCCTCGCCATACTGATGGGCAGGAATGGTGACACAGCCAACTTTGTTGGTATAGACAATAGGAGCATCGGGCAGTACGGCACCGTCGCAACGGAGGGATCCGATGGCATAAACCGTCTTGCTGTTAGTATTAGGTTGCGGAGCAGCGTCCGTACCGATGGTCTGCGTCCAGCTGATTACGCTCTGGTCGCCGTTGAGCAGGTAGCAGAGTGCTCCGCCGGCAAGCTGCTCCTGGGTAATCTGAGTACCCTGCACCACGCCGATGGCATTGAGATAGTAGCAGTTGTTGTAGGTGGCCGTGCCACGGCAGAAGGTGTAGCAATAGTCGGTGCCCGTGCCTTCCACCAGCGTGCATGCAGTGAAGCAGTTGTTCAGCGTCGAGGTGGCATTGCTCGAAGCAAAGGCCACGAATCCACAGTACATGGATGTGCCGATGTTGCCCATCTTGCCCAGTGTGGCGCAGTTCGTGAAGGTCACATGGCCATCATTGTATCCGCTCATACCGCCGTCGCCGGTCACTCCGCTGCGATTGCCAGTAATGTCCACATCCGTCACCACGTTCTCGATGAGCACGTCGCCATTGGCGTGGCTGAAGAGTGCGCCGTAGTGGATACCCGTCACCTCGGCAGTACCCTTCACGAAGAGGTTGCGAACGGTGGCATGCTTCAGATAGGTGAAGAAGCCGCAGTGGTCGGGCACGTTCGTATAGGCATAGGTCACCGTGTGGCCTTCGCCATCGAAGATGCCGGTGAAGGGATTGCCACTGTTGGCAATCATCAGGTTGGGATACTCGCTCGTAGCGAGGTCGATGTCGGCCTTCAGACGTACATTGAATCCGCTCTCTCCGCCGAGCAGTTTCTCGTTCACCCAGTTGAGGTCCTCTGCGCTGGCCACGAGATAGTAGCCGTCCACAAAGTCGGGACCGGCGGGTGTCGTCTCTTTGCCGAAGGTGGGATACTCATTCTCGCCCACACTGGCCCAGGGCTTGCCCCATGCCAGCACCACCGACTGCAGCGTGGCAAAGTTCGAGCCGTCGTAATAGACCACGTCGGTAAGCGCATCCTCTGCTGCGAGGGGACCGAAGTTCTTTGCCGTGTTGTTCCACACCACGATGTCCGAATACGAACATGGAGGGGTCGAGGAGTTCTGTCCGCCGCCGATGATACCACCGCCACGGTTGATGCTTCCAGCTGCATACACCTGCTTCATGTCCAGCTTGCCGCGAATACGTCCGATGATGCCGCCCGTGAGGTCGCTCTCGCCAGTCACCTCCACATTGACATAGCAGTTGGTGATATAGCTCTCGCCGCCAATGTTGCCGATCATACCACCGCAATAGCCGGTCGCATGCAGCTTACCAGTCACCCAGACGTTCTCCATATACGAGGGCTGGCTGAAGGTGCTGTGGCCCAGATAGCCGGCGATGATACCCGTACCGCCGGTGGACGTCACGTTGGCATTCTCAATACCCAGGTTACGCACACTGCCGCAGAGCACGCCAAACAGACCGCAATAGTCATAGGCGCCCTCGGTGTTCGAGGTAAGGTTGCTGATGACGTGGTTCTGTCCGTCGAAATCAAAGTAGGGATAGCCACCGCCATTGTTGAACAGCGGCGTCCAGTCCGTCACGCCGGACATGTCGATGTCAGCCTCCAGCACGATGTAGTTCATCTCACCCGACTTCACATACTTGATCAGGGAGCACATCTGCTCCTTGGTGCTGATGCGGAAGGGATTGTCCTTGGTACCGCCGTTGGGGTCCAATTCTTGTGCCGTGGCAAACTGAGTTGCAGCGACAACCGCCATCAAGAAAAGAGAAAGGAATTTCTTTTTCATAACTTGAATGAATGTTTAAAGGTTAATGTAATTTAGGTTTAAATAAGGTATTGTCTTGCTTCTGTTATTAGCTACTTCACCGCAAAAATACATTTTTCTCCTGCATTCAGCAAAGGATTTTTTATTTTTTTTCAGTTCGCCATTGATTTTTATTATAAAAATTCGTCGCTTAGCCATAAAACGCTCGGCCAAAGCCTGCCAAAGCGAATGGGAAGGGGGATAATCGGGGCACGAGGCGACTCTCGCGCGCGAACATTATTAAATAAGCATGGAGATATTCGCCGAGAAGAAAGCATTGTAAGGATTTCGTACCGAGAGGCACAGACGGCACACAAAAGACATGGGCTGAAAAGGGCGAAAAATGCCTGTTTCGGAGGCAAAAAACGGGAAAAAAGGAGCCAAAGAGAACACAACCAACTGAAACACAGCACCACGGAAAAATCGAATATTTCCCACCGACTCGAGGTTCGCTCCGAAATACGCGATTCTCGCGCCAAAAACTTCCAGACGGAGCGTGTTCCATCGGTCTGCGGAGCGTGTTCCATCGGTCTGCGAGGCGTGCCGCTCGACACGTCGGAACACTCGGTGTCGAAACCCGCGGAAAATAGTGTAAATAAAAAGTCCTCACGGAGCGATACATCGTACACCGTCCCCCGCCCCATACGCCGAGGGGCGACCCGACCGGCCCGGGATTCATCGCCCAGGCCCTTCGTATAGGGCCAAACGCTCAATAATTAATAAAAAAAGCAAGGAGATGCTTGTCGGTTCAGAAAAAAGTTGTACCTTTGCACGCCGATTATTGTCTAACGGGGCAAAAACAGCCCCAAAGTGCGTGTGAATAGTGTGCTTATTGGCCAGGTACACGGTTCGTGAATCGCGCTGAAGAAGAGTTAAATTTAGTAGAGAACAAAAAGAAAAGAACAAAGAAATGGACACATTGAGTTACAAGACCACAAATGTGAACAAGCTCACAGCCAAGAAGGAATGGGTCGTGGTGGATGCCACAGACCAGGTGCTGGGACGCATGTGCACGAAGGTGGCAAAAATGTTGAGAGGCAAGTACAAGCCCGAGTTCACTCCTCACGTGGACTGCGGAGACAATGTCATCATCATCAATGCAGAGAAGATTCAGCTTACGGGCAAGAAGATGACCGACCGCGTATATCTGTCATATACAGGCTATCCCGGCGGCCAGCGCGAGGCTACTCCCGCCAGCATCCTGGCAAAGCCCAACGGAGCCGAGAAGCTGATTCGCAAGGTGGTAAAGGGCATGCTGCCCAAGAACAAGCTGGCAAGCCGTCTGATCGACAACCTCTACATCTACGAGGGCAGCGAGCATCAGCAGCAGGCACAGAGCCCCAAGGCAATTGATATTAACCTCTATAAATAATACACGATGGAAGTAATTAATGCATTAGGCCGCCGCAAGAGCGCCGTAGCTCGCGTATATGTCAGCGAGGGCAGTGGAAAGATTACCATCAACAAGAGAGACCTGACAGAGTACTTCCCCAATCCTATTCTGCAGTTCGTCGTAAAACAGCCTCTGGCACTGCTGGACGCAGTGGAGAAATATGACATCAAGGTGAACCTGTACGGCGGTGGCTACACAGGCCAGTCACAGGCTCTGCGCCTGGCAATCGCACGCGCACTGGTGAAAATCAATGCCGACGACAAGAAGGCACTCCGCGCCGAGGGTTTCATGACACGCGACAGCCGCGAGGTAGAGCGCAAGAAGCCGGGACGTCCCAAGGCACGTCGTCGCTTCCAGTTCAGCAAGCGTTAATCCGCCAAATGAACTGTGCAGCATGAGAGTTTAGCATCTAAACCGCGCGGGACTTCCCAACAACAAGCAATACATGAATAATCGGGAGGGGGACTACCCGCGGGTTGATTCTCTCAGAAAGAAAGAATTAAAAAGAACGTAAACACACAAATTCAAACAAAAACAATGTCAAGAACAAATTTTGATACCCTTCTGGAGGCTGGCTGCCACTTCGGCCACCTCAAGAGAAAGTGGAACCCCGCCATGGCTCCCTACATCTTCATGGAGCGCAATGGCATTCATATCATCGACCTGCACAAGACCGTGGCCAAGATCGACGTAGCTGCCGAAGCCATGAAGCAGATCGCAAAGAGCGGAAAGAAGATTCTTTTTGTTGCTACTAAGAAACAAGCTAAGCAGTGCGTGGCCGACAAGGCTACCTCTGTGAACATGCCTTACGTGATCGAGCGTTGGCCGGGCGGTATGCTCACCAACTTCCCCACCATCCGCAAGGCTGTGAAGAAAATGGCCAACATTGACAAGCAGACCGCAGACGGCACCTTCAACAATCTCTCCAAGCGCGAGATCCTGCAGATCAGCCGCCAGCGTGCCAAGCTGGAGAAGAACCTGGGCTCCATCGCCGACCTCACCCGCCTGCCCGCAGCACTGTTCGTAGTGGACGTGCTCAAGGAGCAGATTGCCGTGCGCGAGGCCAATCGCCTGGGAATCCCCGTGTTCGGTATCGTCGATACCAACTCGAACCCCGACAACATCGACTTCGTAATCCCCGCCAATGACGACGCCAGCAAGAGCATCGAGGTGATTCTCGACGCATGCTGCGCAGCCATCAACGAGGGTCTCGAGGAGCGCAAGGTGGAGAAGGCTGATGCCGACGCCGCTGCCGCTCAGGAAGACCAGCCCACACGCCGCAGCCGCCGCGCCGGCAAGGCACGCGAGGAAGAGGCTGACGACGAGGAGGTAGAGGAGGTAGCCGAGGAGACCGAAGAGGCTCCTGCCGAGGCTCCCGCCGAGGAAGAGGCTGAATAAATGTTTAATCCCCAAAACAAGCGTACTACTATGAACGTTACAATGAACGATATCAAGAAGCTCCGCGAGATGACGGGCGCCGGACTGGCCGACTGCAAGAAGGCTCTGGCCGAAAGCGACGACATGGACGGTGCTGTGGCATACCTGCGCAAGAAGGGTCAGGCTGTGGCTGCAAAGCGCAGCGACCGTGAGGCTGCCGAAGGTTGCGTACTCGTGAAGGCTGTGCCCGGCTTCGGAGCCATCATCGCCCTGAAGTGCGAGACCGACTTCGTGGCCAACAATGCCGACTTCGTGGCTCTCACCCAGCAGATTCTCGACCTGGCCGTGGCCAACAAGTGCAAGACGCTGGACGAGGTGAAGGCTCTCCCCATGGGCGAAGGCACCGTACAGGACGCCGTCGTGGCTCGCAGCGGTATCACCGGCGAGAAGATGGAGCTGGACGGCTATAGCACCATCGAGGGCGAAGCCATCTATACCTACAACCACATGAACAAGAACGGTCTCTGCGCCATGCTCGCCCTGAACAAGAAGGTGGACGACGATACCGTCGGCAAGAACGTGGCCATGCAGATTGCCAGCGCCGCTCCCATCGCCATCGACGAGGCCGGAGTGCCCCAGTCGGTGAAGGATCAGGAGATTGCCGTGGCCATCGAGAAGACCAAGGCTGAGCAGATCCAGAAGGCTGTGGAGGCTGCCATCCGCAAGGCTGGCATCAACCCCGCCCACGTGGACAGCGAGGACCACATGGAGAGCAACATGGCCAAGGGCTGGATCACTGCCGAGGACGTAGCCAAGGCAAAGGAGATCATCGCCACCGTATCGGCCGAGAAGGCTGCTACTCTGAACGAGTCCATGATTCAGAACATTGCCAAGGGTCGTCTGAACAAGTTCCTGAAGGAGTCCTGCCTGCTCAACCAGGAGTACATCTGGGACAAGAACTTCACCGTGGCTTCCTACCTGAAGTCGGTGGACAAGGAGCTCACCGTGACGGACTTCAAGCGCTTCACACTGCGTGCCGAGTAAGGAAACGGAAAGTATCCTACACATAAGGAGAGAAGGGGCTGTGCAATCCATTTGCACAGCCCCTTCTGCTTTCAAACCCGAACCGGTCAATAGCGTTATGATGATAATGGAGTTTAACCCGTTTCGGTCAATCGCGCTATGATGATAACGATGTCTATCACCCTCCGGCGTCGCGGCTTACGGCTGCGTCAGCCGCGGCTGCTCCACTCTCACCGGGAAGAGCATCTCGGGGAGATGGAAGTCGGCCTTCTCGCGTTCCACCCGCAGCAGCGAATACCACACCACATTCTCCGGTCCGTCAAAGTCGGCACGGAAGACGCCCATGTAGAACTCCGTCGTCGGGATGCCTATCTGCTGCATCTCGGCCGTCGAAAGCCGGCCGGCCACCGTATATCGGGCCGCCTCGATCGAGGTCTCCGTCTGCAGCGTCTCGAATGCCCAGTCGTAATCAAACTGGCGATAATAGTGAGTGACATAATCCAGCGTACGCCCCGCAGGGTCGATCTCCATGCTGTAATAGGTCTCCATGCCCGGCGTGGCCGAGAGGAATATCTCGGCACGGTCCTCGTTGCATACATCCAGCTTCTTCAGGAAGGGCTCCTGCAGGGTTATCGTCTCGTCTGGCACCTGGAACTTGAAGTAGAAGTAGTGCGGCGAGAGGTAGCACTGGAACTCCGTCGCGTCACGCCGGTCGTCCGTCCACGGTGCCGAGAAGACCTTCTCGACAGGCACGCCCTTCCACACCTCGGCCGTGATGATGCGGCCCGAGTCGGGCTCGGCCGTGCGATAGGGTATGGTGAAAACATCCTGCGAAGACTCCTCGCCGATGCCCTCCTTCGGGGCCTCGGCACATGCGGCGCACACCGTCAGCGTGGCCAGCGAAAGAAAACGAAATGTGTGTCTCATTTTGTAGCAAATGTAGTTTAAGGATGACATTTTACACCGCAAAATTACTATTTTATCTCCTTAATATTGCAATTCAGCGGGAAAAAGTGTACTTTTACGCATCATTAACCAATAAAGACACCGCCGGACAATGAAATCTATCAGCAGGACAATCATACTAACCCTCTTTGCTGCCGTATTTTCGACAGCATGCAAGAGGCAGGCCACTTATTTCGGCATGCGTGGCGCAGTACTTTCCGTCGAAGACCTGGAGACAGCCGACTGGCCGCGTATCGCCCACGAGAACGGCATCAACACGCTGGGCACCCACATCACCCCCGACCAGGTGCTCCGCTTCTGGGAGTCCGAGAAAGGGCGACGCTTCCAGGAAGACTGCCGCCGCTACGGCATCGAGGTGGAGCATGAGTTGCACGCCATGAGTGCCCTCCTGCCCCGGACACTGTTTGCCGAGGACTCCACCATGTTCCGCATGGACGAGCACGGACGGCGCACGCCCGACTACAACTGCTGCGTCAGCTCCCCACGGGCGCTTGACACCATTGCCAGCCGTGCCCTCTACTATGCCCGCCACCTGACGGCCACCAACCATCGCTACTATTTCTGGCTCGACGACGGAGCCCCCATCTGCCAGTGCCCCGAATGCGCCCAGTACTCGGCCAGCGAGCAGGCACTCATCATCGAGAACCGCATGCTGGAATCCATCCGCACCTACGACCCACAGGCTACACTGGCCCACCTCGCCTACTACTCCTCGCTCCAGGCACCCCGTAAGGTAAAGCCCCACGAGGGCATCTTCCTCGAGTTCGCCCCCTTCCAGCGACGGCTCGACCGCCCCATCACAGACTCCGTCAGCGAGGTGAACGCCATCGGTTGCAATGCCCGAAACCTCGACTATCTAAGAGAGAACCTCGAAGTCTTCCCCGCCGAGACAGCCGTGGTGCTGGACTATTGGCTCGACGTCTCCATGGCCAGCGGATGGAAGAAACCCGCAGTGGAACTCCCCTGGAACGGCGATGTCTTCCGTTCCGACATAGCCACCTACGCCAGCATGGGCCTGCGCCACATCACCACCTTCGCCGTCTATATGGACTCCACGTATTTCAGCACCTACCCCTCCCCCACCTACCTCCGCGAATACGGCGAAACCCTGAAGAAATTCAAACCATAGCATTGGCTTGGGGAGGACTTTGGATTAGAGATTAGAGAGGGAGTTCGGTAGGAGTACTCCGAGCAATCAGAGTACTCCGAGCAATCAGAGAATCCAGAGTACTCCGGGCAATCAGAGAATCCAGAGTACTCCGAGCAATCAGAGAATCCAGAGTACTCCGGGCAATCAGAGAATCCAGAGTACTCCGAGCAATCAGAGAATCCAGAGTAATCCAAGCAATCAGAGAATCCAGAGTACTCCGAGCTCAGAAAAGGCAGCAGGCCTTACTGACCCGAGTGAACTATTTTGGCCCTGTCAGCGAGGAAGGCTCGAAGATGGTTCGTCGATGGCTCGAAGATGGCTCGTCGATGGCTCGAAGATGGTTCGTCGATGGCTCGAAGAAGGCTCGAAGATGGTTCGTCGATGGCTCGAAGATGGTTCGTCGATGGCTCGAAGATGGTTCGTCGATGGCTCGAAGATGGTTCGTCGATGGCTCGAAGATGGCTCGAAGATATACGGCATTCCACTTAAGGGTTGTGTCTTATCTTCTTTCATCATCAAACCACAACTTTGCGATGACCTTGCCGTAGTAACCTGTCTTCTTCACTCCGTCGATTTTGCGGACGAGGGTGTTCTTTTTGATTTTAATCTTCAATGCCATGTCGGTTTAAAATTTTAGGGGTTATACATGTTTGTTAAATTTTCGTCAGCATAAGCCAGTGGCGGCACTACCTTATGGTAGTCGCGGAACTGGCATAAGCCAATCTACTGAGCGGCTGTTTTGGGGGCTGTGGTTTACTCGGCTTGCTGTTCTTTGTACTTGTCGAAATACCAAAGGAGCAAGTCGTCGGGGTCGTCTTCTGATTTGGTTTCCCTTTCGTATGCGAGTGCTTTCTCAGCCAATTTTCCAATCATGTCTCTTGTGTCACCGGCTGGGTTCTCAAACTCTCCCTTCTCGTATCTTTCGAGGAGGTCAATCTCTTGTGCTGTTAATTCTATTTTCATATTACTTACCACTAGTGTCCACTAAAAAATGGACGAGTTAAAAATTAAACAAATTAGGTTCACTTGAACCGCTTCGGTCTTTGTCATTTTTGAATATAGTTTTGTCGA
>CADAJS010000031.1 GCA_902788315.1 uncultured Bacteroidales bacterium
CGCAACCTGAATCCTCTGAACATCCGCCGCACCTCGACCACCCAATGGCAGGGTGTGGCGGAGGTGCAGAGGGACAGGGAGTTTGTCACCTTCAAGTCGATGCGCTGGGGCATCCGCGCTGCCTGCTGCCTGCTCGACACCTACCGCCGCCGCTACGGCATCGAGACCATCGCACAGATCATCCGACGCTGGGCACCGCCCCAAGACGGAAACCTCACGGAGGCATACATCCGCCTCGTCTGCGAATGGATGAAGACGGACGCCCAGCGGCGCATAGAACCCGAGGATTACCCCACCCTGCTGCGCACGATGGCACGCGTCGAGACGGGGCAGTGGCTCCCCGAAGAGGACTTCATCGAAGGATTCGACCTTTGGAAACAAACCCACTAAACTGAGAACAATGAAAACGAACTGGAAAACCATCCTGGCCGAGGTGCTTCGCATCCTCCTGGCGCTGCTGGGCGGCGCAGCCGGGGCGCAATTTAAAGTTTAAAGGCGCAGCCGGGGCACAATTTAAAGTTTAAAGTTTATAGTTTATAGTTTAAAGTTCTTCGACGAGCGAAGCGGCCGCTCGACATCCCGTAGGGTGGCGCTTGCTACCACAGGGACGCAAGAAGCCGATGACTTGGAAGCCAAGAACTACAAAACGTTGAAAGCACCCGAAACTTGAATCATCTGAAAAACGACACTCGCTATGGAACGTCTCTCTGCTGCTCTTCTCTTGGGATTTGGCGCCGTAATGTGCGCCATTTCCCTCTTCATGCCCCCACAGGGGGAGATAGACTCCAGCGTCCTGATGCTCTTCGGGCAGATTCTCATCTACGCCGGCAGCGTCTTCGGAGTCAAGGTATATATCGCCAATCTACTGAACCGCAGGAAATAACCCTAATAATCCCTAATCCAGTAAATCCCCTAATCCCAAAATGCAAAAAATGCAAAATGCGACGCATGCATTTGAACTACGTTCGAGAGCATGCGTCGCTCGGCATAGCCCGAAAGCGAGCTTTCGGCTCTGCTCTCGCTCCTTTGCATTTGACTTCGTCGAGAGCATTCGTCGCTCGGCATAGCGTTCGAGCGAGACTCGACGCTCTGCTCTCGCTCCTTTGCATTTTGCATTTTGCATTTTGCAATAAGAGTGCATTTATGCCTCCGGTGAAGTCGATATCGGCGAGGAGCATTCCGCGGGCTGTCACTTCGCGGCCATTACCTCGATACTGCGCTTGACGAAGCGAGTGAGGGCTTCTCCCCGTAGCATGCCGTTCTGCAGCAGGGCCAGGTCGATGAGCTGATGTACGCGGTCGTTGTCCTTGGCATACTGGGCCAGTACGTCGTTCTTTTTCTTCTGCTCGGCCTGGATGTCTTCGCCACACTTCTTGAGGTCGTCTTTCTCTTCCTGTGTGATTTCCTCGGGCTTTTTCTTGTCCTGTTCCTGTCGCAGGACGGCCTGGCGTGCGCTGAGTCCCCGCAGCTCGGCTTCGATGGGCTTCAGTGCCTCGGCTGTCTTGGCCTCGCTGTCGGCAAGCACTTCCTTGATGAGCGGCGAGTCAGAGTTCAGCACGAGCGTGTACATGTCGGGCATCTCGCCGTAGAAGTTCATGCCGGGCTGGATGTGTGCCATTTCCTTCATGCGGCGCATGTATTCGCTTTGAGTGAGCATCACGGGCAACTGCTCCTCGCCCAGTGCCTGTACTTCTACGTGGAAGTCCACCTTGCCTGTGCGTGGCATCTGGCTGTTGAAAAGGCTGGACAGCTTGTCGCTGCGCTCGGCCTCGAGCAGTTCGCGCTTGGTCTCCTCTTTCTGTATCAGTCGGTCGATGACATCAGCGTCCACGCGAGTGAAGGTGGTCTTCTCCAGCTTGCGCTCCAGCATGCCCACGAGCGGCGTGTCCAGCTGTCCGTCCATGAGCAGCACGCTGTAGCCCTTCTCCTTGGCAGCCTCGATGTAGGTGTACTGGGCATCCGGGTCGTTGGCATAGAGATAGACGATTTGTCCGTCCTTGTTCGTCTGGTTCTCCTTGATGAGTTTCTCGTACTCCTCGAGCGTGAAGTACTTGCCCTCGGTGTCCTTGAACAGGAAGAATGCCTTGGCTTTCTCGTAGAAGTCTTCTTCGGTGAGCATGCCGTAATGGATGAAAATCTTGATGTCGTCCCACTTCTTTTCGAAGTCGGCGCGTTCGTTCTTGAAGATTCCGGCCAGGCGGTCGCTCACCTTCTTCGTGATATATCCGCTAATCTTCTTCACGTTCTGGTCGCTCTGCAGATAGCTGCGGCTGACGTTCAGCGGGATGTCGGGCGAATCGATGACTCCATGGAGCAGCGTTAGGAACTCGGGCACGATGCCTTCGACGGCGTCGGTGACGAAGACTTGGTTGCAGTAGAGCTGAATCTTGTTGCGCTGTAGCTCGATGTTGTTCTTGATCTTTGGGAAGTAGAGAATACCCGTAAGATTGAAGGGATAGTCCACGTTCAGATGGATCCAGAAGAGCGGTTCATCGGCCATGGGGAAGAGGTGGCGGTAGAATTCCTTGTAGTCCTCGTCCTTGAGGTCGGCAGGCTTCTTTGTCCATAGGGGTTCCACGTCGTTGATGATGTTGTCCTCGTCGGTGTCCACCTGCTTGCCGTCCTTCCACTCCGTCTTCTTGCCGAAGGCTATGGGCACGGGCAGGAAGTGGCAGTACTTGCGGAGCAGTCCTTCCAGCTTGTTCTTGTCGAGGAACTCTTCGCAGTCGTCATCGATGTGCATCACAATGTCGGTGCCGCGCTCGGCCTTCTCCACCTCTTCGATGGTAAACGAAGGGCTTCCGTCGCACGTCCACTTCACGGCTGGTGCGTCCTGATAGCTTTTCGTAATGATATCGACTTGCTTGCTCACCATGAAGGAGGAGTAGAAGCCGAGGCCGAAGTGCCCGATGATGGCGTTGGCGTCGTCCTTGTATTTGTCGAGGAAGTCATTGGCTCCCGAGAAGGCAATCTGGTTGATGTACTTCTCAATCTCGTCGGCTGTCATGCCGATGCCCCGGTCGCTGACGGTGATGGTCTTTGCTTCCTTGTCAAAGCTGACGGTGACCTTCAGATCGCCCAATTCTCCCTTGAAATCGCCCTTGCCGGCCAGTGTCTTCAGCTTCTGCGTGGCATCCACGGCATTGCTGACTATCTCGCGTATGAAAATCTCGTGATCGCTGTAGAGAAACTTTTTGATGACGGGGAAGATGTTCTCTGTCGTAACCCCAATGTTTCCTTGTTTCATCGTATCTTAATTTCTATTGTCTTTTCGTTTTCGTTCTCTTTTACCTCGGTTTCGAGAGTGGCTCCGGCAGGCACCTCGCCCATCAGTGTCTCGCAGAGAGGGTCTTCGAGCAGCGACTGGATGGCTCGCTTCAGCGGGCGGGCACCGAACTGGACGTCGTATCCCTTCTGTCCCAGCAGTTCGCGGGCCTCGGCTGTCACGTCGAGGACGAAGCCCATGTCCTGTACTCGTCGGATGAGCGGGCGCAGCTCGATGTCCACTATCTTGCGGATGGCGGCCTCGTCGAGTTGGTCGAAGTAGATGATGTCATCGACGCGGTTGAGGAATTCCGGCGCAAACTGTTTCTGCAGTGCCTTCTTGACGATGTCGCGGCTCATGGAGCGGTTCTTGCTGACGTCTGTGGCGCTTTGGAACCCGATGCCTCGTCCGAACTCGCGTATCTGGCGCGTGCCGCTGTTGCTGGTCATGATGATGATGGAGTTCTTGAAGTCGACGCTCACGCCGTTGCCGTCCGTGAGCCGCCCCTCGTCCATTACCTGGAGCAGGATGTTGAAGACGTCGGGATGGGCCTTCTCTATCTCGTCGAGCAGGATGATGGAGTAGGGCTTGCGGCGTACTTTCTCGGTGAGCTGCCCGCCTTCCTCGTATCCTACGTATCCCGGCGGTGCCCCGACCATTCGGCTCACGGTGTGCTTCTCCATATATTCGCTCATGTCGATGCGTATGATGGCATCGGTGGTCCCGAACATCTCCTCGGCCAATTTCTTGGTGAGGTATGTCTTGCCGACTCCCGTGGGGCCGACAAACATGAAGGTGCCGATGGGACGGTTGGGATCCTTGAGTCCTACGCGGCTGCGCTGTATGGCACGCACGAGGGTGCGGATGGCTTCGTCCTGGCCGATGACATTTTCCTGAAGCACTGGCCCCAGGCGGCGCAGGCGTTCGTTCTCCTCCTGTCCGATGCGCTGTACTGGGATGCCTGTCATCAGGCTGACGATCTCGGCCACCATATTCCCGTCCACCACCGTGCGCTCGTCGCCCAGGCTCTGCTCCCATTCTTCCTGTGCCTGAGCCATTTCCTCCTCGGCGGCTTTGATGCGGTCCCGGTAGTCGGCTGCGGCTTCGAAGTGCTGCTCCTTGATGGCTTGGTTCTTCTTGTCGTTGAGCTCCGTGAGCAAGGCTTCCAGCCGTTGTACCTCGTCGGAGACCGGTATGTCCTGGATGTGGGTACGGCTGCCGGCTTCGTCCATGGCATCGATGGCTTTGTCGGGGAAGCTGCGATCGCTGACGTATCGTTGCGTCAGCCGCACGCAGGCCTCGAGTGCCTCGGGGGTATAGGTGACATGGTGGTGTTCCTCATAGCGTCCCTTGAGATTCTGCAGGATTTGGAGTGTCTCGGCAGCCGTGGTGGGCTCCACCAACACTTTCTGGAAGCGGCGGTCCAGTGCGCCGTCCTTTTCAATGCTCTTGCGGAACTCGTCGGTCGTGGTGGCTCCGATACATTGGAACTCGCCGCGGGCCAGCGCCGGCTTGAGCATGTTTGCGGCGTCCATTGTTCCGGCGGCGCTTCCGGCACCCACGATGGTGTGTATCTCGTCGATGAAGACGATGACGTCGGGGTTCTTCTGCAGTTCTATGATGATGGAGCGTATGCGCTCCTCGAACTGGCCGCGATACTTGGTCCCAGCCACCACGCTGGCCATGTCGAGCACCACGATGCGGCGATCCCAGAGGACTCGGCTGATGTGGCGCCGTACGATGCGCTGTGCCAGTCCCTCGACGATGGCGCTCTTTCCTACGCCCGGTTCGCCGATGAGGATGGGATTGTTCTTCTTGCGGCGGCATAGTATCTGTGCCAGTCGTTCGATCTCCTTTTCGCGTCCTACCACGGGGTCGAGCAGGCCGTCGGCCGCAGCCTTCGTGAGGTCGAGGCCGAAATTGTCCAGCACGGGTGTCTTGCCTCCCGACTTCTTTGCCGTGGCTGCCGTGGCCGATGCCGGGCCTCCCGCTGATGCAGTGGCCGTCGAGCCATTGTCCTCCTCGTCGAAGAATTCATCCTCGTCGTCACCCTCGTTATTCGCCATTGCCTGCGGACGTGTGGCGTTCTGCAGGTCCTTGTAGGTGATGTTCATGCGTTCCAGTATGTTGCTGGCTTCGTTGTTGCTGGCTTTCATGATGGCCAGCAGGATGTGTTCCGTGTCAATGACATCCGACTGCATCAGTCTGGCCTCCAGAACGCAGATGCGCATGATACGGCTGGCGTCGACGTCAAAGTTCATGTCGCTCTGGTTGGGCGTAATGAGCACCTGATGCTGGCGTGCCGTCTGCTCCAGCTCTTGCTTCAGGCGTGGCAGGTCGGGCTGCAGTCGCTGCAGAATCTCGCGTGCCTTATTGCCTCCGTGACGGAGGATGCCCAGCAGCAGATGCACGGGCGTGACGCTGTCGTTATGTAGTCGCTCGGCTTCCTCTTTGCTGAAGCTGAGCACGTTTGTCATGTCGCGTGAAAACTTTGTGGTCATTCTTTCTTGCGTTACATTATTATTATATGTCTGCTAAGACCCGAAACAAATTCCGTGCCAAAGCATCTCAGGTGTCATTTGGACCGCTTTTGCATGGCAAAGGTACGAATAAGCGAGGACAGAAGCAAGTAAAAGGGAAAACTTTTCATTGATTCTGTCGAGCGAGAGTACCTAAGACCGCAGGTCAAAGATACGAATTCTTTCTGTAATATCTGCACGCGTCTGGGAAAATATCTTGCATCCCCTGTGTCTGGCGGAGCGTGCTCCATCCGTCGAAGCAGTGTGCCTTTCCCGCCTGACGAAGCGTGGCGTGTGGCTGTCTATGGCGGAGCATATTTCCTTAAGGAGAACGTTTGGGACAGCGTCTGTGGCACGCAACCGGGATTCATTAAGAAGTGTTAATTTGAGGCTTTTTCTTGCCCATGTCGCAAGAAAAGCCTATTTTTGTGCCCAAAAAAGGGTAATGGCCCATAGAAAAGGAAAGTATTACTAAACATTTAATAATGGAAGATCAAGAAAGAATTATCAAGGTCGACATCGAGGCCGAAATGAAGAAAAGCTATATCGACTACTCGATGAGCGTTATTGTGGCGCGTGCCTTGCCTGACGTGAGGGACGGTTTCAAACCCGTCCATCGCCGCATTCTGTTCGGCATGAAAGAGCTGGGCAACATGCACAACAAGCCTTACAAGAAGAGCGCACGTATCGTGGGTGAGGTGCTGGGTAAGTATCACCCCCATGGCGACAGCTCGGTCTATGGCGCATTGGTGCGCATGGCTCAGGAGTGGAACATGCGCTGCACGCTGGTGGACGGCCAAGGAAACTTCGGTTCGGTAGATGGCGACAGCCCCGCTGCCATGCGATACACCGAGGCGCGTCTCTCGCTCATGGGCGAAGCCATGATGGACGACCTGGACAAGGAGACTGTGGACATGACCACAAACTTCGATGACACGCTGCTGGAGCCGACGGTGATGCCTACGCGCATCCCCAACCTCCTGGTGAACGGAGCCACAGGTATTGCCGTGGGTATGGCCACCAATATTCCTACCCACAACCTGGGCGAGGTGATCGACGCCTGTGTGGCCTATGTGGACGACCACGACCTCAGCGTCGAACAGCTCATGCAGTATGTCAAAGGCCCCGACTTCCCCACGGGAGCATACATTATGGGTGTGCAGGGCATCAAGGAGGCCTATGAAACCGGACGGGGACGCATCATCATTCGTGCCAAGGCAGACATCGAGACGGGCGACACGCACGACAAGATCGTAGTCACCGAAATCCCCTACGGTGTGAACAAGCAGCAGCTTATCGAATATATCGCACAGCTGGTGAACGAAAAGAAGATCGAAGGCATCAGCAACGCCAACGATGAGAGCGACCGCGAAGGCATGCGCATCGTCATCGACGTGAAGCGTGACGCCAACGCCCGCGTGGTGCTGAACAAACTCTTCAAGATGACTCCGCTGCAGACGAGTTTCAGCGTGAACTGCATCGCGCTCGTCAAGGGACGCCCCCGCCTGCTGACGCTGAAGGACTGTATTGCCAATTTCGTGGAGCACCGCCACGAGGTGGTAATCCGCCGCACGAAGTTCGACCTGCGCAAGGCTGAAGAGCGCGCTCATATCCTGAGCGGACTCATTATTGCCAGCGACAATATCGACGAGGTGGTCCACATCATTCGTGCCAGCAAGACGCCTGTCGATGCACAGCGCAACCTGGAAACCCGCTTCGAACTGGACGAACTGCAGAGCAAAGCCATCGTGGAGATGCGCTTGGCACAGCTCACCGGTCTGCGGCAGGAAGACCTGCACAACGAATACAACGACCTGCTGGAGAAAATCAAGTACTACAATCAGATTCTTACCGACGACGAACTCTGCCGCAAGGTAATCAAGGACGAGCTCATTGAGGTGAAGGAGCAGTATGGCGACGACCGCCGCACGGTAATCCTGCCCAGCGCTGAGGAATTCAATGCCGAGGACTTCTATGCCGACGATGAGGTGGTGGTTACCCTCAGCCATATGGGCTATATCAAGCGCACCCCGCTGGCCGAGTTCAAGGCACAGGGACGTGGAGGCATCGGAGTGAAGGCCAGCTCTACGCGAGACAACGACTTCATCGAAAAGATATATCCCGCGACGATGCACAACACGATGCTCTTCTTCACCAACCGTGGACGCTGCTACTGGCTCAAGGTGTATGACATCCCCGAGGGCAACAAGAACAACAAGGGCCGTGCCATACAGAACATGTTGCAGATAGAGCCTGGCGACAGCGTCAACTCCTGTCTCTGCATTCGCAGACTCCAGGATGCCGAGTTCTGCCAGTCACACTATGTCATGTTCTGCACACGCCAAGGTATCATCAAGAAGACATGCCTTACGGAGTACAGCCGCCCGCGTGCCAATGGTGTCATTGCCATTAACATCCGCGAGGATGACAGCGTAGTGACCGTGGCTCTGACCAATGGCAGTAACGAAATCATCGTGGCCAATGCCGGCGGACGTGCCGTGCGATTCGACGAGAGTGCCATCCGTTCGATGGGACGAAACAGCACTGGCGTGCAGAGCATCATCCTCGATGAGGATCCGCGCGACGGCGTCGTTGGCATGTGCGTGGTGAACGATCCTGCAAACGAGAGCATCATGGTGCTTTCGGAACAGGGATTCGGCAAACGTACCGACGTGGAGGAATACCGCAAGACCAGTCGGCATGCCAAGGGCGTGAAGACACTGAACATCACAGAGAAGACGGGATACCTCGTGGCCATTCTCATTGTGCGTGACGAGGACGACCTGATGATTATCAATAAGAGCGGAACCACTATCCGCCTGCATGCCGATGCCATCAAGGAGACCAAGAACCGCGTGACGCAGGGCACTAAGGTTATCGAATTGAAGAAGCGTAATGACGTAATCAGCCACCTGAGTGTGGTACCGCGCGACGATGAGGAAGAAACTCCGGCCGAAGAAGGAAATGAAACACCCGAACTGACGGAGAACGACGAGAATAAAGAGAATTAATCACAAAAAAAACTAAAGTACTATGAAGAAGATTGTATTATCCATCGCCATGTGCCTGCTTGCTGGAGGTATGATGGCTCAGAGTGCTTCTGACAAGGCTGCTGCAAAGGAAGCTGCCAAGGCACTCAAGGCTGCAAAGAAAGAAGCCAAAGCGAACCTTGCAGCGGCTCAGAAAGTGAAAGATGACATCTATGCACGTATTGCCGATAAGGAGAAGCCCGCCAGCGAAGACGAGGTGCTCTCGGCCTGCAAGATGGGGCAGGGCATCGTTGTGAAGGCCATCGAGAGTGGCCATCTGGACGAGGACGTGCTCGGTCAGGCTTACAAGCTCAGCGGCGACCTGGCTGTCTATCCCCTGAACATCTACCTGAATGCTGCGAAGGACAAGCTGGCATTCGACACTGCTCATTATTATGACAACCTCTTCATCCTCACCGATGCTCTCCACAACGAGCTGAAGTACACGAAAGAGGTGAAGGGAGAGCAGGGCAACGTGAAATATCTCGAAGGCAAGCGCAAGAGTCTGGCTCAGAGCGCCGACTATTTTGCTTATGCAGGTCAGTTCGAGAGCGAATGCCACCATTATGACCGTGCCATCAAAGCGTATGATTTTGCATTGAACTATGCGAAGGCATATCCGGAGATTGCCGAACAGTTAGACATGCATGTAGCGCCCGAGCAGATTGCGTATTATGCATACCATTGTGCTCACGAGGCTGGAAACTATGAAGCTATGGACAAGTATTATGACCAGGCTGTCAAGTTCTCGGCCGGTGCACTGGGCGTGAAGCAGGTACGTGCCCAGTCCTATATGGAACGTGGTGACACGGCTTCGTGGGCAAACTATGTGCACGACCTCTGCATCGAGTCGCCCTCCGATAACGAGGACTTCATCCAGATTCTCCTTGCCTATTATCAGAAGCAGGGTTTCGATAAGATGGAGAAGTTTGCCGATGAAGTCCTGGCCGTCGATGAGAATCTGCTCATTGCCAACTATGGCAAGGCTTTCGTGAAGTTCCAGGCTAAGAATTATGAAGAAGCACTGAAGTGCTATGAGAAGTGTACGGAAATCAAGCCCGACTACTACGACGCATGGTACCAGTGTGGCATGTGCAAGTATCAGCAGGCTATGGCGCTGAACTCGACCATCAGCGGCATTAAGAACCGCCAGCAGGCTCAGAAGACACTGGAGGACACGAAGGCTCTCTTCGGCGCTGCCATCCCGTACTTCGAGAAGGCACGCGAGTGCGCTCCCGATAATCCACAGAAGTGGGCCTACGAGCTCAAGCAGTGCTACAGCGTGACTGGCCAGTCGGCCAAGGCTGCAGAGATGGATGCTCTGCTCTGATAAGCCAGACGTGCTATATATTATAAGGTAGAGGGCACGGGCTTGTGCCCTCACCTTTTTCTTTTGATAAACTAATATAGGTAAGTGATGAAAAGATTGTTCTTCCTTTTGATTGTCCTCATAGTGCCCCTCTGTGCCATTCCGGCTGCAAAGGAGAAGACACCCCCACCCGTGAAGTTGAAAACCCTGCGTAAGGCAGCCAAACTTGCTCTGAAGACTTCGGCAGGCCAGCCTAAGGCCGAGACAGACCTGCTGGCTGTGGTATCTCGTGAAGATATCACCGATAAGAATCGTGCAGGGATATATTATTTGTGTGCACTCCTCGAGGAGAACCAGAACGGGCTGGTGAACAAACAGGCTTACCTAAAACAAAAGTACGACACAGCCACGTTCTTCAACAAATTGCTTGCCATGTACCGTTACCTGGAGCTATGCGATAGTGTGGACTCTGTGCCGAATGCCCAGGGGAAAGTACGGCTTAGCTATAAAGGGAGGACCCATTCGCTACGTATGAAGCATCGGCGTAACATTTTCAATGGCGGCACATTCTTCCTTGGGAAGAAGGATTATGCCTCTGCCTATTCCTTCTTTGACTATTATTATCAAGTGACTGATCCGAAGAAGGACGACCGCCTGCCCAAGATTGCCTATTGGGCTGCTCTCTGCGGCTATATGTCTCAGAAGCCGGACCATACGCTGAAGTATATTGACCGTGCCATAGCGTCGTCCGACTCGACACAGCAGCCCATTCTGTTGGAGTATAAGGCACGCACTTATCTCTTGCAGAAGAACGAGGCGGCCTGGATTGCTACGCTTGACACGGGACTTGTGCGCTATGCTCCCTACGACTATTTTTTTGTAAACAAGGAAGACTGGTACTATTCCCAGCGACGTTATGATGAGGGCATTGCTCTGGCTGATTCCCTTGTCCATCATGTGGCAGACAAGGCCCTCTATTGGTATGCAATGTGTCGGATGGCCTTTGCGAAGAACGACTTTGAGGCATGTGTCGTGTATGCCGATAGCACCATCCATCGCGACGCTAAGTTCACGAATGCTTATTATAATAAAGGTTTATCTTTCCTGAATCTTGCGGTGATTGCTCAGGAGTCGGTCAGCAAGGACATGAGCAATCAGCAGTGGCAGGCTGACAGAAAAACAATGCAGGACTTCTACCAAAAGGCGAAGCCCTGCATGGAAATGGTGCGCAAGTTGGAGCCGAATGCTCCCGAACGTTGGGCGTCGGCTCTCTATCGCATTTATCTCAACCTGAATATGGGTGCCGAGTTTGATGAGATAGACAAGCTGCTCAAGGCTCAGAAGGAGAACAAGGGGTAGCCAGCCATCATCTCGTTCACTTCGCTGCGCACCTGAGCAATTACCTTCTCGTCTTCCGGTGCATTGAGTACGCGTTCGATGTACTCGGCAATGCGCGGCATCATGTCTTCTTTGAGTCCGCGCGTTGTGATGGCCGGTGTCCCCAGTCGAATGCCGCTCGTCTGGAAGGCGCTGCGCGTATCGAAGGGTACCATGTTCTTGTTCACCGTGATATCGGCGGCCACCAATGCCTTCTCGGCCATCTTACCAGTCAGTTCGGGATATTTGTTCCTGAGATCCACGAGCATCGAGTGGTTGTCAGTACCTCCGCTCACGATGTGGAAGCCGCGCTTCATCATTTCCTCGGCCAGCACGCGGGCGTTCACCTGTACTTGCTTTGCCCAGGTGCGGAACTCCGGGGACAATGCTTCGCCGAACGACACAGCCTTTGCAGCAATGACGTGTTCCAGCGGGCCACCTTGAGTGCCGGGGAATATTGCGCTGTTCAGCAATGCCGACATCATCTTTACCTCGCCCTTGGGTGTCGTCTTTCCCCATGGGTTGGGGAAGTCCTTGCCCATCAGGATGATACCTCCGCGCGGGCCACGCAGGGTCTTGTGCGTCGTGCTGGTCACGATGTGGGCATACTTGACGGGGTTCTCCAGCAGGCCGGCAGCAATGAGGCCAGCCGTGTGGGCCATATCAATCATGAGCAGTGCGCCCACCTCGTCTGCAATCTTCCGCATTCGGGGATAGTCCCACTCGCGGCTGTATGCCGAGGCGCCTCCGATAATCAGTTTGGGCTTGTTCTCTTTGGCCAGGCGTTCCATCTCGTCGTAGTCCACGCGTCCGGTTTCCCGGTTTACGTTGTACCCGATGGGATGGTACAGGAGGCCGCTGGTATTTACCAGTGAGCCGTGTGAGAGATGTCCGCCCTGTTCCAGGCTGAGTCCCATGAAGGTGTCGCCAGGATTGAGCACTGCCAGCAGTACGGCTGCATTGGCTTGAGCGCCGGAGTGGGGTTGCACGTTGGCATATTCCGCACCGAAGAGCTGTTTCAGTCTGTCGATGGCGAGCTGTTCCACCTTGTCCACTACCTCGCATCCTCCGTAGTAGCGCTTGCCGGGATAGCCTTCGGCATATTTGTTTGTCAGGCAGGAGCCCATGGCTTCCATTACCTGGTCGCTTACGTAGTTCTCTGAGGCGATAAGTTCGATACCCTTCAGTTGTCTCTGTCGTTCTTCTTCAATCAGTTCGAAGATCTTGCTGTCCCTTTTCATCTTACTTTTACCTAAAACCTTTTACCTAATATCCTTTCACCTTATAATAGTTTCACTTGGTCCAGGGTGACCTCCCTGTTACAGTAGTGACACTGCAGGATGCCTTTGTCCTTGTCGAGCACGTGGAAGCGTGTTGCCATAGGTTCGTTGTTCGTGATGCACTTGGGGTTGGCACATCGGATGATTCCCGTCAGTTCGTGTGGCATCTTGACTTCCTTCTTCTCCACCACGTCGTAGTCGCGTATGATGCTCAGTGTGACGTTGGGTGCAATGACGGAGAGCTGGTTGAGTTCCTCGTCGGTGAAAAATTTGTCGGCCACCTTGATGATGCTCTTTCGTCCCATCTTCTTGCTTTTCAGATTGAATCCGATGGTCACTGACGCGTCCTCGTGGTCCAGGTGAAGCAGGTTCACCACCTGGAACAGTTTCGAGGAGGGGATATGGTCGATTACCGTGCCGTTCTGCAGAGCGGCCACTTGCATTTCCTGTCGTTTCATGCTATGATGGTCTTATCGTTCTTTACCTCTTCGAGTGTGATTCCCAGCGAGTCGCAGATGAGTGCCTGCCGGGCATAGAGTCCGTTGCGTGCCTGCTGGAAGTAGTAGGCGTATGGCGTGTCGTCGATGCTGTATTCGATTTCATTTACGCGGGGCAGGGGGTGGAGGATCTTCATGTTCTGCCGTGCCTTGGCGAGCATGTCTCGCTTGAGCAGGTAGGCATCCTTCACGCGTTCGTATTCCATGAGGTCTGTGAAGCGTTCCCGTTGCACTCGTGTCATGTACAGGATGTCGGCTCCGGCGATGGTGTCGGCATCGAAGTCCTGATGTTCCACGTATCGGATATGGTGCTCTTCGCAGTACATTTTATAGTACTTGGGCATAGCCAGCTCGTCGGGTGCGATGAAGTGGAATGTGGGGTTGAAGTGTCGCATGGCGGTGAGCAGGCTGTGCACCGTACGTCCATACTTCAAGTCGCCCACCAGATAGATGCTCAGATTCTCCAGCGTCCCCTGGGTCTGCGCGATGGTGTACAGGTCGAGCATCGTCTGGCTTGGATGCTGGTTGGCTCCGTCGCCGGCATTGACCACTGGGACGGGCGACACCTCGCTGGCATACTGGGCTGCTCCTTCCAGAAAGTGGCGCATGATGATGACGTCGGCATAGTTCGAGACCATCATAATCGTGTCCTTCAGCGTTTCGCCCTTGGTGTTGCTGGTCACTTTCGGGTCGGCAAAGCCGATTACCCGTGCACCAAGCCGGTTGGCTGCGGTCTCAAAGCTCAGACGTGTACGTGTGCTGGGTTCAAAGAATAGTGTGGCCACCACCCGTCCTTCCAGCAACCTGCGGTTGGGGTGTTTCTCGAATTCCCTCGCCATTTCAATGAGGTAGAGTAGCTTCTCTTTCGAGTATTTGGCAATCGTGACAAGGCTATTGTTCTCCATTACAATGAGTGTATTACGCATTATGCCTCTTATGTCTGCGGAGCATTATCCTCCTTGCGGGAACATGTCCCGTTTTTCGCGTGCAAAGTTACCGCTTTTTTCTGTCACGTGCAACAAATATAAATTATTGTCGAACTTTTTCCGTTTCACGCCCTCTGTTTCAGGATAAATTCGTACCTTTGTAGCCCAAAGCGAATTTTAGCATTATAGGTAAGTCTATGTTGAAAAAGTTTATATTGACCTTGTGGATTCTCCTGATTCTGTCTCTTGGCGCGGTGGGTTGCATCTTCTATGCAATCTTCCAGGGCTATATTGGCTACATGCCCGAGCTTCGCCAGTTGGAGAATCCCGTGAACAAGTTCGCCTCACAAGTCTTCTCGGCCGACGGAAAACTGCTCGGCACCTGGAGCTACAGCAAGGAGAATCGCATCTTTGTATCCTATGACGACCTCTCTCCCTATCTGGTGCAGGCACTGATTGCCACCGAGGACGCCCGCTTCTACAGCCATAGCGGTATCGACTACATCGCCCTCTTCCGCGCCATCATCAAGCGCGGACTGATGCAGCAGAAGAGTGCAGGCGGCGGCAGCACCATCACCCAGCAGCTGGCCAAGCAGCTATATTCCGAGAAGGCTTCCAGTACCCGTGAGCGCCTCTTCCAGAAGCCCATCGAGTGGGTCATCGCGCTCAAGCTGGAACGATTCTACACCAAGGAGGAAATCATCACACTCTATCTGAACAAGTTCGACTTCCTGCACAATGCCGTAGGCATAAAGACGGCTGCCAATACCTATTTCAGCAAGGAACCTCACGACCTCTCGCTTCTGGAGGCTGCCACGCTTGTCGGTATGTGCAAGAATCCCAGTTACTTCAACCCCGTTCGATTCCCTGAGCGCTGTGCCGAACGCCGTAACATCGTGCTGCGCCAGATGAGCAAGGCATCGTATATCACCAAGGCAGAAGCCGAGGAAGAGTCGCTGCAGCCGTTGACGCTCAATTTCCACCGTGTGGATCACAAGGAGGGCATCGCCACCTACCTGCGCGAATACCTGCGTCAGATACTTATGGCCAAGGAGCCCAAGCGCAGCAACTATGCCAGCTGGCAAAAGCAGAAATACTATGAGGACTCTCTGGCTTGGAAGGAGGATCCCCTGTACGGGTGGTGTACGAAGAACCTTAACCGCGAGGGTAAGCCCTACAACATCTATCTGGACGGTCTGAAGATATACACCACTATCGACAGCCGCATGCAGGCCTATGCCGAGGAGGCGGTGGAGAAGCACGTCGTAGGCGAGCTGCAGCCTGCCTTCGAGAAGGAGCTGAAGAAGAATAAAAACGCCCCTTATGCCGCAGCGGTCTCGGCCGCCGACGCACAAAACAACCTGCGCCGTGCCAAGCGCCAGAGCGAGCGGTACACGCAGATGAAGAAACAAGGCTTCTCCGATTCCGAGATTGACGATTCGTTTAATACGCCCGTGGAGATGTCCGTGTACACTCCCGCCGGCGATATCGACACAGTGATGTCCCCGATGGACAGCATCAAGTACTATAAGTCGTTCCTGCGCACGGGCTTCATGTGCATGGAGAACGAGACGGGCTTCGTGAAAGCCTATGTGGGCGGCACGGACTATAGCCACTTCCAGTATGACATGTGCATACAGGGCCGCCGCCAGGTGGGGTCCACCATCAAACCCTTCCTATACACGCTGGCCATGGAGAATGGATGGACACCCTGCGACCTGGCCCCCAATGTGGCACAGACCTATTATACTGAAGACGGCAAGGCATGGACGCCTCGAAACGGCAGCCGTAAGCGCTACGGCGAGATGGTCACCCTCAGCTGGGGACTGGCACAGAGTAACAACTGGATCTCGGCATGGCTGATGAACCAGCTCTCTCCGGCAGCCCTGGTGCGCCTCATACATAACTTTGGCGTGCAGAACCGCGAGATCTATCCGGCCCTCTCCCTTTGTCTGGGCACGTGTGACATCTCTGTGGCCGAGATGGTGGGTGCCTACACAGCCTTCTCGTGCAAGGGTGTGCGTCGCTGCCCGCTCTTCGTCACACGTATCGAAGACAACGACGGCAACGTGCTGGCCGACTTCTCGACGCGCATGTTCGATACCATCTCAGAGGAGGCCGCCTACAAGATGGTTTCGATGATGCGTGGTGTCATCGACGGCGGTACGGGTAGCCGCATGCGTTTCCGCTACGGTATCAAGGCGCAGATGGCTGGTAAGACGGGTACTACGAATGACAATTCCGACGGATGGTTCATAGGCTACACGCCTAGCCTGAGCTTCGGCGCATGGGTGGGAGGCGACGAGCGTGACATCCACTTCAACAGCATGGCACTGGGCCAGGGAGCCAACGCTTCGCTGCCCATCGCAGCCCTGTTCCTGCAGAAGGTATATGCCGACCCGCAGCTGGGCTACAGCCCTGACGAGACGTTCGACATGCCTGCAGGCTTCAATCCCTGCAACGACACCTACGACATGGAGGCCGTTGACGAGGCTGAGGTGATGGGGCTCGATGATATGGGAAACTGATGAACCATCCGGTCTCCCTTGAGGGGCGGAGGTGTAACTACAATTAGACTTTCAGATATGAACTTTATTGGATTGATACCCGCGCGCTATGCCAGCACGCGTTTCCCGGGCAAACCCTTGGCTATGCTGTGTGGGAAACCCGTCATCCAGCGTGTTTATGAGACCGTGGCCTCCTGTCTGGGCCGGGCCTATGTATGTACCGACGACGAACGCATCCTGCGTGCCGTGGAGGATTTTGGCGGGCGGGCCGTGATGACCAGCACCGCCCATCGCAGCGGCACCGACCGTTGCTACGAAGCCTTTCAGAAGGTGGGGCAGGGGGCCGACGTGGTCGTTAACATTCAGGGCGACGAGCCCTTCATCCACTCCTCTCAGCTGGAAGCCGTCTGCCGATGCTTCGACGATGAGGACTGCCAGATTGCCACCCTCGTCAAGCCATTCACGCCTCAGGACGGACTGGCGGCTCTCCAGAACCCCAACAGCCCCAAGGTGGTGGTGGACAACCGCATGCATGCCCTGTATTTCAGCCGCAGCGTGGTTCCCTATCTGCGTGGGGTGGAACCCGAGCAGTGGCTCTCGCGCCACACTTTCTACAAGCACATCGGCCTCTATGCCTATCGGACATCGGCGCTGCGTGACATCACCGCGCTTCCTCCCGGCACGCTGGAGCAGGCCGAGTCGCTGGAGCAGCTGCGATGGCTCGAGAATGGCTTCACCATCCGTGTGGGGCTCACCGACGTGGAGACCATCGGCATCGACACTCCGGCCGACCTCGAGCGTGCCGAGGACTTCCTGCGCCGTCATCCCCAACCGTAGGTGCCCCTTTGTTTAATATAGTCCGATATTTCCTTACATTTTGCCTTGCACAGATTCGCGCGGAGTGCGACATGAGTCTCCGCAACGTGTTGCGGAGGTCGATGCGACGTGTCGCGGAGGTCGATGCGACACGCCGCTCCGGACGATTTTTGCTGCGAGAATCGCGTAAAACGGAGCGGAGTACGAGTCGGCTTAAAATATCGCATTTTTGGACGCGTTGTGTTTCAGACTGTTATGTTTCTCGCACTTCTCCTGTCCCCCAAATTTAGCCCAAAAACGGGCTAAATTCGCCGTTTTTCGTAGTGCCTCGTTATCGTGTTGCTCGGTGTGTTTTATCCGAAATTCAGACACTTTGGGCTTTCTTCACACTTGTGTTTTGTGCGTAATTTTACGAAATCCTTGGCTGTTAAGTGAAAAAGTTGTAATTTTGCGGCGCGATACAATAATATATATACGTGCGCGCGAAGATACTTTTCATATTGTCACTTGTGTCCGTCTATTGTGTCGGGCAGCAGATCAAGATTGGCACCTATACTTTCCCGGAAGGGGGCGTGTATCAGGGCGAAATGGTTCGTGGCAAGCCCTATGGCACGGGCACTACGACCTATTCCAACGGTGATGTCTATGTGGGTTCCTACGTGAAAGGCGTGCGCCAGGGACAGGGCACCTATACCTTCAGCGACGGCGAGAAATACGAAGGCGAATGGTATCAGAACCATCAGCACGGACGTGGCACCTACTACTTTGCCAATAACAACCGCTACGAGGGCCTTTGGTTCCGCGACATGCAGCAGGGCCACGGAGTGATGTACTACTACAACGGCGACATCTACGACGGTGAGTGGCAGAACGACAAGCGCGAGGGGCAGGGCACATATACCTATGCCGGAGGCGCATCATATCAAGGCACATGGCGCAATGACATGCGCGATGGAAAGGGAATATTCGACTGGAACAACGGCAATAGCTATGACGGCTCCTGGCACGAAAACCAGATGAACGGCAAGGGCACGTACACCTATGCCTCGGGTGACGTCTATACCGGCGACTGGAAAAACGACCGCCAGCACGGACGGGGCATATATACGTTCAGCGACGGTAACCGGTACGAAGGACAATACGTTGACGGCGAGCGCACGGGCGAGGGTGTCTATACCCTGGCCAACGGCGACCGCTATGTGGGCCGTTTCCTGAACGGGCAGCGTGAAGGACATGGAACCTTCACCTGGACGGGCGGCGCTGTATATGAAGGGGAGTGGCATGCCGACAAACAGCACGGTCGTGGTAAATATACATGGGCCGGCGGCGGCACCTACGAAGGCGAGTGGAAGGACGGACTGATGCATGGCGAGGGCATCATGCGCGAGGCTGACGGCACCAAGTTCAAGGGCCACTTCGAGAACGGACTCAAGGAAGGTAGCGGCCTTCTGGTTGATTCCCAGGGCAACCGCTTCGAGGGCAATTTCCATCGGGGCGAGAAGCATGGCGAATTTGTGGAGAAGGACCGCAACGGCAACGTGCTTCGCCGCGTCACGTATGTGAATGGCGTGGCACAGGCTACGCCCGAAGCCAAGGCCGACTCGGGACAGAAGAAACCCTCATCCGGTTCCGCTTCCCGGCAGAGAAGAAGATAAAATCAGACAAAATCAATCATAACGATAACGTATGGCAACTACATCCAAAGCGGCAAAGAATGCCGCCTCAAAGAAAGACGCAGGCAAAAAGAAGGCTTCGGCCGCCAAGAAATCGTCAGCCGCAAAGGGCGAACAGGTAGCCGAGGTCGCGCCGCAGGTGCTGAAGTTAATCAAGAATGATCCCTATCTGGCAGAGTATGCGCCAGCCATCGAAGGCCGCCATCAGAACGTGCTTAACAAGATGAACGAACTGACGAACGGAGGCAAGCAGACGCTCAGCGACTTCGCCAGCGGCTATCTCTACTTCGGACTCCACAAGACGGAGACCGGATGGGTGCTGCGTGAATGGGCCCCTAACGCGAAGGCAATCTTCGTCGTTGGAGATTTCAACAAATGGAAAGAAACCACCACCTATGCCATGCGCCGCATCAAAGGCACTGAGAACTGGGAACTGAAGATTAACAACAAGTCGTTCAAGCATGGCTGCCACTACAAACTACACGTCTATTGGGAAGGTGGTATGGGAGAGCGCATCCCGGCATGGAGCCAGCGTGTGGTGCAGGACCCCGACACACATCTCTTCAGTGCACAAGTCTGGGAACCCAAGGAGGAATACAAGTGGAAGCAGACAAAGTTCAAGCCCGAGACCAACCCGCTGCTCATTTACGAATGCCACATCGGAATGGCGCAGGACAAGGAGGGCATCGGCACCTACGAGGAGTTCCGCAAGAACGTGCTGCCACGCATCGCTAAGTCGGGATACAACTGTATTCAGATGATGGCCATACAGGAGCATCCCTATTACGGAAGTGCAGGCTACCATGTGAGCAACTTCTTTGCCCCCAGCAGCCGCTTCGGCACTCCCGAGGAGCTGAAGGCGCTCATAGACGACGCCCATGCGAACGGCCTCTCCGTCATCATGGACATCGTGCACAGCCATTCGGTGAAGAACGAGAACGAGGGCCTCGCCAACTTTGCCGGCGACCCTTGCCAGTATTTCTATCAGGGCGATCGCCGCGAGCATCCGGCCTGGGACAGCCTATGCTTCGACTATGGCAAGAATCAGGTGATCCACTTCCTGCTCTCCAACTGTAAGTACTGGCTCGAGGAATTCCACTTCGACGGTTTTCGCTTCGACGGCGTCACGTCAATGTTGTATTACAGCCACGGACTCGGCGAGACGTTCACTAATTATGCCGACTACTATAACGGACACGAAGATGATAACGCTATCACCTACCTGACACTGGCCAACGAGCTGATTCACCAGCTGAATCGCAATGCCATCACCATTGCCGAGGAGGTGAGCGGCATGCCAGGCCTGGCACTGCCATTCAAGGATGGTGGCTACGGCTTCGACTATCGCATGGCCATGAACATCCCCGACTATTGGATCAAGTGTACCAAGGACATGCGCGACGAGGACTGGAAGCCCAGCGCACTCTTTTGGGAGATGACCAATCGCCGACAGGACGAAAAGACTATCTCCTACGCCGAGAGCCACGATCAGGCACTTGTCGGAGACAAAACACTCATCTTCAGAATGGTGGACTCCGACATGTACTGGCATTTCAAGAAAGGAGACGAGACCGGCAATGTCGTACGCGGCATGGCGCTGCACAAGATGATACGTCTGCTTACGGCTGGCACCATGAACGGTGGTTACCTGAATTTCATGGGCAATGAGTTCGGTCATCCAGAGTGGATCGACTTTCCGCATGAGTCGAACGGATGGAGCTATAAGTACGCTCGCCGGCAGTGGAATCTGGTGGACGACCCCTCACTCTGCTATCATTATCTGAATGATTTCGACGTTGCAATGCTCAAGGTGATCAAGCGCCAAAAGCAGTTCCAGAAGCAGCCTGTCGTCGAACTGTGGCATCACGACTCGGACCAGGTGCTGGCATTCCAGCGGGGCGACTTGCTCTTCTTCTTCAATTTCAGTCCTTATCGTTCATACACGGGCTATGGCTTCATGGTGCGACAGGGCGCATACGAGTATCTGCTGAATACCGACGACGTGGCATTTGGCGGACAGGGCATCAACGATGACCGCATGCAGCACTTCACGCTCTACGATGCTGCTCTCGCCCGCGAGAACAAGGGGTGGCTGAAACTCTATCTGCCGGCACGCACTGCCTGTGTGCTGCGCCAGGTACGTGAATAGACTAAGCATAACCAACGTGCGGCCGGCCTCGGAATGGACAGGAAAAGAACGTCCGTCGCATGAGGCCGGCACGCTGAAAAACTACATGAAGGATGCACTATACGAGCGCTAATACCCGAAAGACGGCGCGGACGATACCCTTCGTCTGCGGCTTGCTCTTTGCTGCATTCTCCTTCCTCTATCTCTATTTTCTCCAGTCCGACCTGCTGGCCTTGCTCCAGTTCCGCCTTTCCCACGGACAGACCAGCTACGACCCGCTCATCGGCTCGCTGCTCATCACCCTGGTGCTCACGCTGGTGGGAGCCGGCTTTCAGCGTATGCTCTCCCTCCCTATACGTGCGCTTGCGCTGGCATGGTTGCCTTCGTGTCTGTTACTGCTGGCCCACGTCGGATGGCGTATTGCACCCGAGGAGGGCGATGCCATCTGTCTGCCGCCGATGCCACGACTGATCTTCCTGGCTGTGCTGGCTGTTGCCTATCTGGTTGCACTGCGGCTGTGTCATGTTTATCGGGACACCGCCGGCGAGCGTGCTCCGCTGTTTTCCCACCTGACGCCCAACCTGCTCGTTCTGGGACTGGCCTTCCTGGTGGCCGGCATATCAGGCAATACCTCCACGCCCCTGCACTATGAGTTGCAGGTGGAGCGTCTGCTCTCGGACGACCGCTTTGACGAGGCATTGCAAGTGGGGGAGCAGGCCGATGCCACCTCGCCCCGCCTGACGGCTATGCGCTGTTATGCACTCAGTCGCGAGAGAGAGCTCGGAGAACGTCTGTTCTACTATGCCTTGCACGGCGATTGCACTCAGATGTTGCCGGAATGGGATGCCACGCTGCGCACTCACGACCTTGCCGATAGTGTCTATCACCATCTCCGCTTCCGGCCATGCCACGTTTGCCGGCCTTCCACTATGCTTTTCCTTGAGAATGCATACAGCCTCGACACGCTGGCCTCGCCTGTCCTACGCGATTATCTGCTCTCAGCCTGTCTGCTGGAGCGCAGCCTGCCACGCTTTGCTGAACTCCTGGCTGCCGACTCATTGAAGTCTCTTCCCACGCACTATCGCGAGGCGCTGACACTCTATGCCGTACAGGATACGTGTTTTCACTTGCCACAGCCCGATACGTCTATGGAGGAGGACTTGCACGAATTTCTCACGGAGATGGAGCAGGCAGACGATGTGATGTCGCCGGCCGACCGACTGCGACGACGCTTCTCCCATACTTATTGGTATTATTACTTCTTCGCTAAATAAAGCAATCGCCGCATGTCGTCCAGACGACATGCGGCGATTGTGTTGTCGTGTGCGACATGACATCGCACGCATGGAACTCGGGTCTTACTTCTTTTCAAATGCTTCCACGGAGAGCTCACCACACTCCTGCATGATGCCTACATACTGGATGAACTCTGGCGTTGCACTGTGTGCATCGAGTGCAGCCTGGTCGGCCCATGTCTCAATGATGGTGAACACGTCGGGGCGTGTGGCGCTCTCAAATGCATCGTATGCAATGCAGCCGGGATGTTTCTGTGACTTGGCCACGAGTGCTACCGCAGCCTCCAAAGCCTTTGTGTAAAGGCCTTCCTTTGCCTGGAAAAAGCAGTTCAGTCTGATCATAATATTCTTGTTTAGGTGTTATTGCTTTTGCAAATATACGAATTTATTTTTTTCTCTTCGCATGGAAAAGCACTTTTTCTGCATCCGCCTGCGCGGTTTTTATATATTGTAGCGCATGAAGGCTCTTATTTTGCAGTTTTCCTGCCGTTACGTACATAGATGCCTTTGACCGCCCTGGTGCTACGTATGCCGCTGAGCGATACATAGGTATTGTCGTCGTCGGCTTTTGCCCGTATCTTGTCGATGGCTGTCGGGGTGGAGAGGGACAAGGTCACCTGGACAGGGCCTTGGCCTGCCCTCAGGAAGGTCTTCAGGTTGTCTGCCGTGGCGCTGTCAATCTGTCCGATACGTGTGTAGCTCCACTGGTTGCTGCCGTAGAAGATTACGAGTTGGTTGCCCTGATAGAGCATGATGTCACCCGGCACGGTGGTGATGCGTTCGTTGCTCGTGGGAAGCGAGCGTCCCAGCCCGCCTACTTTCTCAAACCCTCCGTAGTCATCGGCCTCGTAGGTGATGGCGTCCTTCTCCAGGGCTTCGAGCAACGATCGGGTGGCTGTGTTGTCGGCCAGGGTGACGGAGCGTGTGGTCCCGTCCACGGTGAGATAGATTTTCTTCGTCTCCATATTGCGTTTTTTGAAATTTAGTGTGTTCAGCCAGTCGGTTGCCAGTGACGCTGTCCGGCTACGGTTACTGCTGTTTATCCACAATGCATCGCCCATCCAGGTTACTTTCGTGAGCAACCGACCGGCATCGGCTACGACTCCCCCGATGCTGCTTGAATGGCTGGACACCACCATTGCGACATGTTTGCCCTTCATCTGTTGGCCATAGTTGAAAAGGAAAGTCTGCATCGGCGCTGCCATCTGGCTCCACCACAGTGGGGTAACGATGATGAAGTTGTCATAGACGCTCAGGTCGGTTGTCACCGGATCGATGGGCGGGTAGCTGTTGGCGTCGTTGGGTTTGGCTTTAATCTTATTCAGCAGCTGAGTACCCAATGCATATCCATTGGCATCATACTTTAGTCCCTTCTCGGCTGGCTGTATCTCCAGTACATCCGCTTCGATGAGCCCGGTCAGGGTCTCCGTAATCTGTCGGCAGTCGCCCGTATAGCTGTAGAATGCCACCAAAGTCTTGCCGCGTTCGCTATCCGTGGCTTGTGCCCTTGTCCCGTTTTCAGCTGCGCATCCCATGAGTAGGACGGTCAGCATAAGGATGGTTTGCTTATACATTTTCTTCGTTGTTGGGATAGAATGGTTGGTTTTCTCGTTTTAACATCGGCAAAGTTACTGCTTTTCTATGCATACCTTTAGACATAAATCATCGGAATATCTACCAATTTTACTGAATCTGCCCCATTGAGTGGGTTTCGGTGGCGCTTGCCGTGCCACATTTTGCTGTAGGGGCAATAGTCGTTATTGCATCAGGTGGAGGAGGTTCGGCATTTTCCCTTTGCCGGCTATTAGACAAAGCACGTGCGACCCGGGGCAGAGTCGCACGTGGCAAAAAAGGGTTCCCAAACGCTGGCGGTCATACTTTCGCGTTTGGAGTATAACCCTATGCGGTGTCCTTATATTTTAAAGGATTGCGTCGCGCTGAACTTCACAGTTCCTTTTGCGTATGCAATATGGATATAATATTGGGTCCTGTGAAGGGCATTTGAAAGTGTCTTCTTCACTTTCCCGATGCAAAGTTATAGGTTATATATGGTTTCCGCTGTAGCTAAATTCCTTTTTTATTTAGCCAAAACTCGTTTTCTCTTGCTATTTACCCCTAAAATGCTTACTTTTGCACACGAGAGAAGGAAGTTTTATGAGAAAAATTCGAGAATATCAACCTATCACGGCATCGCCGCAGGAGATTGATGCCCGTGGATTGATGGTCTTCGACGACATTCGTCGGATGCCGAGCTATGGTGAGCCGTTCAGTACTTCGTTCATGACAATAGGCCTCAATCTGGAGGGATGGGTGCGCGTGGAGTGTGACACACGTCCGGTGATCTTCCAGCCACATGATATTGCCATATTGGCGCCTAATCATGTAATTTGTACGCGTGATTCGTCTGATGACTATCGCGTGATGCTCATCGTCCTGTCGCCCGCTTTCCGGGAGGAAATGCAACGCCGTTATCCCGATATATACCACGACAATTTCAATTACCGCTTCCAGCAATCTCTTCATCTTGAAAACAACCAGTTTACCGTCATCCACCAGTTATTTCATTTGTTCCTCTCCGTGAGCCGCAGTGACAGTCCACGCCGTTGGGACATGCTTGGCGACTTGCTCGAAGTGCTGTTCCTGCTTTTGCAAGATTATCGTAAAGTCAATGGCGCACCCATTCCCATACCTTCGTTGCACGAAGAAATGTTTGCCCAGTTCAATGAAGCTATCGTGAAGCACTGGCGAAAAAGCCGCGAGGTGAAATTCTATGCCGATATGTTTCATCTCTCGCCCAAGCATTTCTCCAGTGTCATCAAGCAACGGACGGGGAGAAATGCGCTAGACTGGATCAATGGATATGCTGCTATCAAGGCTCGTATGATGTTGCGTTATCATCCTGAGATGACAGTGTCGCAGATGGCCCAGTATATGGGATTTCTGGATCAGGCGTCCTTCAGCCGCTTTTTCAAGAGGTATGTAGGGATGTCTCCGACGGAGTTTCGGAGACAGGCATGAGGCTTCTGTGTATCTGCACTCTATATCTTTCCGTTGCTAATATAGCCCGTTACGGGAACCGCTACATCATTTCTTATGCGTGGAAAGCATGATTTTCTGCGTTGGAAGAAAATATCTGCTGATTTATTTGGCACTTTGGATGATTTGTCTTAACTTTGCCCTCACAATAGATATGAGCGTGAAAGTAAAAGATGTGATACGCGCCCTTGAACTTTTCGCGCCTCTGCCCTTGCAGGAGAGCTACGATAATGCCGGCTTGCAAGTAGGACTTACAGAGGCGGAGGTCTCAGGGGCATTGTTGTGTCTGGACGTGACGGAGGAAGTCATCGCTGAGGCGCGAGAGATGGATTGTGACCTGATTGTCTCTCACCATCCGTTGCTCTTTCGTGGACTTAAGCGTATCACTGACAGTACACAGGTGGAACGTTGTGTCCGGATGGCCTTGCAGTATAATATTGCCATCTATTCGGCTCATACGAATCTGGATAATGCCGAGGACGGCGTGAACTACCGCATTGCTGAGAAGCTGGGCCTGCAGGATGTAGAACTGATGATGCCCCGACGGGTGATGGTAAGCATAGAGGATCACGAGCAGCCGATAAAAGCCGGCAGCGGAGTGATTGGTTATCTGCCCGAGAGCGACGACTCGTTGCAGTTCCTGCAACGAGTGAAGGAAGCATTCGGCGTCGAGTGCCTGATGCACAACGAGTTGCTCCAGCGTCCCATTCAGAGTGTGGCAATCTGTGGCGGTGCCGGCGACTTCATGCTCGACGAGGCTATCCGGCTCCAGGCCGATGCATTTCTGACTGGCGAGATGCACTATCACCAGTTCTTCGGTCATGACCAGCAGATACAGATTGCCGTACTCGGACATTACCAGAGCGAGCGTTACACGCCCGACTTACTGTTCAGTGTGCTTGGACGTAGCTTCCCGTCGTTACCACTTTTCCGCAGCACGGTGAACACGAATCCGATTAAGTATTTGTAGAAATGCCCTCGCCACCCTCTGTGGAAGGGAAAACGTGGCGGAGTATTGATGCGGCAGGCTGGTATGAATGATATGATGAAATAGAAAATTAATAAGTGAATTGATAATAACTATGGCAAAAGAGAAAGTGAAAGACCCCGCAGAACTGAGCGTGGAAGAGAAATTAAAGAATCTGTACTCACTGCAGACCATGCTCTCTGAGATTGACAAGATTAAGACATTGCGTGGCGAACTGCCCTTGGAAGTGCAGGACCTTGAGGATGAAATCGAAGGCCTGACTACGCGTATTGAGAAGATGACGAGCGAGATAGAATCTCTCAAGGCTGAGATTAGCGAGCGCAATGCTGTGATCAATACCAACAAGGCTAACATCGAACGTTACAAGGAGCAGATAGACAGCGTGCGTAACAATCGTGAATATGATAATCTGACGAAGCAGATTGAATATGCCGAGCTGGACAACCAGTTGCATGAGAAGAAGATCGGTGAGGCAAAGGCTCTCATGGCTGCTCGCACGGAGGAGATGGCCACAAGCAATGAGCAGTTGGGCGAAAGACGTACCGACTTGGAAATCAAGAAGAGCGAACTGGACGAAATCATCAGTGAGACGAAGGCAGAAGAAGACAAACTGCGTGAAAAAGCCAAGAATGTCGAGCTGACTATCGAACCGCGTCTCTTGAGTGCTTTCAAGCGTATCCGTAAGAACAGCCGCAATGGTTTGGGTATCGTATATGTGCAGCGTGATGCTTGTGGCGGTTGCTTCAACAAGATCCCGCCCCAGCGTCAGCTGGATATTCGTATGCGCAAGAAGATTATCGTGTGCGAGTATTGTGGTCGTATCATGATTGACCCCGAACTGGCTGGTGTAAACCTGGAGACCAAGCCGGCAGATGAGAAGCCAAAGCGTAAGCGCCCGTCGCGCAGAAAGACCGACGAAGCAGCCGAGGCATAATAGTATTAAGGACGCTTGCCCTCCTATCCTCCAAACAAAATGTTAATACATAGCGGAGGATGGGAGGGCAAGTTCTTTTTCTGTAACGTCAGGGCGTGAGCACCTTCTGCACGCCATCGATGATGCCCTGGATCTGGTTGGCCGCATCGATTATTTTATTGCTCGCCTTGCCCAGCACGCCTTTGGCGATGTAGCCGAGACATTGTCCTTTTAGCTCGCCAATCTCGTGCGACTCGGCTTGGGAATAATCGTACTTGGACAAGCGACGGTCAATTTTCTCGTACTTCTTCTGCTCCTTGACCCACTCTTTGAAGTTATAGCTCGTAGCATTTGCCTCAATCTCTGTGGTCAGGTTGCGCAGGTCCTGTAGTGCTGCCTCTCTTCCCGTATGGCAGGAGGAGAGCATGATGCCGGCAATGGCAGCTAATAGGAGATTCTTCTTCATGTCTGTGTCGGTTCTATGGGTGTGTTTCTTTCAGTCAGGGTATGCATGGACGAACCATCGAAGCAGTGTGTGCAGATGTGTTCCTTAGGCAGCCCTATGGCTTTGACGAGCGTTTCCAGCTTACTGAACTTAAGGCTCGTGAGGTTTAGTCTCCGTCTTATTTCCTCCACCATTCGCTTGTATTCGGGCGAATCGGTGGTGGCGTAGGCCTGGAGGTTCTTGTTCGAGTCTCCTTCGAGTTCGCCTATGATGCGACGTGTGATTAGTTCCAGCACGTTTTTGCTGGCTGAGAAGTTGACGAATGGACATGCATAGATGAGTGGCGGACATCCAATACGCATGTGCACTTCCTTGGCCCCCAGGGCGAATAGTTCCTTGGCATTGTCACGCAGCTGAGTACCGCGTACGATGCTGTCGTCACAGAAGAGCATGCGCTTGCCTTGCAGCACGTCGCGGTTGGGAATGAGTTTCATTTTGGCCACAAGGTTACGCCTCTCCTGATTGTTCGGCATGAAGGAGCGTGGCCATGTGGGTGTGTATTTGGCAATGCCGCGTTGATAGGGACAGTGGTGCCCCTCGGCATATCCTACGGCCATACCCACACCGCTGTCGGGGATTCCGCATGCACAGTCGACAGATACATCATCCTCCCTTCCCATCACACGTCCGCATTCATTACGCACCCACTCTGCGTTGCGTGCTTCATAGCAACTTGTGGGGAATCCGTAGTACACCCATAGGAAGGAGCATATCTGCATACCCTTGTTGGGGCGGCGTAGCTGTTCGATGTGGTCGGCCTTGATGTGGATAATCTCGCCCGGGCCTAAGTACTTAGTCGTCTCGTAGCCCAGGTTGGGGAAGGCTGATGATTCGCTTGTGACGGCGACGGCTTCTTCCTTTTGTCCGACGACGATGGGCGTGCGGCCCCACGAGTCTCGAGCTGCGATGATGCCGTCCTCGGTGAGCAGCAGCATGGAGCAGCTGCCTTGGATGTTGTTGAAGACATTCTCAATACCATCTACATAGTCTTTACCCTTGATGATGAGTAGTGCAACGAGTTCTGTCGGGTTGATCTTCCCGCTGCTGAACTCAGACAGGTGCATGTTCTCTTTGAGCAGCTGTTGGGCCAGTTCTTCCTTATTGTTAATCTTGGCCACAGTGACCAGGGCAAAGCGCCCCAGGTGGCAGTTCATCAGTAGTGGCTGGGCATCTGTGTCGCTGATGATTCCGATGCCTGCCTTTCCACAGAATTTTTCGAGCTCCGGCTCAAAGCGGGTCCGAAAGTAGGTGTTCTCCAGATTGTGTATCGTACGTTTGAATCCGAACTCGGCACTGTACGTGGCCATACCGCCACGTTGTGTGCCGAGATGGGATTGGTAATCGGTTCCATAGAATAGCTCTGTTGCGCATTCGCGTTGGGAGACTAAGCCAAAAAATCCACCCATGTTATCCTCCTTTTTTGCTATGTAATATGTTGTAAAATATAAGTTCTTGCTGTGTTTAGCGGTCTATGATGCTGGCTGCTACTGCATTGCTGACGATGGAGCGTAAGCGTACTGTCCCGCCTCCATCCTCGAGATGGACGACGTTGGTGAGCAGGATTACGCTGCAGTCCGTCGCGGGATCGATGACGATTCCTGTGCCGGTAAAACCTGTGTGGCTGTATGTCTCGGGCGAGAAAAGGTCGCCGTTGCATGAGGCATAGGCGCTGTAGCAGTCCCAGCCATAGGTTCGTCCGAACTGTTCGGCAAATCGGGGTACGGTGCGGAGCAGGCGGGCAGTGAGCGGACTTATTATCTGCTTTCTGTTCCATGCGCCGTTGTTCTGCAGCATGGCACAGAGCACGGCGATGTCCTCGGCTGTGCTGAAGAGTCCGGCGTTCCCGCTTATTCCTCCGTTCAAGAGACGTGCCAGTGGGTCGTGCACCATTCCGCAGAGCACGCTGTCGGCAGTCTGTTTCGACGTGGGAGCCACGAACTCGCGCCACTTCCCGGCTGTGTCCTGCGGGTCGGCCCAGCAGGGCAGGCTAGTGTTACGCCATACGCCGCTTGCATCGGGGGCGCAGGGCAGATAGTCCGTATGGTTCATGCCTAACGGGGCGAAGATGTGGCTCCGCGAGAAGTCGCGCAGGGACATTCCGCTGATTGTCTCCACGATACGTTGCAGCGTGATGAAGTTCAGACAGCTGTATCTGAATGCGGTTCCTGGCTCGGAGAGCCGTTTCATGTGTGAGATGCGGTCGATGGCTGCATCGGGATTGGGAACTGCATCGGCGGCAGGGGAGAAGTAGGCGGGCAGTCCGGACGTATGTGTCAGGAGATGCTGGATGCGGATGGTCGTTGTTTCTCCGTTCTCGTCGCGCCAGTCCTCGAAGTCGGGAATGTACTGGTTCACGGCATCGAGTAGCCGCAGGTGGCCTTGTTCGCAGAGGATGAGCGTAGAGATGGCGGTGGACATAGCCTTGCTGCACGAAGCCATGTCGAAGATAGTGTTCGTGGTCATCTCGCGTGTCACGGGCCATGTCTGTCGGTTGCCGTAGGCCTTCAGGTAGGCCATCTTTCCGTGTCTCACCACGGCCAGCACGGCGCCGGGGATGTTTCCTTTCTTGATTGCGTCTTCGATGGCCGAGTCGGCTCGGAGCAGGCGTTGTGAGTCCATGCCCACTTTCTCGGGGCGAACGATTGGCAAGTGCTGTGCATTGCCAATGAAGGGCAGCACGATGAAAAGTGCTGCGAAGAGGTATTTCCAGATTGAACGCATCAGTGAACCACTACTTTCTTATTATTAATAATGTATATGCCTGCGGGCAGGCCTTCGGTATCTGTCGTGTGGCTGCGCACGAGGCGCCCGCCCAGGGTATATATGCTATTGTTCTGTGCTCGTGTGGGCATCATGGGCACCTGGATGTCGCTCTCGTCGGGCTTTGTGGTCAGGCCGATGCACATGCGTGCTACGTTTTCCATGAGCGATGCTCCGCTGGCCATTGCGCCCATCGATGCAGTCTTGCTGCTGTCGTAAGCATCGCCCCAATAGTAGGGGCAGAACATGGCTGGATAGCTGTCTTTGTCCAGGTTCTTCCAGAGTACGTCGGCATTCTTCAGTATGGCCACGATGAGACTTCGTCTTGTGGAGAATGTCATCGACTCGTCCAGGCAGAAGTTTACGGCGTATGGGATGAGTACGGCCTTGAAGAGGCTTTGGTCCATGCTGGTGCCTTCGTGGCGCAGCAGTCCGTTGCTCGTGCATCTGCCGCTGGTGAAGGCATAGTTGATGTATGTCGTTGCATTGAGCCTGTAGGTGGAGCGCCCTGTGATGTGGTATAGCTGTCGGCATGCTTCGCCGAAGGTGCCCTGTGTATAGGTGAGAGGCGGCTCTTCCACTCGTCCGTCGCTCTTGCAGATGTTTTTCACGGTGAAGTTATATAGTTTCTCGGCATAGGTCAGGTAGGTGGAGTCCCCGTAGAGCAGGAACAGCTTTGCTGCCGCCAGACATGCCGGAGCTTCGGTGCAGGCATTGGGGCCGCTTCCTTCGTCGGTGTTCCATGGAAGCCAGAATCCGCGCTCGTCTTCCTTGGCGCGTTTGATGATGGCATTGTCGAAGAGCCGTTTGGCTGTGGTGGCGTATGTCTTGACACCCAGCGCCTCGTTCAGGCGTAGCAGGGACAGACATATCCAGCACATGTCGTCTGTGTAGGGGTTCTCGAAGCCTGTGGCGCCGCCCGAGTAGTTGTTTGCCTTGTTGGTGTACCAGCGCTGCATGTACGTGCGGTACTTAGTGGCCAGTCCGGTGTCGTCACCTTTGTGGCGCTCATATCCGTAGATGAGCACGTCGATGGCGTGTGCCTGCTGCCAGTAGATGTAGGTGCTGGAGTGCTCTACGTCGTGTGGGGTGGAGTAGAAGGTTCCCTTCGTCTTGTTCATGAACTGCTCGATGAGCACGTTCGTCAGGCTGTCGGCCTTTGTGGTGTAGTCATTCTTGACCAGCGCTGCCAGCGCACTGCTGTATGCATGTGCGTTTGTCGCGCACGCGATAATATATATAAGTAGTAGGACTCTTCGCATTGTAGAGTGTCGGGTTATGTCGTAACCTTGTGAAGTGAAAAAGAAAGTGGGGCCGCGCGTTGCAGGCGCAGCCCCAGGGAATTTTCGTTTTGCTTATTCGTCTTTCTTGCAGGCACAGCCACCAATCATGGCCCAGATGCCCGCAGCCAGCAGGGCACCTACGAAGGGACCCACAATGAATATCCACAGGTTCTGCAGTGCCGTTCCGCCCTGGAATACGGCGGGAGCGATGGAACGTGCAGGGTTCACGCTTGTTCCCGTGTAGCGGATGCACACCAGGTGAACCAGCACGAGCGACAGACCGATGGCCAGTCCGGCAAAGTTGCCGGCGCCCTTCTTCTCGTCAGTCGTTCCCAGCACCACCAGCACGAACACGCAGGTGAAGATAATCTCAGCCAGCAGTCCGCCCAGTACGGTCACGCCCTCCTGCAGGTCGTTGGCTCCGGTTCCCTCGACGGCGGTGTTGGATGTGAGCAGCCAGAGCAGTGCGCTTCCGATGAAGGCACCGATGACCTGGAACACCATGTACATGCACGCATCCTTGCATGAGATGCGCTTCGAAACGAGACATCCCAGAGTGATGGCCGGGTTGATGTGGCAACCGCTGACGCCTCCGATGGTATATGCCATTGCCACTACAGCGAGACCGAAGGCCAGTGCTGTGGCAGCTACGCCTGCGGGTTCGCTGCATCCGATACTGGTTGCTACTCCGCAACCCATGAGAACGAGCACCATGGTGCCCACCATTTCAGCAAGATACTTTTTCATAAGTTAAATGATTTAAAGGGTTTGTTCTTTGACCCGAACACTTCATGGCGTTCGTTTATTTCTGTTTCAGCAGGTCGCGGATCTCTGTGAGCAGTTTCTCCTCGGCCGAGGGTTCGGGAGCGGGAGCGGGCTCTGCGGGTGTCTCTTCCTTCTTCTTGGTCAGAGCGGTGATGCCCTTCACGAGCAGGAATACGCAGAATGCGATGATGAGGAAGTCCACGACATCCTGGATGAATGCGCCATAGTTCCATGTGACAGCCTCCTTTACCACCTCGTCGCCGTTCATCACGGCCTCCTTCATGGTCAGCTTCAGGTCGCTGAAGTCCACTCCGCCTACGAGCAGGCCGATGGGAGGCATCAGGATGTTGTTCACGATGCTGGTGACGATTTTGCCGAATGCGCCGCCGATGATCACACCGACTGCCATGTCCACTACATTGCCCTTGAGTGCAAAGGCCTTGAAGTCCTGAATAAAGCTACTTTTTGCCATAACATTTAAAATTTATAGGGTTTTCGAGTGCGAATTTAAAAAGAATTTCGTAATTTTGCACGCAATTTAAGGGAAAAAGAAGTGAAAAAGTGCATTTATCTCATAATTTTGGTGCTTGCGACCCTGTTTGTGACAGCATGTAAGACGGCACATCACTGCAATTGTGGTTAAATGGACGTACAGATAAACGAGCGAATGAACATTAGTTTTTCTAACCTATTATTATTAAAAAACAAAAAAAATGGCAAACGTAAAAGTCGCTATTAACGGTTTCGGCCGTATCGGTCGCCTCGCTTTCCGTCAGATGTTCGAGGCTGAAGGTTATGAAGTAGTCGCTATCAACGACCTCACCAGCCCCAAGATGCTGGCTCTCAGGGCGGTTTCGCCGGAAAGTTCGGTGAGAACAAGCACACTGTAGAGGCTACAGACAACTCCATCATCGTTGACGGTAAGGAGATTACCATCTATGCAGTTCCCAATGCTGCTGAGCTGCCTTGGGGCAAGATTGGTGTGGATGTAGTTCTGGAGTGCACTGGTTTCTACACAAGCAAGGAGAAGGCTTCTGCCCACATCCAGGCTGGTGCCAAGAAGGTGGTCATCTCTGCTCCTGCAGGCAACGACCTCCCCACCATCGTTTACAATGTGAACCACAAGACCTTGAAGAAGGAAGATACAGTTATCAGCGCTGCCAGCTGCACCACCAACTGCCTCGCTCCCATGACAAAGGCTCTGAACGACTACGCTCCCATCCAGAGCGGTATCATGACCACCGTTCATGCTTACACTGGCGACCAGATGATTCTCGACGGTCCTCAGCGCAAGGGTGACCTGCAGCGTGCCCGTGCCGGTGCTGCCAACATCGTTCCCAACTCGACGGGTGCTGCCAAGGCTATCGGTCTCGTTATTCCCGAACTGAACGGCAAGCTCATCGGCGCCGCTCAGCGTGTTCCCACCTTCACCGGTTCGACCACCATCCTGCACGCTGTTGTCAAGGGTGACGTTACCGTTGAGGGCATCAACGCCGCTATGAAGGCTGCAGCCAACGAGAGCTTCGGTTACACCGAGGAGAAACTCGTCAGCAGCGACATCATCGGCATGAAGTTCGGCAGCCTCTTCGATGCAAACCAGACTATGGTTAGCAAGATGGACGACGGCAACTTCCTCGTACAGGTTGTTAGCTGGTATGACAATGAGAACAGCTACACGAGCCAGATGGTTCGCACTATCAAGTATTTTGCTGAGCTCTAAGCCGACCACTTTTTAATGTATTATCCGGGAGGGCGTTCCGCAGAGGAGCGCCCTCCTCGTGTTATTGGGCGCCGTCTGCAACCTTGTGCCGTAGCCCTGCCCTGAGTGGCGTTCCGCGCCCGACGTTCCTCCCCTTTTTACATTGGTATATTCCACAGGTATGTTCAAGCCACTCACTTGTTTCGAAGTATTGATGTAAACCCTATTTATGACTAACGTAAAGTCGAGTCAACGTGAAATAAAATTAAGTTTAATCA
>CADAJS010000032.1 GCA_902788315.1 uncultured Bacteroidales bacterium
TATGAGGAGTAATGTTTTTTTGACATTAGAAGCAGAACTGTCCCGAGAGGAAAGTAGAACTATATTAGAACGCTTAGATATTGAGAGTATCCCATAAAAGCCATATGATATTGGAATAGCGGCATTGGATTATCTGGAAGAAAAGAGACTTCGCTTGCTGGAGTGGGTAGAGCCTTGGGAATGGGAACGAGACGGAAGCATACAGCATCACCATCCTGGAGGGCACCACGATGATTACCCTGCCCGAATGGCTGCAGGGTACCTACGAACTGCGCATCCTGCGCGGACAGTTCATGTTCTATACGGAGATAGAGCTGTAAACACCAGACGGGAGAGTCGCCTGACGGCTCTCCCACTTCAACAAAGACGTAAATATCTTAGATAGTATTAACCCCCATAAATTATACAACTATGAAACGAAATCTTTTCTCAGCCATCCTTATGGCAGTATGTTTAGTTGGTGCAGTATCGTGCACAGAACATTCTGGGTTAAATTCTGTGAATTACTGAAAAAATAGTTGAAACTTCTTTGTGACATACAGAATAATAGTTATCTTTGCGCCACAAAGGGAAAGAAAGACAACAGAAATACCAATCATTATAATATAAAAACAAAATAAGAAGAGTATGAAGAAGATTTTTATCACACTGATGGGCGTGTGCCTCGCATTCGGGGCCTGCACGAACGACGAGGACGAGACCCCGAAGAAGGAAGAGGGGACGAAGACCGAGAACGCGGACGACATGCCAGAATACAAGTGGCAGCCCGCGAAGGCAATCCAGCTGGACGCAGCATCGAAGGCAGTGAACGAAGGGATGAAGGCGTTTGCCTGGAAGCTCTTCGGCCAGGTGATGAACGGGGAGAAGGGAAAGGACGTGCTCGTGTCTCCCTACAGTCTGGAGGCTGACCTCTCGGTGCTTCTGTGCGGCCTGCAGGGCGAGACACGCCAGGAACTGCTCGGCGTGATGGGCCTGACAAATGCCGGCGAGACAGACATCAACCGATACATCACCACCATGGACAAGGGCATTGCGGAGGCTGACAACATGACGCGCTTCACCTCGGCCTACTCGCTGTGGTACAACCAGTCGGCACGTCTGAACCCGACCTTCGGCGAGAAGATTGAGAATGGCTATGGCGTGGAGGTCTATCCCGTACGATTCGGCAAGGAGACCACGGACAAGATCAACGCGTGGTGTGCCGAGAAAACGGGAGACCGCATCCAGCACTTCCTGGACAAGACGGAGCCGGACGAGCTGATGCATCTGCTGAACGCCGTCTATTTCCGCTCCAACTGGGCCGACCACTTCGACAACGTGGAGGCACGCCCGTTTGCCGCTGCAGACGGTGGACAGCAGACGGTGGAGACGATGTGGGAGACCTTCAACGGCACGGCCTCGTATGCCCAGAAGGAGGGCTACGTGATGGCCGGCGTGCCGTTCAACAACGGAGCCTTCGAGATGTTCTTCGTCCTGCCCGACGAGGACAAGACGCTGTCGCAGGTGGCTGCCCAGATAGTGAAGCAGGCACCGGACGTGGCCGGCATGGAGACCGCAGCCACACTGCGCCTCTATGTGCCCAAGTTCGAGAGCGAATATTCGATGGACCTCAACGGTGCGCTGAAGGCACTGGGATGCCAGAAGATGTTCAGCGAGGGCAAGGACTTCCAGCTCTTTGAGAACGTGGAGATGCCCGTAAGCCAAGTGCTCCAGAAAACATTCCTGAAGATTGACGAGAAGGGAGCCGAGGCCGCTGCCGTCACGGATATCAAGATGCTCACTGCCGACCCGGATGCCTCGCAGCCAAAGCTGATTACGGTGGACCTGAACCGCCCCTTCATCTACGGCATCGTGGAGAAGAGCACCGGCCTGCCCCTCTTCATCGGAAGCAAGGGAAAGATCTGACGCTCGCGCATTAGCGGCATCAGGGCGGTACCTGCCAAGTAATCACCAAAACATGTAGGTACTCTACCGCCCGGCGCTCGACCCCTTGGTCGCTTCTGCCTGCCATGAGCAGGTGTGGAAGCGTCCCAAAGGGTCGAGCGCCCTCGTTTATTTAAAAGGCTGAAGTTTCTGAAGTAGTTATGTAGTCAGTAGTTAAGTAGTTAAGCCAAATGTCTTGCTTCTTGCGCTTACTGATAAAGCTATTGGCATTACTACTGTCCGAAGGACGAGTGATCGCTCGGCTTTGCCGCTTGGCTCGTCCAAGTAACCGGCTTGCCGCTTCGCTCGCCGAAGAACTACTTTAACTACTTAACTACTTAACTACAAAACGTAGAAGTATTGGCCTAACTACTGTCCGAAGGACGAGCGTAGTGATAACTACTTTAACTACTTAACTACAAAACGTTGAGAGCACCCGAAACTTGAATTATTTAATAAATTCCTCACACTCGGCAAAAAGAATACATTCTCTTTGCCCTCGCTTACTCGGAATTTTCGTACCTTTGACCGTCGGTCTTAGGCACTTCCGCTCGGAAAAGCTCAAATTAATTTGGCTTTTCACTCGCTTATTTAATAAATTCCTCACACTCGGCAAAAAGAATTCATTCTCTTTGCCCTCGCTTACTCGGAATTTTCGTACCTTTGACGGAGGTCGAAGGCACTCTCGCTCGACATAATCAACGAAAAACAAACTTTTCCTTGCTTCTGTGCTCGCTTATTCGTACCTTTGACCGTCGGTCTTAGGCACTTCCGCTCGGAAAAGCTCAAATTAATTTGGCTTTTCACTCGCTTATTCGTACCTTTGTTCACGGAAAGGCTGAATGGTATGCCTCATATAGAGAAATAAAAGCTAAAATACGTATGAAACGACTCCTTATCCTCCTGGGCACAGCGCTGAGCCTTGGCCTCCAAGCGCAGACCACGTACACGAACCCCGTCTATGATGCCGACTTCCCCGACCCCAGCGTCCAGCGGGCGCAGGACGGCTATTGGTATGCCTATTCCACGGGCCAGAAAGGACTGCGCAGCACCGACCTGGCGAACTGGAGCAAGCTGAGCAATGTCATAGCACGCCCCACATGGAACGACTCCACCTACGTCGATGCCGACGGAAACAAGAAGACGGACCACTACAGTTTCTGGGCCTGCGACGTGAACTATGTGGACGGCAACTATCTGATGTACTACGCATGTGCGCTATGGGGCAACGTCACCCGCACCGGCATCGGCGTGGCCACCGGCACCAGCCCGGCCACCTTCACCGACCGCGGCAAACTATTCCGCAGTACCGAGATAGGCGTGCGCAACAGCATCGACCCATGCTACGTGGAAGAGTTTGACAAGAAATACCTCGTCTGGGGCAGCTTCCACGACATCTATATCAGCGAGCTGTCCGACGACGGACTTTCGATGAAGAACCCCAAGGTGAAGACGAAGATTGGCGGCGGAGCCTTCGAGGGTGTCATGATATACAAGCGCGGAAGCTACTACTACCTCTTCGCCAGCGTGGGGTCGTGCTGCGAGGGAGTGAACAGCACGTACCGCACCGTGGTGGGCCGCGCCACGAAGCTCACGGGACCGTACCTGAACCGTCAGGGCGGCAAGATGTTCGACAACAACTACACCACCATCATCCAGGGCAACTCGCGCTGGAAAGGCCCAGGCCATAACAGCGAAATCATCACCGACGACGAGGGTAACGACTGGCTCCTATATCATGCCTATGACGCCAACAATGACAGCAAGGGCCGCGTGATGCTGCTGGACAAGATTACGTGGGACAGGAACGACTGGCCAGTGGTCTCCGACGGCACGCCCTCGACCACTCCGCAGGAAGCCCCCGTGTTCTACAAGAACGACGGTTCGGTGCGCACCTATCGCATCCAGAACGCCGACCTCTCCAAGAGCCAATGGAGGGGATGGACTGCCCGGGTCTCCGACGGAGCCACCACGGCCTCTGGCGCGGGTTCAGCTTTCATGCCGCTGGCCTATGTCAAGAACGGCGGTACGTTCGACATCAGCCAGAAGCTCACCGGCATGTCTAACGGCATCTACGAGCTGGAGCTAAACACCTTTGACACGGAGGAGGCCGTGGACCTGTACATGAACAGGCTGCCCACGATGGCCCACGACACCACTCGCACCACCACGCCACCCACCACCGAGGCTGCCATTGCCGCCACGTTCATGCGAGGCAACTACAGACGTAAGATATATGGCCTCGTCTATGACGGCAACCTGACCATCGGTGCCCGCACACGCACCCCGATGAGCAGCACCGAACGTTTCTATATGGCCAACCTCAAACTCACCTTCCGCTACCAGAACGAGGAGGCCACCAATACCGTAATCAGCCAGTACAAGGCGCTGGCCGATGAGATTGAAGCCAGCCACGCGCCCTACAACGCCAGCCTGCGCACCACGGCCGAGACAGCCTACGAGGCTATCCTGGCCGCCACCACGCCTACCGCCCGCTACACGAAACTCGTCTCCTATGCCAAGGCGGTGGATAACATACAGAACAGCGTGGCCGTGTACGACTCGCTGCGCCAGCAGATCGTATGGATGGAGGGCAAGATGGAGGAGGCCCGCCAGGGAGGCTACCTCAGCGAGGAGGCTACCACCGTGCTGGCCGAAGCCAAGGCCACGCTCTCCGAATGCGACTATACGGATGCCAATGTGCTGAAGCTCATCACCCGCATGATCACTGCCACCGAGGAAATGCCCTATGCCTTCCAGCAAGGCGACGGCACAGCAGCATCGCCCTACGTAATCTCCCGTCCCGAACAGCTGATGAACATGCGCAACGTGCTCGTGCGTAGCCAGATGACGTATTTCGTCATGGACGCCGACGTTGACATGCAGGGCTTCGTATGGGAGCAACTCAACACCACCTCGTCCAGCTACCGCAACTGGATAGACTTCGACGGACGCGGCCACATAATAAAGAACCTCACCCCATCGACCAAGAGCGGCTATCCCAGCTTCTTCGGCACGCTGGTGGGCGCATGCCGCAATGTGGGATTTGTGGATGCCGACGTCTCCAGCACTGGTTCCGGTGCAGGAATTATCGCCGGAGCAATAGGCTCCTCGACGTACAAGGACGAGGAGGACAACCCGCTGCCCTGCATCGTAGAAAACTGCTATGCGACGGGGCGCATCACGAGTAAGGGATTTGTGGGAGCTGTAGCCGGCAGCGTGAACAATGTGCCCGTAACCATCCGCAACGTGTACACCAATGTGAACATCACCGGCAACGGCACATCGACCAACCATTGCGGCGGGCTCGTAGGGCGTGTACGCACGTCGCTCACCATCGAGAACTGCTATTCGGCAGGCTCCATCGAAGCGCCGGTGGCTGCACCCATTGCTGCCGGAGGACAGGCTGACAACACAGAGCCCAGCCGCTTCCAGAACGTCATCGCATGGAACCGTCTCGTAAGCGGCACGTCGGTGGCTGTCCCCTTTGCCGTGACTGCCGAGGGCGACATTCTCGCCGGGACACACATCTTCGAGCAGATGCTGGTGAATGGAGAGCCGGCAGTGGGAGGAGAGACACATGCCCAGCTGCAGGAGGCGGCCCGCCAATGGGGTGCTCCCTGGCACGCCAATCCAGCCGCAGGCAACGGATATCCCATCCTGCAATGGCAGTACGACCGCGGGGACTATGCCACCCTATGCGGCTTCCCCAAGGAGGATGGCGTGGACTCCACGACAGACAGGATTCCGGGTAAGACGGATGTCATCTACGACCTTAGCGGGCGCAGGATTCAGCCCGCCCATCGCACGCCCTCCCGCGGCCTCTATATCGTAAACGGCCGCAAGGTGCTCTACTGATTCTCCCTTCCCCCCCCAAAAAAAGCAGAGACGCGGCTCCCGGCATCCTATTCCGTCGGGAGCCGCTATTATCCCGAATCGGTCAATAGCGTTATGATGATAATGGCGTTTATTTTTGAGCAGATGTCTTGTTACTTTGAGGGCGCAATGGGGGTCCATTGTAACCGGAGAAGTGGCGAGACAGATGTCAAGGCTGCGATTTAACGAGAGTAGAACCAAGTTTACTTGAGCTCTGCCGAGCGTGAGCAGGCTCGACTGAAAGTCAAAAAGAAATCCCGTTTAGCGCATAACAGTCTATTGACCGATTCGGGATTATTTTCCGCTCAGGAACTCAATGATGCGGGGCAGATACTCCGTGCCGGTATGGCGACCGAGGTCATAAACGCGCTGCATCTTGTCAGCGTCCAACTCCGTACGACCGATGTTCAGGGGCTGCTGCGGCTGGATGAGCAGGATGGTGCCGCGGGCTGCCTGAGAGAGGAGATAGTCCAGCTGGGCATTGTACATCTCGTGGCGGCGGTTCATGGCCTCGACGATGGCGGGGTAGCGACGCATCGCCCAACGGATGACGGGCATGAGGCGCGTGCGGCGCTTGCGAAACCCTCGAGGCTGTGTCAGGATGACGATACAACGTTCGTAGCCCTCCCCCTGGAAGAAGCGCAGAGGAATGCTGTCCGAGATGCCGCCATCGAGCAACAGGCGTCCGCCAAGCGAGACGGGACGGCTCACCACAGGCATGCTGGCCGAGGCACGCAGCCAGTCCATCTCCACGTCGTCCATCTCGTCGATACGGTGATAGACGGGCTGCCCCGTACAGACATCGGTGCAGACGACATAGAAGGACGACGCATCGGCAGCAAACGTCTCGCGGTCGAAAATGTCCAGCTCGCTGGGCATCGTGTGGTAGCTGAAGCGGGCACCCACGAGATCGCCCGTCGTGAGCCAGCTGCGCAGGCTGATGTAGCGCGGGTCGTTGCGGAACCGCATATTGTAGCGCAGCGCACGCCCCGGCTGATGAGACTTGTAGTTACAGCCAAACGTAGCTCCTGCCGAGACACCGATGATGCCGTCGAAACGAATCCCCTCGTCCATCATCACATCCATGATGCCGGCCGAGAAAAGGCTGCGCAGTCCGCCGCCTTCGAGTACCAAACCATGTTTCATGGCAGCAAATATACACATTTCTGTGCATACAGCGGCATCCTTTCCCGAATATTTTCATCACTCTGCCATCCGATGGATGGCGAACTTCTTCGACAAGCGAAGCGAGCAAGCTCGAATCCTTTCACTCGGCATGAAAAAAGAACGAGATTCTTTTTGTCCTGCTCTCGTTTTTTCGTCGCTCGACGCTCGCGTCGCTTGCACATCTGCAAGAACTCTGCCATCCGTTGGATGGCGAAGTTACTCCGTCTCGGCAATAAAAATAAATGGTTTTTATTTTGCATTGCTCTCGACTTTTCGTAACTTTGCACCAATAACCGATAAACTTTCGACAGAAGAACGATGATTTACAACGATTACAAAGGGCTGCAACTGTCAGCCCTGGGCATGGGTGCCATGCGCCTGCCGTTGGTGGGTGGCAATGATGCCGACATCAACGAGGAAGAGACCCAGCGAATGGTGGACTATGCTATGGCTCACGGAGTGAACTATTATGACACGGCCTGGGGCTATCATGCCGGCAACTCGGAGCTCGTGATGGGGCGCGCCCTGAAACGCCATCCCCGCGAGAACTTCTATCTGGCCACCAAGTTTCCCGGCTACGACCTGAGCAACATGCCTCGGGTGAAGGAGATATTCCAGAAGCAGCTGGAGAAGCTCCAGGTAGATTACGTGGATTTCTACCTCATCCATAACGTGTGCGAGCTGAATATCGACGCCTACCTGCGCGAGGAGCAGTATGGCATCTACGGCTACCTGATGCAGATGAAGGCCGAGGGGCGCATCCGCCATCTGGGCTTCTCGGCCCACGGGAGCTACGAGGTCATCGAGCGATTCCTGGAGCGCTACGGCGAGGGCATGGAGTTCTGCCAGCTGCAGGTGAACTATCTCGACTGGGACTTCCAGGAGGCTCGCCGCAAGGTGGAACTCATCCGCAGCCACGGACTGCCCGTCTGGGTAATGGAGCCCCTGCGTGGCGGACGCCTCTGCCACCTGGAGCCCCGACATGCCGAGCGGCTGGCCCGCCTGCGCCCCGACGAGACACCTGCCGGATGGGCCTTCCGCTTCCTGCAAACCATCGGCGCCACGATGGTGCTCTCCGGCATGTCTGACATGGAGCAGATGCAGCAGAACATCGCCACCTTCGAAACCTTCCAGCCACTCAACGAGGAGGAGATGAAGACACTCCTCGCCGTGGCCGACGAGATGGTGCGCCCGGGGATGGTGCCCTGCACGGCCTGTCACTACTGTACCACCCACTGTCCGCAGGAGCTCGACATCCCCTCCCTGCTGGCCCTCTACAACGAAGAGAAGTTCACGGGCGGCGGCTTCATCGCTCCGATGGCCCTGATGACCTATCCCGAGGACAAGCGGCCCGATGCCTGCCTGGGCTGTGGCAGCTGTGCCGCCGTCTGCCCGCAGCAGATAGACATCCCCGGCGCACTGGCCGACTTCTCCGAACTGCTCCGGAAGAGTCCGCTCTGAGTTCTCCCCCCCGACTGATTCCAACCCAAGACCCATAATGAAAAAGACACTCCTATGCCTCATCTGCGCCCTGCTGCCGGCCCTCGCCGTGCCAGGCGCAGCCAAGCGCCGCACCCAAAAGGGGAACGAGGCGCGTCCCGAGATTCCCATCCTGGCCTGGTACAGCATTCCGGCCGGACAGTTTGCCACCCAAGAGCGCTATGAAGAGCTGCGCGATGCAGGATTCACCCTCTCCTTCTCCCACATCTACAAGTACGAGGATGCCATCCGGGCACTCGACCTCTGTGCCGCCACCGGATTGAAGAGCATCTTCATGTGTCCCGAGCTGGAGAAGGAGCCCGAGGCCACGGTGGCCAAGGTCAAGGACCATCCCGGGCTGGGAGGCTATTTTCTGCGCGACGAGCCGGGCAACGATGCGATGGACGCCCTGGGCGAATGGGCACGACGCATCCAGTCGGTGGACAGCCTGCACCCCTGCTACCTCAACCTGCTGCCCGAGTGGGCATTCTCGCGCGAAGGCTACATCGAACACCTGCGCCTCTTCTGCGAGAAGGTCCCCCTGCCGCAGATTTCGTATGACCTCTACCCCATCCTGAGCGACGAGAAGGGCAACATCACGCTGAACCACACCTTCTATGACAATCTGGAGCTGGTGTCGAAGGCGGCCCGCGACCGTGGGAAACCCTTCTGGGCCTTTGCCCTGTCCACCGCCCATACGCCCTATCCCATCCCCACCATCGCCCATCTGCGCCTGCAGCTCTATGCCGCCCTCTGCTACGGTGCCCAGTGCCTCCAGTACTTCACCTACTGGAATCCCGGTACCGAGACGTGGAACTTCCACGAAGCCCCCATCAAGCAGGACGGTCAGCGCAGCCCCGTCTATGAGCTGGTGAGGGAGATGAACCGCGAGATTCAGGCGCGCGCCTTCGTCTTCCTGGGCAGCCGCGTGGAGAGCGTCTGCCACATGGGCAAGACCATCCCGCAGGGCACCCGCCGACGCAGCACCACGCCGCCTCACTTCCGGCAGCTGGATTCGGGTGACGGCGGAGCACTCGTGGCCACCCTGCGCAATGGCGAGAAGACCTACGTGGTGGTGCAGAACACCTCGCCCACCGACCCCGTCCAGCTTCAGATAGAGACGGACGAGACCGTGACGATGATCCGCCCCGACGGCTCCGGCGTCCCGGCCCATCGCTACGGGCCGCTCTTTATCCTCGAGGCCGGCAACATCCTCGTCTTCTCCTATTAACCCGAATCGGATTCAACAGCGCTCCGTCGAGGACCGAGGTAGAAATAATCTGCATTTCCCTTTGCCATTTCAGGCGTTTACACTACCTTTGCCCCGATAAATAAAGAAATACATGCCAGAGATTATGACGAAGAGAATCTTTCTGCTGATGATGTGCGCGACAATGGCGGCCACCGCCTGGGCCGACGATGTATATAAAGATGTACGCGCGCGATGGCTGCAGACGGCCGAGGCATCACGGCCCCAGCTGCACTACGAGACAGTGCGCCCCACGGCTATCGTCCGAGCCGTGCAAGATACGGCAGCCTACCAGGGCTGGCGGTACGAGAAGACGGGCGAAGCATCCTCGATCTACACCGCCAACTTCAATGCGCAGCGCGAGGTGACGCTCGACTTCGGACGACATCTCGTGGGCTACTTCACCTTCCACGTGCGGGAGATGGACCGCTGCCAGGATGCACCCATCCGGCTCCGCTTCACCTTCGGCGAGGTGCCGGCAGAGCTAAACGTGCCGCTCGACCCGTGGAAGGCCGGACTGAACCGGGCGTGGATGCAGGACGAGGTGGTCACCGTGACCCGCGTGGACCAGCCCATCACGATACCACGCCGCGTGGCGTTCCGATATCTGAAGATTGAGCTGATGGGCCACAGCAGCTGGGACTTTGCCCTGGACGACATGTGGTTCCAGGCACAGTCGTCGGCCGGAGAGGTGCAGACTGCATTGCAAAGCGGATGCCCCGACATCGTGCGGCGCATCAACGAGGTAGGCGTCAACACCCTGCACGAGTGCATGCAGACCGTCTATGAGGACGGACCCAAACGCGACCGCCGCCTGTGGGTGGGCGACATGTACCTGGAGTCGCTGGCCAATCGCTATTCGTTCCGCAACAATCTGATGACCAAGCGCTGCCTCTACCTCTTTGCTGCACTGGCGGCAGAGAACGGCGTGGTCATCTCCAACTGCTTCGAGGAACCGAAGCCCCATGCTCAGGACATCTCCATATGCCTCACCTACAGCCTGCTGTGGAACTCGTCGCTGCTCGAGTATCTCTGTGACACCGACGACCGCGAGACGGCTAACGACCTGTGGCCCGTAGCCCTGCGTCAGGTGGAGGCAGCCCTGCAGTATGTCAATGACGAGGGCCTCTTCGAGCGCGACCGTTGCCCGCTGTGGCTCTTCTTCGACTGGCGCGACGGACTGGACGTGGCCACCCCCATGCAGGGAGCCACCATCTTTGCCCTGCAGCAGACGCTGGAACTGGCACGCATGCTGGGACGCGAGAAGGAGGTGGCCGACTATCCCCGACTGATAAAGCGGATGACAGCAGCCGCACGCAAGTACTGTTACGATGCCAAGCGCGGCGTGGCGCTGAGCGGACCGGACCGCCAGCTGAGCGTCCTGGGACAGACGTGGCTCATCAAGGCCGGAGTGCTCTCGAAGAAAGAGGGGGCTCGCGCCCTGCGCACCGCACTGTCCACCGAAGGCTGCGTGATGCCCGGCACGCCCTACGGCACACACTATCTCATCGATGCCATGCTGCTCTGCGACATGCAGCAGGAGGCCAGGGACTATCTCATCGAATACTGGGGCGGCATGGTCCGGAAGGGGGCCGACACGTATTGGGAAGCATACGACCCGAAGGACGACTTCATCTGTCCCTACGGCTATCATCCCGTGAACAGCTCGTGCCACGCCTGGGGCTGCACCCCCGTCTATTTTATCCACAAGTATCCCGAGGTATTCCAGAAGTAAAAGCAGTCCTCCTTCTGAAGTGACTGAAAACGATTTAGCGCCCCGCCATCCACACGATGACGGGGCGCTCGTCTTTTACACTGCAGAATAATGAGGCCACCCTTTATCCTCAGGCCGGTAACATCCTCGTCTTCTCCTATTAAGGCATACTACACCTGCGAGTCGCATCCAGAAACGTCACACTTCGCAGCTAAAAAATCTCCGATTCACACACCGGCAAGAACGGAAGGATACAGAGAAGGGAGACACACAATTTTTCTACAATTTGAAAATTATTTCTCTTTTATATATCGTGAATTATAAATTTATTACTACCTTTGCCGTGTCTTGTGGCACATTCTGCTTAAAAAGAGGATGAAGACCATGAGACCAAGAGAGCGTTTCCGCTTTCATCCTTTGCAACGAAATCTGGAAAATTTCAACTGAACAGGGATGAGAGACATGGTACGCCTCCTGTGTATGTGTCGTATGCATGCGGCCTACGCCGATGCTCGAGCATATACGGCGTAGGCATATTTGTTTCTTTTCATTTGTTCAGAGGTTTTTCCAGAGCCGGTTGCAAGATGACAAGGACATATCCCTACGTCTTTCTTGTATCCCAGCATCAAACGCATTAGAGCCATGAGGGGGAGGAGTGGCAGGAGAGACTCGCGACAATGAAGTATGATGATATTGTGATAGAGAGTTTAGTACAATTCCTTGATTGGGTCATGAAAAACGGACGAATCAAGACATACTATAGAGGACAATCCTCACGTGAATGGAACCTCACACCTAGTGTATTTAGGAGGAATTACAGCGAACACAATATTCTGAATCGTGCCGAAATATTACTGTGGAAAGAACTCTCTATATACACTAAATATTTAGATAAATTGATTTTCCTCCAACACTATGGTTTACCAACTAGATTACTTGATGTAACATTTAATCCTTTAGTTGCCATTTATATGGCCTGTGAGTACAGTAAGGAAGAATATACAGATGATGGAGCCATCTATTGGGGGGTGAAATGCTCTGACCAGACTCCTTTAGCAGCTGAATTGATAGCAAAATACATATTTACAGAACAATATGTAATGTCTTCTGATGACATAGATTCATTTGCAAAAAGGAATCATATACCAACGAAAGATCTATGTTCACCGTGTTTTATAATACCACCTATAGCTAATCCTAGGTTGGAGCAGCAACTAGGAGCTTTTGTTATGGCGCCCTATTCCAAAAAGGATTATTCTCCTTTCCATGCAAATTGTAGCTTGGATTCTTACAACTTATTTGATAAAAACCGCCTCATAATTCCCAAAGAGAAGAAAAAACAAATACTAAAAGAATTGGCAACTATTGGAATCAACAGAGCATCGCTGTTTGTTGATATCACCAGCAAATTATTTTCCATCAAAAGAGAGGAAGAGTGGAGGATTGATGACATAGAAAAAATCCAGTTATCATGACATAAGTACAAACATCACAATAGTATTGAAATGAAAAAGGTTTTATTTTTGTTATTTGCATTAGTATTGCACAATAACTTGTTTGCTCAGGAGAAAAGAATTGTTATTGATAATCAAACCCCAGGTTCATTGTCGGATAGGCTAACCTATCCACAACAGAGAACTGTTGAAGACATGACAATCAAAGGATATATCAACAAAAAAGATATGGATTTCATAAACAGTTTAATAAAAGATTATAACTTGAAAATACTGGATTTAAGTAATGTTACAACTGTTTTGGATGGAGTTGAAAATTGTTTGTGGGGCAAATTCTTATCCTTTGGTTCAAATAAAGAACTACAAAAAGTGCGACTTCCATTGGCAACTAATACAGCTGCCCCTCAGGGCTACAGTGGAAGTGTTATTTCTTCTATGGTTGACACATTAGAAATAGGTTGGGAAGATCTTTCCGTTATAGGCAGACGTATATGGACAGTTCATGCAAAGCATCTAATACTACTGGAAAAAGTTAGGATTATTCCTGATTCATTTTTTATGACTGCAGCCGACGAGAATTCAACGTATAACAATGAATGGTACGATGGTTATGAAGTAACCTTACCAGAATCCGTCACCATAATTGGGGGCCGAGCTTTCGGGCGTTACGCCCAGTTTCAATCAGATTTTTCATTTCCTGATAGTGCAGAATATATTGGAAAATATCCGCTAGAATATGACAGTTACTTGGGGAATTATGGTCACGCCTATATAAACAGTTGGTGCGAAAGGAAACCATCGATTTCAGATAAAAAATTTTCTTTTCCCTTAAATCTAAGATTCTACAATAGTCTAGACTACGAACCATATATGAATGCACCAGGAACGAAGAGAGTCTTTACATCTGATGAATTCAAATCTGACACGATAATTGTACATGAGAGATGTGATACTCTATATGTTAAGCTACGTGCCAAGATAGCATATTTTTATAATAGGAAACCCGTCGTTTTTTGGACTTATGAAGATTTAAATATTGACACGCTTTACATACCTGAAGGTTGCATGTCAGCCTATCTTGAGGACTCGTATATGTATGAGGCCGCACTGAAGTCTGAACCTGAAATACACATAAAAGCAATTAAAGAAATGAAAAGTGTAAAAACCGTAAAGCTTAATAAGAATAAGGAAACGTGCTTAATTGGAGATAAGATAAACTTGGAAGCAACAATATCTCCAGTGGATGCCTTTAATAAGGCCCTCAAATGGACTAGTTCAGACAACAACATCGCCACGGTAAATAGTGATGGAATTGTCAATGCAATCAAACCTGGCACTGTGTGGGTTAAAGCCTCGTCTGAGTCAAATCCTGAGATCTCAGATTCATGTATGATTGCTGTTGTACAACCAGTAAACGGAATCTCGCTTAACTACGACAAATATCAGATAGACAATATTGGTGAAACAATTGTGCTCCTTGCGATAATCACCCCGACAAATGCGACCAACAAGGAAGTACGTTGGTCTAGTTCTAATGAAAACGTTTGTATCGTTGAGAACGGGGAGGTAACAGCTGTTTCACCTGGTACAGCAACTATTACTGCCACAACAGTTGACGGTAACTACACTGCAAAATGTATCATAAAAGTTGTAAGACATGTAAATAGTATTGAATTGAACAAATCTTCGCTGTCTCTGAAAGTTGGAGAAAATGAGAGGCTGACCGCTACTGTAAGACCTGACGATGCTGACGATGCTACGTTTGTTTGGTCATCTACGAACGAGAATATAATAACAGTTGACGAACGTGGAGTCGTATCTGCACTGAATGCAGGTGAAGCCTGGATTAAAGCCATCTCAAACGACAACATTAATGTAAGTGATAGTTGCAAGGTCGTGGTACTTCAACCTGTAACTGGCGTTACACTTGACTGCAATACTTACCAGCTTAATACCATTGGAGAAAGTTTTGAAATACACGCAAACATTGAGCCGAGCAACGCCTCAAACAAAAATGTCAGATGGATAAGTTCTAATGAATCTGTATGTTTAGTATCACATGGCGTTGTCGTAGCTGTAGGATATGGAAGTTGTGTAATAATTGCGAATACTGACGATGGGGGATACATTGCGACCTGCAGTGTTATTGTCATGGACGGTTCTGGTATTACGTCTCACAAAAACTGCAACGAGGTAGTACAGATTTATGACATAAATGGAATAAGACTCAAGACCCTACAAAGAGGAATCAATATCGTACGTCTATTTGATGGAACAACGCATAAGATTATCGTAAAATAAACTCTGTGGAATGAGATCATATTTGAAGGAATAAGCCACAGGTTGGCCAATGATGTGGAAAACGCAAGAATATTTCAGGACAACCGTATTATGTGACGGTCGAAAACCATACATTAATAACAACTATATTGAAGTCAGAAACTATCCATTCCTTTATCTGCAATCATGGTCGGGCAACATTGCCCGACCATGATTGCTTTATCTTCCCAAAAAAAGCATCCGTACAAGCTTATTATCCTATGTCCATGCCTACGGAAAACGAAGGGGCTTCATTTCTGCATACCCGCATTGCGCATTCCCTCCTCTAACGACTGCCAGAGGGCGGGACAGGCGATGAGATGACAGATGTCGAAGAGCATCAGTCCGTCGGAGTAGCTCAGGCTGGCCTCGACGGCACGGCGCAGGCGGTCGGGGTCCGCCTGGTGCTGGTCGGCCAGGATGCCGCTGTAGAACGGATGGCGGCTATCTTCTGCAGATAATAGCTGATGCTGTCCCGATGGCTGAAGCGCTCGAAGTTGGCCGTCGCATCGAACCACATCATAGCCCTCTTCTCCTCAGCAGAGAGGTTTAGCGTGAGGATGAGGCAGAGAGCTATCGTGAGCAGTCGATGCATGGCATTGTCTGTCGCCGTTGATATCCGGTTACCGCACGAAGTTGGTCCAGAGGGTTTCCTCGTCCAGCGTGGGGAGACCGAATTGTTCCTTGCCCAGGGCGATGCTCTTGATGAGGAAGGCCATGTTGAGACCCAGCTGGCGCATCGTCTGCATGCCCTCCTGGTCCTCGGTCACCTGTCCGGGCGTCTGGCCGTGCACCTGGTTCCAGTAGCGCGAGGTGGCGATGGGCATGTTGGAGATGCCGAAGTACTTGTTCAGCATGTCGTACGTAGCCGTGAGTCCACCGCGGCGTGCCACTGCCACGGCGGCTCCCACCTTCATCATCTTGCTGAAGGGGGTGGAGAAGAACAGACGGTCCAGGAAGGAGACGAGCGTGCCGGCCGGCGAGGCGTAATAGACGGGGGTGCCGATGAGCAGTCCGTCGGCCTCCTGGAACTTGGCCGCAGCCTCATTCACATCGTCGTCAAAGACACACTTGCCCAGTTCGCGGCAGCGTCCGCACCCGATGCAACCACGTATGGCATGGTGCCCCACGTGCATCCACTCTGTCTCGATTCCCTGACTCTCCAGCGCCTGCTGCACTTCCTGCAAGGCCAGCGCCGTATTGCCCCGTGCCTTGGGGCTCCCGTTGATAATAAGTACTTTGCTCATAGATGGTGTATTGTCTTGTGGTTTAACGTATCGCGTCAGAGCGCTACGCGGCCAATGCCTTGCATGTCGAGCGCCACCTGCACGCCCAGGGCCTTGAAGGCTCTCATCATGGAGGCGAGGGTGATGCTCTTTCCGCTCTCGATGCGGCACACCTGAGACCGCTGTACGCCCATCCTTTCGCCTAATTCTGCCTGGGTCAACGCCTTTGACTCCCTGGCCTGTTTGATTGCCTCACCAATGTGGTAGGCATGGAGTTCGTCAGCCAGTTTCCGCTCAAACTCGTCTCTCTTCGGTGTTCCGATGGGACCGATGTCTCTATCCATCATCTCGTCTAACGTGTGAAGTTTCATTGCCATAACTGATTTCCTATTTTGAATCATAATACTTCTTTCGTAATGCCTCAGCGTGGGCTATCTCCTTTGACGGGACTTTCCACGTCTTCTTGACAAACCCATGAGTGGCGACCACCAGCCGCTTCTCCTGTTCATCCCAAAAGGCTAACAGACGATATTGAAGTCCGTTGTACAGCGTGCGGAACTCCCAAATATCATCCGAACCGTCCAGCTTCTTGAATAACTCACTGTCCCTGACACCACCAAGCACCTTGTTAAGATTGTAGTATATCTTCTCGCGGGGCGCATCAGCGAGGGTTCTCAAGAAGTCACTCGCTTCGTCCATAAAAGTTACTTCAAACTGTGTGCCATGTACCATATCGTTCTATTCTTTGTGCAAAGATATACAATGTTTCCTAAATGAGCAACAAATCCGACGAAATAATGAAGCGCTACGCCACACGGTGACAGTAAGGAGAGTGTCTGAGGCATGCCCCTCCATTCTCCCTTCCGCAGGATTCGTTCACGTTATTGGCATCTCTTTGTTGCACCACACTTCCACACGAAGTTTGCCGGAACATGTTCATCAAGCAGGAAATGCTTTTTCCCGGAAACCAATGCAGGTAAAGGTGCGGCACGCCACCGAAGGTTTTGTGGAGTGCCACCAAAGTCGCCGCGGCACTCCACCAAAGTCGTCGTGGCAGTACCACGCCGACAGGAGCAGCTGCCTCCGCACGGAAAGATTATTACATGCAGACCGAGGCGAGGCCGCAGATGCAGTAAAGGGAACCCTGCCCGCGACGGGCGGGGTTCCCTTTACTTTTATTGATGATATCTAAGCAGAGATGCGCCTTACTTCGTGGCTGGCGTCTTGGTGAAGATGGCACGGATGCGCTCCATGTCAAACTTCGCGGTGCGGTCGTAGAAGTAGATACCGTTCTGCTCCTGCTCTACGTCGGTGAGCTGCGTGTAGCAGTAGCCCCAGACGTTGTCGGAGATGGAGAGCAGGGCATCCACCTGTCCCTCGAGGCGGGCATAGAATTCCTCGAGCGAATGGGGCGGCTCGCCGTAGCCCCAGGACTTCTGGCTGTTACCCGTCTCCTTGTCCTGACCCTTCACCCATTTGATGCCTCCGAACTCGTCGAGGATGTAGGGCATGGTGGGACGGTCATAGGTGGGAAAGTCGAAGAGATTGTTGTCCTTCAAGCGGTTGAAACCCACGTTCTGGGTGCGTACGTCGATGGCCTTTCCGCCACGGACGAACCAGCGCTCGCCGTTATAGACCTGTTCCTTGAGTTTGGCAGGGTCCTGCTCGTAGGTGTGCTCTGTCCATATGTCGGTCTTGATATGCACGCCGCCGCTCACGTCGCAGACGGGGCGTGTGGGGTCGAGCGACTTGGTAAGGTCATAGACATCGCTGACGAAACGGGGGAACTGGACACGATCCGGCCACCACTCCTCGTTCATCGGCGTCCAAGTGACGATGCTGGGATGATTGCGGTCGCGCAGGATTTCCTCGCTCCACTCGTTCATGAAGTTGCGTCCCACCTCGGGGTCGTTGGCATCCATACCCCACGACGGAGCCTCGCCCCAGGTGATGTAGCCCAGATGGTCGGCCCAGTAGTGGAACCGCTCCTCGAACACCTTCTGGTGGAGGCGTGCGCCGTTGAAGCCAGCCTGCTTGGAGAGCTCGATGTCGTGGCGCAGTGCCTCGTCGGAGGGAGCCGTCCAGATGCCGTCGGGATAGAAGCCCTGGTCGAGTACGAGACGCTGATAGTAGGGCTCGTTGTTCAGATAGACACGGTTGCCCGAGACATGAATCTTGCGCATGCCCACGTAGGAGGCGACGCGGTCCACAGTTTCGCCCTGGGCATTCTTCACCTCATAGGTGAGGTCGTAGAGGAAGGGATCCTCGGGCGACCATAGTTTGGGCTTCTTCACCGGGAGCACGACGACAGAATTGTTCTGTGCCCGCACGGTCTTGGTGGCCACAGTCTTCCCTCCGTCGGAGAGAGTGACGGTGAGCGTGGCGTCACCCTGCTCACAGAATTGCGGCATCACGAGCACCTGATTCTGGTCGATGTCCGTAATCACCTGGGTACGCACCAGTGCGCCGGGCGCCACTGGTTCCATCCAGACGGTCTGCCAGATGCCCGTCGTACGGGTGTACATGCACTCGAACTGCTCCAGGCGTAGGTTCTGCTTGCCGGCGGGCTGCTTCGTCGTGCGCGGGTCGCTATAGGCATGCACCACGAGCGAGTGTTCCTTGCCGTCGGCGAGGAACTTCGTCACGTCAATGGAGAACGACGTGCTGCCTCCAAAGTGGCGACCGGCCAGACGGCCATCGATGTAGATCTCGGAGTTGTAGTACACGGCACCGAAGTTCAGCAGGATGTTCTTGCCGAGCCATGAGGAGGGCGCGGTGATGCTGCGCTGATACCAGATGTTATTGATAAAGTCGGTATATCCTACGCCAGAGAGCTTGCTCTCGGGACAGAAGGGCACCGTGATGCGGCCGTCGAAGCCGCGGCTCTCATAGAGTTTCTTCTCGAGACCCGAGCCCACGAAGTCGAAGGTGTAGGTCCACTCGCCATTCAGGTTCATCCACTCCGTGCGCTCAAACTGAGGCCGGGGGTACTCGGCACGGGGCTGTGCCGCGCGCAGGGCCACAGCACACACGATTGCCGTGGCAACAAAGAGAATCTTCTTCATCCGATTTAATTATGAATTACGCATTATGAATTCAGTTAAAGTCGCCGGCCTCGGCACAGCGCACGTTCTTCACCTCCCACGTAGCAGCCACGCCCGTGGCCTCGTCCGTGGTCTCGGTGCTGATATAGAGGAAGGCCACCACAACGTTGGTCTCGCCGGCATAAGCCGAGAGGTCGAGCTTCATGTCCGAGAAGTCCCATGAGGATCCGTCGGGCCATTCGCCTTCGACCTGTGCTGTGACGTTGGTCCAATGGGCAGCGGCCCGCTGGCCCTTGCCGGCATAGTCGGTGCTCACCCATACCTGCAGGTAGTCCGTCACAGGCGTGCCGGCATACTTCTGTGCCTGCTGGAAGGCGAAGAGTGGCGCCTTGGCCTTCTTGAGGTTCATGCTGGGGCTGATACACCAGCTGCGGGTGGCATAATAGGTTCCGCTCTTGTAAGCGCTGGCGCGGAGGCCATAGATGCTGCTGGCGTTCCATACGTAGCTCAGGTCGCCGATGCCTCCCTCGTGTTCGATGCTCCATCCGAGGGTGGCATAGACATCGTCCACATTCGTGCTGCTGTATCCGAGCAACGTCTGGTTCAGATAGTCGCCCTTGGCGCTCCATCCGTCCTCGTCGAGCGTGAAGGTGACCTCAGTAGCCTCCGGAGTGGCATCGACAATGGTGCTCAGCGTACCCTCGCGATACAGCTCGACAGAGACGTAGCCGTCGGTACCCTTACGGTCAGAATAGCATCCGGCGCTGCTGTACTGGGTGCTGTAAAGCAACTGCTGGGAGGTGGCCACGTTCGTAATATCGAAGGTGCCGTCCTCGTTCCGTGTCACGATCCACTGGCCCTGCCCTGGGTCGTCCACATCGTTCTCAAGGTCGTCCGTGTACTGGAAGGAGGCGTGCGTGCCGTCCATATAGAGGTACATGCCCTCGGCGTTGCGGATGGTGTAGTAGTCGCCATCCTTGGCAAAGGTGTAGAGATAGCCGCGAGCCGTGGCATCGGAGGCGATGGAGGTATCGGTGAGACGCGTCACCTGGTCGGGGCAGCGGCTGTTGCCACTGATATAGAGGTAGCCATAGCTGGCTCCGGCTCCGCTGTGACCCAGCACCTGCTGCTCGCCCTGCGGCACCATGAGGTAGTCGCCTGCGGCAAACGACGTAGCGGGCACGTAGGCCGAGCCATTGACCGTGCTGTCGGCTGCCACGAGACATGTCACGACGATATTGCTGCCCTCTGTCAGGGAGTAGTAGCGGCTGCTGCCCACGAGATTCAGCAACATGGAGGGCAGGTACTCTTCGGGCGTGATGTTGCCGCGGAAGTATTTCTTCTCGCCTACGCTCATGAGGTCGCGCCAGGTGGCACTGTCATCATCGGCACGCAGGGCGCGGTTTACGTTGGCCGTGTCTTTCGTCAGGTTCTCATAGTCGCTGCCGGCAAGTGTCGGGCGCACGGTGCTCACCTGGGTAGCCTGATAGAGGTCTTCCCGTGTGCCGAAGTTGTGTTCGGTATAATCCTCGCATGCGGCAAAGGCTAATGCCGACAGGGCGATTATTGTGATATACTTTGCTTTCATTGTGATTCTTCTTTTTCCGGTTTTACTGGGTGATTAGAATGTCATCTTCAGACGGATGCTGTACGTACGTCCGAAGTTATAGAATACATAGACGTTGTCGGCGCTGGCGGCCACACTGCTCGTCGAGCTGTTGTATGCCTTGCCGATATACTGATAGTCCAGCAGGTTGTTCACCGTGCCGCTCAGAGTGGCGTTCACGCCCTTGCACACCATAAACTTGTACGAGGCGTGAAGGTCCACCTGGCTTGCAGCAGGAATCTTCCAGGGATCCTGCGGCGTGGTGGTGGTCCACTCGCCCGTCGTGCTGTTTTGCTTCACGGTGATATTGGAGCCAGAGAGCGAGTAGTAGCTGTAGTTGCGACCGTAGTAGGTCCAGTCGCCGCCCACCTTCAGGTCGTGCCCGTCGGAGAGTCCCAGCACGCGACCCAGCTTGAAGTCGAGGCCCACACTGGCCGTGGTCTGCGCCGAGCCGCCCACGCGTACGCCCTTCAGGTCCACACGTCCCTGAGCATGGTTGGCCGAGAAGGCCGTCACCTGATTGCCATCGGCATCCACTGCCTGGCCGTGCTCGTTATATACATAGCCCTCGCCGATGCTGTTCCACTTCCAGTCGCCCAGCGAGAACATACCCTTGATGTCCAACCACTTGGCGGGCATGATCTTGCCCTCCAGCTCGATGCCCATGTGCTTGGCGTCCACGCCGCCCATGTTCATGTAGCCCGTCTCCTGGTTGCCCATCGTGAGATACTTGGTCATCGTCTTGTCCATCCAGCGGGTGAAGTAGCCGTTCAGCTTCATCTGTGCCCAGCTGCAACGCCATCCGTAGCCCAGTTCGAAGGAGAGAATCTTCTCGTTCTTGGCATCTTTGTTCACCACGTTGCTGGTCGTATTCTGCATGAAGGCACCGTTAAACTTCGGTGCACGCGAGATGTATCCCACATTGAAGAAAGCGTTGTGATAGTCGTTGAAGTTGTAGTTGGCTCCCGCCTTGATATTGCCGCCCCAGAAGTTCACGTTGTCGCTCTTCTCGTGATCCTTGTCATAATAGAAACGGTCGCGACGCCAATAGGTGGTGTTGTTCAACGCACCGCTCACGAAGCTGGAGAGCGGGCCACGATTGTACTCGGCCTGTGCAAAGGCACCCTCCTGGACGACGAAGCCCGAAAAGTCGCGATACACCTTGTCGCCCACACCAAGCTTCTGATACACCCATGTGGGGTTGGCAGCGTTGCGGTTATTGGCAGCGATGACACTGCTACGGTCCTGGTCGTCCATGAAATACTTGCCACCGAAGAGGTCGGTGATTTCCGTGCTGTGGTCGCCCTTATAATAGCGGAAGTCCACACCGCCATAGAAATCCACATTCTCGCCGAAGCGGGTATTGTAGGTCGAGATGAGTCCCGTCCACAGATGGTTGTTCACGCTCTTGCACATGGCCAGCACCGAACCTTCCTCGCTCGCAGCGTTTCGCGCATAGAGAGCATCATAGTCGAAGAAGCCGTCGGCGGTGCGGAAGTCGTTCTTCACCAGTCCGTTGCTCGCTCCATAGAAGTCGGTGTACGTACCGGCACCATGGCCCTCAGCAGTCGAGCCGTTACCACGGCCGATGCTCATATAGAGGGCAGTCGAGAGGCTGCTCTTGTCATTGATGGTCCAGTCGTGGTTCAGCGAGAGCTGAGGCTTGTGATAGGCATTGCGGGCATCGTTGTACTTCTGCCCGTGATAGTATCCAAAGGTGGGATTGTAGCGATAGTCCTTCACGCCGTACTGTGCCTCCACCCGCTGCCACTCGGCGATGGTGAGGGGACCATAGTTGGACGACGACGTGCGCTGACCGTGCTCCTGCTTGGTGCCGAAGCCCGTGAAGCTCAGGGTGTGAGCATCGTTGAAGCGCTTGGCCACGGAGATGAACCACGTGTAGCCCGAGAAGTCGGTGCCGCGCACATAGCCATCGCCCCAGTTGTGGCTGCCCAGGACGGTCATGCCCCATCCCTTCTTGCTCATGCCGGTGCTGGCAGTGAAGGTAATCTTGTTCATGCCGTCGTTGCCCATCTGGTAGGTGACGCTCCCGCCACGCTTCTGTTCGAGCGTCTTGGTGATGATGTTGATGGTACCGCCCACACTGGGAGCACTCACCTTCGAGGCACCCAGTCCACGCTGTGTCTGCAGGCTGCGAGTGACATCGCCGATGCCGGCCCAGTTGCTCCAATAGATAGTGCCGTTTTCCATATCGTTCATGGGCACACCGTTCACCATCGTAGCCACGTTCGTATTGTCAAAGCCACGCATGTAGATTTCCGAGTCGCCCCATCCGCCGCCTTGCTTGTTGGCATGAACGCCGGGTGTGGTCTTCAGCACCTCGGGAAACTCCTGAGTGCCCATCCGCTCCTCGATCTCCTCGCTCGAGAGAGTGCTCAGGGCCACAGGTGTCTTGCGGTCCAGACCCAGTGTGCCGACCACAGTGACACCTTCGAGATTGATATCATTGGGTTCCAGCTGGAGCGTACCCATCTGTCCCGACTTGTCGATTGTGAAGTTGGTGGTCTTGAATCCAATGTAGGAAACCGAAATCTCGCGCCGTTTCCTGGGGTTCTGGAGCGTAAACCCGCCTTCGACGTCAGTCACCGTATTGGTCTGTTCGCCCAGCAGTTTCACATTCGCTCCGATGAGGGGCTCGCCTGTCTCGGCGTCCACCATGCGTCCTTTCACCGTGGTCTGCGCCATGACCATCATACTGAGACCCATGGCGGCCGAAGCCACGAATAAACGTAGATTGTTTTGCATAGTTGTGTGTGTGATTTTGGTGTGAATTTTGAATAATCTGCCCACAAAATTAAGTAAATCCCTCGGCATGGCAAAATATCCACGGCAAAATATCTGATATATGGGAAATATTGTGTGCGTTGAGTAGAGAAGAAAGTGCCGGAGGTATTCAACACTGCAGCGCAAACTCGGCATACACAAGGAAAAACAATCACTTTTCCCTGCTTCTGTGCTCGCTTATTAGATAAATTCCTCACACTCGGTAAAAAGAATTCATTCTCTTTGCCCTCGCTTACTCGGAATTTTCGTACCTTTGCACAGCGAAACGGAACAAACACTAAAGACAAACGACGTATGAAAGCATTTGTTTTCCCCGGTCAGGGTGCCCAGTTCACAGGAATGGGCAAAGATCTTTATGAGACAAACGAGAAAGCCAAAGCGCTTTTCGAGAAGGCAAACGACATCCTGGGCTTCCGCATCACGGACATCATGTTCGAGGGCACAGCCGAGGAGCTGAAGCAGACGAAGGTAACACAGCCTGCCGTGTTCCTGCACAGCGTGATCAGTGCCCTGTGTATGGGCGAGGCATTCCAGCCCGATATGGTGGGCGGCCACTCGCTGGGCGAGTTCAGCGCCCTGGTGGCTGCCGGTGCACTGCAGTTTGAGGACGGACTGCGTCTGGTGCATGCCCGTGCCATGGCCATGCAGAAGGCTTGCGAGGCCGCTCCCGGCGGAATGGCTGCCGTACTGGCATTGCCCAACGAGACCATCGAGAAGGTGTGCGCCGAAGTGAGCGCCGAGGGAAAGGGCGTAGTGGTTCCTGCCAACTACAATTGCCCGGGACAGCTGGTAATCAGCGGCAACGTAGATGCCGTGAACCGTGCATGCGAACTGCTGAAGGCTGCCGGTGCCAAGCGTGCACTGCCGCTGCCCGTGGGCGGAGCATTCCATAGCCCCCTCATGCAGCCTGCCAAGGACGAACTGCAGACGGCTATCGAGGCCACGACATTCAGCACTCCCCGCTGCCCCATCTATCAAAACGTGGACGGCAAGGCGCATACCGACGCTGCCGAAATCAAGGCAAACCTCATCGCACAGCTCACGGCCAGCGTACGCTGGACACAGGAAGTGCAAGCCATGATTGAAGCCGGAGCCACCGAGTTCACCGAATGCGGCCCGGGTAAAGCACTCCAGGGCATGATTGCCAAGATAGACCGCAACGTAACCGTTCAGGGTATCTGATGCAGCGCATCGTCATCTATCAGTTGCTGCCCCGCCTCTTCGGCAATGACAACACGACGCGGCGTCCTGGCGGCACCAAGGCCGAGAACGGCTGCGGGCGGATGGACGACATCACCCGCAAGGCGCTCAAGGAATTGCGTGCCATGGGCATCACGCACGTCTGGCCTACAGGACTCTTGGAACATGCCACGCAGACCAGCTATGCAGCCGAAGGCATCCCCGACGACCACCCCGCCGTGGTGAAGGGGGTGGCGGGGAGTCCCTATGCCATACGCGACTATTACGACGTGGACCCCGACCTGGCCACGTGGGTCGACCTGCGCAGACAGGACTTCCGCCGCATGCTGGGGCGCATCCACGCATGCAACCTGAAGATGATTATGGACTTCGTGCCCAACCACGTGGCACGGCACTATCACTCTGACGCGGCACCGCAGGGCGTCACCGATTTCGGTACCGGCGACGACCCCTCGCAGGCCTTCTCGCCGCAGAACAACTACTATTACATCCCCGGCGTTGAACTGCAGCCGCAGTTTGACGTGCAGGGCTATCACGAGCAACCGGCACGCGCCACGGGCAACAACGTCTTCCACGCCTTCCCCACACGGAACGACTGGTACGAGACAGTAAAACTGAACTACGGAGTGGACTACGTGGCCGGTTGCACCACGCACTTCTCTCCCACTCCCGACACATGGTACAAGATGCGCGACATCCTGCTCTTCTGGGCCAAGGAAGGTGTCGATGGCTTCCGCTGCGACATGGCCGAGATGGTGCCCGTGGAGTTCTGGGAGTGGGTGATTCCACAGATAAAGGCCTTCCGCCCCGGCATCATCTTTATTGCTGAGGTGTATAACCCATCGCTATATCGAGACTTCATCCACCGCGGAGCCTTTGACTACCTGTATGACAAGGTGGGGCTCTACGACACGCTGCGTGCCGTGGTGTGCGGCCAGGCATCAGCACAGGCCATCACCCACTGCTGGCAGTCGGTAGATGACATACGCAGCCACATGCTCAACTTCCTGGAGAACCACGACGAGCAGCGACTGGCCAGCGACTTCTTTGCCGGCAACGGGCGGCGTGGACGGCCCGCACTGATAGTGTCCGCCTTACTTTACACGAATCCCTTCATGTGCTACTTCGGACAGGAGCTGGGCGAGCGGGGCATGGATGCCGAGGGATTCAGCGGACGCGACGGGCGAACAACGATCTTCGACTATTGGTGTGTGGACTCCATCCGACGCTGGCGCAACAAGGATGCGTTCGACGGTACCCTGCTCACCGAAGAGGAACTGGAGCTGAAGGAGTTCTACCGCCGCACACTCACGCTATGCAACGACAATGAAGTGCTGCGCGAGGGCGATTCGTTCGACCTCATGTATGCCAACCCCCACCTGCACCGGCAGTATGCCTTCGTGCGCCAGTGGAACGGGCTCTGCATCCTCATCATCGCCAACTTCTCGGACAGCGAGGAGCGTGTCACGGTGACGCTTCCCACCCACTTCTTTGACCATTACGGCATAGCCCCACGGGAGAAAGCCACCTTCTACAATCTCTATGGCGCCACCAAACAGCGCCTGCCTTTCAAACCCGAGCATCCGATGGAGTTCGTCGTCCCAGCCAACTATGGTGCCGCATTCCAAGTGAAGTGTAAAGCGACGTGAGAGTTAACAGTTGAGAGCGACAGACGGCAATTATGAATTATGCATTATGAATTATGAATTGAGATGAAACGGATATTGGTAACAGGCGGAGCGGGCTTCATCGGCTCGCACCTTTGCAAAAGACTGGTGCGCGACGGGCACGACGTGCTGGCATTGGACAACTTCTACACCGGCAGCAAGGAAAACGTATGGGACCTGCTGCGGGAACCCAATTTCGAACTGGTGCGCCACGACGTCATCCAGCCTTATTGGTGTGAGGTGGACGAAATCTACAACCTGGCCTGCCCAGCCAGTCCCATCCACTATCAGTACGACCCCATCCAGACCACCAAGACAGCCGTCTTCGGCACCTTCCACATGTGCGGTCTGGCACGGCGCACGCATGCCAAGATTCTCCACGCCTCCACCAGCGAGGTCTATGGCGACCCCTCTGTACATCCGCAACCCGAGACGTATTGGGGCAATGTGAACCCCATCGGCAGCCGCTCCTGCTACGACGAGGGAAAGCGCTGTGCCGAGACGTTGGCCATGGACTACCACCGCCTGCACGGTGTGCGCACCAAGATTATCCGCATCTTCAACACCTACGGCACCCACATGCAAGCCCATGACGGACGCGTCATCACCAACTTCATCGTGGCAGCCCTGCGCGGCGAGCCCATCACCATCTATGGTGACGGGCAGCAGACACGCTCGTTCCAGTACGTGGACGACCTCGTGGAGGGCATGGTGCGCATGATGGCCACCGAGGATTCCTTCACCGGCCCCGTCAATCTGGGCAATCCGGCCGAGTTCACCATGCTGGAGCTGGCCGAGATGGTCGTCCGCCTCACCGGCTCGAAAAGTACCATAATATATAAGCCCCTGCCCGCCGACGACCCGCGCCAGCGCAAGCCAGACATCACGCTGGCCAAGTCGAAGCTCGGCTGGGAGCCGCACATCACGCTCGAGGAGGGCTTGCAGCGTGTCATCGACTACTTCAAGGAACGACTGGGGCGCGAGTAAGCCGCATCCTCCCCACATACACTTCACCGCGCCAGGAGCGATTCTGCATACAAAGCACACACGGATGCAGAATTATTCAGCCCTCGCTGCACCTTGTTCCAAAAGAAATGCGTACATTTGCACGCAGATAGCATAATAAGAAAAGAGGAGAAACAGACGATGAACAATCATTTAGTTATTATGGCCGGCGGCGTAGGCAGTCGTTTCTGGCCGATGAGCACAAAGGCGATGCCCAAGCAGTTCTGCGACGTACTGGGTTGTGGAAAGACATTCATCCAGCTGACCTACGACCGCTTCCGCGATGTCATTCCGGCAGAGAACGTATGGGTGGTCACCTCGGCACAGTATGCCACCCTCGTCAGCGAACAGTTGCCCGAGGTACAGAGCGACCACATTCTGCTCGAGCCCTGCCGCCGCAACACCGCGCCCTGCATTGCCTACGTGAGCTGGCGCATCAAGGCGCAGGACCCGCAGGCCTGCATCGTTGTCTCGCCCAGCGACCACATCGTCATGGACGTTCAGGAGTTTCGTCGCGTGATCACATCGGGCCTGAAGTTCGTGGGCGAGACGGATGCCATCGTCACCCTCGGCATGAAGCCCACACGGCCCGAGACAGGCTACGGCTACATCCAGGCCGACCTCTCCTACTCCACCGCACGCAACAAGGAGATCTTCCGCGTGGACGCTTTCCATGAGAAGCCCGACGAGGAGACTGCCCGACGCTACATCTCCCACAACTACTTCTTCTGGAATGCCGGCATCTTCCTATGGAGCGTGAACACCATCATCAACGCCTTCCGCATCTATCAGCCCGAGATATCTGCCATCTTCGAAGACCTCCTGCCCTATTACGCCACCGAGCGTGAGCAGGCACTCATCGACGAGCGCTTCCCGCAGTGCGAGCCCATCTCGGTGGACTATGCCATTCTGGAGAAGGCCGAGGAAATCTTCGTCTTTCCTGCCGACTTTGGCTGGAGCGACCTGGGCACGTGGGGCTCTCTCCTGCAGAACTCCGAGCGCGACGTCCACGGCAATGCCTGCATCGGTCCCAAGATAGTCACGGCCGAGACCACGAACAGCATCATCCACACCACTGGTCTGCGCCATGTCGTGGTGCAGGGACTCGACGGATACATCGTGGCCGAGAAGAACGGTTCGCTCCTCGTCTGCAAACTCTCCGAGGAGCAAAGGATTCGACAGCTGAGCGAAGAGTAGCCCATGCGCTTCCTCCTCTCCCTCCCTCCCAGTCTCGTGACGCGTTTCCATACCCTGACAGGTTTGCCGCGCACCGAGTACTTCTGCACGTCCGACCCCGTGGGTCGGCGGCTGGGTTCGGGCGGCGGTACGGTGTGGCTGCTCGAGCAATGTCATCGCCACGAGGCCCCGCAGACCGACTTCTGCGAGTGGCTCTCCCGCGAACGACGTCTTCTGATACACGCCGGCGGACAGAGCCGACGCCTGCCGGCCTATGCGCCTATAGGCAAGATTCTTACCCCCATCCCCATATCCACCGAAGGGAACGGCCCACTAACCAGCCCTACGTTGCTCGACCTCCAGCGCCCGCTCTACGAGCGCATCATGGAGCATGCCCCAACCTCGCTGCACACCATGGTGGTGAGCGGCGACGTGCTGATACGTGCCGGACAGCTACAGCCGCTGCCCGAAGCCGACGTGGTATGCTACGGCCTGCCGAGCGAGCCGACAGTGGCCACCCACCACGGCGTGTATGTCTCGCGCAGTGAGACACCCGACCGCCTCGACTTCATGTTGCAGAAACCTCCGGTAGAGCAGCTGACACAACTCTCCTCCACCCATCGCCTTCTCCTCGACATCGGCATCTGGCTACTGAGCGACCGTGCTGTGGAGCGACTCAGACAGAAATGTCATGCCCCGGACGGCACGCTACGATACTACGACCTCTACGCCGACTTCGGTCGCGCCCTGGGCGACCATCCTTCGCTCCCCGACCCCGTGCTCTCCGACCTCAGTGTGGCTGTCCGCCCGCTGCCCGAAGGCGAGTTCTACCACTACGGTACCTCGGCCGACATCATCCGCAGCACCGCCGCCTTGCTGGACCGCCTCGAGGCCCGGCCTCATCGCAGCATCTTTGTGCAGCAGAGCCGTGTGTCACGCCCCTTCACGGCAGAGAACCATGATATATGGGTGGAGCACAGCGTGCTGGGCAGTGGATGGCAGTTCACAGCCGAACATGTCATCACCGGCGTGCCCGAAAACGACTGGCAAATCACGCTCCCGCGCGGTGTCTGCATAGACATCATCGCCCTGGGCGAGCGTGGCTATGTGCTGCGCCCCTATGGTTTCCACGACGCCTTCCGCGGCCCACTGACCGACAGCGGCACCACGTTCATGGGGCGTCCCGCCATCCAGTGGCTGGCCGAGCGCAGCCTCGCACCCCACGACATCGAGGGCTTCGAAGACATCCAGACAGCCCGCCTCTTCCCCATCGTGGCCACCATCGACCAACTGGGCCAGATGCTCCACTATATGATTGACAGCCCGGGACGCGAAGACCTGAGAGAGGTCTGGATGAAAGCCGAGAAACTGGCGGCAGACAGCCTCCTCCTCGCAGCCCCCTCCCAAAAGGGAGGGAGGAAATAGTACAGACAGGCAATAATATGGGAGCTATAGGAACTACGGGAATTATAGGAACTATAAAAAATATAGGAATTATATGAGCAAGTCATTACAAACTGCTCCGACCCCCCTGAGGGAGGGCTGGGACGAGGGCTGCGAGGCCTGTTCTCCTGTCCGCATCGATGTGGCCGGAGGCTGGACCGACACCCCGCCTTATTGTCTGTCGCATGGCGGCAATGTGGTGAACATGGCCATCACTCTCGACGGGCAGCCTCCACTGCAAGCTCGTGTGAAGCCACTCTGCGAGCCGAAGATTGTCCTGCACTCCATCGACCTACAGGCCACCGAGGAGGTGACCACCTACGAGCAACTCACCGACTATGCCCATGTAAACTCGCCCTTCTCCATCCCCAAGGCAGCCCTCTGTCTGGCGGGCTTTGCCCCACAATACTGCACGCAGCACTTTCCTTCCCTGACAGCGCAGCTGCGCTGGCTTGGCTGCGGCATCTGCCTGACGCTCCACTCCGCCGTGCCCGCAGGCAGCGGGCTGGGCACCAGCAGTATCCTCGCTGCCACGGCCCTCGGCGCGCTGAGCCGCTTCTTCCAGTTGGGCTGGAACCACACGGAGATAGGCTATCGCACGCTCCTTCTGGAACAGATGATTACCACGGGCGGTGGATGGCAAGACCAGTATGGCGGCATCCTGCCGGGCGTCAAGCTGCTGCAGACTGAGCCTGGCCCCGAGCAGACACCGCAGGTACATCAGCTCCCTGACACGCTCTTCACCCATCCCGATTACGCTCCCTGCCACCTGCTCTACTACACGGGCCTCACACGCACGGCCAAGCATATCCTGGACGAAATCGTGCGCGACATGCACCGGGGCGACGAGCGGCAGCTCGCCCTGCTCTCCGAGATGAAGCAGCATGCACTCGACCTCGCCGAGGCCATCCGGCAGAATCGGTTTGAGACCTACGGACGCCTCATCCGCAAGACGTGGCAGCAGAACCAGCAGCTCGACGCCGGCACCAATCCCCCGGCCATCCAGGCCATCACCCGTCTGGTGGATCCTCTCTGCCTGGGCTACAAGCTGCCAGGCGCCGGTGGCGGCGGCTTCCTGTACATGGTGGCCCGAGACCCCGAGGCCGCAGCCCGCATACGCCACACGCTCACCGAGCAGCGACCCAACCCCGCCGCACGCTTCGTGGAGATGAAAATCAGCCATCAGGGATTAGCCCTGTAAACCTCACCGAAAAACGGAGTACACTCCACCCCTCCACGGAGCACGCTCCATCGGCCCGAAGAGCACGCTCCATCGGCCTGCGGAGCACGCCCCTCCCAAAACCAGCGGCACGCCACCAAACTTTTGGTGGCGTGCCGCAAACAATTTGGTGGAGTGCCACTAAAACGTTGGTGGCACGCCACTGTATGGGTCGGGGCATCCGCTCGGCTCTCCCAGTCATCGGAGTGTTCCGGCAGAGCCACGCCTTACGATGCCTCAGTACGCCTCGGTGATGGTAAAGAAATCCAAGTCCTTTCCATACGTTTCAGGATGTTTCGCAATGTATTTGAGCCAATCCTTATCATCTTGCAAGAACTTCTTGGAGTCAGAGACGATGGGATGCTTGGCATTGCTCTCCTTGTCGTCGGCATACATGAGGGCATTCGAGGCATGCGGGTCTTCCCAGTAAGGCACCACGGTGTAGTATATCTGGTTGATGACCTCCTCACCCTTCTCGCCGATGAGCGACTTGTTCGCCTGCCAGTCGGTGTCGAACGTGAAGAGGAAGGTGTAGCGGCCCGAACGATTCGTATCGACCTTGAATTTCTTGTGCGAAGACTTGTAGCGTTTCTTCCACGGGTCGTACATCTTCAGGTCCAGGCCCCAACCCTTCATGCGGTTTCCGCCCATCACATCTACAGTGACGTAGAACGAGTATCGGTATATGTTTTTTGCCATGACCCAAGTGTTATCACCCTGTCCCAGCACGCTCCCCTGCTCACACATGCCCATATCCTTATAAGACACCTGTCCCGTCAGGGCCGTATAGATATACGGCTTTGCCACATACTGCCACGTGGCCTTTTCCTCCATGGTAATCATGTGGTCGGGGGTAATGTTTTCGAAGGCATCCCACGGGAACTCGTTCCTCGGGTCGTAGCCGTTCTTGTAGGTGTAGAAGATGGGCACCATGTACACATAGTCTATCTGTCCCGTCTTATACTTCTTGGCCACGTCGTCGAGGTTGCCCTCCCACATGAAGGAGTACGACTTATCCCCCTCCACCGTTTTCCAGTCGCCCATGTCGGGCAGCGGTTCCCATCCGTATTGCACTTCGTCTCCTATCTGTGACCGCTGTGGCATCATATACTCCCAGTGTCCGTCCTCAATGGGGCCGAAGTAAATCTTCATGCCGGGATAGTATTTATATCGGCTCAGCAGGAAGTCGGCCATGACATCCATCTTGCGGGTCCACACGGTGGCACCGACGAATCCCGTCGCATCGTCCTCGACACCCATGTAGTCGAGCAGATAGCCAAAGGTGACATTACTCGTCGTGCTGCCCACGTTAGGCCCTATCTGTAGTCGCTCGTCCACCAGCCAGTGGCTGTCGCCCGTCCATAGGGCATGGCTCCAAACATCCATGCCCAGCGGAGCCACGAACAGCTGCACGTCAAGGTACCATCTCATCTGGAACTTGGCCGAGCCGCTGATGTTGCTGTACGCGCTACCACCTTCAAACACTTGGACGGAAATGTTGACATCCCCCGAAGCGATTGCCTCACCATTGAGGCCAAAGGTGACGCCCACACTGCATCCCACCTCGATGCCGGCATAGACACGACCGCTGACTCCCACCTTGATGGAGGCATTACCCAACGCCTCGCAATTGGTGAGGCTACCAGGTTCGAGGATTTCGTCCCAGTCTTTCTTCTCGCCATTCTCTACCTTATGATGGCTACGAATTTTGTCTGACGTATAGGTTACCGACATCGAACACGACCCGTCAATCTCTAAGATGGGCGTCCACGAGGCACCTGCGACGATAGCGACGGGAATGCCGCATATATATCCCAGCGGGAAGCGTATCTTGAAGTGGTCCCAGGTGGCTCTCGTGCCGATTTTCATCCCATTGTTCTTCGTCAGCAAATCAGCTCCGTACATCCGTAACTTATCCATCTGATCCAACATCTGCCTCGAGTTGCCATAGGTGCTCTTCGATTCCCAGCTTCGCTTGAACACTGGAGAGACGGCTACCCCAGCCTCAGCCTTGATGGTATAGGTGGTCCACGAATCGACGTATTTGTATTCGTATTTTCTGTCTTTGTCTTCCTCGATGTGAGCCCTCTGGTAATCCACAATCTTCAGCCCGAGGCCGATGTATGGCGTCCAGTCAGCCAGCTTCCCTTTCGCCAAATTGTATCTGGCCGCATTGGCCGATTGGGTCATCAAAATGCCAAGACCATACCAAACGTTTGCCATACAGCCGCCCATTTCTTCCAGTCCATCCATGTCGCGCGTATCCCAGAACTGGTCGCAGAAAACTCTTTCGGCCACGCCCTTATTCGCCATCTCGTCGCTTTCTTCGATTTCATCGTCATCGCCACGTGTCCGCTGCATATAGCGTTTCAGCGACTTGCGTTTAGCGCCGGCTGGGCGCTTCCCCTTGGCCACGTCATAGTCGTTCCAGTCCATGATCACCGTGTCGCCCGTCACGGGGTCGGTCATCATCTCATAGCCATAATCTTCCAGTTCATCTAACGTAATCTCATTGAAGTCGGGGATGGGCACACCCGCGTCAAAGGTGAACTTCAGATGCTCATATACCTCGTCGGTGCTCACCTTGGTGGCCGTGACCTTCAGGATGCCTCCCAGATTCTCCACTTCTGTCACCTTGTGATTCAATCCCCAAGGCAGCTCATGCGTGATGTGCGAGGCCAGCTTCATGCCCACATAGGGCCGCCACTGCTGTGGAATCTGATCGCTAAAGTACAGGATACTATCACTCTCCACGCGCACCAGATATTTCTCCTGGATGTTCTCTGTCACGTTGAGTACGCTGTCGGCAAACTGGTAGGATACCGTGCCATACTCGTTCGACTCCGTGTATATCTCGTCCATGCCCCGCTCTTCCTCGGGAACGTAGTACTCCTCCATCGAGAGCGTGCACCCCGCCTGCATCAGGAACAGGAGCACGAACGGTATATAGACTAACCTTCTCATGGCAAATTGTGAATTATGAATTGTGAATTATGAATTATGAATTATGAATTATGAATTAGAACTCGATCTTGTAGAGCCTCGACAGCGTGCCGTGGGTGGCTCCGTCGAATTCGACGCTCTGTGCGCTGCGGTAGAGCCAATGATTCTTCCGGTCGTAGAGGCGGAAGTTGATGCGGTCGCGAAACACCACGGGGGGATCGTTAGGATCATCGGGATCATCGGGGACTCCGCCGCCTGGCTGCGAGGGGTCGTCCGTCTGCCGGTCGGCACCGACACGCAACTGCATCAGCGGCACTCCGAAGAAGTTCAGGTCCTCGCCCACCCCACGGCATTCCTCACCCACGAAGGCGCCCACCACCATGTCCTCCGTCAGCGGTTCCCCGTTCAGGGTGACGTCGGCATAGAACACCGTCTCGTAGGGGTACATCTCCTGGCTCGGAACGAAGGGAGTGAGCACGCACACCGAGCAGCTGTCCTTCAGCCGGGCAAAGACGGACTCCACGTAGATTTTGGTCCAGCCAGTGCCTACGGCGGTGATAAGTCCCGTCAGCGTGTTTACACTGACTACCTCCGGGTCGGACGACATGACCAGCACGTCGTTCAGCTTCAGCGTGTCGGGGTCGAACATGGGGCGTATCTGCATCGTGTCGCCCCGCTCCACATAGAGGGTATCGTAATCCAGCCTCATCTTCGCCACTATCTTCTGTAGGTCGTCATCGACCTCAAAGTCCAGGAGACCGCAGCCTGTGAGCTGTGCCATCAGGGCCGTGCAGCACAGCAGGCGGGCAATATGGATGATCTTCTTCATAGCTTTATCTTTTCATTATAGGTACTATAGATACTATTGGAACTATAGGCACTATAGATATTCTCCTCTCATTCTATTCTTTCTTGGGCACTGCGACATGCACGGGCTTCGAGTCCAGGCTGCGGCGCCCGTCCTCGAATTGCAGGCGCACGTAGTAGTCGGCCTCCTCGCCCGCCTTCAGAGCATGCTCCGTATAGACATGGTCGCCCTTATCGACAGCCATGTAATAGCGGAACCCGTCCTCGCCGGGGCCGCGGCGGAAGACAGCCCAGTACCAGTCGCCCTCGGGCAGCGCCTTCTCGTCATAGCTCCAGTCCAGCAAGACCATCTCCGTGTCCTCGCGGTAGGAGCCCTTCAGCTCAATGCTCACATCGAAGATGCGGGGTCCCGTGTGGCGCCAGCTGACGGCCAGACTCTTGCTGATGAAGGGCGAGGCGTTAGTGCTCTCCATCCAGTAGTAGTAGCGCTCATTCTGCGAATAGGGCGGGTTCTCGTCCACGCGGATGATGCAGCTGTCCTGCCGCACGCTGTCGGCATTCCAGGTGCCTATGGCCTCTGGCTCGCCCTCCTCGCCGAGGCGGCGGTAGAGGGTGTGCTCCTGCATGTCGGCATCGTTACCGACTATCCACTCCATGTGTATGTTCGTCTCGTCCTGATTAGAACGGCCCAGATGGGGCTCCGTGGGCGGCGTGACGTGGGGGCGCAGCACCTGGATCCAGGGACTCCACTCGCCCACGTTCGTGGACCAGTCTATCGCGCGTACCTTATAATATACGTACTTCTGGTTGGCGTTGAGGGCTACGGAGTCGGTGTACATCGTCTGGCGTATGCCACCCGTGTTGCGCACGAGGAAGTTGTGCGTGGTGTCGTTGGCAAAGGCGATGTCGAAGTAGTCGATGTCGTCGTCCTCGGGCCAGGGCTGCCACGTGAGGTCGATGTATGCCCACTGCCGTGCCAGCAGCGCGGTGTCCTTCTCCAGGTCGATCTTCCGCACGCTGGCCCGCAGGTTGGCAGGCGTCTTCGGAGCCTGGAAGTCCGTGAGGTGGATCTGCTGCATGAAGGACTTCGACTCGTTGCCCGCATGGTCATAGGCGGCGATGTACATCATGCCCGTGCGCTTACCCGTCATGTCAAGGCTGATGATGGTGTCCGTGGGTGCCAGCAGGTCGAGGTTCATCATCTGCCAGGGTGCTGCGTCGTTGTCGCGCATAGGACGGTAATAGACGCGGTAGCCTTCGAAGTCCTGCTCCAGGGTGTCCTTCTCCCAGACCACGTGGGCGATGACCTTGGCCATGGGGTCGTTGTCGTCGGGTCGTTCGACGACGATGTACTTGATATTCGGCGGTGTGGGCGGCTGCACGTCGCGGACGAAGATGCGCCGTTCGGCTGGTTTACTCAGTTCACCGAAGGGGTCATAGCCCATGATACGGTACTCCCACATGCCCAGCGAGGGCACCGAGTCGTGGATGACGCAATAGTCCTCGCCCTCGGGCTGCTCCACCATGGGCACGTAGGGCTTCTGTGTCACGCGGTGCCAGGTGTCGCTGACGCTCTTTCCGTCGAGGGTGGACACCTGTCGGCGCTCCACCTCATAGCTGCTGTGGTCCTTGTCCCACCATCCGAGCATCAGCGCGTAGGGTGTTGACAGGCTGTCCACCATGCGTGGTTCGTAGGGCTCCGGCTCGTAGGGTTCGTTCTTCACACCCTCGACGACTCCGGGCTCAAAGATGAGCTTGCCTCCGTTCTCCCACACCGTGGGCTGCACGTAGTAGTCGTAGGTCACGCCGCGTTCCACGCTGCGGTCCGTGAATCGCACGGCAAGGTCGGTGGCCAGGTCCTTTCGCCAGTCGGCCACCAGCATGCCGAATCCGTAGCTGATGTCCTGGTCGCTACTGCAGTTCTGCGTCTGGTCGGCAAAACCGTCGCGATGTTTGTGGGCATTCTCCTTCTCGCCGTAGAGCAGTCCCATGGCGATGTAGGCATTGCTGTCGTTGGCCGCATACTTCTGCCGGAACTGGTCGAGGGTCAGCGGGCACAGTTCGTAGGCCAGCGTGTCGATGCGGAACTCGGGGATCTCCACGCTGTCACCATCGAGCGTCCCCTCCGGCATGTGGACCACGCGCAGGACGTTGACGCCCAGACGTGCCAGGTAGTTGTAGGAGGTGAAGTCCTCGGCCACCCACCGCAGCACGATGCTGTCGCCGTAGGCGCGCGTCAGCAGGTGGATCTTCGAGGTGACGAGCGGTTCCACCCACGGCTCTGCCACGGTGGTGTGGGGGTTCTGGGTGGCGGTGCTGTCGGGCTCCTGTGCCGCTGCCGGTAGGGCTGCGGCCAGGAGGGCTGTGCTGAGTATGATAGACTTGAGTTTCATATCTAATATCTTCTTCATTTTCTCCACGTGTTTACTTCGTTCATCAATCCTCGGTAACCGTTATCTGCGCCCATTTCTCCATTGTCATGCTCGTGCCGTACCCGACATATTCCTTGAACCACGACATCTTGCTGCCGGGGCGTCCGAGATTCTTCATCGTGGTGACCATGTTGGTCTTGGGCGTGCCGCTGTTACAGTCGGTGATGACCACAGTCTTATTACCAATGCTGGAATTCTTGTTGTTCGTCGTTACGCGAACATTATTGTTCATCTGGATAGTGGCTTTGTTGCATCCGCTGAACATGTAGTTTGCCTTGCTCGCCTGGGGCGACCACTGACTCTTCATCCGCATGTCGATATCGGTCAGTTCGGAGCAATTGTAGAATGCATAGGTCACGTCGGTAGAGGCCGAGAGGGTGAAGTTGCTGATGTTTATTTCCTTCAGTTTACTGCATTCATAGAACATGCTGTTCATATTGGTCAGGGCCGATGTCTTCCACTTGCTCAGATCGAGCCACTTGATGCCTTTGCAGTAGGCGAACATGCTGGCCATGTTCTTCACCTTCGACACGTTGAAGTTCTCCACGTTGAGTCGGTAGTAGTTATTATTCTGGTCCTTGATGCCCTCGCATTCGTAGAACATACGGTACATCGTGGTGACGTTTGCGGTGTTCCACTTGCTGAGGTTCAGCGATGAGATCTTCTTGCAGCCCTTGAACATGGCTTCCATCGTGGTGACGTTGCCCGTCTCCCATTCCAAGGGGTTGTATCGGTCAAAACTGCCAGCCCATTTCTCGCATCCTTCGAACATGTGGGACATGTCCTTCACGCTCTGAGTGTTGAGGCTGGTCACGGGGATGGAGGTCAGGGACTTGCAGTTGTAGAACATATAGCTCATGGTCGTCACCTTGGACGTATTAAAGTTGAATTCGCTGTTGAAGGAGAGGTTGGTCAGATTCTCGCAACCGGAGAACATGCTGTTCATGGCCGTGCAATTGTCTGCCTTCCACTTGCTCAGGTCGAGCTTCGTCACGGCCTTGCAGTGCCAGAACATGTGGGCCATGTTGCTGACGTGTGACGTCTCGGTCCATCCGCTGACGTCGATGGTGGCGAGGCTCTCACACTCATAGAACATACAGCCCAGGTTGATGGTGATGGAGGACGTGAGGTAGCTCCACTCCGTGAGAAGTTTGCTGACATCGACGGTTTTCAGGAGCTTGCAGCTACGGAACATATTGTAGTAACTCTGGCAGGAGCTGGTCTTCAGGTTCGGCAGGCCGTTTACGGCGGTCAGCTTCGTACATTCCTTGAACCAGTTGGCACAACTGCTCACGGCATAGTTGGCCATCGACTCGTGGATGACGGCGGTGGTCATGGTTCCCTTGACGGTTTCGAGCCAGGGCGTGCTGCCGCTGCTGAGCTTCCAGACGTTGGTGATGGTGGTGCCGTTCCATTTGCCTCCAGCCTTGTACTCCTTGCCGTAGTAGAAGGTCAGTGTCTTGTTCGAGGAGGTCCAGATGGCCTGTCCGGACTTCTTGTCCGAAGCCACGAAGTCGCCGTTCGTGTCATCGGACTTCTCGATGAAGCCCAGTTTGTTGATGATGGGGCTCTTCACCGTGTTCAGTATGGACTGGGTGGCCGTAATCTCACACTTCTTCACGCTGCTGAAGGCGTAGGAGGCCTTCGTGGACAACTTCGGGAAGTTGAAGCCACTGCCCACGAAGAGCTGGTGCAACTTGCCCATGTCGTAGAAGAGGTAGTTGGCATTGGTCACGGCATCGGTGGACATCATGCTCACGTTGAGCTGCTCCAACGACGAGCATTTGTAGAACATGCAGTACATGCTGGTCACCTTCGAGGTGCTGCTGAAGCGCGTCAGCACGAGTTTCTTCAGGTTCGTGCATTCTCCGAACATGTTGGAGAAGGTGGTCACCTGATTGGTGCCCCAGAGCGGGAGGCTGTTGTCGAAGACCAGTTCCGTCAGGCCCTTGCAGCCGGAGAACATATAGGACATGTCCGTGACGCTGTAGACGGTGCATAGGTTCTCCAGTCCGGTGATGCTCTTCACCTTCTCGCAGCCGCGGAACCATCCCTTGGTGGAGGTGGGGCGTGCGTTGGCGAAGGTCTTGTCGATGACGATGTTGGTGACGTCGGCCTTGACAGCCTTGGTCCACGGTGTCCATTCGAGGGTGTTCTTGAGCACGGCATCGCCGCTCCACTTCTGGGTCACGGTCTGTCCGCCGAACGTGGTGCCCACGGGCATGCCGTAGTAGAAGGTCAGCGTCTTGTTGCCCTTGGTCCAGATGATCTGGGCCGTCTGGGCAGCGTTCTCGTCGTAGAAGTTGCCATTGGTGCCCACGCGGAAGCCCAGCTTGCCGGTGAAGTTGCTCTTGATGGTGCTCAGCTTGGCAGAGGGCACCAGGACGGCCAAGTCGTGGACGCTGGTGAAGGCCGTGGTGGTCGTCGTCACGCCGCTGACATCGAAGTTGGTGCCGAGGGTGAGCTTGCGCAGCTCGGTGCAGCCCTTGAACATATTCGCCATGCTCTTCACGTTCGTGACATTCCAGGTCGAGAGGTCGAGTTCCATGCCCTGAGTACCCTCGAACATCGAATTCATGCTGGTGACGTTCTTGGTGTCGAAGTCCTTGATGCCCTTCAGCGAAGTATCCCCGAGCTTGCTGCAACCGTAGAACATATACGTCATGTTCGTCACCTTCGAGGTGTTGAAGCTCGAGAGCGGAACGCTGCTGAGGTTCGAGCAACCATAGAACATATAGGACATGTCCGTCACGTTGGCTGTGCGCGGATAGTTGGTGCTGCTGATAGACGCCAGCTTCGTGCATTTGTTGAACATATATGACGTATTCGTCAGCGTGCTCGACGAGCCGAAGACGGCGGGCATGTTCACCATGCTGGAGCAGCCGTCGAACATGTGGGACGCATCCGTGGCATTGTTAGGCCGCAGGTAGCCGTCGGTGGTGGTCAGGTTGCGACAGCCCATGAACATATAGCTGAGGTCCTTGGCCGCACTGACATCCATATAGTTCAGGCCCTTAATCTCAGTCAGCGAAGCCATGTTACTGAAATAGTTCCTGGCATTCATAATCTTGACGCCGCTGAACGAACTGTGGATGTACACCTTCGTCACCTTCGACAACATTATATATGCCTTGTCATATTCATATACCTTGGCATACCAAGGCGGCTCCTTTGAGCTGTTCTGCATCGTGACTCCAGAGAAGACTTTCTCGATGGTGTAGCCCGAGTAGGGGCTGATGTTACACTGGTCGCCGGCCTTCAGGGTGGTACGACCGCCGTAGAGCATCATCTCATAGCCCGTGCCGCTGCGCAACAGGAAGGCATTGCAGGGCACAACGAGCACGCGGTTGGGGAAGGTGGAAGCCGAGCAGACGTTGACCACGCGCGTGGCATCCGACGGGATGTAGATGTAGCACGGGCGGTTGACGTTGTAGAACATGTTGCTCGCATTCGTCAGCCTGGAGAAGTCATTGGCACCCAGATAGAGTTCCTCCAGTGCCGAGCAGTCGTAGAACATACGCTCCATCGTGGTCACCTTGGCCGTGTTGTTCTTCGACATGTCAGCATTCTTCAGGCTCAAACAGCCATTGAACATATAGGACATCTTGGTGACGTTGGCCGTCGAACTGAACTCGGGAACGGACGTCAAGCTGCTGCATCCGCTGAACATGCTGGTCATGTCAGTCACCTTGTCGCTGGTGATTGAGGATCTGATGTTCTCCAGGCTGGAGCAGCCGTAGAACATGCGTCCCATGTCGGTGACGCTCGAACCACCGACTAATGACATTGTTTTCAGGCTGGAACAGTTCTCGAACATGCGGTATGTGGTGGTCACCTTCGAACCCCCACCCAGATCCACCGACTCTAACTTGGAGCATCCGCTGAACATTCCGGTCATGTCGGTCACTTTCGGTACCACGAACTTACTGTCTTTGCTGTCTGCGCCGAAGACGAAATCTCCGAGGTGAAGTTTCGTCAGCTTGCTGCATCCGGCAAACATCTCGCGCATGTTGGTGACATTCTCGGTGTTGAGGTGCGGCAGGCCATGGATGGTGGTCAACTGCGAGAAGTTCTTGAACCAATAGGCGGTGCTCTTCGGCATGGCCTTGGCGAAGTCCTTGTCGATATAGATGGTGCGAACAGAGGACGCGCCGGTGCTCCACTTGGGCGAGCTGTAGGTGTCGATGACGTCGTCGCCTTTCCAGACGCCCTTGACGGTAACGGTGAGCTTCGTGGTCTTATGATTGGCGAAGATGACATTCATGCCCGTCATGGAGCCGTCGAAGTCCAGATAGGACGCGGAGATGGTGTAGGTGTTGCCCGTCTTGTAATTGTCCGGCTTATAGACAAAAAGGAGGACGTCCTCGCCGCTGTCGGTGCGGCCATAGACGACCTTGGCACGCTCGTCGGGCTGTGCCACCTTGCGGCCGGGAATCTGGTTGGCCACTCTCGTCACCAGTCCGGAGAAGTAGTAGCACGTGAGCGAACTGCCTACGCCCTTGAACATATCCGCATCATAGCTGCCCCACGGTTGTGGGTTGAGGGCATCCATGCGGAGGGTGCGCAGGGCGGTGCAGCCGTCGAACATGTGTTCGCACATGTAGTAGTCGTCGTCTGTACCGGCGATGCCGCTGATGTCGATGCTCGTGAGTTTCTTGCAGCCGGCAAACATGCGGCTGGTGCTCATTAGAGCCTCGCCCGTGAAGCTGCTCAGGTCGAGCGACGTCAGCGACTCGCAATTCTCGAACATGGAGGTCATGCCCTTCACCGAGGGAGTGGTGAATTTAGTCAGGTCGAGCGACTTCAGCTTGACGCAGCCGTCGAACATGTGGGACATGGAGGTGACGTTCTGCGTATATTGCCAGTCTTTGCAGTCCACGGTCTCTAAGTTCTTACAACCGGCAAACATGTAGGACATGTTGGTCGTCGAGGGGTTGCAAATGAATCTCAGGCCCGTCACTTCCTTCACATTCTTGAAGTCCTGGAAGAGTCTGCTGAGGTCCTTCGTCATCTCGAGGGGCATGAGCGTACTTTGCTGATGGATGTAGATCTTGACACAATTGTCGCGGATGCTGTTTATCTGCCAATTCCTGTCTATCACATCGTCGCGAATCCAGACGCGGGAAACGGTGCCAAGGGACTTATTGCCCACGTGGGGAATGTAGCTGCTGCCCACGGATATGATCTTGCTGGTGGCCTGGAAGACGAGCGTCTTGGTGTCCTCGAGCCAGAACACCTGTGGGATTTCCTTTTCGTAGTGCGTCTCGCGGAACTCGTCCTGTGCCTCCACCTGGCTGTACATGTCGCCGAGGTTCTTCACGCCGTTGCCCTCGCAGACGTTCACCGTCTGCTCCCACGGGCCGCCGCCGCGGCCGGAAGTCGCAGAGGTGACGACGTACTGTCCCTTCTGGATGTCATAGGCATCCACACGGTAGATGCGCGCCTTGAAGCGGGTGACAGCCTCCAGAGCCTTGCTGCGCTGGAAGTTATCCCAGTTCACATGGCTGTTGGTGGGATAGTTCTCGGTGTACTTGTCGGTGTAGGTGCTGAAGACGTAGTCCTTGTAGCTCTTGCTGCCCACGACGTGGGTGGTGTTCGAGTTGCTTCCGGTAAGACGGAAGAAAAGGAGGTTGGAGGCGCGGGTGTCCCAGCGCATGCTGAGGCGTGCGTTGGCGGGGTCGCCGTCGCCCGAGGAGAGGTCGTTGCTGCCGATGGAGGCACCGAGGGTGCGGTAGTCCTTGTTGAGACGCTGGGCGTTCATCGTGGGTGCGGCATAGGTGGAAGCCACGTTGTCGCTGCCGAAGCAGCCTCCGAAGATGAGCGGCAGCTGATAGTACGGCAAGCGCACAGTGTAGCCTCGCTGGCTCACCTCGAGATACTGTCCGCGATGCAGGCTGTTCCACTTTTTCAGGGCGGCATTGAGGCCGTCGTCGAACGACGGGCTGTTGCAGTCGCCGTCGTACTTAGCCATCTGGGTATAGAAGTGGCCGAGCACATCACGGCCGCTGGCGCGCAGCTTGTCGCAGAGTTCTTCGGCCACGTCGTAGGCGGCCACATAGTCCTTCATCAAGTCCTCGAAGGCAAAGTTGTAGCTGGTGTAGTTGCTGTTGCGGACGTTGATGGGCGTCACGGTACTGGTCTTGCCGTCCTGGTTGTTGGCGGTGATGCCGCCCACCGTGCTGCTTATTGCGGGCAGCGGGTACTTGGGATGGTTAGAGTCGTTGTAGTTCCAGGTGTTCCATACGCCATACATCTGGTCGCGCAGCTCGAGGAGCGACTTGTTGCGCTCGCCCTTCTTGGCATCCACCTTGAGGAACTCGCTGTTCACAACCGTTCCGTTGTAGTTGAAGATGAGGCTCTCGGAACCGAACTTCACGGGCACATCGTCGAAGGCGTACTCACTGATCTCGCGGTCGCCGATGAACACCCACTTGCCGAGGTAGGCCAGGTAGAGGTACGGGTCGATGAGTCGGTAGGGTTCATCGGCCGTCTCGTACTTGGCGTTCTTGAAGACGATGTCCTCATCTGTCGGTTTCTTCGTTTTATAGTCGGCCTCGTAGAGCAGGTGTGGGATGCTGTCCATGCTGGCGCCGACGAAGGGCCTCGTGTAGGCCAGCAACTCCTTGTTATTGTCGTTCGACACCTCGCGCCACGTGTCGGTGTGCTTCTTGCCATAAATACTCACGTCGTGAGGCAGCGTGGTCATCGAGATATCCACCAAGGCAAACGTGCTGTCGCCCTTCGCCACGTCCTTGTAGATGTATTCACTCCATCCCACCCGGGCAGTGGTCTTTTCCCAGTCAATCTCCTTGGCTTTGTGGTTATAGGTATAGAGGAGACGCAGGCGATAATGCTCTTGGTTGAAGTCGTAGTCCGACTTGCCACTGGCTGCCGTGGTGAACTCCGCGAAGGGGGTGAAGGAAGTGGTGGGCTCCAGGTTGATGCAGTTGCCGTTGTTAGAGGTGCGGTAGGTGGCGGTGCGCGTCTGTCGGAGCGTGTCGCCAGAGGTCGTATATCCTTCGAGCACCCACTGCATCTTGCTTGTAGGCAGGTAGGTGCGGATGTCGCGGTTGAGGGCGATGGTGGGATGCATGATGTCGTTGAAGTACGCCTTCGTCTCGCCTTCGCCACGCTCGTCGCGCACGCGAGTACCATTATATGATGGGTAGGCCAGGGCGACGTAGGGTTCCAGATTGCGGAGGGAGTCGGTGACAATCTTCTCCTCTTCCTCGCCCTTGATGCGGAAGAACCAGGCCTTGTTCTGCTGCCAGTGGATGTCGTAGGGCTTACGGTCCTTCTCGCTGTAGTACTCACACCATACGCGTCGTCCGTTTTCAATCTCGTAGGCATCGGCACTCAGGATGAGCATATAGCTGTGCCCGGGCTTGAGGTCCATGTTGGTGAGGTGGAAGGTGGTACCCTTGTCCTCGCGGAAGCTGACGTTAACCTCGCCTGATATGTTATTCCGGTTGAGGAAATCCTGAATATCAGAAGAATCATGGCTGGTAAGTCTCTTCTTGCGGTCAGTGGTGACGCCGCTGGTGATTTCCTTGCCCTGCATG
>CADAJS010000033.1 GCA_902788315.1 uncultured Bacteroidales bacterium
ATCAGCCCTCCTGCCTCTCGTCTTGCTCCTTTGGTACGTTATGCGCCCATCCTTGTACTGGGTGCAGCGGAACAAGTCCACGCTGTTCATTCCTATTAAACCAAATGAGAGCAAAAACACATCCCTTGCCAGCGTTACCCTGCTGTCCTTTGTCCTCCCATCCTCAACCTGCATAATGGCTTGCAGCTGCTCCACGCTCACGCTGCGCTTACGTGTGAGGGGCTGACGTGGCACATGGAAACGCTTAAATGGGCTGTTTGGTATGCGTATTATACCTGCATCCTCATCATTGTATTTCTCCTTTGCTTTGTTATGCAGTATGCGTATGTAGCTCAAATAAAGGCTTGTTGCTCTCTCTCCCTTTGCTGGTGCTCTCTTACCCTTGGCAGGCTTGTACTGCTGCTTTGGCTCATTGGCTATGTACTTGGCAAAATCCTCCAGCAGCTTAACCGTCACCTGCTGTATTGGCAGGTGGTCTGTGTGCAGGAAACGCACCAGCGCATTGAGTGCCGTATCGTAGCCTTTTGCGCTGCCCCACCTGCCTTGCTCCTGCGTTTCCTCAATCACCTGCCTGCCAAACTCTATAAAGTCCAGTTCAAACACCTCATGCTGGTGCTCATAGCTTGTAATGTATTGCACCACCTCATCCACACTCATAACCTTTGCCCTCTCAACCGGCAGTGTTCCGGCTATGCGCTGGTAACGCTCAATTATAGCCTTTAGCTCATCCAGTACCTGCTGGCTCTTAATCTTGTACCCCCTTGTGAGGTCTTCACGCTTAACAAACACATTGGTTGCAATGTGCCTTTTAACCCTGTTATGTGTTACACGCACCTTTACATTGTACGTGCCATCAGCTTTTTTGTGGTGTGCATACACCACCGCCTTAAATGTTACGCTCATACGCTCTTGCAGATTGCTATTATATTATATAATGTGTGGCATGGCTGGAGTGCGGCTGCGTTCCACGCTGAACCACATTTGAACCACAATGCGCTGCAAATATACGGATTTTTTGCGGAAAGTGAAAATAAATTAAGCCAGCTTAACACTTTGTTAAACTGGCTTTTGGTGTACCCTTGTAGGGAATCGAACCCTAATCTGCGGAACCGGAATCCGCTATTCTATCCATTGAACTACAAGGGCTTACGCTCACTTCGTTTGTTCTCTTTGCAGGCTCTTGCCAGCTACTTTCCTTTTTGTGTGCTCCAGCTCCTTTGCAGGTCGGGCTAAAATAAAGCCATCAGAACCGGAATCTTCCATTCTATCCATTGAACTACGGGTGCATCTTTTGACGATTCAGGTGTGCGGCTTGCCGCACAAAAGCATCGCAATCATCTTTTCGTCTGCAAAGGTACGAATAAGCGAGGAAAGCACCAAACGAAAGAACACCTTTTTTCGTTTTGAGCTTTCGAGCGGAAGTACTTTCGACGTAGTCAGAGGTACGAATAAGCGAGGAAAGCACCAAACGAAAGAACACCTTTTTTCGTTTTGAGCTTTCGAGCGGAAGTACTTTCGACGTAGTCAGAGGTATGCGCCAGGCCCTTTGGGACGCTTCTGCCACGAAGTGGTGTTGAAGAATAATCGAAGATTGATTCGATGCCAAATGGTTTGATTGGCATTTCATTATCCTGCACATCATGAAAGCAAATTCTGCGATTATCTTCACTTTTTAACATAAAATGTGCCTCGAAATACATTCGCAAGCTAAGTTTTTTGCCGAAAAGTTTGACAGGATGAAATAAAAGATGTATCTTTGCGAATCAATATGACACAAACACCAAATAGAAAAGTACGTCATGAGTAAATTATCGAAGCCTGAGGGGTATCGTGCACTGCTCGACCTTAAACAGACAGAGATGGCCATAAAGAAGATCAAGGATTATTTCTTGAGCAGTCTCAGCACCGAATTGCGTCTCCGTCGGGTGACGGCTCCGCTGTTTGTCCTGCGCGGGCTGGGTATCAATGATGACCTGAACGGTGTGGAGCGTCCGGTGTCCTTCCCCATCAAGGATATGGGCGAGTCGGTGGCCGAGGTGGTTCACAGCCTGGCAAAGTGGAAACGCCTGACGCTGGCCGAATACGAGATTGCCCCAGGCTTTGGTATCGTCACGGACATGAATGCCATCCGAGCCGACGAGGAACTGGACAACCTGCATAGCCTCTATGTGGATCAGTGGGACTGGGAACGAGTACTGCGTCGCGAGGACCGCAACCTGGCTTATCTGAAGAAAATCGTACGTAAGATATACAGTGCCATCCTGCGCACCGAGTTCTATATCTGCGAGACATACCCTCAACTGGAACCTTATTTACCCGAGGATATCTTCTTCATACACAGCGAAGAGCTGCGTCGCATGTATCCTGATGCCACACCCAAAGAGCGCGAGGATCTCATCTGCCGGAAACACGGTGCGGTGTTCATCATCGGTATCGGCGGCAAGTTGGCCGACGGGAAGGAACACGACCAGCGTGCACCCGACTATGATGACTGGAGCACACCCAACGAGGACGGCTTCGAGGGGCTGAATGGCGACCTGCTCATTTGGTATCCAGTGTTGGGACGCAGCGTGGAGCTAAGCAGCATGGGCATCCGTGTGGATGAGGAGACGTTGCGGCGCCAACTGGCCATTCAGGGGAAAGAGGAGCGCAGCACACTCTATTTCCATCGTCGCCTGCTCGAAGGCACGCTGCCACAGAGCATCGGCGGAGGTATCGGGCAGAGCCGCCTGTGCATGATTCTGCTCCACAAGGGCCATATCGGCGAGACACAGGCAAGCATCTGGCCCACCGAGATGCGCTGCGAGTGCCGTAAGGCTGGGATGATACTGATTTAGTGCTTTCAGACGAAAGGTATTCATGGCGTGTTAACTGCGCTTTAATGTGTAAGTTGAGGTTCGGGGGCCGAGGGGCTATAACCTTGGACCTCAGACTTACCGATTCATAACATAATTTCATTAACCATTTAAACATGTACGACAGAAAAGGTAATGTAACGACCCGTGTGGTCAAGTGGACTCACTTCGAGAACCGCGGTTACTGTGCTTTTGCCAGCCTGAAGCGCGTGGTGTGCATCGGTGTGCTGAGCGCCGCCACCCTGAGCATTGCTGCCAGAGCCGAGGAGACTAAGGGAACGACTGCCACACAGCAACCTCGTCACGACGAGGAACTGGAGCAGCGGATGGACGAAGTGACGGTCACGGGCACACTGGCGCCGCTGACTCAGTTACAGGCGGCACGCATCGTGAGTGTACTCAGTCGTTCCGACATAGAACGAGCGGGAGTACAGAGTGTAAACGATCTATTCAAATTAGTCTCGGGCGTCGATGTCCGTCAGCGCGGAGGCTTTGGTATTCAGACGGACATCAGCATCGATGGCGGCACCTTTGACCAGATGACTTTCCTGCTCAACGGTGTGAACATCTCCAACCCACATACCGGACATCTTGCAGCCGACTTCCCAGTGAGCATCAGCGATATTGAGCGCATTGAGATATTGGAAGGCGCGGCCAGCCGTGTGTATGGAGGTACGGCCTTTGGTGGAGCCATCAATATCGTGACACGCCATGACAAGTCACCATCGGCATCGGTGGGAGTGCGAGGAGGGTCCTATGGAACGTTTGATGCCGAGGGCCGAGGCACCATTCGACTGGCAAACGTGAACCATCGCCTCAGCGGTGGCGGTGGGCGTAGCGACGGCGGGACCACCAACAGTGATTGGCGCAAGGGGCAGATGTTCTATCAAGGCGACTTTGCCCACCGCGACTTCACGCTCGACTGGCAGTTCGGCATGAGCAAGAAAGCCTATGGTGCCAATACGTTCTACAGTGCCTCATATCCCGATCAATATGAGCGCAACGAACGATATCTCGCCAGCATCAGCGCCGAAACGAATGGCGTGTTCCACTTCACGCCGAAGGTATATTGGAATCGTACGTACGATAACTTCGAACTGGTGCGTGGCGAACGCTTTGGCGAGAACTTCCACCAGGTGGACGTCTATGGAGCACAGGCGGGCGGACACTTCAGCTGGATTGGCGGGCGCACGGCAGTCTCGGCCGAGATACGCCAGGAGGGTATCCTGAGCACCAGCCTCGGACACGACCTCGACCCCGCCTCTTACGTGCACGTGCGTAATAATAAAGGTATCAACTACACCCGTGAAGACAATCGCACCAACGTTTCCTTCTCGCTCGAGCATAATGTGTTGCTCGAACGCTGGACGCTGAGCGCCGGCCTGCTCTCCAATATGAACACGAGCGTGGACCACCACTTCCGCCTCTATCCCGGTGTGGACATCGCCTACCGTCCCGCCTCGCGGTGGAAGATCTCACTCTCCTACAACAAAGGCTTCCGTCTGCCCACGTTCACCGACCTCTATTACAAGAGTCCCACCCACAATGGCAATGCCGGACTGCGTCCCGAGGTGAACCACTCCACGCAGCTCGGCGTGCAATACAGTCACCAGGGCATCACCGGCACGGTGCGCGGATTCTACCATCGCGGCCATCGGCTCATTGACTGGGTGATGCGGTCGGCCGACGACACTTATCATAGTGCCAACTTCAATCTGGACAACGCCGGCGTGCAGGGCGAACTGAAGATCGACTTCCCGCAGCTGCTGGGCCGCGACATCTTCCTGCAGCACTTTCGCTTAGGCTATACGTACATGCATCAGGAGCGATTTGACCACAGCGTGGTCTATCGCAGCAATTATGCAATGGAGTACCTGCGCCACAAGCTGGTGGCCTCGCTTCACCACCGCATTGTGTCGCGACTTACGGCCACATGGGACCTGCGCTGGCAAGACCGTATGGGCAACTACATCCGCTACGGCACCACTTACATCGATCCTGCCACAGGATACCTGCGTGGGCAGAGCACGGGTGAGCTGGTCCCCTACTCGCCTATTGCCACGCTCGACGTGAAGCTGCAGTGGACAGCCCCCCGCTATCGACTGTTCGTCGAAGGTACCAACGTCACCGCACGTCGCTATTATGATCTCTCCGGTGTGCGGCAGCCTGGAGCCTGGGTAATGGCCGGTGTCTCGGTCAATCTGCTCCCCTAATCCACACAATACGTTCGAGCAAGGGATGCCCCTCCCCTTGCTTTTACTCCACTTTTTACTTCCTCTTCCTCCGAAATATCAAACGATATTGTACAAGGGAGAGGAAGTACCGTAAAAAAGCACGTCTCGCATTTTGTACATTCTGAATTAATGTGTAACTTTGTCACGAGAAATATGTGACAAAGTCAAATATAACGCTGAAATATATTCCATGAACGAGATTAAGACGATGAACCGCGCGGCAGATAACATCCGCATCCTGGCCGCTTCAATGGTAGAAAAGGCAAAGAGTGGTCACCCCGGAGGTGCCATGGGCGGTGCCGATTTCATCAATGTGCTCTATGCCGAGCACCTTGTCTATGACCCCGATTGTCCCAATTGGGAGGGGCGCGACCGTTTTTTCCTCGACCCCGGGCACATGTCTCCCATGCTCTATGCACAGCTTACGCTGACGGGCCACTACCGTATGGACGAAATCATGCAGCTGCGTCAGTGGGGCTCCCCCACTCCGGGTCATCCCGAACGCTGTGTCGAGCGAGGCATTGAAAACAGTTCCGGGCCGTTGGGTCAGGGACATGCCTATGCCGTAGGCGCTGCCATTGCTGCCAAGTTCCTCGCTGCACGCACCGGTAATCCGACCTTTGCCCGCGAGACCATCTATGCCTACATCAGCGACGGCGGCATTCAGGAGGAGGTGAGCCTTGGCGCAGCACGCACAGCAGGAACGCTGGGACTGGATAATCTCGTGATGTTCTATGATGCCAATGACATACAGCTATCCACCGAGACGCGCGTCGTGAGCAGCGAAGACGTGGCTGCACGCTACCGTGCCTTGGGATGGGAGGTGACCGAGATTGACGGCAACGACGTGGCCCAGATACGCCAGGCTCTCGACTGGGCCAAGGCCGTTCAGGGTTCTCCGGCTCTCATCATCGGCCACTGCGTGATGGGCAAGGGAGCCCTGCAGGCCGATGGTTCCAGCTATGAGCGCACCTGCAAGACCCACGGTGCGCCGTTGGGCGGTGACGCCTATCGAAATACTATCACCCATCTGGGCGGCGACCCAGACCAGCCGTTTGTGGTATTTCCCGAGGTTGCAGACCTTTACGTCCGTCGGCGTGAAGCGTTGCATGAACTCGTCGAGGGTCGTCGCCAGGAGGAAAAGAGATGGGGCGAAGCGAATCCCGAGAAGGCCTCTGCACTGGCCGATTGGCTTGCAGGACGTCTCCCCGACCTCGACTGGAACGTGGAACAGAAGGTAGACGACGCCACCCGCAACGCCTCCTCGCGCTGCCTGGCCATGCTTGCCCAGCACATGCCCAATATGATATGCGCCTCGGCCGACCTCTCTAATTCGGATAAGACCGACGGTTTCCTGAAGCAGACACGTGCCATCCAGCGTGGCGACTTTGGCGGTGCCTTCCTGCAGGCCGGTGTGTCGGAACTCACGATGGCCTGCCTCTGCATCGGAATGATGCTGCATGGCGGCGTCGTGGCAGCTTGTGCCACCTTCTTCGTCTTCAGCGACTATATGAAACCTGCCATCCGCATGGCTGCACTGATGCAGCTGCCTGTGAAGTTCATTTTCTCGCACGATGCTTTCCGTGTGGGCGAGGACGGCCCCACCCATGAGCCCGTGGAGCAGGAAGCCCAGCTGCGCCTCATGGAGAAGTTGCACAATCACAGTGGCAATCCTTCGATGCTCGTGCTGCGTCCTGCCGACAGCCAGGCCACGACACATTGCTGGCGTATGGCGATGGAGAACCTGTCGTCGCCCACAGCCCTTATCCTCAGCCGTCAGACCATTGAGAGCTTGCCTGCCGACACACCGTATGAGAACACGTGCCGGGGAGCCTATGTGGTAGGCGAGAGCGACGCCGAGTATGATGTCATCCTGCTGGGCAATGGTTCCGAGGTGAGCACTCTCTGCGCCGGTGCGCGTCTGCTCCGTGCCGACGGAGTGCGAGTGCGCGTGGTGAGCGTGCCCAGTGAGGGACTCTTCCGCCAGCAGCCAGAAGAATATCAGCAGCAGGTGTTGCCTGCCGGAAGCCTTGTCTTCGGTCTCACGGCCGGTCTGCCCGTAGCCCTCGAGGGCCTGCTGCGCAGTGCTGCTCCAAGCAGCCGCATCTGGGGACTTGAGAGCTTCGGCTTCTCGGCACCCTATAAGGTACTCGACGAGAAGCTGGGATTCACCGCCCAGAATGTATATCAGCAAGTGAAGAATATGTTGTAAACCCTCTCCCCTCGCAACCCAGATAAAGAAATCATCCGCTCATGAATCCTCTTCCTATCGGACTTGCCAGCGACCATGCCGGCTTTGCCATCAAAGAACATGCCAAGCAATATCTCACGCAACAGGGCTATGAATGCCGCGACTTTGGCACCCATTCGACAGACAGTTGCGACTATCCCGACTTTGCCCATCCGCTGGCCTATGCCGTAGAGCGTGGCGAGTGTCGTCTGGGACTGGCTGTCTGCGGCAGCGGTGAGGGCATCAGCATGACGCTTAACAAGCATCAGGGCATACGTGCGGCACTCTGCTGGCGTCCCGACATCGCCCGGCTGAGCCGTCAGCATAACGATGCCAACGTGCTGGTTCTCCCAGGACGCTTCGTCTCCGAGACGGAAGCCGACGCCATCATCGATGCCTTCCTCACATCAGACTTCGAGGGTGGGCGCCATCAGCGACGGATTGACAAGATTCCTATCGGAGGTCATTGCGACGAATGACGATAAAAGCATGAACTACATAATCACTAACTAACAACAAACGATGAAACGCATATTGATTCTTCTCCTTAGCTGCAGCCTGTGTTCGCAGGCGCAGGTGTTACGAAATGTCAGGGTGGAGAAACTTGCCGGAAGCCAGCCGGGCGACTGCCGTGTGGCAGGCATCAGCCCCGACGGGAGCTATGTCCTGACCACCACCCAGACCAGCAAGGGGCTGCGGCAGATTGACCTAAAGACAGGTCGTCAGATTCAGCTCACTGATATCCCGGGTGCAGGGTTCCAGCCATCTATCTCAGAGAATGGACGCAAGATACTGTGCCGCAAGGTAACGTTCGACGAGAGACACATGAGGCAGACCTCGCTCGAGATGCTCGACCTGGACAGCGGTACACATCGCCAGCTACGTGCCCCCTCGCGCGAAGTACGTGCTTACAGAGCCGACGACGTGACGTCGCCTGCCCGCGCTGCTCGTGCCGAAGTATTCATCGAAGACCTCCAGCTGATGGTCACGGTGGATGGCGTTACCCGCAATATCTCGCCCAACGGCACCGACGAGGACACGCGCTACATCTGGCCCAGCCTCTCGCCCGACGGACAGCGGATACTCTACTACGTGAGCGGCGAGGGAGCCTATGTATGTGACCTCGAAGGACGTAATGTCCGTTTCATTGCTCACGACTGCCGTGCCCCTCAGTGGTATGACGACGAGACCATCATCGGCATGAACGACCGCGACGATGGCGAGATGCTTCTCTCGAGCAGCATCATGGCTTACTCCCTCAATGGCGAGGCCCAGGAGCTGACGAACCCCAGCCAGATGCTCATGTATCCCCAATGCTGTGCCCGCCGAGGCATCATCGCCTGTTCGGGAGCCAGCGGAGAAGTCTTTCTGATAAATGTGGAACGCTAAGCAAACCCTCACAGCAATGAAAACTCACATCCTCTTCATATTATCTATCCTGCTCGCTCTCCCCGCAGCAGCACAGAACAAGCGCGTCTATCTCAATCCGGGCCACGGCAGCTGGGGACCCGACGACCGGCCCTTGCCCACCATTCCCTACCCCATGCTCTCCACTACAGGACGTCCCGACACCTGCGGCTTCTACGAGAGTAACACCAACCTGTGGAAAGCCCTCGAATGTGGGGTACGGCTCAAGAAGAACGGGCACTTCACAGTCAAGTTCTCGCGTGTAAAGAACGGGCCCTACCCCTATCGCAAGGGAGCATCGAACGAGTTCCGCTACAACCGCTCGCTGAGCGAGATATCGGCCGAGGTGGACACCTGGGGGGCAGACATGTTCCTCTCCATCCACTCCAACGCTGCCTCAGAGGGTTCGCTGATCAACTATCCCCTCTTCCTCTATCGCGGCTACGACTCTCAGGAGTCTGCCGCTGGAAGCAAAGCCATGGCCCAGGCCATCTGGCCCCGACTGACGGAGGCCATGCATGCCGGATTCGAGGTGATGACATACTATAAAACCTCGACCAACATACGTGGCGACATCGACTTCTACCACAGCAGTTGGACCAACGACCGCGGCATCACGGGTTATCTTGGCGTGCTGCACCATCTGACGCCGGGCTTCCTCAGCGAAGGCTACTTCCACACTTATCAGCCTGCACGCCACCGGGCGCTCAACCAGGACTGGTGCCGCCAGGAGGGCATCCGCTACTATCGCGGCATTATCGACTACTTCGGTGTGAACGATGAGAAGCTGGGCTGCATCATGGGCCAGCTGCACGACCGCATCCAGAAGTCCTCCTCGCTGGAGTATTTCAATGCATGCCCCGATACGCCCGACGAGTATATGCCTGCCAACGGAGTGCTGGTGCGGCTGAAGAATTCCGACGGCGAGGTGGTGTCCACCTATGTGACCGACCAGAACTACAACGGTATCTTCGTCTTCAACGACCTGGAGCCGGGACGCTACTTCATTGAGATGAAGGCTGACGGATATGTCACCCGCAAGGGGCGTGTCAATTCCACCACGGTGAAGGCCGACGCCACGGCCTATAAAACCATCGAGATGTTCCGAGGCAACAGCACGCCCTTCGATGACGAAGTGGGCATCGAGATACCGGCATCCACACCCCGCGAAGAGAGCAGCGATGCGGTGTACGACCTCAGTGGTCGCCGTCTCCCCGACGGACCGCTTCCACGCGGCATATACATTCGGAACGGGAAGCGTGTGATAATTGAATGATTGAAAATGTAATGTTCGCAGCGCCCTACGGGTTAGGGCATGTGCGCAATGTTGTTTTTTGTTTTTTTTAGTAAGTTTTTAATCCCTCGCTGTTAGTGACTGATTGCGAGGGATTGCTTGTATATATGCTATTTCTATGATTTCCATCGCCAGGTCTTTCTGACGATGGCGGTTACGGCATGGCTGATGGTACGCAGATGGAATCTTTTCCCCAGCACGATCAAGAGTACGGCTGAGAGGATGAGTACAATCCCGACGGAGAGCCTAAGGGTGAGTGATTCGCCAAAGACTATCACGCCAATGGCCACAGCTGTCAACGGCTCCAAGGCTCCCATGATAGCCGTTGGCGTTGCTCCCACCTCGTGGACGCTGGTGGTCATCAGCACCAGCGAGAGTACCGTGGGCACCAGACCCAGCCAACAAGCATAGAACCATGCGCGGGGCGATGGCGGCAACATCAGATGCAGGTCGGATGAGGTGAATGAATAAGCCAGCAACGACAACATACATATCAGCAGCACATAGAACGTGAGCTTCAACGACGACATGCGGATATCCGACTGGTTGACTACTACGATATAGACGGCATAAGTCAGTGAGGACACCATGACCAGAAGAACACCCATCGGGCTGAGTGAGACACCGGCATCGCCCTTGTACAGCAAGCCGATGCCGGCTAAGGCAAGAATGATGGCTGTGACCGTCGAAGCCGCAACCTTCTCCCTGAAGAATGTGGCCATGATGACCGCCACCATTACGGGATAGACAAACAGGATCGTGGACGCAATGCCTGCATCCATGAATCGGAAACTCTGATAATACGTGATACTCGAGGCAGCAAAGAGCAGTCCGAGCGAGCCGAGCGTCTTCAGTTCTGAGCCACTTACCTTAAAGGATTTATGTTCTATGACCAACATGACGGCCAGTATCATCACCGCCATGGAGAAACGGTAAAAAAGGACAGACGATGTGTTCACGCCCTCCTCATATAGCGGCAGCGCACCGAACGGGTTAGTGCCGTAGCAGACAGCAGCCAGTATGCCGCAGATGATGCCTTTATGCTTCATTCTCCACAGATTATTGACACGGTCGTGTACTCCGTTCCGGATCGTGCGACACTCCCCGCTCCCTCTCATTCACCAGCTCGATGGCCTCTTTTCCTGTCAGGTGCTCGATGTCCATGCGTATCAGTAGCATTCGCTTCAGCCCGTGCTCCAATTCCTTCTGCAACGCTTCATCCTGGTTCGGATTGTATCTGTCGCCCAGCCTCCGTGCCATAGCCACACGTTCCGTCTCGTCTTCGACAATATATATTCGTCCAAAAGCTATCACGCTCCGGTAAAGCGTTGTGTATCGTGCCGGGCTAACCTCATCCTGGTCGATGACACAGAACGAGGCCTTTTCACACCGTCTGATGGCATCCACCTTGTGTCCGCTCAGTGCGCTGTGAAAATACAGCCGCCCATCGACATAGACGTAGCTGATGGGCACGGCGTAGGGATAGCCTCCATCGCCCATCAAGGCCAGGGTGCCCGACGTGGCTCGCTGCAATATCTCCACACTCGCCTCCTGCGAGAGTTGCTGACGGATGCGTCTCATTGCTCTAAACTGCTCCATACATTCAGTAATTTCGGTTTAATGGTCGGCAAAGGTACGAAAATTCCGTGTAAGCGAGTGCAAAGATAATGAATTCTTTTTGCCGAACGTGAGGAAATGTATCTAATAAACGAGTACATTCGTCACCAGATCAGGCGAGCGAGATGACTCTCACGAGTATAGTTATATAAGGCCGGAAATCCTTACACATTTTTTCATCCCGACACGAACAGCGTGTATCGACGGCCGGAGCAACGTGCTTCATCGGCTTACGCAACACGTTGCATCGACACATGGAACACGCTCTTCCTTCGCGAGAATCGCGTATTTCCGTACGAAACGTTGCTTGGTCAGAAAAATCGTCGAATTTTGCATCGCTGATATACAGATGCTTATCGTCGCGGTGCTACATTCTGCACCCCAAAAAGCACCCAAAAACGGGCTTTTTTGACCTATTTTGGATGCCGTCATGAAGGGTGTCTCCCATTCTTTCTAACCGAAATGTTTACAGCTAAAGGGCGGGAGTTTTGAGACGAATGTCAGCTACAGTCGGGGCTGCACTGTGCCTTCCGGGGCGTGCACTACCTCACTGTGGGCGTGCGGTAAAAGTCCAGTATGCGCTGGCGGAAGTAGAAGGTGTAGCGAGCCTGGATGGATGTGGCCTCGGCCTTCTGCATGTTGGTCTTTACCTCCTGGAACTCCGTGGCTGTGGCCTTGCCGTTCTCATACTTGCGCTGCATCAGTCGGAGAGCAGACTGAGCCGAAGCCATCGCCACCTCGCTGCTCTGGCATTGACGCTGTGCTGCCAGCGCATTGTAATAGGCCTGCTGTATGTCCTTGTAGAGCGACTTGCGCGTCTCCTCGAGCTGTAACTCCTGAGCATGCACCTGCAAGCGAGCCGAACGGATGTTGTTGCGGGTGGCCAGTCGGTTGAAGATGGGCACGGAGAGCGAGAAGCCGAAGTATTGATTAAAGTTGTCACGCATCTGCCGGTGGAACGCGGGACTCCCATAGCCGTTGGTGTTATAATAGCTGGTACCCAATCCCGCACTGAAATATAGCGAAGGAAAGAGGGCGCTGCGTGCCAGCTTTACTCCTTCACGTGCACTGCGGAGGCGCAGTTCCTCGCTGCGCACCTGTGGTTTGAAGCCCAGTGCCTCGCTATAGATAACCTCGGGCGATGTCAGCACGGCATCCTCTACACGTCCCACCTCGGGGCGCATCACATCGAATTCCTCGGGTGAAGGCAGCTCGAGCAGCTGGCTCAGGGAGAGCAGGGCCATCATGTAGGCATTGCGTTGCTGTGTCAGCGAGAGCTCGTCCTGTGCCACAGCCGAGGCGGCCTGCGCCGTGTCGGCCTCCGAGGCCTTCTGGTTCTCGAAAAGCAAGCGGAGCCGATGACGTTGCGCCTGGCTCAGTGCCAGCTGGCGTTCGGCCACCTCTACGAGGTCTTTCTGATAGATGGCTTCGAGATAGGCCGACATGACGTTGAGTGTCACATCTTCGCGCGCCTTGTCGCAGTCAGCCAGCGCAGCCTCCAGATTCAGTCGCTTCATGCTGACGTCGTGTACCAGCTGTCCGCCTGTGATTAGCGGCACACTGGTGGAGAGACCGAAACTCGTGCTCTGTGTGTTGTGGTTGGCATACGTATTGTCCATCGTCAGGGCACGCCCGAAGCTGAAGTTCTCCCCTGCCGAACCCGAAAGATTCGGCAGGCGTGCGTTGCGTGAGGTGCTCAGAGCAATTTCCTGTTGCTCGGCATTGTCCTCGTGCAGCTGGATGTTCAGGTTGTGGGCGAGGGCATGGCTGATACATTGCTGCAGAGACCACTCGCGACGGGTGGCTTCCTGAGCATGAGAGGGCAACGCAAGCAATGTCGCGAAAAAGAGAGGAACAAGGTGTCTCATATCATTCGAGCTTTAGAATTCCACGTACTTTCTCCCCCACTTTCAGGCCCGACTTCACCTCGATGCGTATGCCGTCGCTCAGTCCGGTGGTCACCGCTCTTCGTTCAAAGCTCTGACGCGGCACACTGTCCGTGAGCAGGTACACGAAGGTGGAATCGCCCACGAATTCCAATGCCGACTCGGGCACGCTGATGGCCTGCGAGACACGTGACAGGACGATCTCGGCATTTGCTCCATAGCCCGAACGCAGCGTCTGCCCCTCAGGCACAGTGATGGCGGCCTTTATCTCAAACTGGTTGGCCCCGTTGGTCTCGATGCCTTTGGGAGAGATGTATTCCAACTGCGCGTTGAGCCGGAGGTCTTGGAGAGCGCCCACCGTGATGACCACAGGCATGCCCTCGACGATACGTCCCACCTCCGTCTCGTCGATATTTCCACGGAAGATGAGGTTCGACATGTCGGCCACCGTGGCGATGGTGGTTCCGTCGTTAAAGGAGTTGGAGAGGATGACCGAGTTGCCAACCTTGACGGGAATGTCCAGTATCAGTCCGTCGATCGTGGAGCGGATGAGCGTGGTGCTCATCTTGGCATTCGAGAGCGAGATGCCTTCGCGCTGGATGTTCAGGGCATCCTTTGATGCAGCCAGCTCGGCCTGTGCCTGACGCAGCACTACCCCGCTCTTCTCATAGTCCTCGGCGCTGATCACCTTCTCGTCATAGAGTTTCTGCATGCGCTCGAAGTCTGTCTGGGCCTGAGAAAGAGAGATCTCGGCCAGCCTTACGCGGTTCTCGGCACTGCTCAGCGAACCCATGTCGGGGATCACCTTCACCTTGGCAATCACCTCGTCTTTCTTGACTGTCTCGCCGGCCACTTTATATATTTCGGAGACGATTCCGGAGATCTGCGGCTTGATGTTCACCTCGTCGCGTGGCTCTATCTTGCCCGTGACGATGGTCTTCTTCTCCAAGTCGGAGAGCTGAACGTCGCAGATTTCGTACACCTGTTCCTTGGGGCGCGATTTCTGGTAGAGGAACACGAAGGTGCCCACAAACAAGGCTCCCAACAGCACGATTGCCATCCATTTGAATACTTTCTTCATCGTTATTTGTTTAATGATTTATGCTCTATGATAATTCTCACTCTTCTCTCATCGCGTCCACGGGACGTATCTTCATGGCACGCAGCGCGGGTGCCAGGCCCGCAATGATGCCCAGCAAGGCCAGCAGGGCTGCTGCACCGACGGCCAGGCCAAAGGATATCTGGAAATGTGCGTCGGGAGCCTGTCCATGCAGGAATATCTCCATACCCTGCAGGATGATGACAGCCATTGTGATGCCACTCATTCCCGCCACCAGCGTCAGGACGACACTCTCCGACATGACCATCGTCAGGATGTCTCTCGGCGTGGCACCGATAGCTCGGCGTATGCCTATCTCGGTGGTGCGCTCCTTCACCGTGACAATCATGATGTTGCTCACGCCGATGGCACCGGCCAGGAGCGTTCCCAGCCCAATCATCCATACAAGGATGCTCACGCCGCTAAACAGACTGTCTATCATCCCGAACATGGCTTCCGTGTTCACCTTTACCACAGCCTGCGTATCGTCAGGGTGGATCAGGTGGACGCGCTTCAGCAGGCTCTCCACCCGCAGCTGAACCTCCGACATCTTATATCCCGGACGTGCCGTGAGCGCTATCATGTCCACCCGCTTGCCTCGGTTGTATGTTTGCTGCATGGTGCGGTAAGGCAGATGGACGGTGGTCTGTGCGTTGCCGCCTATGTTGATGCCGCTCGCCCCCTTGCCGCTCACGCCCACGATGCGATAGTACACGCCGTCCAGCTGGATGTAGCGTCCGCAGGGGTCGGTGTCCTTACCAATCTGGGGGAAGAGTTCCTCCACCACACGGGTTCCCACGACGCAGACTTTGCGACGCTGCTGGTTGTCCACATCATTAAGCCGCCGGCCGAACTTAATCTTGGGGTCGTCCACCAGTGCATATTCCGGCATCTCCCCATTCACCGAGACGCGGCACGTATGGTTCTCGGCCACGGCCGATCCGCCCCACGTCTGTAGGATGGGGGTGACCACTTCCACCTCGGGAATGTTATGCCGTACGCGCTCCACGTCGGTGAGCTCCAAATTCCAATGGCGGTCACGGCTGAAGCCCTTGTACGGACGGCTGGTGGTGCCTTCGAAGACGAAGCCCGAGTTGGAGGCAAAGCCTGCAAAATTGGCTCCGAGCATCGACTCCAAACCGCGTCCGCCGCCCATGAGCAGGATGAGCATGAAGATTCCCCAGAAGATGCCGAAGGCTGTGAGGAACGTGCGAGTGCGGTTCTTCGACAGTGAATCGAATATCTCCATCCACTGGTCGCTGTCGAAGGACGAGCGCAGGAGGCGCATGAAGGACTGGAATACGGATGTCATACGAAAACGTGGTATGCAGGATTTAGTTCATGTTTTCTATTATCTAATTCGTCTTTTCAGTTTCTGAGTGCGTCGATGGGTTTTACCTTCATTGCCTTGCTGGCAGGAAAGAAACCGGCCAACGCTCCGGAGGCGATGATGATGGCTGTGGCCATGAGGCAGGTGGAGAGGTCCACGGTGGGATCCACGAAGTACTGCATCTGAAAGACACCGACGTCGAGTGTCTGGCCTCCCACTGCCGTGTCCATCCATTCGCAGAAGAGGATGCCCAGCAGCATTCCCAGATAGCCGAAGATACCGGTGATGACCACACTCTCCAGCATGACCATGCGGATGATGCTCCACGGACGGGCACCGATGGCGCGGCGGATGCCGAACTCTCGAGTGCGCTCCTTGACAGAAATAAGCATGATATTGCTCACTCCCACCACGCCGCTCACCAGTGTCAGCAGACCCAGAATCCAGAAGGCCGTGTGCAGGATGCGACGGGCGGTGTTCAGTTGTTCGCTGTCCTTGGCCTGGTTCCATATCCACATGGCCTGGCGGTCGTCGGGCGCAAAGGAGTGGATGTGGCTGGTGGCACGGATATAGTCGGACTCGAAGCGCTCCATGTCATCTTCCTTCTCCAGCCCGCGCACGTTCATGGTCAGCGAAGAGATGAACGGCCCCTTGTGGTAGATGGTGGCCAGCGTGGTGAAGGGTACATAGTTCGCCTGATTGAAGGACATCTCGTCGGTCTTGTATATGCCTACGATGTGCCATGCGATGCCCCCGACGTTTAATGTCTGGCCAATGGCATCCTGTCCGTGGGGGAAGAAGTCGTCGGCCGTACGCTTGCTGACGACCATCACCTTGCGGCATTGCCGGATGTCGATATCGTTGATGAAGCGCCCTTGAAGCACCTCGACGGCCTGCGAACGCGCAAAGATGGGATAGGTGCCGTAGAGCTCGACGTTCGTGGCATGGAACTCGCCCCGGCTGGCCGTAAGACCATCCTGAGAGACGGAAGGCAGCACGTCAGTGACATGGTTTGGGAAAGTGCGTCGCAGCATGTCCACGTCGCGCTGGTCAAGCTGGATGAAGCGTCCTTCGCGCATACCCTCAAACGGCTTGGTAGTCATACCGCCGAAGACACGGATGGCATTGAAGGCAAACTGGCCCATATTCTGCTCGAAGGTGTGTATGATGCCATTTCCGGCTCCCTGCAAGACGATGATGAGAAAGAGACCGCTGGCCACGGCAAAACCCGTGGCTGCGGTGCGCATCTTGTTGCGCATGATGGCGCTGTAGATTTCTTGTAGCAGGTCGATCATGACAGTCGCTTACTTCATCTGTGTATTCATGCCGAAGGGATTCTTCGCGGGATCCAGGTTCTCTTCGATGCGCTCGATGATGCCATCCTTGATATGGACAATCTTCTCTGTCTGATAGGCCACGCCGCTCTCGTGTGTGACCACCACGATGGTCATGCCCTGTCGGTGCAGGTCCTTCAGGATCTGCATCACCTCGAGCGAGGTGTGGCTGTCCAGGGCACCGGTGGGCTCGTCGGCCAGGATGATGCGAGGCTGAGTGATGAGGGCCCGTGCGATGGCCACGCGCTGCTTCTGTCCGCCGGAGAGCTCGCTGGGATAATGGTGAGCCCAGTCCCGGAGCCCCAGGCGGTCGAGATATTCCATCGCGAGCTGATTGCGTCGCCTGCGGCTCACGCCTTGATAGAAGAGCGGCAGAGCCACATTCTCCACCGCATTCTTGAAGGAGATGAGGTTGAACGACTGGAAGATGAATCCTATCATGCGGTTGCGGTAGTCAGCGGCACGCGTCTCGCTCAGGTTGCGGATGAGCGTGCCGCCGAGCAGGTACTCGCCCTCGTCGTAAGTATCCAGGATGCCCAGGATGTTGAGCAGCGTACTCTTGCCTGAACCGGACGCACCCATGATGGCCACGAACTCGCCCTGCTGGATGTCCAGGTCGACACCCTTCAGCACATGGAGGGGCGAAGCGCCTCCGTAGGTCTTATGTATGCCTTTCAGATGTATCATCGGTCAGGGTTCCTGAACTTCGAGTGCTTCGGTGTCCACATTGACGGCACGGCTTGCACTCTTGTAGAGCTTACGTGTACGACCCTTCAGCGTTATCTCTCCGGCACCGTTCAGCGAGGCACGCAGGATGTCGCACTGAACCGTCAGGTCCATATCTCCGGCACCACTTACTTCGGCTTCCAGTTCTCGACACTCCACGTTGGCTTCCACATCGCCGGCTCCCTTGACATTGAACCGTGTGTCGCCCGAGCATTTTGCGCGTTCGATGTCCAAGTCTCCGGCGCCACTAATCTCCACCTTCAGCTCTGTGGTCTCCAGATTCTCAATGTCGATGTCGCCTGCACCACTCACCTCGATTTCCAGGGGCTCCGACTGACATATCCGGCCATTGAGATCAATGTCTCCGGCTCCGTTGGTTTGGATATTGTTCAGCACGGGGAGGCTCAGGCGCAGAGTGATGCGCGGAGTATTGCGGTCCACCTTGTCCGAATCACCTTTCTTGTCCGCACGCAGCACGCCGTCTTCCACGACAATGTCATAGTTCTCGATACTCTTCTCGTTGCCACACACTTGCAGACGGCATACAGAGTCCTGCGTCACCTCCACCTTGACGGCTCCGTGAGTGATTATCTTTGTGAAGTTGCCCGACTCGATGTCGCGGGTAACAACGGGCCCCAGTTCCTCCGAGTCCTTGTAGTCGTGGTCCAGCACTTCCTCGAGCGCTGTATCGACGATTTTCCGTATGGCACGGTCGCATGATGAGAGGCTGAACATGACTCCGGCGACCAGCATCAGCATAAATAGTTTCTTGGTCTTCATTCTGTTTTCCTTTTAATGTCCTACTACTAAATATTAACGCACGAGAAGCGAAATGTTATCAGTTGCCAGGTGGATTATTTCTGATAATGGTCTGTCTCTTCGCTGTCCGTTTCTGCGGTGACGCTCATCTGTGCCTCATAGTCTGCCTTGACATCCTCGTAGAAGTTGGCCATGGAAGCACTTATATAGGGTAGTACCCAGAACATGCCGATGCCGAGCGTGAAGAGGAGGGCGAGCAGAATCCATCCCAGGAACGAGAGGAAGAGGCCCAGCTGGCGCAGGCGGTGACCGCGCATCATCTCATGGCTCAGGCGCAGGGCGGACATGTTGCGCAGCTCGGCATTGTCTTGAATCAGATAGGGCACCAGAGCAAAATTCAGCGCCAGATAGATGCCGGGAATGATGAGGAGGACGAGTCCCAGAATGACAAACAATTCGTACAAGAAGATGGTGGTGAAGACACGAAGGAAGCGTCCGCCCGTATAGCCGTCGAACAGATGACCGATGTCAAACGGGTCGCCATCCTGATTGCGATGTAGGCTGAGGAACGTCATCTCGTAGCCCCAATACATGGGAATCAGCAGCAGGCCGATAAGGCCTTCGCCCAGTCCGGGTGCCCACAGAAGGGTGGCTGCAGAGCAGGTTCCCTGAAGAATACTAATGATGATGACAAACACGAAGGTGAGCATGGCGCTTTCGCCCCAGCGTCCACTGAGGTCGGCGCGGCCTGCAGCGCGCAGTTCGGAAATACTGAGAGTCATATTCTTTTGGTTTTTAGATGTTAATCATTAGTTTGTTCATCTCGTTTGTCACGTCGCCGAAGGGGATGTCCAGGGCGTGCATCGTACGTACCATCTCGGGCAGTTGTTCGTGGAAGAAGCGGTGGCGACGCACCTCGGCGATGCGTTCCACAGCTCCCGACGAGACGAAATAGCCCAGGCCCCGGCGGTTGAAGATAATGTCGTTCTGGCTCAGCCAGTCGTAGGAGCGGACCAGGGTGTTCACGTTCACCTCCACCTGCATGGCATATTCGCGCACGCTGGGCAGCCGTTCCCCCTCGGGATACTGTCCGTGGAGAATCTCGTCACAGATGCGTTCGGCAATCTGGATGTAGATAGGGTTTTGTTCTTTGAAAGTCATAGTTCACGGTATGATTAAGGGTTACGGCGCGTGGTAATCTGCGCGCGGCAATAGAGTCGGTAGATGATTGCCCATAGGATGGCTGTCACCACCAGCGAGCACAGCAAGGCAGCGGTGGCTGCTCCGTTCTCGGAAATGTTCTTCAGGATGTGCATGATGGACTCCAGCTCGACATCGCGACCTGCGATAAACGAGACGGCAAAGCCCATCAGCACGCTCATGCATAGCGAGGCGGCAATGAGCCAGAGAACGGTCTTCGGCAGATTGTGGCGATAGTAGATGGCATTGCCCAGTACGAAGATGGAAAGGTGGATGAAGCCATAGAACACAATGGTGAGCATCACACAGATGTATGCATAGGAACCCGACGTCGCCATTTCGTGCATAGGTATGGCGAGGGACTCCAGCACGGCAAGGGTGAGCGAATGGAAACTGTGCTGCCCGGCCACCGACCATCCCAGAAGGACATGGATCAGGTCGGCCAGCAGGACGGAAGCCAGGAGAACCAGCGTTCCGCCCACGAAAGTGCGCAGTGTGTGCCAGAGGAAGCGCTCCAGGTTCGAGGCCGGCAGCGTCAGTTCGTTGATACGTCCTTGACGGGTGAGCAGGTTGTGGAACGTATAGGCCATCAGCACCGTCATGATTGTCGGAATCAGGAACACAATGTAGCCCACCTGTCCGAGGATGACATCATCGGAGAGGTAGCCCGTGTCGGCCATCTCGGTGCCAATGCGGCTGGTGCGGAACCACAGGATGCCGATGTACTTCATCAGCACGGGAAGCAGGATGATAGAGGCGATGAACACCGACGTCTTGGTGTAGAAAGAGCGATTGATGGTGAGGTCCCACCGGGCGACGTTCCAGAATCGGGAAATATTGAATGTATTCATATTGTATAAAACTTAAGTATTCAGAAAATCAAAATATTGTGGGCCGGATGGCTCAGAACCTCTTCGCGCTCAGCGTATCGATAAACAGCTGTTCCAGATTGACGGGCTCGTCACCCTCGACAAGCGGCTGATTGAGCAGCACACGGTTGCGGTCGATGATGATGACGTGGTCCAGCAGATGTTCCACGTCGTGCACCTGATGAGTGCTCACCAGGATGGTCTTCTCCTCGTTCATGGCCCCTACGATGACCTTGCGAAACTGCGACTTCGACAGGATGTCCAGTCCGTTCGTGGGTTCGTCCATGAACAGATAGCGCGTATTGGCAGCCAGTGCGATGCACATATATACCTTCTTCTTCTGTCCAAGCGAGAGACCGCCCAGGTTCACCTCGGGGCTCATGTCGAAACCGTCCAGGCACGTGCGCAGCAGCTCGTCGCTGAAGAAGGGATAGAAAGGCTTCAGCACCCCGACATACTGGCGCAGCGGGATGGGAGGCAGGTTGTACTCCTCCGGAACCAGGAACATGTCCTGCATCGTCTGCGGCAGGCGCTTGGCAGACAGCTCGCCGTCCACCATGACGCGCCCTCTCTGTGGGCGAAGCAGGCCCGTAAGCAAATACAGCAGCGTGCTCTTCCCTGTACCGTTCTTCCCGAGGAGACCATAGACACCTCCGTCGGCAATCTGAAGCGAGAAACCGTCCAGCACTCTCTGCCCCGGACGATACCCAAATGTGATGTTTTCGACGTTTAACATAGCGTAATAGTTTATTAGTACACTGCAAAAGTATAATGTTCTTTTGAGTTGCCCATCATTCTCTGTCCTTTTTAACATAATTTTAACACTTAATCCGTATTATTCGTCATTCTGAGGGGCAAAACACGATTTTTTCAGCCGTTTTCCTTTGTGCTGCGAACGATTATTTGTAACTTTGGCATGCGGTAAGCATAATGTGAGCATTCGGAACTATTATACCTTATAATATATAATAATGAAAAGGACCATTATCCTGCTGATTGCAGTGTTCAGTCTCACTGCGTCGGCCAAGAAAGCTGTGAAGGACTCGGGCACCAGCTTTGCCCGGGAAGTGCTGCAACCCTACGTAGAAAGCGGACGCCTGGCCGGCGCCATCAGCGTCTTCTACAAGGACGGAGTTCAGGAGACCTGCTGTATCGGCTATGCCGACGTGGCCGCTCGCCGCCCCATCCGCATGGACAACGTCTTCATGCAATGCTCTCAGACGAAGGGCTTCTGCGGCGTGACGATTGCCAAGCTGGTGGAGGAAGGATGCCTCTCGCTGGACGATCCCGTCTCGAAGTATCTGCCCGAGTTCAAGGAGCTGTGGGTGCTGGACGGCGAGAAAGACGGTATCAGGACCCTGCATCGCGCCAAGAACGTGCTCACCGTGCGTATGGTGCTCAACCACACTGGCGGTTTCCCCTTCGAGTGTAGCGCCAAGCGTAACGACGTGCGCGGCGGAGGATGGAGCGGCGGAGGCCCCCTGCGACAGATAGCATCCGTGGCAGCTGGCTCCCCCATCATGTTCGAGCCCGGCACGCGCGAGATGTACTCCAACACCGGCATTGACATCGGTGCCGCCGTCGTCGAAGTAATTACCGGGATGAAGTGGGAGCAGTATCTGAAGCAGGAAGTCCTGGACCCCCTGGGCATGAAGTCCACCTGGTTCTGGCCCACCGACAAGCAGCTGAAGAAGAAGATCGAGCTCTATGAGACCAAGGAGAACGCTCCCGCCGAGTGGCGCGAGGAGATGGCATGGGAGCAGCGTCCCTACAACGACTCGCACGTCTTTGCCTCGGCCGGTGCCGGACTGTGGACTACGGCCAGCGACCAGCTGAAGTTCTACAAGATGCTCATGAACCTGGGCATCGGCGAGAACGGAGTGCGCATCCTCAAGGAAGAGACCGTCAAGAGCATCCTGGCTGTCTCCACTCGCCCCGAGGGATTGGGCGGCTACTCGCTGGGCCTCTCTGCTCCGGTGAAGGACAGCGAGGACGCATGGTTCGGACATGGAGGCGCCTGGGGCACCAACTGCTCCGTCAACTGGCACAAGCGCCAGCTGAAACTCTGGGTGGTACAGAATGCCGGAGGCGGCCAGCCCTGGAGCGGCGACTGGAACAAGGCTTCCGAGCGCTTCTTCGCACAGCCCATCGGACAGTCGGGCGTGGATGCCTATACGGGACGAATCAAATAAAAACAGGCCCGGAAATTTGGAAATCGACGAAATAAGCAGTATCTTTGCATCAGAATTTCGGCATGGCGCAGTGTATTCCGACACGCTGAAAAACTGCTGAAAAAGGGAAACAGGAAAAGACGATTCACCGGCAGTGGACACTTGTTCGCCGTCGGTGAATCGCTGTTTATAGCCCATGCACGACAATTCAACGACCAAAGTCGATATTAGGAATCTGACGTCAGAATAGAAGTGACCCGTCTCACGGAAGCACGGAACTGCCCTCACGACTCTCCCCCACTCCGAAAAGCCGTGGTACATCCATACACTTTCCCATATAATTGTCATACATGGACGGCCGGCAAACATTATTCGGTTCATTTCCTTGTCTTTGTCGTAGGAAAGGCTTATCTTTGCGACAGAAAAGCAAAGAACATGCCACAATATTACATCCGCGAGCGCAAGGACCTCAATCATGAGGGTGAGACGCTGAAGACATACGAAGTGAGGTCGCGAGGCAACGTCAACCTGCGGCAACTGGCTCAGAAGGTGGGCCGCCACTACCGTGCCATAAGCGAAGGCGAGCTACAGGGCATCGCCGAACAGTTCATCGAGGAGATGCTTGGAGAACTGGCCGACGGCTATAGCGTCACCCTGGGCGAGCTGGGGAATTTCAGTATCCGCATTGGGCTGACAGAGGAGGCAAAGGCCGAAGAGGCATGCGGGCACCGACGGAACAGCCGTAGCCTCTGTGTCAATGGATTGAGATTCTCGCCCGGCAAGACGTTCATTCAGGAACTCGACCGAAAATGTAAACTCACAAGCGAGGGAAGTGGCTATCAGTCCCTGCACCGTTCGCCATACAGCCGCGAGGAACGCATCCAGCTGGCCATCGACTACCTGAAGGCCCATCCCCTGATGCGCCTGGATGACTACGCCGCACTCACCCACCTTTCCCGCACGACGGCCAGCACCGAACTGCGTGCATTTGCCGACGATCCCTCCATCCCTATCCGCAGCGACGGAGTGCGCTCGGCCAAGGTCTATGTATTGTCACCACACGCGTAGCATCCTGCGCCGTCAGACGCTCCCTTCCCACGCGCCGACGCTCATCGATGGCATATTCTCAGTAGGCATAGACCAATCCGTATTTCTCGTGCAGGCGTCGCAGCGTGCCGTCGGACTTCATTCGTCGAATCACCCCGTTCACCATCTCGAGCAGGTCGTCCTGTCCCCGTCTCATCAGCACGCCAATCTCGCCCCGCGTAAAGGGCTCGTTCAGCAATGGGGCGGCCAGGCGGCTGTCTGTCTGCACGTAGTAGGGCGCCTCCGTAATCTCGGTAATCATCACATCGGCCTGCCCCTCGGCCACGAGCGTCGGGATGTCCTCGTTCCGCTGGTGGACAAGGATGGTGGCGCGGGTGAGGTGCTTGCGCGCAAACTGTTCGTTCAGCCCTCCGGGATTCACCATCACTCGTACCCCCGGCATGTCGATGTCTGCCAATGACCTATAGCGCCCTGCCTCCGTGGCCCGGCACAGGATTGTCTTTCCGTTGGCCAGGTAGCCCTCGCTCATGCACATGGTTTCGCGCCGTGCGTCGGTAATGGTAATGCCGCCAATGGCAAGGTCGAACCTCTGAGGGTCGGCCAGTACGTCGTCCGACAACGTGGGCCACGAGGTCTGTACGAACCTGGAGTGCACACCCAGCCGCTTGGCAATTTCCCCGGCCACTTCGATGCAGAATCCCCAGCAGCTCCCGTCCGGCTCGCGGAAGGAGAGCGGCCTGTAGTCGCCCGTGGTGCCGATGATTATCGTGTCACGGGCAACGATCTCCGCCACCTTCCCTCCCTGCGGTATCTCTGTGCGATACTCGTTCTTGTCTGAAGAACATGAGGATAACACGACCGTATTACACAGGGCGGAGACCACCCACGCAATCAGGGCAAACAGACTCAGAGGAATGCTATGCCAGAACTTTCTGTACGTCATCTTTCTATCTGGTTTAGTTATCGATTCGTCGTCACGACAATTTGGACTTTTTCCGTTTCGCCGCCTGGGGTTCCGGAAGCGCCTTGCATGTTGCCCTGACGAGCCCGGAAAGGTACTCGCGGTCGTCAATATCTGCGATGTAGAAGTACTCCTTGGCACCCTCATAGGGCGGGCGCAGTTCCTCCACTCTCAGCATCCGCCGCGCCGCCTCGGTGGGTTTCAGATAGAATCTGTCATCGCAAACGAGACCGAATATCCGCCCGTTGCAATAGATTCCATATTCGCCGAACATTTTCTTGGCGACGATGTCCCCCGCTTCCGAACACTGATCCGTGACATACTGTACAAAGTCCTTGCTGCTTGCCATGAATATTCTAATTTAACGTTTCTATCTATCGGCTGCAAAGTTACGAATATTCTCACGGAAAAATGTTTCCCTGTCCACAAATTCCGTGGCAGGTAACGAACTTTTTCGTGTCGTTTAACCATTTATTCCGAAGCTTTTTGTAAATTTGCAACATGTTCGGGAAGAAAACCGGAGTGCCAGTGAAGCATTTGGTATTATTTCGTCTTGGACCAATAATCATGTACTCCCTGATTGCAGAAACAAGGCAACCAATATGAAGACAGAGAAACAGATGGCCGTAGCTGCTGCTGAGTTTGCAGAGCGGTGGAAAGGCAGAGGATACGAAAGAGGCGAATCGCAACCCTTTTGGATAGACCTGCTCTCAAATGTGTATGGCATAGAGACTCCGTCTGATGCAGGCCTACGGCTTCCCCGTGAAGTCCGCCTTTACGGAAAGCCATTGCGTTGTAGAGTTGTTTAAGATGTATAAGGAAAGGATGAAATCAATTGGACAAAGTTATGATTGACCAGATTATCAGCTACAACAAGACATTCGTGGCACAGAAAGGCTACGAGAAGTATATCACTGACAAGTATCCGGAGAAGAAGTTGGCCGTGCTGTCATGCATGGATACGCGGCTTACCGAGCTGCTCCCGGCAGCGCTGGGCCTGAAGAATGGCGATGCAAAGATTATCAAGAATGCAGGCGGCCTGGTCATCTCAGCCTTCGACTCGGCAATGCGCAGCCTGATAGTGGCCATCTACGAGCTGGGCGTAGAGGAAATCATGGTGGTGGCCCATTCCCACTGCGGAGCCTGCCACATGAGCTATGACCACTTCCACCATGAGATGAATGCCCGCGGCGTGACCGACGAGACGCTCGGCACCATACGTAAATGCGGAATCGACCTGCATCAATGGCTCGAGGGCTTCAAGGATACTCCTACCTCTGTAAGACGGACCGTAGAGACCATCAAGACGCACCCGCTCGTACCGAAGGACATCGTGGTGCGCGGTTTCATCATCGACTCTGTGACGGGCGAACTGGAGGAAATCAGATAGCGGCAGCAGTAAGCATCCCTTCCAGACGTTCCACCGCGAGAGTGATGTCTGCCTCGAAGCGGACATGGTCCCGAAGGAAGTCTGTACGTCCGTCGGAGAGGGCGGCGAGAAGCTCGGCATTCATATTGTCCACATAGGACGAGATGGCATACTCGATGTCGTCCCGCTGCCAGGAAAGGCTGGAATGGACATAGACATTCCGCTTCTGGTGTAGGAAACTGTAGGCGGTCTCGATGCTTTCTCTCGTTATCATGCGTCGAAACCCCTTGGGCGAAATTGCTTTTGTTCCTCACTCCACACGAAGCCTTCGCGGGCCAGACGGTCCCGAATCTCCTGCGGCTCTCGCCCAAAGGCATAGCACAGGGATTCGAGGCTGTCAAACTCCTCGTCGCGCAGCAGCATATTGATGCTCGAGACCAGTATGGCAGGGTCTTGGGGCAGATAATCCATTGCAGTTGTTCCTCTTCCGAATGGGGCACTACTGCCCCACCCGGTTGTACGTCTCGTCATCGACGGGCTCCAGCCATTCGTTCGAGGCTCCGTCGCCGACATGTGTGTGATACGTCAGATGCTGGAACCACGAATCGCGGGCGGCACCATGCCAGTGCTTCACCTCGGCCGGGATGGCCACTACCTTGCCGGGCTTCATCTCTACAGCAGGCTTACCCCACTCCTGATACCAGCCTCGTCCGGCCACGCAGACGAGCACTTGGACCTGGCGGTGATGTATGTGCCAGTTGTTACGGCAGCCAGGCTCGAAGGTCACATTCACCGGTCCACCCTCCTCGGCATCGAGGGGAGCCAGATAGCTGTTGCCCGTGAAATAGCGTCCATAGGGATTCGGTTCGCCCTTGGGCCAAACGTTGAAATCGACGGTTGCCACAGCCGCGTATTCTTCTCCGAAGACTGCAGCCACGGCCTGCTGGCAGCGCTCGGCTTCCTCCTCGCCCACACGCTGGCGCAGCACAGAGGGAATCTCATGCAACTGCCGGTCGGTGACACCCATGTTGCGGGCTCCGCTTACATGGGCTTTCAGCTGGGGCTCGCAGCCCTGGAGGGCTGAGATGGCCGATACGGTGACAATTTCCCGATTGGCAAAGGAGAGATTGTTACGGGCAAAGATGTCGCCGAAGAGGTGTGCTTTCAGATAGTAATCGGTCTGCGGAGCAAAGTCGTACCGGAAGGGTCGGCCCGTCAGCCTCGTCTGCACCTCGGTGCCTCGTTTCAGCGCATCGTAGTCCGAAGGTAGCGGATCGGCCTCACGTCCGTCGGGGGCCGGTCTCCCAGCAGCCTTGCGCTCCGTGACGACCTGTTGCAGCACGCCCAGGGCGTTCAGCGAGCGGGGAAATCCCGTGTACGCATAGAGTTGCGACAGAGCCTCCTTCTGTTCGCTCACAGTCAATCCGGCATCGAAGCCTTCGTTCAGATGATTCTTCAGGGCTGTCAGGTCGCCCTTTGCCTCGCAGGCAGCAATGGCCACGAGTGCTTGTTGTTTTTCGTTCAGTTCCATAGTGTCTTGTGCATTAATGCTGCCCGCCGCGATGAGCATTGCGGCAGCGATAATCGGCTGGATAGTATTCATATATTTCATGTTTCTGCGGTAGCGAGTTTCATTTCCGGAATTCCACGAATATGACTGAATTGGGTTCCATCTTGAAGGTGACTGCCCCCTGGCGTACGTCGAGCAGCGTCTCGGAGAAGAGTTTCACCGAGTTCACTACGTGGGCCACGGCCTCGCCGTCGGCGGCTCCCTCCACATGGAGCGTCACCGTCCGGCTGCGATTGATGTTGTCATTCTCGTTGTACCGACTCACCAGGACCCCCACCGTACCGTCCTCTCCCCGAGCGGCCGAGACATAGAGGTCGGAATCGTCGCCCTTCACCTCTGTCGCCACCTGCTGTCCCAAGGCAGCCAGCCGGCTCCAGGCGTAGAAACTGTAATAGGAGGGCAGGGGCTGGAAGGTGTAGAAATCAAACAGCCCATTGTAAGGCGTTTCGGGACGGGCATCGTAGTACATCAGGATATCCACAGGCGCCGCTTGGCATGCAGCCATTGTAGCTGCGGTGAAGGCTGCCCCTTTCACGCCGTGAATCACCGAGAGGCTATAGGGGTAGTCATCGGTCCAACCGCGAATGTAGTTCCATTCGTTCAGGATGGTCTCGGCCTGTTGATATCCGTGAGCATCCGCCATCCGGCGCATGCGTCCGGCCTTCTCGGCTATCGCCTTGGGGTCGGTGGAATAGATGTGCCACGAAAAGAAGTCGAGGGGGACGCTGTGTTTCTCCATGTAGGTCAGGAAGCGTTCGGCCCACGGTTCCTGACCCGCCAGCGCCGGACCTCCGATCTTCAGCTGCGGGAAGCACTTCTTCAGGTGACAGGCCGTGGTGGCATAGAGGTCGAAAAACTGCTCCTCGGTGCCGGCCCAGGTGCGCGGATTCGTATTCCACGTCTTGGAGTCCAGGTCGGCTTCGTTCCAGATCTCCCAGTAGCGAATGTTCCACTGGTGCCCGTCGGCCCACCCCTCGTTGTAGTGGCGGATGATGTGCTCGCATATCTGAGCCCATTTCCGGAAGTCCTTCGGTGGCAGGATGCCATACTTCTTCACATGGTGCTCAATCTTCTGCCCCAGGCGGAAAAACACCTCTGTGCCCATGTCGCGAATGCGTTTCAGATACCAGTCGGTGATGGCAAAGTCATAGGCCGAGGGGTCGTCAGCCTTTCGCGAGAAATCGGGGAAGATGGCGGTGATATCGACGGTATGTTCCGAGCCATAACACTCGCTGAACGACGAATCGTGGGTACGTGCGAAGGGAATCCTGGCTGCACGGTAGTCATCGAAATTGTCACGTGTCTGAGTCTTACCCAATCCATAGGGGCCGGCAGGACCATTGTTCACGCCATTCATCGGTTTCACTCTCCCCACTTCCCGACCGGGAGAAACATAGATGTCCGCACATGCCATCCCGCATGCGAGACAGACGGCCAAGAGGGCGAAGTATCGTTTCATTAGTGTCATTATTACAGTATATTACAAATCATGAATTATGCGTTGTACAACGCTCTGCTTCAATCGGGGGAGGCAGACCAGGGACTGATTTATTGCGGGACTGCGTCTTCGGGCATAGTGTAGCCGATGAAGGGGTTGTAACCGGTGAAGCATTTGGCGTTGGGCTCCTGTTCGTTCAGACGTATCCAGCGGCTCCATCCAGTGAGTTGGTCGAAACGCAACTGACCGTAGGTGGCGTCGAGCGTGCCGTTCCAGGGTTTTCCGGGGAATGACTGGCCGTCGACTTCCAGCGTGGTGGTGCCATCGGGATTGTAGCGGAAGGGTATGGAGGAAGTTCCGCCGAAGTCGTAGAGCATGGTATAATGTCCCTGACATCCGAGCAGCACACTGAGATCGACGGTGTGCTCGTTCTCCTGCAGCCAACGGCTGGACTGCTGATAGACAATGCAGCGGTCGAAGGCACGTCCAAGCGGGCTGTCCCAGACGGAGCCGAACACGCCAGGCAAAGCGATTGAGAGGTTGACGGCATAGTCGATGAGGTCATATTCCGGTTGCGCCTCATTGATGCGGTAGGCATTGGCAGTCACCTCATCAATTTTAGCCCGAACGTCGTCGCCGCCGCTCTGATATGCTTCAATCAGACGGTCGGTGAAGGTTTTAATCTCTGTTCCCAAGGCATCGATGTCAGCAGTGCGATAAACGCTCATATCATGGTACACGGGCTGATCGCCCTCCTCGGCGGCATTCTCTTCGGCGCTTTCGTCCCATGAATCCACAGTGGCCTTGGTAAAGCGGGCGAGAGCCTGTTCCAGATTGTCGGGGTTGGCCGAGAGCGCATTCACCAGTTCTGTATAGTCGCCTCCTTCGCCGGGCACGACAAAGGTAGAGAGCACGAGATAGTCGGTCGTGGGAGCCAGCTCAAACTGGTACTCCGCCGTGTTCATCAAGCAGGCATCGAGATAGACCACACTGGGACGCACCGAGGACTGACGAATAGCTTGGGTAAGGGTTTTGGCAGTGAAGTGGCGGCTGTCATAACCGTCGTCGTACACCACCCCGCGGGTCTTTCTGGCATCTGCATCGGCAGCATCAGGCAGTTCGTCGTTAGGCAGATATCCTCCGCCGTGGTCACTCAGTACGAGGATATACTTGTGTGCAGGACATGTCTGAGCAGCCCAGTTGATGAAGTTGGTAAGCGAATCGGTGCGGGTGATGTCGGCATTGTCGGGACCGATAAATGCACTCATGTCAGGCTCCGACGGAGTGTCTCCGTCCTCGTCGCCCGAGATGAAGGCTTTCTCCCTGTCAACCACGAAGCGAGCCGTCTTTCCGGCAAAGGGATAGTAGCTCTTGAACAACTCAAGCTCTTTCAGCCCCTCTTCATAGTCAGGCGTGCCGGGTTCAAAGTAATGCCCCAACATTCCGACATACTGTTCGTAGAGAGATTGCATACTCTCTAACGAAGAAAACTTGTACTGAACCGCGACACTGACGTTTCGATAGCTCTCATCATCACCAAAATAGAATTGCATCAGATTACTCATCAACTGCATGTCGAGATTGCCGCCACCATGTCCATAGTAAATGACTGTATAGTCGGCCAGCTGTTGTTGCGGCTCGTCGGGATGGACTACAGGATTATCGTCGTTGTCGGACGAACATGATGTGAATACAATTACTCCGCACAGTAAGGTGGCGGTCATCGCCCATTGCATAATTCTTCTCATTTTTTTTATCATCTATATATTTATAAAATAAGCATTGTCTCGAATTTGCCCTGATATATTTCGCGGGAAACCTATCACTCATCCTTGTCACCGACAGTAATTTCGTTGCCACGTCGGTATTCGTTTACCTTGTAAGACCCGCTGAACAGATGCGTCTGATTCTGAATATTGAGGATGCGCATCGCTGGCTTTTCATATATTCGCTTCATTGTCTAATTAAAGATTTTTGTGACGGGACCGCTGTAGAGCGAGTTTCTCCCAATATTGATTTTCACGTTGTTCAACACGCCGGCAGTGAGCGTGGCAGAAAATGGGATGTAGGCCGTGCCGCTATAGGAGGTGGCGCCTGAAATGGTGCATTCCAGCTGGATATAGCTCTGAGTGCCTGCGGAAGCAATGGCTGTCGAGGTATCCCATGGCGTCAGTATCTGAGGAATCATAAAGAGATAGTCATCTTCACCGGCATTCAGAAGAGTATAGTCCGTAGTGCCGAGGGACATTCCTGAGCCTGTATAGAGCGTATATTCTGAGCGGGTAGTGCCTGGTGTCCACGTCGATGTGGCGAGGTCATACTTGCCTTCCTTGACAATGTTACAAATCTTGATACTGGTCACGGTCAGCGTAAAATCTTTGAGATTAGTGGCCTTCTTCACATAAAACTGCAATGCTGTACAAGCGTGGTCAAAGGTAAAGGAGAGGTTGCCGCCTGTGGCGTTTTTGGTGCCAGCAGCAGTGGCCACAAGCAGGTCCTTTTGATTGGTGGACAGTTCTTCGACCTTGAAATTAAGGTATGGGGCGGTCTGATTCACGATTGTCCCTCCGGTATGGGCATACCAGTTTACTTCGGTGTCTCCCCCCGCATCAGGCCAATTTCCAGCCGACCAGTTCCCGCTTCCATCTTTTCTGGCATCGACATAGCCTGACTGCAGTTCACCGCCTCGAGTGTACTGATAGTCAAGCGTGAAAGATGAGAGCGACGATGTCGTAGTGACGGCTGTCCTCGTGGACGACACCTGACTCGGTGTATTAGGATTCTGAAGCGGGTTCTCACTAACGGTGATGGTCAATGGCAGCGGCTGCTCCGCAGTATTTTCGATGATGTCGTTGTCATCGTTTGAGCACGCGGAGAGAGAGACTGCCGCCATGACATAAAAGAAAACCTTGATTAGTCTCATACTTATTGGTAGATGATGTTTGAGGGTTGCTGATTTTCCGTCGTGACGACATCTGGGAATGTGTAGATGTTGC
>CADAJS010000034.1 GCA_902788315.1 uncultured Bacteroidales bacterium
AATTGGGAGAAAACGTATTTGGGCTTGTTCATATGCAGTCATCCATTTTGACTGCAAAGATACAAAATCAAATCGTCGCACCCGAAACTCCTCTATAACCAACTATATTTCAATCATTTCAAAGACCGCTCAGCGATTTTTAGTGGACAGCAATGTCTTGAGGAGATGAACCAAGTCTGCTTTTCAAAGTGGGCTCAACAACTCCATATATTTAGCTGTGCTACTACTTGCATATAAAACGCCTTAAAATGCTGCTTTATTTAAAAACGATTGGCTGCCCGGCGGGCTCGAGGATTTCTTGTTCTTCGTATTTGCCAACAAAGACTCCAGAACGGGGAGCATTCGGTTCAGCTGGCCGTACTGTATCATGAAGTTCCAGAACGGCTCGAATTTCTTCCATCCGCCCATGTAGAACAGGTGGGCCAGTTGCTGCCTCAGATTGTCGTGGCCGAAACTGGCGCGGAAGATATTGCTCCAGGAATAGAACTCCTTGTAAGCCCAGTCATAGCCTTGCTTCAGTTCTTCAGCAGAGAGCCCTGCGGTCTTATAGACTACGGTTCGCGTGTCATACTTGTTCCAGTCGTAGGAGGTGATGCGCCCGTCGCGTTCCATCTGCTGGAACAGGCGTGTGCCGGGATAGGGAGTCAGGATGTGGAAGGTGGCCGTGGTGATGCTGTGCTCGATGCCCCACTCCACAGTGCGGCGGAACACATCCTTGTCGTCGTGGTCAAGTCCGAACACAAAACTGCCATTGATCATGATGCCCAGACTATGCAGTCGCTCGACGGCTGCCACATAGTCCTTCGAGAGGTTTTGCAGCTTGTTGCTTGAACGGAGATTCTCTGGTGAAAAGGTCTCGAAGCCGAGGAAGAAACTGCGCAGCCCAGCTTCGGCAGCCTTTTCAATCAGGTCGTCCTTCAGCACAGAGGCCACCGTGGCGGCACTCTGGAACACACGCCCCATGCCGCGCATGCCCTCAAACAGTTCCCTTGCGAAATGCGGACTGCCCAGCAGATGGTCATCGAGAAAATAGAGGTGGCGGCCTGGCAATCGGTCAATCTCAGCCAAGGCCTCATCGACACGTTGCGTATAGAACGACTTGCCTTCGCCATAGAACGCATCCTTATAGCAGAAGTCGCAATGATGCGGACAGCCGCGCGACACCACAAGCGAATTGGGCACGAAGTATTTCTCACGCTTGATGAGATCGCGCCTGATGGGCGGAATGTTCTCTATCGATCGCCAACGGGCCACATAGCGTTTCTGCGGATGTCCGGCACGAAGGTCGCTGATGAATCGTGGAAATGCCTCTTCGCCAGGTCCCAGAAAGATTGTGTCGGCATGCTGGGCTGCTTCGTCGGGCAGCGACGTTACGTGCAGGCCTCCCATAGCCACATAAGTGCCTTTCTGGCGATAGTGGTCGGCAATTCGATAGGCCCGGTAAGCATTTGTCACATACACTTGTATGCACACCATATCTGGCTCGTCGTCGAGTGTCAGCCGCTCCACATGCTGGTCAACAATCTCCACCTCATCGTCCTCGCTGAAGTAGGCAGCCAGTGTGGCTAATCCCAATGGCGGGAACAGCGAGTACTTAATGGGGCGCCAATATGGGCTCTCGGCTTCCTGCAACGAAGGCAGAATCATTTTCACTTTCATGCGCCTTCTCCTTTCAGCCTTTTATTCTTAACATTTGCCTATCCATACGGAAAAAGTTGACCCGACCGCCTGAGATTGGTTGACAACCTACTCTGATTTAGCCGACTCTTTTTCTAAGAACGTTGACTTCTGACGGATATTGTTTACTTGCCATACTATTTTTGTCCAATCGGCTTACCGATGCCACCTTTTTAAGTTAGGGGAAGCCTTATACCGCATCGTCACGACATTGCGGGGGCGTAACTACAGGTCTTTGAACAAAAGCATATCGCAAAGACGATTGCCTACGATGCGTTGGCATATCCCCGTCATACGTCGGTGATATGCCCTATATAGGCTTCCAAGAGCAGCCTCATCGCCCTGTCGCCCTCTTTCTATGATTCCTTCTATGTCCATCGAAAACATACGGCCTCTACTTACATAGATACCATTTTCCCAAAAAGACTGCACGAGAATAGAAATTTTTCCCAAGGTGTAGCCTCGGTGCATGTCCGATTGAAGTGCGAACGATGTTTGATTGTCGTACGCTTGTTGTTCGTCTATAGAACGGACAACGAACGGACAACGAACGGACAACAACCGAAGGAAGAGCGAAGGTAAAGGGAACGAGTGAGCCTACTATGATGTGTTTCTGCAGGGACGAGTGAGTATCCACACATCTTTTCTTATTCCTGACTTTTCTCTTCGCTTATTCGTATATTTGAACTTTGTTCTAAGGTGCTTTCGCTCGACAAATTCAATGAAAAACTCTTTTTTCTTTGCTTCTGTGCTCACTTATTCGTAACTTTGCAGATGTAATGGGGCAGATGATGATGCTTGGTGGATGTTGAGGCTGCCCGTAAACGTGACGAACGAATGAAAATATTGGGTAATATTCTGTGGCTGATCTTCGGTGGACTGGAGGCAGCCATCGGTTATTTCACCGGCGCGCTGGCGCTGGCTGTGACGATTGTGGGCATTCCCTGGGCGTTGCAGATATTCAAGATCGGGCTGCTGTGCCTGTGGCCTTTCGGCGCCGAGGTGACGCGGGATGAGTTTCCTCCCGGCTGTCTGCGCATTCCGCTGAACATCCTGTGGTTCATCTTCGGGGGCCTGTGGGCTTGGATATGTCATGTGCTCTTCGGAATAGTGCTGTGCATCACCATCATTGGTATTCCCTGGGGTAAGCAGCATTTCAAGATGGCCGGCCTGGCCGTCACGCCTTTTGGACGTAATGTGAAGTTGAACTTCTGAGTCTCTTCTGTTCACCGATGAAGCGTTCTCTGCATCTTCTGACTCCGTGCCTGTGCCTGTTCCTGAGCCTCACGCTCTGGATGGGGCGGTGTGCTGTGCCCGCTGCTACGGAATGCACGCGGGCGGAGCGTGTGGGTACCCCCACGAGCAGCGAGAACGTTCTCTACGAGCATTTCCATCCCTTCACCGCCGCCTTACTGACGTCGGAGCAGGGACAACGGCTTGCGAATACGCGGCCGTCGCGCATCGTCACCTCGCATGGTTCCACGTCGTATCGCGGAGCGGGCAGGACGAGCGCTGTAGTCGTTAACCTCCTAAATCGTTGTTGCCCGTGGTGGCGTGACGTCCTGATACGACGTCCGCTCTCGGGGTCTCCACGCATGTACTATGTCATTGCGCTGAGACGTATTCTTCGTTAGCAGTTATGTCTCTTCCGCGACTGAGTGCATATATATATTAATGTACTGAGGTCTCGGAAGTGGTCAGCTAGTCAGCTCCTGGAGCTTAAATGTAGAATACAAAAAAACAACGAAACAAATGGCAAATATCAATAATTTGCAGATGGCAAAGGCTGTCTGCGCTGATTCGCGTATCAGCATCCGCAAGAGCCTCTTTGGCCTGCGTACGAACGTAGTGTATAATCCCACTGGTAGTGAGGTGGACGTCAAGACTATCGAATATGCGCCCGAGTCGGGTGCCCAGTGGCGCCATATCCTCAGTCAGCCGCGTGCGAGCCTGCGTCCGTTGCTGGCAGACTTCCACCCTCAGCCCGTGGTGAACGGCAATTACATGATGGAGGTCTGTGTGTCGCGTGACGGTGGGTTCGTAGCCCTGCAGCTCTTCCAGTACGAGCAGCTGGGGTATGAGCCGGCCTCGGACATGCTGATCTATGAGGGCGAGGATGCACATGCCCTGGCTCAGATTGTATAATCCCGAATCCGGGATACACGTGAATCAAGATAAAAAAGAACAGCGTTGTGTCCTCGCTTGGGGGAACACAACGCTGTAATCTGTGTATCGTGTCTCTGTCCGGAGAGTGGGCTTATGCCTCCTCCCACTGAGCACGGAGCAGGTTGACGGCAGCGGTCACGGTCTCCTTGCGGTCGCCATGACAGCCGCACTCGAACGTCACGAACTTGTCGTAGCCCATCTCCTTCAGTGCACGGAAACCGTCGCGATAGTCGTCCTTGTCGCCATCCTCTCCGGGCATGATGCGCTGGCCGCGGCTGGCGATGTGTACGTGCTGCAGGTACTTGGTGCCGGCCGACCAGAATGCTCCGTAGTCGGACGTTTCCTCCTGCATGTGCCAGAAGTCGCCCATGCACTTCACTCCCTCGCTCTGAGCGTCGCGTGCGATGGCAGCAGCGTCGGCCACCAAGCGCATGTAGAAGCACTCGCGGCGGTTCAGGGGCTCGAGGATGACAGTGGTGCCGCATTTTACGGCGTACTCGCCCAGCTCATGAAGCTGTGCGCACAGATAGTCGCGTGTCTCCTGCGTATGGGGCAGGCAGGGCTTCTGCCCGTTGAAGGCAGGAACCATGATGACACCCGTGGAACCCAGCTCGCCGGCTGCGGCCACGATTTCGCGCATCGTCGTGTCGAACTGCTCCTTGACGGCCGGGTCTTCGGCCAGGATGAAACCGTCGAAGCCTGCACAGATGGCGGCCACGCGGATATTGCGGTTCTTCAGCGCGTCCTGAATCTCATTGACGCGTCCGGCCAGTCCGCGGCCACCAGGCTCAAAGCCTACGACGCCGAGGCTCTCCATGAAGTCGAGCTTCTCATTGAGGCTCTCGCCGGGAGGAATGCCTTCCTGGAAGGAAAGGTTGAGCGGAGTGACGGGGAGTGTCTCCTTCTTATTTGCTGCACAGGAAGCCAGGCTCATGGGGCCTACGGCCAGTCCGGCCATGCCTGCCAGTGTGGTCTGCATGAATTGTCTGCGTTTCATAATCCGTCGTTCTTAAGGGTGGTTACTGTGCTTTGCCGGGTACGGGCACGGTGAACTGGTCCATCGGCAGCGGACCGAGCTTCAGCTCGCCAGCCATAGCCAAGTAGTCCTGCTCGGAGGCGCTCACCTCGTCCCAAGTCACGGTGTTGCCGGTGTAGGCAGCCTCGCGGCCCATCACGCCAGCCAGCGTGGAGATAGCGGTGGCTTCCGACTCGTCGTGTGCTTCGCCCTTGCGGATGTGGTTCACCCAATCCACATGCTCCAGCACGTAGGGGTTGTGCTGCTTGAACTCGGCATCGGCAGCTTCCTGATCCCACTTCCAGAGTACGTTGCCCTGGAGGTCCTTAATCTCATGTGTCTCGCTGTTCCAGGAACCCTTGGTGCCCTGAACGAACTCGCTCACCTTGGTGCTGCAACCATCAATCTGACGGCACATGCTGTGCATGTGGATGCCATTCTCGAACTCGAAGTCAACGCTGAAGTTGTCGTACTGGTCGCCAGTGATGCGGCGCTGACGGCTACCGAAGGCTGTGGCCTTGACGGGCTTTAGACCCGACATCCACAGGAATACGTCGATGTTATGTACATGCTGCTCGATGATATGGTCGCCCGAGAGCCACTTCCAGTTCACCCAGTCGCGGATGGTCCATTCCATGTCTGTCCATCCCTCCTGGCGCTGGCGATACCAGAGCATACCCTGGTTCCAATATACGTTACCGCCGGTGATTTCGCCGATGAGGCCCTGCTGGATCTTCTCGAAGGCAGCCACGTAGGGACGCTGGTGGTGGCGCTGTGTGCCGGTTACGACGCAGAGACCCTTTGCCACAGCCTGCTTGGCTGCTGCGATGACGGTACGGAATCCCTTGGGATCCACGGCCACGGGCTTCTCGAGGAAGCAGTGAACGCCCTTCTCCACAGCGTACTGGAACTGATAGGGACGGAATACGGGAGGAGTGGTCAGGATGACCATGTCAACGCGATCGATGACCTCCTTGTAGGCCTCAAAGCCAACAAAGCAGTTCTCGTCGGCCACCACCTGATTGTATTTGTCCTTGAGCATGTTCTTGACGCCGTTCAAGCGATCCTCGAATACATCGCCCAGTGCCACTACGGTGATGCCGTCGGCAGCCTCGAGCAGGTTCTCCACAGCGCCCGAGCCACGACCGCCGCAACCCACGAGGCCCACCTTCAGTTCGCGGCCCTCGATAGCCTTGTCGGGCAGTTCGGGGATGTAATATTCGCCGGGCTGACGGAGCGGGGTCAGCTTGTCTTTCTTGTCTCCACACGAGGCGAGCAAGGATGCGCCTGCAATCGTACCTGCACCCAGCATCGCTGAGTACGAGAAGAAGTCTCTTCTGCTAATGTCTTTGTTTGCCATAATTGTGACGTTAAGATGGTTATTGGTTTAAATTCCTTTTCTTGATTCTTTAGATTATTCTGTCTTCACTCCGGCCGGGACTTCGCATACAACGCGGAAGCCGATGCCCTTGATGTCGGAATACCACCAGATACTCTTGGGCTGCTGGGGGTCGGTGCGCAGCCAGGCTTCATGCTCGGTGTGGCCACGGCTGGCACAGCGCAGCTGAGCCGCATCGTATTCATAGTTTCCGCCTCGTACGACGAACTCCTCTCCCTCGTTGCAGATGGGATCTTTCACGCCGTCGGTCCATTTGCCGTATGTATCGGGCGAATACTTGTCAGCACAATACTCCATCACGTTGCCCAACATGTTCTTCAGACCGAACGGGTTGGCTGCTACCCTGGCCGGTTCCTGAGTCTTGCCCAGGCTGTTGTTCATATAAATGATGAAGCCATTAATGCGTGTGGTGTCGGCCGACGTGAAATGACGCCAGAAGCCTTCGTTTGAGAATTTCTTGGGTGAGCCCTCGAAGAAATAGGGGGTCTCTGTGCCGCCACGTACGGCATACTCCCACTCAGCTTCGGTGGGCAGACGGTACTTCTTGCCGGTCTTCAGCGAGAGCCACTGGCAGAATGTCTCTGCAGCATAGTGGGTCATCGTGATGGCCGGGCGTGTGCCCATGCCCCAACCCTGGTCGGGGAAGCCGAAGGGAGGTGTGGGACCGGAGACGGCATCCACGTCGGGGCGGTTGTTGTTGGCATATATCTTCTCGGGCGGAGTACGTCCTTCGGACATCGTTTCGTTGTAGAAGCCCCAGTATTGATCCCATGTCACCTCGGTCTCTGCCATGAAGAAGGCGGAGACGCTCACCTTTCGCTGCGGTCCTTCGTCGTCACGTCGGAAGGCTTCCTTCTCGGGGCTACCCATGGTGAAGGTGCCTGCGGGGATGGCCTTCATGCTGATGTGTACGGAGGTGCCGGGCACTGTCTCTTCGAAATCCTTGAATTCCGTGACCAGCGCTGCCGAGTCGTACTTGATGCTGTTATCCACGGCGATGGGTCCTTCCATCTTCCCGTGGTGATAGTTGGGCATGTAGTGGCCGGCATCGAGATGGCAGCTAATGCACTGGAGGCCCAGTTTCTCCTCGTTCTCCTCGTAATAGAGATGAGCCTTGACGGCATCGTCGCTCACACCGGCGGGGAACAGGTTCTGGTGACACTTCTTGCAACTCTCGTTGGGTATAATCTTCTGTGCGTGGCTCAGCTCTTGCTTGGCTTCCCAGTTGATCTTTTCCTTGTCTTTGGTCAGATAGGCAAAGATGTCCTTTGTCCCCATCTTGGCCTTGGCCGTGAAATGCTTGAAGGTACCCTTCGGCGGCAGGTGACAGGCGGCACAGTCCGTGGGGACACCGCTCTTATTGTTCTTGCCGTGGATGGACTGTGCCCAAGCCTGGTCGGCATGTTCGTGTACATGGCAGGCCATGCACGACTCATTGGTGGATGTCGTTTCCCACATCCAGTCAAAAGCTATCATAATGCCGATGCCTGCCAATAAGGATGGCAGGGCTATCAGCCACATTTTATTCTTCTTTTTTAGCGCCATACAAGCACAAAGTTACACTTTTTTCTTGGTTCCTCCCTCCTGCAAGTGTATTTTTCTGTAAAAAAAGGCATCCTTTTTTAGGTAATTTAACAAAAACGGCCCCGATTAGGAGGCCGCTTGCTTGTTTGCTGAGCAAATAATAGACGTTTTTTGCTTTTCACGCCACGGATTCTTGTTCTGGATTCATTCTGCGTACATCCGACGTGCCACTTCGTCCCAATTTATGATGGGCCACAGGGCGCTGAGATGGGCAGCACGGCGGTTCTGATAATCCAGATAGTAGGCGTGCTCCCACACGTCGAATGTGAGCAGAGGGCGCAGCCCGCGGCGGATGGGATTGCCGGCATTGGTCTCCTGCGTGATGACGAGGCGTCCCTCTGCATCGGCCGAGAGCCATACCCAGCCAGAGCCAAAGAGCGTGGTGCCCTGTTTCTCAAACTCGCTCTTGAAGGCATCAAACGAGCCGAATGCCAATGCGATGGCCTCGGCCAGGCGCCCCGTGGGGTAGTTGTCGATACGGGCAGGCTGAAACTGGCCGAAATATAGATTGTGGTTCAGAATCTGTCCGGCGTTGTTGAGAATGCCTCCCTCGGCCTTCTGCACGATTTCCTCGAGTGGCATCCCTTCGAAGGGTGTGCCGGGTAGCAGGGCATTGAGGTTGGTCACGTAGGTCTGCAAGTGCTTGCCGTGATGGAAGCTGAGTGTCTCGGAACTGATGGCCGGCGCTAAGGCGTCGGGCGAATAGGGGAGGGGAGTGAGGTTGAACATGCCTGTTTGGATTAGGGAATGAAAATTAGGGATTAGGGAATAGAGATTATTGGATTGGGGGCTCTTTGTACTAAAGGCAAAGCGGCAGGGCTGAGCGAGGGGACGAGGAGCCGGGTCGGGAGGGATGAGGAGCCGACTGCGGAGGGAGATGGAGTCGGGTCTGAAAGGAGAAAGCCTCGGGGCGGACGGTTGGACGGCCCGGGGCGTCTATTCGGACGGCCCGAGGCGTCTAACCGGACGGCCCGGGCCGTCTGAAGTCGAAATCTTTCCTTATGGCATATGTCCCGATCTATTTTTCTGATTGAAAATCAGACACTACGTACGTCCGGGACTTGAATTGGAGATTAGGGACGTGAGGTCTCGAGCGGGCGGTACTGGATGCCCATGGCTTCGAGGCGTGCGAGGTGGCTCTTCAGGCGGGGCAGGAAGTCGTCCCACTTTTGTTCGCTTCGTGGTGTCCATGCCTTCTCAGCCAGTGCCAGTGCGCGAGGGAACACCTGCCAGTGCATGCGTGCCACGGTGGGAATCCACTCGCCCCAGATGTTTGCCTGCATGCCTTTGATGAGTTTCAGCTGTTCGGGCGTGAGGTCGGTGGGCACGATGTCGCCGTCGTAGATGTGACGCAGGGTGTTGTTGTCCTGTCCGTAGTCGAAGTAGCAGAAGGTGAAGGGGCATAGCACCACCTCGTTGCCCATGGCGGTGGCACGCTGTGTCACGTCGGGATGGTCGCCGCGCCACCAGTGAACGGTGGCCGTCTTCGAGAGTCCTCCCTCGAGAATCTCGTCCCAGCCCAGGATGCGCTTTCCGGCAGCATTGAAGAACTGCTCCATGTGCTTGGTGAACCATGCCTGCAGCTCGCTCACGTCCTTGAGTCCCTGTTCTTCAATGCGCTTCTGGCATTCGGGACATTGCGACCAGCGTGTGCGGTTTACCTCGTCGCCGCCGATACTCACGTATTCGTAGGGGAACAGTTTGAACACCTCGGCATACACGTTCTGGGCAAACTCGATGGTGGTCTCACGACCGAGACACAAGGGGTCCACTCCATTGTTTGTGCAGCTGAGCCAGGGGTAGCACTGGCAGGCCACACTGTTGTGCCCCGGCATGTCCAGCTCCGGAATGATGTCGATGCCACGTATGGCGGCATATTCCACCACCTCCCGAATCTCATCCTGTGTGTAGAAACCGCCATAGAGTTCCTGGCCATCTACGTTCTTGATGTACTTCCAAGGCAAGAGCAGGCTGGGGTTGTTCTCCTTCGCGGCGCGGTCCATGCACCCGCGGTCGAGACCGTTGAAAGGATGCCAGGCTCCTTCCTCCGTGAGTTTGGGGTACTTCTTAATCTCGATGCGGTAGGCCTGGTCGTCCGTGAGGTGCCAATGGAACTTGTTCAGCTTGTACAGCGCCATGTCGTCCAGCAGCTGCTTGGTCTCCTCGATGGAGTAGAAGTGGCGCACGGGATCCAGCATCAGACCGCGCCAGTGGAAGTTGGGGCTGTCCTTGACCGTGACTGCGGGTACCTTCCATTCTACGTCCTTCACCAGGTTCTTGCTCTCTATCTCGTTGGGCAACAGCTGGCGCAGGGTGGCGATGCCGTTGATGATGCCGCGATAGCTGTGGGCGGTGATCTGTATGCCTGCCTTGCCCGACACGAGTTCATAGCTCTCGTCGTTCTCGTCGGGAGCCAGCAGCGTGAGCTGTATCTTCCCCTTCTTGCCTTTCGCCTTGATGGTGAGGCCTGTGGCGCGTGTCAGCATCTCCTGCAGATATTCGGCAGCAGGCTTCAGCGAGGCATCGTTGGTGCCTATGTTCAGGCCGTCCTTCAGATAGAATGTACCCGTCTGCTCCGTGATGGAGGTGGGCTTGGGGATGATATTCACTTCGGCAAACGAGGCCGCAATGCTCATCAGCAGGCATGCAGCCCATGCGATGGTTCTCTTTCTCATGATGTAGTGTGGTGTGTCGTGGTGTTGAAAGTGTTACGTGTCGGTCTTATGATTACTTGGTCAGGGCCCATCCCAGCTTCAGGCCGCTGTAGCTGCTGAGGAGGCTGGAGAGGGTGGATGTGGAGGCAGCGGCGGCGCTCATGGAAGTGGCCACGGAGAGCAGCTTGTCTGCATCGAAGAGCATGTAGAGCTCGCTGCCGTTCAGCGTGCAGTGGCAGGTGGTGCTCGTCACGCCCAGTGCGCCGGTGATGGTGAGCAGGCTGGTGTTCGGGTCGTAGGTATATGTGCCGTTGGCCGTCTTGCCGTTCAGGGAGAACACACATGTCTTGTCCTCGTTCAGGGTGATGGTCGTTTTGCCGGCCTTGAAGCCCATCTTGGTAAGCTGCGACTTCAGTGTGGATTCAATCTTGCTGCTTGCCACCGAGCTGCCCAGCTGTGCCAGCACGTTCTGGCTTTCGAATACCACCTTCGGGGCGCTGTATGTCCATGTGCCCTGGATGCTGGTGGCCGATGCGCTGCTGCCTTTGAGTAGGGTGCTCAGCACGGTGCCCACTACGTTCTGTCCTGCGCCGTTCAGCACCGAGGTGAGCAGCGACGAATTGCTATTGTTGGCTGCCTGTCCAGTGAGTACGGCGGTGGCCAGGTTGGTGGCGGCGGTGGAACCTGTGGTGCCCATACCGCAACTGTTGAATGTCATGCTCGCCAGAACGATGGCAGCGAGGGAGAAGATCTTTTTCATAATGCAATGAGTTTTTTATTTATTTAGTTTAATTAATGTGCACGTATGCCGGAATTGTTGGCGCAAATTTACGAAGATATTTTTTATTATTGTTTTTTTTCTCTGTTTTTTTGCACCTTAATGCCATTCGCAGTCGTAGCTGACGGCGTCGGCATTGCTGGGCATAAGCCGCAGGTAGGCCTTGCCGTTCGGGTAAAGGGTGAGCTTGAAATAGTAGTCGATGAACCCCTTCCGGCAGCTGAACGACAGGATGGCGCGGCCCTTCTTGCCTCGGGTGACTTGCATGGCCTGCAAGGGTTTCTCGAAATTCAGCCCGTCGTTCTCCATATCGTGCTGGTGCACGACGCCCATATAGGGGAGATGTACGTATACGCTGTCTCCGTCGATGGTGAGCGAATAGCCATAGGACACGCTGCGCGGACTCCATCGCAGGGGCTCCATGTATCGGACGTCCACTTCGACGTGGCGCGGATCGAGCGGTACTGCTTTGTCTGATTTTTTGCCTGCCGACAGTGTGGCAAGGACTGCGAGAAGAAGGATCAATGGCTTCATAACTGTATATATAAAGAGTGTGGTCTCTTAAAATAACGCCGCGGAGGGATATTTTAGTGTGCCAATCCCTCCGTGTTCCGAAAAAATCTGTAATTTTGCACCGCAATTCACATTATACATTTATTCTTATGGTAAAAAGATTATTCTCTCTCATGCTTTTGGCGGGCCTGACGTTGGGTGCTGCAGCTCAGTTGAAGTACAACAAGTATCACGCTCCTATTAAAGTGGAAAAGAAGTGGCGCAAGTATAACCCCGGCGAAGTCATCTTCCGCGACAAGTCGCCCGAATCAGAGGGGTCCAAGATTTATCATGCCATCATTCCCGACCCCACACCCTACATCCAGGAGAATGCCTTGCGGGTGCTGCAGACACTTTATTGGAGTCCCAAGGACAAAAACATTCCCCGACTGGGTCGCATCTTCTACACCATTGAGGAATACGACGGCGTAAGCGAGAAATATGGGCACGGCGACCACGTGGGCATCCGCTACAGCACAAAGTGGATCGAACATAGTTTCGCCGGTCAGGACACCATGCGCTTGGACTATGAGACGCGTGGCGTGCTCTACCACGAGCTGACGCATGCTTACCAGCTGGAACCCAAGAACTGCGGTTCCTATGGCGACGGCGGCGAGTACTGGTGCTTCATCGAGGGCATGGCCGATGCCGTACGTGTGGCGTGTGGCTGTTTCGAGCAGAACTTCCAGTCGCAGGATCGTCCTCGTGCCGACACGTGGCGCAAAGGATATCGGGTGGCAGGCTACTTCTTATACTGGCTTCAGCTGAATAAGGACAAGGACTTCCTGCGCAAGTTTAATCGGTCGGCCGCTGAGCTTGAGACATGGTCGTGGGACGCAGCCATGAAGCATGTCTTGGGCGACAAGCCGGAGAATGGTGTCGAGGCTCTCTGGAAGGAGTATCGTGCATCGATAGGCGAATGAACCGGGGGGGACTCCCAGCCCTCTTCTATTCCGTTTGTTATCCCCACAGCCCCTTTATAAGGAAAAAGACGACGGGCACGAATAATGCGGGCAGGAGGTTGAGCGTCTTGCAATCCTTGATTTCGAGGATGGAGAGACCCGAGGTTGCAATCAGCGTGCCTCCCACAATACTCATCTCGCAGAGCAACTCATCGGAGATGACGTTGCCGCACAGTTTTGCTATCAGGTAAATACTGCCCTGCCAGCAGAACAGGATGGGCGCCGCCAGGGCGATGCCCCATCCGTAGGTGGCTGCCAGTACGGCTGAGGTGACGAGGTCCAGCGTGGCATTTGTGAAGAGAAACGTGTTGTCGTCCAGCAACGCGCTGTTGATGGGCCCTACGATGCTGAGTGTGCCGATGCAGAAGAGCAGCACGGCGGTGCTCAGGCCTTGGGCCAGCGATGTGCTGCTGCCGGTCTCGTCTGTGTCGGTCGGTCTGCGGCTTACCATCTTCTGAAAGCGTTGGTCTATCTGGCACACTGTGCCGATGAGGCCACCGATGGCCAGGCTGAGTACGAACAACACGGGGTAATGACTCTGGGGCATGTTTCGGCACACTGCATTGAAGCCCAATGCAAGTGAGGCCAGCCCCATTGCCGTGAACATGACCTTCTGATACTGTGGTCTTATGCCTCGTTTCAGCAGGCTTCCTACACTGCTCCCCACGAGGATTGTGCATGCGTTGACGATGGTGCCGATCATTCGTTAACTGTTTTCTTCGTTCTGGTTGTCCTTTGATGCGTAGGACGTGCTATTCCTCCCATCCTGGGTTTTGGCGACTGCCGCCCAGCTTGACTTGTTCCGAGGGCAGAGGATAGAAATAATATCGTCGCAGGAAGGTGCGTACGGCCGAGGTGGCTACAGCATACCCTCCTTCAAGTGGCACCTGACAGTCCGGGACATCTTGCAGGTTGGCTCCTTGCATGATGGCCGGATGCTGTCGGCTGTCCAGCTTGTCCAGCTGATGCCAGCGTACCAAATCCCAGTAGCGATACCCCTTGTCGGTCATCAGCTCGCATCGCCGGCAGCGGCGTATCTCCCACAGCAGGGATGACACTCCGTGGTTGTTGGCAGGGTCGGCTTGCGGCGTCAGGCCTAGGTGGGGCAGCATGGCGCGGTCCAGCAGACGATTGACGGTCTGGTCCATCATGGTTTGTGTAATGTCGCCCAGTTCGGCGTGTGCTTCGGCATTGTTCAGCAGAATGATTGCCAGCCAAAAGACGGGAGCATCCGTATAGGCTGTGGCAATCATGTTCCGATAGTGAGCCTGTGTACTCTCGTCGCCCATTTGGTCTGTATCATATTTGCGTATGGTGTAGCCTGTGGACGAGGTCATCTCGGCCAGCTCCGGTTCGCGAGGGTGACTATAACCCTTGAAAGCCAGTATCGAGTCCACGAGAATGGCCAGTCGCGCGTCGCGTTGCTGTAGCATCTGGCTGATGCTCCATTGCCCATCGACGAACTGTGGCTTGTCGCTGGTGGGCAGGCTGGTCGTGGCGCGTGGCAGGCCGTCGCGGAACAGGAAGGCATCAATGGCATCGCGTGTGATGCCGCGCTGCATCTCAGAGCCTGTGGTGTAGTCCACCAAGGCATGTCCCAGCAAGTCCTTCTCATAGTTGCGGGCAAAGATGACCTCGGCGTTCTGGCTCAGGTCCACTGAATTGTATATCTCGCCATATTCTGGTGTCAGGCTGTATGCGGCATTCATCAGTTCTTCGCTGGCTTGGATGCACCGTTGCAGATACTGTCGGGCACGGTTTTCGTCGGGCTGCTGTCCGTTGTCGTCCTGTGTGCAGTAGCGGCGGTATGTGCCCTCGTAAAGACAGATGTCGCTGAGCATGGCCAGAGCCAGATGTCGATGCCATGTGAACTTGTCTGTTGGCTCGGGCAGGTTCGTAGATGCATAATCCAGGTCGGCCACGATGCTGTCCATAACCTCATCGCGTGGCGTGCGCTCGGCTTTTACAAGTGGGCTGTCGGCATCGGGCTGTAAGATTACTTGGTTCTCCCACTGCACGTCGCCGTAGGCGCGTACCAGCAGGAAATACTGCCACGCGCGGTTCAGGCGTGCGATGGCGGTGAATCGCTGGCGCATGGCATCTGGCAGAGTGCTACTTTGCATTCCACGTATCAGATAATTGGCACGCCGTATCTCTGTCCAGGGGTTCTTCCAGTCGCTGGCCGTGCCGGGCACTGAGGTGTAGCGCCAGTTGTCAAAGTTGTGGTAGGCTTGGTCGTCACCGAGGCTTTGGAAATAGAATTCTCCGTCGGCCCCGCGGTTGCCATAGGCAGCGTAGTTCGCGTAGAAAGAGTTGCAGTAGCTCTCCACCATGTTCTCGCTGCTCCAGAATTCGGGCGAGTCGAGAAATTTGTCTCTCGGTGACTTGTCAAGCAAATCGTCGCACGAGGCCATCCCAAGGGCCGTGGCCAGTACCAGGGTGCGTATGATGTTCTTTGTCTTCATGCTGTTTTCCGTTATATAATTGTGCCGTCTGTTTTTTAGAAAGTAGCCTGTAGTCCGACGGACCAACTGCGAGTGATGGGATAGGTGCGCCCCCACGTGCCGTAGGACAGTGCGCCCTGGCCTGCGTTCATTTCCGGGTCGAGTGGCAGGTCGCCGTTACCCTTGTAGAGCAAACATGGGTTTTCTGTGCTGGCATAGAGTCGTAGCGTCTGTATATAGGCGCGTTTCGTGAGCCGTTGGGGCAGGGTGTAGCCAAGGGTGATGTTCTTCAGGCGCAGGTAGGCCATGTTCACAAGATATTTTGTCTGCGGATAGTAGTTGTGACACCCACCTTCGCCCACGAGCCCGGTGACGTTGCCTGCATACTCGTTGCCTGGGTACAGGCAGGGGTAGTCATTCTTCTCGCTGATGTTTACGATGCCGTTCTGCGGGTCATAGACGTTATACTTCGTCTGATGGGCATAGATGGCCAGGTCGGCTTCTCGCATTTCGGGGAATACAAAGGCACTCTGTGTCCACATTTGCCGTCGCCCGACTCCTTGGCAGAAGACGTTTAGGTCGAATCCTTTGTACTCGGCACCGACGCGGAAACTGTACTCGTAGCGTGGCAGGGCGTTGCCAATCACCTTTAGGTCTCCGTGGTCTTCGGCAGTGCCTTGCCCGCCATTGATGACTCCGTCGCCGTTCAGGTCCTTGAACTTGATGTCGCCCGGTCCGTAAATGAATTGGTTTGTCTGCAGTCCTGTCTGGTCGGGTGTGGTGGCCTTGTATTTCCACGTGCCGTCGGCATTTTGTCCGTCGAAGTCGTCGGGGGTGAAGTATCGGTCGGTCTCAAAGCCCCAGATGTCGCCCCAGTACATGCCTTCGTAGGCGTGGCTGGCATCAAGGGGATGGCCTATGAGGCGTGCATCATTGCTCCAGCGTGTCACCTTGACGCGTGAGTCTCCGATGCTCATGCTGGCATGCAGGCGCAGGTCTCGGCCTATCTGCCGATGGAATCCCATGGTCAGTTCCCATCCACGCGAGCGCAGGGTACCGTTGTTCGTGTAGGGCGAGTCTGCTCCCACACTCGATGGCAGCGATGCGCCAGGGGCCAGCATGTCGCTTGTCTCGCGTTGGAAGAGTTCGGCTGTCAGTGTCAGTTGGTCGTTCAGGAAACTGAGGTCAAGACCAAGGTTCATCGTACAGATATGCTCCCATGAGAGGTCGGACGACACCCATGCAGGCATCGAGAAAGCATTCAGTCGGCTGCCGTCGGCTCCCAGGTAGTCCATCGTGGAGCTGTTTATGCGTGCCAGATACATGGCATCGCCCACAGCCTCGTTTCCTATCTGGCCGTAGGAGAAGCGTATCTTTCCGTTGCCTATCACTTGATGCATTGCCTCTGTCCAGTAGGGCTCTTCCGTGAAGCGGTACCCTGCAGAGAAGGAAGGGAAGAAGGCCCATCGCTTGTTGCCCGGGAAACTGCTGGAGCCGTCGTATCGTCCGTTCAGTTCAAGCAGATAGGTATTGCGGTAGTCATAGTTTACACGGGCGAAGTACCCGGCTGTGGCATAGTCTCCTCGCATGCGGGGAAGGCCTGGCGCGCGTCCGCTTGTGCTGCTTCCGATAGCCCATGTGGTTGGGTCGCCGTAGGTGAGGTTCAGTTCCGGATAGTCGATGGAATAGAGTCCGGCGCGCGATGCGAAGAATGAGTCATAGGTCCGTTCCTCGCCGGTCAGTCCAGCCATGGCTTTCAGGTGGTGAGACTGTCCCAACGTGGCGTCATATTCGAGGTAGGCATTGGCCATCCACGTGTCGGCTTTTGCATTGTAGCGCGAGGTGCTGGTGCGCCCTTGTGCTACCAACGATGTCACCGACGTGCCCGACCAGTCGTAGCCTGTTACTGAGAAGTCGCCGGCCCTCCGGTTGCCGTGGTCCATCTGGTAGGTGAAGTCTGCATTCAGCGTCAACTGGCGTGTAATGTGCGCCTTGGCAAAGGCCGTCATGCGTAGTTGGTCGTGGATGGTAACTCGCCGGTCGGCCTGCTTCTGCATGGCCATGAAGCGAAAGTCTGTGCCGTCAATATGTCCGCTGGGCACGAAGAATGAGCCCCAACGCCACAGATACTGGTAAATGTTGGCCCACGTGTCGGCCTGGTCAATCTTCTGACGTGAGAAGGTCGTGCGCACTCCGGCCTGGAGCCATGAGGTGATGTCTGTCTGCAGGTTCATGTTTACGTTGAACCGCTCCCGTTTCCCAGGCTGGATCTTCATGACATCCTTCTGGCCGCTGTACCCGAACGACATATAGTACTGTGTGCGTTGGCTGCTTCCGTTCAGGCTTACGTTGTGAGTCTGCGAGGGCGCGGTCTTGTCGTACCAGATGTCCTGTATGTCGTAGTCTGCATAGTACATGGGCTGGTTGCCGATGAAGCGATAGTCGCCCACTTGTGTGTCGCTCTCGTAGGGACGCATGGGGCCGTAGCCTTTCTTGCCGCTGTTCTGCCGTGCCCATGCCTGTGCGTAAGGCAGCAGTTGGTCGAAGTGCATGCCGAAGAGTTCTACGGCAGCTCCCGGCGACTGGCGGTTCTTGGCTCTGAGAGCGGCTTCCAGTTGGGTGGGGACGTCGGGAAAATCGGGCAGGCATGTGGCTCCCGACCATGCAAAGTTGTTGCTGTACTTTATGTTCAGATGTTCGCCCTGCCGTGCTTGGCGTGTGGTGATGAGGATGACTCCGAAGGCAGCTCTCGTGCCGTAGATGGCTGCCGAGGCCGCATCCTTCAGCACGCTCACCGACTCGATGTCGTCGGCATTCAGCATGCTCATGTCGTCCACTGGCACGCCGTCCACCACGATGAGCGGGTTGCTGGCTGCCCCATTGGAGAGAGTGCCCACTCCGCGTATGGTCATGGCCGGGGTCTCGTCCAGGTTGCCGCTGTTCGAGATTACCGTCAGTCCTGGCACCGCTCCCTGCAGCGCACGGGCCACGTCCTGTTCGGATCGCGATCCGAACGTCTTCTCCACGTCAACGGTGCTCACGGCGCCGGTTAGGTTCACTTTCCTTTGCGATCCATATCCCACCACGACAATCTCGTCGAGCAGTGCTGCGTCGTCCTGCATGACCACTTTCATGCCAGGCTGTGCCGCAAGGGTTACTGTGTGGAATCCCATGTAGGATATGGTAATCTGGCTTCCGGCGGGGCAGGCGAGCGAGAATTGTCCGTCCATGTTGGTGATGGTGCCGCGCATGGTGCCTTCTTCCTTGATTTGAGCTCCGATGATGGGCTCTCCGTCCGCGTCGGTTACGGTGCCTTGCAGCAGTGGTGTCTCGCGGTCTGCTTTTTTCTCCGTCATGCTCTCCTGCCCATGGATGGGGATTGGCTGGAGGGCTGTTGCGGCAAGTGTCAAGACGGCGATGAGGCGTGATGTCTTTCTAATACTCATAGGGGTTCTCCTGTTGTGTGTGTGTCTGTATGGATATATGTGTATATGTGTATATATGTGTATATATGTGTATTCTACTTCCGGCTACTTCCGGTGTCGTAGAGTAATTCGGCTGCAAAGTTACGCTTTTTGGATGGTTTTGCAGTGTCTTTCCCGTTTTTTTTGTAGCTTTGCAGCAGGAAAGGCGATGTCGAAGAGTTCGGCAGTCGTGCAGACAACGCGCAGCCTCTCTCATTATGAATCATGAATACGACTATTATGGAGCCCACAAATGGTTACCCTCAGAAGGTGTTTCATCGTCCCGTCAAGCGTTGGGTGCAGACGATGGATTTGCGTGACAATCCCCAACTGATAGCCGAATACCGCCGGCGTCACTCGCGCGGCGAGGTATGGCCCGAGGTGCTTCAGGGCATCCGTGACTGTGGCTTGCTCGAAATGGAGATTTACATATTGGGCACACGTCTGGTGATGATCTGCGAGGCTCCGCTCGACGTTGACTGGGACGAGGCGATGCGTCGCATGGCCTCCGGTCCCCGGCAGGCCGAGTGGGAAGCCTTCATGGCCGTCTTCCAGCAATGTGTCCCCGGACAGACAAGCGACGAGAAGTGGCAGATGATGGAGCGCATGTTCCACGTCTATGAGTAGATGCGGTTCCCTGTTGCGTCCGGTTCGGATTCCTGTTTCGTGCATCAGCGGATGGTGCCGTGCGCCATTGCCGCCTGCGACTTTGTATGTCGTACGAAGGGAGTGGTGCTTTATTTTGTCGTCCGAAGCCTTGCCGATTAGGCGTCGCGCGCACGTTGCGCGAACATTATTTTATATAATATGGAGAAAAATGCCTTGCAGGCTTGTTCGTTATCCCGAATTTTTCATAACTTTGTGGCTGCAATGACAGATTAAACTAACAGTTTATATGGAAAGACGTTCATTTTTGAAGAGAGGCGCGGCCAGTGCAGCACTCTTTTCCATCATGCCTCGCGAGGTGTTGGGCAAGATGGGTGGCAAGAACAAGTTCATAGCCCCCAGTGACCAACTTACGCGTGGTATCATCGGTGTGGGCGGCATCGGCCGTTCGGGTTTGCATTTCGTCAGTGACCAGGCATGCCGCCTGGTGGCAGTGTGCGACGTGGATCAGAAGCATCTGGATTCGGCAGTAGAGGCAGCCAAGAAGAGTTTCAACGAAACAGTGAAGCCTTACCACGACTTCCGCGAGCTGATTCATGACTCGGGCGTGGATATCGTGCATATCGCCACTCCCTCCCACTGGCATGCCATCATGGCAGTCGAGGCAGCCAATGCGGGCAAGGACATTCTGTGTGAGAAACCAATGACACGCACCATCGGCGAGGGACGCCGTGTGGAAGAGGCTGTCAAGCGTAACGCCCGTATCTTCCGCCTGGACACGTGGTTCCGCTTTAAGGATACGTTCTATGGCCTCGGTACCGATGTCCGTCCGCTGAAGAAACTGGTGGAGAGCGGTCTGCTCGGCTGGCCGTTGAAGGTGCGCATATCCGGCGCCACGGGCTTCACGTGGAAATTCTACTGGACGGGAAAGACCAACCTGGAGGTTCAGCCAATCCCCAAGGAACTGGACTATGACCTGTGGCTCGGCCCGGCTCCCTATAAGCCCTATAATGTACATCGCACTCACCAGACGTTCCGCGGATACTGGGACTACGACGGTGGCGGCCTGGGCGACATGGGACAGCACTATATCGACCCCGTCCAGTACTTCCTGGGCAAGGACGACACCTTCCCCGTCAAAGTGGAGGTGGACGCACCGCAGCAGCATCCCGATGCCGTAGGTATCTGGCGCAGCATTACCTATACGTATGAAGACGGCTGCCAGATTATCCTCGAGGGCGAGGGCTTTGAGAGCAAGGGCAAGGTGCCCTATATCGAAGGTCCGAAGGGCAAGGTATATAAAGGATTCGAATGCACCATCCCGAATGTGCAGCAGCTCATCAATGAGATGCCCGAACCCGAGCAGCGCAACACAGACTTCTTGGAGTGTGTACGCACGCGTCGGCCCTTTGCGCTCAACGAAAGCAACGGCCATCACAGCGCCACCATCGTGAACATGGGCGTCTGTGCACTGCGTCTGGGACGTACGCTCCATTTCGACCCCACCACACAGCTCTTCCTCAACGACGAGGAGGCCAACCATCTGGTGAACCAGCCGATGCGTGGCGAATGGGGTAAGTACATTTAAGAGTTCATAGTTTATAGTTCAAGGTTAACAGTTAATAATTAGAACAATGCGAAAGATATTATATCTCATCCTGTCGGTTCTGGCCTTTACCATGGCACAGCCGACTCTCGCTCAGGACGAGCGCCAGCGCAAGCCCGAGACCGTGGTGCAGGACGTGCTCGCACAGATGCCTGCCCAGACAGCTGCCGACTTCAATCGTGAGATGGGCTATCTGGCACAGGGCGCACCGCAGACCATCAAATTGTTGGTGGCCATGCTGAAGCCTGCCGAGAAGGCTCAGAACGCACTCGTGGAGTATGCCGTGAGTGGAGTGACAAACTATGCAAACGCCAACACGCAGTACAAGAAAGCTGTGCTCGAGGGCTTCGAGGCTTCTGTGGCCGGCACACCGGACAAGACTGCCCGCGAGTTTGTCGAGACTCAGATTCGTCTACTCAAGGCCGTGCAGCCCAATGTCTTCACGGCACACGAGGGAGCTGCGCCCTATGCAGAGCAGTACGACAAACTCAAGGCCACCTATGGCGACTGCACGAAGATGCTGCTGAAGTCGCTGAAGAACGCCGACCGTCCCTTCCGTGTACAGGCACTGGAATATGCCTCGAAGGAAGCTGACGAGGAGCTCTATACGAAGTTGGCCAAGAAGTTCAAGGGCCTCTCACTGGATGCACAGACCGACGTGCTCTACTGGCTGGGTGATAATCACGCAGTCTCGCAGCTGCCGCTCATCGTCAAGGAAGTGGCCAAGGGCGGTCCGACGGCCAAGGCCGCTATTGAGGCCGCAGGCAAGATCGGTGGCGAAGAGGCTGCCGACGCACTGATTGCTGCGCTGGGCACAGAGCAGAACGATGCTGCCCTGAATGCCCTGCTCACCTATAAGGGTAGCCTGGGCGAGAAACTTCCCGCCGCCCTGCAGGGTGCCACTGGCCAGAAGCAGCTCTCTCTGATACAGCTCGCCTCCAAGCGTGCCGTGTACGAGGCCACACCGCAAATCTTTGCCTTGGCCTCCTCGTCGGATGCCACCGTGGCCAATGCCGCTGTGAATGCTCTGCCCACGATGGTCAAGGCAGGTGACGTCGCACAGGTGGCACGTCTGCTGGATAATGCACAGCCCGAGCAGGTGGCCACGTGCCAAAAGGCACTGAGTGCCTGTCTGGCCAGCATGGAACCGAAGGCTCAGTATGACGCCATCGGTGCCCAGATGAAGGCAGCCAAGAGCGCACAGCGCTTCTTCAAGCCCCTTGCTGCTACCGGCACCAACGAGGCCATCACCGACATGAAGAATGTCTATGCCGATAAGGCAAGCACCGCTGAGCAGCGTGCCGAGGCTCTTACTGCGCTCAAGGCCACGAGCAACTACTCTGCAGCACCCACTCTCCTGGAGGCTGCCAAGGCTGGCGACGAGTCGGCACTGACGGCCTACGTAGGACTGGTGAACACCAACGAACGCAATATTGACAGCCGATGCCGCAAGCTGGACGAAGCCATACAGGTGGCCAAGACAGCCGGTGCCAAGAAGGTTGTGCTGTCGGCACTCTCAAATGCCCCCACTCAGCGTGCGTTCAACGTGGTGGGCAAGTACCTCGACGATAAGGATGTGGCATACGAAGCAGCCGTGGCCGAGAAAGCCATTGCAGGCAAGTGTGTGGACGATCTGGACTATGAAGTGATGAAGACCAACCTGAACAAGGCCATCAAGCTGTATCAGGCTCACGGCACTGCCGATGACGGCTACGCAGTCGATGAAATCAAGAAGAAACTCGCCGAGGCCGAGCCTTCGCCCATCTATCAGCTCACCCCTGAGGAGAAGAAGGAGGGATTTGAGATTCTCTTTGACGGTACCAACCTCGACAAGTGGGAGGGTAATACGAAGGACTACACGGTGCAGAACGGCACCATCTACGTCTCGGCCAACTATGGCGGCGGTGGCAACCTCTACACCAAGAAGGAGTATCGCGACTTCATCTATCGCTTTGAGTTCTGCTTCGTACGTCCCGGTGTGAACAACGGCGTGGGTATCCGTACTCCCGAGGGCGTGGACGCTGCCTACTATGGCATGTGCGAATCCCAGATTCTGGACCATGACGACCCCATCTATGCCGGCCTGCACGAGTATCAGGTACACGGCTCTGTCTATGGAGTCATTCCCGCCAAGCGCATCAAGCATAAGCCTCATGGCGAGTGGAGCACCGAGGAAATCCGTGTCAAGGGCGACCACATCACCGTGATTGTAAACGGAGAGACCATCGTGGACGGCAATATCCGTGAAGCATGCAAGGGACACAACGTGGCCCCCGACGGCAGCGATACGAATCCCTACACCGTGGACCATCGCAACCATCCCGGCATGTTCAACAAGACGGGCCACATCGGCTTCCTCGGACATGGCGCCGGCATCAAGTTCCGCAATGTGCGCATCAAGGAACTGAAGTAATGGGCTCTCACGTTTCCCATCCATTCCCACAACTCCCATAACTCCCATTAATTCCCATAAAACCCCAATCAATAACAAAAAACGAAAGACAATGAAGAAGACATTCTTATTTGCGGCAACCGTTGCCCTGATGGCATCTTGCTGCGGAGGAAAGAAGTGTAATTGTGACTGTGAAGCATGTAAAAACTGCGAGCAGAAGACCGAGAAGGCTGCCGTGGCCGAGGCTGCTGTGGCTCAGATCGTCGAGAATGAGCAGTACGACCTGTCGCAGCTGAAGCAGGACGAGGAGGGTTACTACATTCTCTTCGACGGTTCCAGCCTTGACGGATGGCGTGGCTACGGCCAGACGGCAGTGCCTGCCAGCTGGGAGAACGACGGCGAGTGCATCCACCTGAAGGGATCCGGTACCGGCGAGGCTCAGGCTGAGGGCGGTGGCGACCTCATGTTTGCCCATAAGTTCACGAACTTTACCCTCGAGCTGGAGTACAAGATCAGCAAGGGCGGAAACTCGGGTATCTTCTACCTGGCTCAGGAGGCCAAGGATGCCAACGGCGAGATGCTCCCCATCTGGCAGAGCTGCTCGGAGTATCAGGTGCTGGACAATGCCAACCACATCGACGCTCAGCTGGGCGTGGACGGCAACCGTCAGGCAGCTTCCCTCTACGACATGGTACCCGCTGTTCCGCAGAATGCAAAGCCCTTCGGCGAGTGGAACAAGGCCAAGATCGTAGTGTTCAAGGGCACAGTGATCCACTATCAGAACGACGAGAAGGTACTCGAATATCACCTGTGGACCCCGAAGTGGAAGGAAATGCTTGACAATAGCAAGTTCTGCCAGGGTGGCGAGTTCCCCTATGCCTATGGCATGATGATCGAGGAAGGCAAGGACGGTGGCTACTTTGCCCTGCAGGATCATGGCGACGATGTATGGTATCGTAACGTGCGCATTAAGTTGATGGACTAATCACTCGGCACTTTGCATACAGCCACGGAGGGCGTGCTTCCCAGCGGAAGCACGCCCTCTGTATGTCTGCCGCATCTCCTTCATTTGAGGGAGCTGACGCTTTGTCTGGGAACAAAGACGGTTGACCGTTTGAGGGGGCTGACGCTTTGTATGGGCAAAGAAGGTTGACCGTTTGAGGGAGCTGACGTTTTGCCTGTGGGTAGATAAAAAGAAACGGCCGTTCCCTTGAAATACGGAACGGCCGAGAAACATCTGAAGGAGTGGTGTGGCACGCCTCTCGCGTGCAATAAGAAACTACTTGCTAAGCCCTCCTGTCAGACGACGAAAGATTCACTTCTTTACATAGATTGCGGGCATACCGACAATGCTGCCGTAGGCTTCCTTGCCATCGGCGATGAATACCATCTCTTTGTCGATGTGATTGCCGATGTCCTCGTAGGAGCATGTGAACCAGTGGCTGCACTCCAGCGTCGCGGGGTTCAGGTCGCCCTCGCCCCATCCTTCGCCGTGCTCGCCGCGTGCCGAATAGAACTCGGTCATGTTCAGCTTCAGGATACCGCCCTCGTAGGTGAAGGTACCCACATGGCGCTCGGCCCAGGGGGTAATGATAATCTCAATCTTGTTACCTTCGATTTTCACGCCTACGCGTATGTAATTCGGGTCGCCGTGCATATACATGTGCCAGGTGCCCTGGATGTCCTTGGAGGAGGTGGTGGGTTTCTTTCCGCTCTTGTACAGCACCTGGGCCATCTCGGTGCCTGTGTTGCCGTCGCCCCAGTCAGTCAGCTCCTTTACCACCAGCACGGTCTTATTATAGAGTAACTTCACCTCGGCATTCGTCGTATACTCTTGTCCGTCGTATGATGTCGTATAGCTGATACGTCCGTTGTCGTAGGTGTACTTGCCGTTGAATGACTGATCTCCGCTGTAGCTGATGGTCAGATTGTCCTTCGTGAAGACGTAGGTGACATCGTCCAGCGTCCAGGTACCTACGAGGTCGCTGGCCTTGACAGAGGTGTCGCCACCCTTGGGTTCGTCGTCATCGTCATCGCCGCAGGCGGTCATCACACTGGTCCCTGCCAGACAGAGACAGAAAGCCATGAGGCTCCAGAATTTCGTTCTTTTCATACCTTTGTGTTTTAATTAGGTGAATAATGTTGTTTGTTCGATGTACAAAAGTAGTGGAAAGACACGTAAAACGGGCTAACAAAAATGGCAAAACGACTAACAAAAGCACGTTTTGTTAGTCGTTTTGCCCATATTCGGCTTTTTCCCGGGCGTTTATTTGCCTTCGTTCACCCATTCGCGGGGTGTCATTCCTGTGATTGTCTTGAACGTCCGGAAGAAGGAAGGCTCATTGGCAAATCCGGATTCGAGGCCCACGCTGGACGTTTTCATGTCGGGATGCTGGCGGAGCAGTTGCTGGGCGTGTTTCACGCGATAGCCGTTGACGAAGTGGGCAAAGGAAGTGTATTCGTGCCGTGCCGTGATGCATTCCGAGACGTTGCGTCGCGTCGTGTGGAGCATCTTGGCCACGTCGCTCACCTTCAAGTCGCTTTGCAGGTATAGTTTCTTCTCTTCCATCAGCTGGTCGAGGCGTTGCATCAGCTGATTCAGCACTTCGCTGCTGGCCGGCGCCTCGTCTGCCTCTTCGGGCGCTTCGTCCAGTACCTCTTCGGGCTTGTTGCGGCGTCGCAGCCTTGAGAGCATGGCTCCGAGGACCACCATCAGCAGCCCCACGCCGATTCCTACCCATCGGCCGGTGGCGATGCTCAGTTCCTTCGGGTGCTGTCCCACGGGCAGCAGGCAGACGCCGCTCATGGGCGTGAAGTTGTTGTCGTACACTCCACCGGCCAGTGCAATGTCCCCCTCGTCTGTCGTGACGGGTATGCCCCAGCCGATGTCGGTCTGCGGGTCGGTATAATATAGTCGTGCGGGCAGGCTGGCTCCGGTCTGCTCTGTCGGGCGCAGGCGTCCCTGGGGCGTGAGCAGCGTGGAGTAGTCCACTGCGCACACGTAGATGCGCAGCGTCGTGTCGCGTCCTATCAGGTAGGCGCGCTCTGCCTTGCGGTCCAGCGTGATGAATGAGAAGTCGATGTGTCCCCAGTGACCTTCCGTCGGCACGGGCGTGGTTGTGTGCAGCAGCGAGAGCACCGTGTCGCGTAGGACGGCGATGGATGTCTCCCCTTTGCGGTTGCTCACTGGCATCATGTAGGCGTATTCGCCCAGGGCGGTGTCGCTGATGCAGAAGTCGGCGGTGCGTTGGTCGAGTTGAATCCTCGGGAGACGCCATTCGGCGAGGAGGGGCATGTCGAAGGGTGTGCCGTACAGGCGGTCCACGACAGTCGGGAATCCATAGTCTTCTCCATGTGTCCCGATGGTTCCCATGACGAGTGCGTCGCCGTCCGACGTCGGGAAGATGAAGGGTGAGGAGCGCTGCAGGCTCACCTCGCGTGCCGTATAGAATTGCTGTGGCTGACGGAATACCTCCGTGCTGTCATGGTGATACCAGTTGCCGCTGATGGCGATATCTCCGTTGCGTAGCTCTGCCGCCTGGGCATAGGCACGGCGTATGTCTAAGCATCCGAAGCCTTCGAAGGTATGCGTCGTGGGGTCGTACCATTCTGCATGGTGCACCTGTCCGATGCCCAGGGGTTTCTCGCTTCCGCCGCCGATCATCACCCGTCCCGAGCGTGTCTTCACTGTAAATCCTCCGTCGTGGGTATAGACCGTCTCCATGAGATTCCATTTCCCGTCGGCCAGATATTCGGCCGTGGGCGTGGGGATAAAGCCCGACGTGTGTCCGCCCACCACTGTCAGCTCGCCGTTCGCATAGAATATGCTGTGTCCGCCTCGCGGCACGTTCAGGTCGGGCAGGCGCTGTACCTCCAGTTTGGTCATCGCTGCCGTGTCGGCCATGTGCTGTCCGCCGGCATTGATGGAGTACGTGACGAGCAATGGTGTCAGACACAGGATGGTTCTTCGTTTCATGTGTGTATTGAGGATATGAATGTTTCGAGAATTTGTCAGATGGCGGTCACCACTTCTTGAGCAATATGCTGGGGTGCAGGCGCAGGTAGATGCCGAAGGAGAAGTTCAGCTCGTCGCTCTTCGGGTGCAGCGTGCTTCGCCCCAGCCAGCATTGGTAGGCCTCGGCTTCGGCGCCCAGCACGTAGTCGTGGTGGAAGGTGTAATGGTAGTCGGCCCGCAGGTAGGCCGTGGTGATGCCCCGGTGGCTCTCCCTGTCGCGCACGCTGAGTGTGGAGAAGAAGGGACTGCCATAGAGGCTTACGAAATGGTGTGGCGCGCGAAAGGCTCCGCCGCGGAGCGAGATGCCCCGGCGGAAGTCGGCACCCGCTGTGACGTGGTAGGCCACTCCTGTATCGAAGGGCCACAGCGTCCCGCTCTGCTGGTAGGTGGCCAGCACGGACGCCTCTGCATTGACTCGTTTCACGGTGCGCGTCGTGGGATACCAGTGCATGCCCAGGCCCACGGAGGCATTGCAGAGCGTCTGCACGCCCATCGACGTGGTGTCCTGTTCGCCGCCCCGATGCTGGATGACCAGCTGCAGCGGCATGTACCACCGCACTTTGGACCAGGGGGATAGGAAGCCCACCTTCCACGCAGAACCCACGGTGAAGGCCTCCTGGTGCGAGTCTTCCTCGAAGATATAGCTCTGCCAGTTGAGCCACGTATCCATGTGGACGTTCCAGATGCCGGACGTTCCTATCTTGTTCCTGTCCCACAGCAGCTGGAACCCCATCTCGGGATCCTGCGAGAGGTTGGCCTCGGCGTTCCACAGCGGGGTGGACAGCCGGTGGTTCTGTCCGCCGTAGATGTCGCCCATGACCACGGTCAGGTGGCGGAAGTCGGCTTTCGCCCTCAGCCACGGCAGGGCGTGGGCTCCGTGCTGATGTTGTGTGCCCTTCCATCGTCCGATGTCGTGATACACGTAGTTCGGGTATTTGTTCGCGCCGTTGAAGATGAGCGCGTGTGCGCCCAGCTCCAGTTCGATCTGAGAGAGCGGGGTATAGACGAGCTTGGGTTCCAGCCACAGTCCGGGCAGCGAATAGCCTTTGGTCAGCTTGCTGCTGTACTCGTTGTCGCGGAAGAACGTCAGCGCCTCCACCTCCACGCGCAGGGCACGGAGGTCGCTCTGACGTATCCTGTAGCTGCTCCTTGCGAGCTGGTCCCACATCTGTGCTGTGGCGCTCTGCACAATGAGGCAGACGATGAGGCTGGTTGCTGCACGTTTCATTTCTTGCAGCCTTTATATATAAGGTAGGCGACGGCCAGCGCGCCCACGGCCAGCATCACTATCTTCAGCTCGCCGCTGTATTCGGCCACCTTCTCCTCGAGCTGTCCGCTGTAGTGGCGGCCTATGTACCATCCCATGGCGGCCAATATTGTGTTCCAGATGCCTGCTCCCAGTGACGTGTAGAGCATGAAGCGTCCCAGCCCCATGCGGGCCAGTCCGGCGGGGATGCTGATGAGCTGTCTGACGGCCGGCACCAGTCGGCCCACGAAAGTGCCCAGTGCACCGTGCTTGTCAAAGTAGCGCTCTGCCTGCACCACCTTCTCCTCGTCGATGAGACACATGTGGCCCAAGCGGCTGTTGGCAAAGCGATATACGAGCGGGCGTCCCAGCCAGCGTGCCAGCACGTAGTTGATGAGTGCACCCAGACAGGCTCCCGCCGTGGCGGCCAGCACTACGAGCAGCACGTTCTGCTCGCCCGTCGTGGCGCACATGTAGGCGGCGGGCGGTACCACCACCTCGCTGGGGAAGGGAATAAAACTGCTCTCGATAGTCATCAGGAGCATGACTACCCAGTAGTTCAGGTGCTCCAGGCACCAGGCGATGAAGGGAATACTTTCCATTTAATTCATAATTCACAATTCATAATTCATAATTGGGCTGACGCCGCTCAGACACTGTATCAAGATTTAGTTCATAATTCACAATTCATAATTCATAATTAGGCTGACGCCGCTCAGACGAATCGTTTCCGGTAGTTCTTCTTGTCGCTCATGCGCCATCGCAGCCAGGCACCGAGGTCCCATACGAGTGGCAGGTGCAGGAACAGCGGCAGACTGGCGTGGAAGGGGCGAATGCCGAGGGCACGAGTGGTCAGGAAGAACTGCCACTGGCGCACGGCGATGAGCACGGTCCACATCAGGCCTACGGGGACAAGGACGTAGGGGTTGGGCCAGCAGATTGCGATGAGCACGATGGCGGATATGGGCCATAGCATCTGGGCCATGAGGGCCGTGGCATAGCGCAGGCGATAGGGCAGGCCGTGTGCCATGTGCTGCCGCGTCTCCATGAAGAAGAGGCGGTCTTGCCGCCAGCGGCGCGTGGGGGGCTGTTCCTGACGGACAAATGCTTGGGGATACAGGCTGACGTCGCACCGTCCCCGCTTCACATGACGGTTCACCAGCAGCGTGGCAGCGCCGGCCTCCAGGTTGGCGCTGGCGGCAAAGCCTTGATGCTCCATGAAATGGCTGCGGCGGTAGCAGAGGCAGGCCTCGTCGGCCCGATAGGGTGCCGAGTGCATCGCCTCGGGCAACCACCTCATCTGCTGCCACAGGTGGAAGAACTGGCGCCGCCGCGCCGCCCATCCCCGTTCGTCGTCATATCGCATGACGCCCAGCACGGCATCCTTGTCGTCCGTACATGGCTGCATGAGGTGGAGCAGCCACTGCGGGCCGCTCGGCCGGCAGTCGGCCTCGGAGAGCACCACCCACTCGTGTGCCGCGGCCCGTATGCCCAGCGTGAGTGCCAGGCGGTGGAGGCTGATGTCGCGTGCTGTCGAGGGGCAGTGGGTGTGGTGCAGATGGGGATGTGTGTATTCGAGTTCCTCGAGGATGTCCTTCGTGTCGTCCGTGCTGTGCATGTCCACCACGATGACTTCATAGTCGGCGGGATATTCTTGTGTCAGCAGTTCGGGCAGTGTCTGCCGCAGTTGCATGGCGTGGTCGTGGCATGTAAGTATGATTGACACTGGGGGAACGTCGTTCCGCAGCGGCTTCCGGCTCTGACGTTGTACGAGGCGGCCCAGTCGTCCGAAGCCTATGGCCTGCCACAGGCATATTCCCCAAAGTATGAGGGTCGCAAGATATATGGGTGCGTATTCCATTTGTCCTATTTTTCTGCAAAGGTACGAATAAGCGAGAGATGTTCAAAAGAAATATCCGATTTTTTCTTTTGCACATCCGAGCGGAAGTACTTTCGACCTTTGGTCAGAGGTACGAATA
>CADAJS010000035.1 GCA_902788315.1 uncultured Bacteroidales bacterium
CTTCTTGGCCTTTGCCAGCATGTCGGCCGGAGCCATTGCAAATGCAGCCGTTGCTGCTGTTCCTGTCTTCAGAAAGGAACGTCTTGACATCTTGTCCATGTGTTAGTCGTTTTTAGGATATGTATTAAATCGTTTTCCTACCTTATTATAATTATAGAGAAAGAGAGTGCAGGTGACCATTATGTCCGTAAGCATTCTAAACGGTTACCTCTTTAAGGTCTGGATATCCTCCAATGAAAGGCCAGTCACCTGAGCTATGATTGTGTCATCTATTCCGGCAGCCACCATATTGCGTGCAACTTCCGCACGGCCTTCTGCACGACCTTCTGCGCGGCCTTCTGCGCGACCTTCTGCGCGGCCTTCTGCACGACCTTCTGCACGACCTTCAGCGAGCCCCTCCTTGCGGCCTGCTGCATGCCCCTCTGTCTTGTATGCCATGATTACGCTGTCCTCATACATCAGATTCAGAAAGTGGCGTTCATATGCCGCACGTTCTTTCGCGTTCAGGCTCAGCATCTGCAGTTTCTCACGCGCTTCCTTGAGTCCTGGAGCTGTTGTTCCTTCATTGATAGTCCCTGTCTTCAAGTATTGTATCCACTCCTCCAAAGGCGTGTTGGCCACACTGTTGAATTCATTCACCCGAATGATGAAGTACTCAGGGAAGATATTTTCCGACGTCCTCATCTTCAACGCACCTTCTTGACGAGAGGTTATCTGGAGGCTGTCGCCCGTGTGTACACCCTTGAAAGTGGTTGTACCATGATAGAGATAATCGGTGCCTTTGCCTAAGTCGAAATACACGATATTAATGGAATAGACTTTCTTGACCACATCATATCCATCGCCCAGGTTAATGTGTTCCGTAATGGCTTTGGAAACCCCATAGAGAATACGTTCGAGGAAATAATACTCATGCGTCAGCTGTATCTCCACGATGATAATCTCTCCCTTGCTGTTCTTCGCCTTTATGTCCACACGATTATACTTGTCGCTGGCATCCTCCTGGTTGCTTTCGCTCTCCAGCAGCTCCACGATGTGCACCTGTTCGCCCAAGAGCACCGTCACCAGTCCCTCCAGCACGCCGAAGTTTGCCTTTTGGCGCAGTATTCGCTTGGCGGCCCAATCGAAGCGGATTATCCTGTTGTCCTCCATCTTTCGTATTGTTTTATCGTCTTTCCGCTGTAAAGGTAAGTCTTTTTCCCGAGGTGACCAAATTTCTCGGGCAGAAAGCGAAGTAAGTGGGCTAACAATGATTTTTTGCCTGCCGTGGAAAATAAAGGGACGCGAAGGCTTGCGGAATATGATTTTATTCGTACCTTTGCAGCATGAAAGCAAAAGTTCTGACAGCCATTCTAATGGCAATGATGGTGATGGGGTGTTCAAAGAAAACGGACACCAAAGAAGTGCTCGACTTCAAGGAGGCCGTGCTTAAAAGTTATGTCTGCTCAACGGATATGATATTGGAAATAACAGAGGCAGCAACAGACTATCATAATGGGAAGCATTATTTCTCTGCCGACTTCGGGAACATGGTAGCCGATGAAGATGTTGACTATTCATCTGCTGTCATTCGAGAATATGATAACTTATCAGTTCAAGAGTTGGCTTCTATAATGGGCAAAAAGGATGGCGAATACAAAAACTGCGTTCGCTGTTATAGCCAGTCTGAAGCTGCGTATTGCAAGAAACAATTATTCGATCTCATTCATCTGTACGATGCCAGTGAAAACCTATTGACCGAAGCGAAAAAACTGCTTGTAAAAGACGAACCTAAACTCGCAGGTCTGATTATCTGTATTTCATCTTTATACGACCTGTCTAAGTATGAGGATGCAGACTATCAAAAATTCATATTAACAACCAAAGCATTAACAGATAACTTCAATCAAATTTTTGAAGAAACCAACGATTTATACAAAGGTACAGACATTGACATCAGAGCCGTCCAAAATGAGGTAAGAAACCTCATAAAAACAAAGAGTGAAATGCGGTAAGGGTAAAGAAAAGATAACCGCTAAGACACAAAAAGAGAGGTCTAAGAACAAACTTAAACCTCTCTTTCATATATTATATAGATATTAGCATATTCTGAGTAGGAACTCATCCAAACAGTCCGGTTCAATTTCCACGCCAGACATCAGTTCCTCGATGGCTCCACACCCTTCGACGCAGCCAAGCTCAAGGGGCTAAGGCTGAAACAGGCAGAAGACCTTGTGAAGCGCGAGGCCATCATGAAGTACAAGTGCGGCACGTTGGTTAATCCGCAGTACACCTATCTGGCCAAGGGCAAGCGTATCCTGCGCGTTACCTTCTATGGTTTCCCCGCGATGTATAAGAAAATAAGTAGGAAACAAGAACCGCCCCCCAAAACATCTTACAAACGGCATGGCAAAGGAAAAAATTCGCGCTTTTCCTTTGCCATGCCACTCATTTACACCACCTTTGAATTCGTCGCAGGTACTTTCGCTCGGACGTGCAAAGTAAAAACTTTATCTTTTGCTTTGCACGTCGCTCGCTTATTCGTACCTTTGCACCATGATTCAGGAACTGGTGAAGCAAAAGGGGCTGCTGCTGAAGGAATATGAATACGAACGGGAGCAGTTTCAGCGGCAGACGGAGAACATGGGTGTGCGGGCCAAGGTACTGCGCGGGCTGTGCTGGTTTCCGCTGCGCGTGGGGCGAAGCTATTATAACTCGCTCGACCAGCTGGTCATCGAGGTGGTGCGCACCGAGGCGCTCGACGTGGAGCATCAGTTTGAGCCGGGCAAACCCGTGTGCTTCTTCGAGGAAGACGCCAGCCAGATGCTGCACTACATGCGCTTTGTGGCTCAGGTGAGCTTTATCGAGGACGACCGCATGGTGATAGCCATGCCCAGCGGCGATGCCGTAGCCCAAGTGCAGGGCGCCAACCGGCTGGGCGTGCAACTATACCTTGATGAATACACCTACCGCTTGATGTTCGAGGCGCTGGATCGTGTGCTTGCGGCCAAGGGAAACCGCCTGGCCGAACTGCGCGACATCATCCACGGCTCAGCCCCGACCCGCAAGTTCTCCTTCCTTCCCGTGCGCTTCCCCTGGCTCAACCCCTCGCAGGAGGCAGCGGTAAACGAGGTCTTGTGGGCCAAGGACGTGGCCGTCGTTCACGGTCCTCCCGGCACGGGAAAGACCACCACCCTGGTCGAGGCAGTCTATGAAACGCTGCGGCGCGAGGTGCAGGTGCTCGTCTGCGCCCAGAGTAACATGGCCGTTGATTGGATTGCCGAGAAGCTGGCCGACCGAGGGGTAAACGTACTGCGTATCGGCAACCCCATCCGCGTCACCGACCGCATGCTCTCCGACACCTACGAACGACGTTTCGAGGCCCACCCTGCGTATTCCCATCTGTGGAGCATACGCCGCACGATACGCCAACTGTATGACAATCCCTCGGGCAACCACGAGTCGCGTCATCAGAAGATTGCCCGTCTCAAGGAACGCGCCACGGAACTGGAATATCAGATCAACGAGAGTCTCTTCGCCGAAGCACGCGTCATTGCCTGCACGCTGACAGGCAGCGCCAACCGTCTGCTCGCCGGCCGCCGCTTCGGTACACTCTTCATCGATGAAGCGGCCCAGGCTATGGAGGCAGCCTGCTGGATTGCCGTCGGGAAGGCCGACCGAGTCATCCTGGCCGGAGACCACCGACAGCTGCCACCCACCATCAAGTGTCCCGAGGCACTGGCCGGCGGGCTGGACCACACGATGATGCAGCAAATCGTGGAGCAGAAACCGCAATGCGTCAAGCTGCTCACCGTGCAGTATCGCATGACCGACGGCATCATGCAGTTCCCCAACCGAGAGTTCTACGACGGACAGCTGACCAGCGATCCCAGCGTGCGCTACCGCAGCATCCTGGACTGGGATACGAGTATGGAGTGGGTGGAGACTCAGACCCTCCCCCCGCCCTCCCATGTAGGGAGAGAGCAGACACGACCGTCCCCCGAAGAGGCCGATCTATTGAGGGCGGAGGGAGGAAGGGAACAACTCTCCGGCACCTCCCACGTCAACCCGGCCGAGGCAGAACTGACGATGCAGACGCTAAAGGACTACTTCCTGAAAATCGGCAAGGATCGCATCCTCTTCGAGCGCATCGACGTGGGCATCATCAGCCCATACAAAGCACAGGTCCACCTCCTGCGCCAGCTTCTGCGGCGCGATGCTTTCTGGAAGCCTTTCCGCCCGCTCATCACCATCGATACGGTGGATGGTTTTCAGGGACAGGAGCGCGACGTCATCGTCATCAGCCTCGTGCGCAGCAACGATGAGGGGCAGTTAGGATTTCTACGTGACCTCCGCCGCATGAACGTGGCCATCACCCGTGCCCGAATGAAGCTCATCCTCATCGGCGACACGTCGACACTCTGCCGACACCCCTTCTTCCGCCGCCTGCGCCAATACATTGAAGAGCTGTACTGCTGAACACCTCCGACAAATCAAAACACACAACATCCCAGACAACATGAAACCTCATTCCACAACACGAAGCGCAGCCCTCCTCGCTCTGCTGCTACTCGTCTCCGGCATCCAAATGCATTCGGCCACCAGGAAAACGTCCCGTCCGAGAGTCGTCTATATGACATACATCCTTCATGGCAACATGAACTACGACCGCTACGTGCGTCCCACCATCTGGAAGGAGTTCCCGATCATCTACGACAACCTGATGGATTTCATGGACGAGCACCCAGACTTCTGCGGCCAGATGCAGTTGAGCGGCCAGACGCTGAATTCACTGAGACAGGCAGCGCCGCAGGTCATACAGCACGCCCTGGAGATTCATCGGCGAGGACAGCTCAACTTCACAGGCACCTTCTACAGCGAGCCCGTCAATGTCAACATGGACGGAGAGACCAACTATCGCTGTGCATGGCTCGGAACACGCATTGTGGAAAGCATCACAGGAGAGAAGACCGACGGCTTCTACCTGCAGGAAAGAGCTTACCATCCTCAGATGCCGTACATCCTCGAACACGCCGATGTCACATGGACGCCCATCATCACGAACGACGACTCATGGCGACCTTTCCGCCTGCGAGGTCTCGACGGCAGCCTCTCCGTCTGCCTGCCCGTGACGCGCGGCGATTTTATCGAACGCGTCATAAAGGCCCCGGCCAAGAGTCTCATCACCCTAGAGGAGGACTATGAAATTCCACAGGCCTTCACGACAGCCTATGACAAGGCTGCCCACTTCAATCGCAGCCAGGACTCGGTACGCATAGAATGGATTACGGCAAAGGAATACATCCGCCGCTTCGGCGTAGGAGAGGAAAAGTTTGTGGACCACTCCGCGAAGGCACGTAACCGCGACAACGGCACATACTCCCGCTGGACGGCCGATCCGCTGGACATCCAACTCCAGCAACAGACAAACCAGGCGATGGACGACCTGCGAGCCGCGAAAATCATCGATGCACTGTGCCGCCATCTTTGGAACACCGAAGCCGACCAGCCGATAGACTCTGCCGACCTCACCCTCACCCAGGACCCCCTCACTTGGGACATTGAGCGTGCCGACCTCTATCCCGATGTCGAGCCGAAGTTCTTGGCACGCAGGGGCAGCGTCACCTTGCTGAGTCGGGCCGAGCATCTCTTGCTGTGGGGCGTGAACAGCGACTCTAAGGGATGGTATCCCCTGTACGAGAAGAGACGTGAGCGCACTCAGTCGCTCCAGCACAGCAGTGGTCTCTCACGCCACGTTATCGGACGTGCCATGGACCTGCTGGCCTCACGACTGCAAGCGACAGGCTATGACAAGTACTTCCTGGCTGTCAACACCGAGCAAGCCCGCACCCACGCCATTACGCTCCACACTGACCTCCCTTATGAACTCTTCGACTGCAGCACCGGAGAGCCGCTCCATGCCTTCACTGTCCGCCAGCGAGACGAATGCCTGATTGAGGCCGAAGTCCCACTCCCGGCCTATGGCTACGTGCTGATTGGCGGGCGCCGCCGCCCTCAAGCCGACATGCCTGCATGGGAGCACGTGAATCACATAGCCAACGCCTATCTGGACCTCACGGCCGACGATGCTTCCGTGTCCATCCGCACCGCCGACGGCCAATACGTATCCATCACCCTCGATACGTTTATGATACGCCCGCTGGCCGAGGTCACATCAGGCCGCGGCGACGAGGAATGGCGCAGCGCACACCCCTTTGGGCAGGTGCGCATCCGCGCGTGTCACAGCGGGCTCCATCCGCAGCTGCAAATCGAATGCCAGCCAGACTGGCTGCTCCACATGAGCCAGACATTCACCCTGCTGGACGACCACATCGTCCTGGACATCGACTTCCATTTCCCGCACCCCACACTCCTGCGCAAGACGGGGCCAACCAAAGGCAACACGTTCAACCCTGAAGGACTGAGCCTAATCTTTGACACCCACGTCCCAGGCACCGTTGCTTACGACATCCCCTACGGTATCTCAGAATACGCCAAGCCGGGACTAAGCTATTTCTGTCCCCTCAGCGCGCTATGGCTTCAGCACGGGAGCCAGGGAGGATTTGCCGTGAGCCCCCAGACAGGCGAGCAAGCCTTCTGCGCCGACCTGGACAAAGGTACCATGACGCTATACATGGGAGCCTCCACCACCTCGGGGCCCATACGCAACGTAGGACTGACTTACAAGAAGAAAAACGACGTGAGTCATGAAGAAGCGTGGTACAGCGAGCCATTCCACGGCACCTATCATCATCGCATCCTCCTCATCCCCTACGGCGGCACGTGGCAGGAGGCCCACCTCCCTCAGACGCTACGCAGCGTCCACCAGCCCGTGTACACCAGGGAATGCCATCCGGCCAAAGGCCCTCTGCCTGCCAGAGAGTCGCTCATAACAACCGAATCGCCCAATGTGGACATCACCACCATCGACGACGGGAGTCAGGGCCTCGTCCTACGCCTGAACGAGAGGGAAGGCAGGCCCACGAAGACGACACTCCGCCTGCGCGGACAGGAATATAAAGCCGCACTGAAACCTTACGGAATCGTCACTCTCCCTCTCAAGCCATAGTACATAAGCAATCAATCAGCACATTTTGTAAAAAAGCATTAAAGAATTTGCCCGTTTGCCTTTTTTTTAGTATCTTTGCAGCCGAATACGTGTAAAATGTCCGTCATGCGGGCATCAACGGCAACGTAAAAGCGAATGGAAAGAACATTGGTATTGCTCAAACCAAGCACAGTGCAACGTGCTCTGATAGGCGAGATAATCAGTCGATTCGAGAAGAAAGGGCTGCGCATTGCAGGTATGAAGATGATGCAGCTCGACGACAAGATTCTCGAGCAACACTATGCGCATCTGGTCAAGAAACCCTTCTTCCCGTCGCTGAAAGCTTCGATGATGAAGACGCCCGTCGTGGCCATGTGTCTCGAGGGCGTGGATGCCATCGCCGTAGTGCGCTACATCACCGGTTATACCAATGGCCGCAAGGCCGATGCCGGCACCATCCGTGGCGACTACTGCATGAGCAACCAGCAGAACATCGTTCACGCCTCCGACTCGCCCGAGGCTGCCGTGGCCGAGCTGGCACGTTTCTTCAAGCCCGAGGAGATATACGACCTGGGCAAGCTGAATATGGACCGTCTCTATGCGCCCGACGAGGCGTAAGGCATAGAAAAGCGAGCAAAAGACTATGATTAAAAACGCAATAAGAAACCTCCGACACATCGCACACGGCACGCTGGCAGCGCTGCTTGCCGTTGCAGCAATGCCGTCTCACGCTCAGGACAAGCTGGCAAACATGGCTCCAGTGGACGTCAAGATGCGTGCCATCGACAGCGTCTCCATCATGCGTCTCATCGAACGGGAAGAGGCATGGGAGACTCCAGCCGAGAATCTATACCCCGATTGGAACAACGAATACACGAACGGTTTCGGTGTAGAACCGCCCACCGGCTATAAAATCGACCTACGCAACTTCTGCATGCCCACCACAAGCCGCAAGGTGACCAGCCGCTACGGCTACCGCCGCAGTTTCCGCCGCCAGCACTATGGCACGGACATCAAGGTCTATGTAGGCGACACCATCGTGGCCGCCTTCAGTGGTAAAGTACGTGTCGTAAAGGATCAGGGCTATCGCCGGGGTTATGGCAAATACGTTGTCATCCGCCATCCGAACGGACTGGAAACACTCTATGGCCACCTGAGCAAGCAATTGGTGAAGGAAGACCAAGTGGTCAAGGCCGGCGAACCTATCGGACTGGGCGGTAACACGGGACGCAGTACAGGCTCCCACCTCCACTTCGAGACACGCCTCCTGGGCCAGTTCATCAACCCCGAACTGCTCTTCAGTTTCGAGGCACAGGACGTGCTGGGCGACTGCTACGTGTATCGCCCCAACAATCGCGGCTACATTCAGGACGCCCACGAGCTGAAGAACGAAGAGGGCATCACCGACGAGAAACTGGCAGCCCAGGCCGCCAAGGCCAGCGAGAGCCGAGCCTTCCAGGCGGAAAAACGCGCACAGCAGCAGGCACGTCCAAGAAGTTCGGTGCACAAAGTGCGACGCGGAGAGAACCTCTCCATCATTGCACGCAAGTATCGCACCACAGTCTCCAGACTCTGCCGCCTGAACAACATCACGGAGAAGACCATCCTGCGCGAAGGGCAGATTCTCAAGTATAACTGACCCGCCACTGCCCGCAAAGGGTCGAATATTCTCACGAGGCGGAGCCGCCCACGACACAAAGTCGGGCGGCTCCGCCTCGTTTCTCACTGTTCCCGACTGCGCCCTCCCCTCTACCCTTCCCTACGGAACGTACCACCGGAATTACACATTATTTATATACACGCATGCACTTGCGCGTACGCGCGCAATACGTCGTTTCACCGATGCCACTCAGCACTCCAAAAACTGGAGTATATATAACCCACGCCAGAGGAGCGTGCTCCATCGGACGGAAGAGCGTGCTCCATCGGACGGAAGAGCGTGCTCCATCGGACGGAAGAGCGTGCTCCATCGGCAGGAGGAGTGTGCCGCGTTTTTGGAGTGAGGCGTATTGCGTTATTTGACGAGGCGTGCCGGCCAGCACATTTCGCTGTATGGCAGCATAATGGGGAAAAAACCGTCCAGCAGGAAAAAGCAGATGACATTTCCCCAAAAGAAGTATATACTGAAAGTTTAAAAAATGATACATAAGGGATATTTTTTCGCAATGATAAAAGTCATCACACATTTTTTTTATAATTTTACACGCACGAACCGAAGTATAGACAGACTAAAGAACTTACAGAACCAAATGACTCATAAAACTAAAGGACTCACGACATCTATGAAGCAAAGACTATTTTTCGCACTGCTCTCTCTCGCAATGACAGGGAGCCTCCGTGCACAACTGGAGAAGGATGCCAGCGACTTCTACCTCATCGGCACAGCCGACGAACTGGTGGAATTCTCGGCGATGACGAATGATCAGTCAAACGACAACAACCGCTACCTGAAAGGCAAACTGACGGCCGACATCGACCTGAGCGAAGTGGAGAACTTCACGCCCATCGGCAAACATACAGACATCGACCTGGTGACGGGCCTCTCGGTCAAGGACTGGGACTATCGCGGCACCTTCGATGGACAGGGCCACACGATACGCAACCTCACCGTAAAGACCGTGGACGGCAGCGAGGGTGGCCTCTTCAGCCGTATCATCGACGCCACCATCACCAATCTGGCCATCGAGAATGCCCACATCATCTGCGAAGGGGGCATCCGAGCCGGTGCCATGATAGGCATCATCCTGCGCGGTCAGGTGAGCAACTGTTATACCTGCGGCACACTGGAGATTGAGACCACGAGCAAAAACAAGGGCGGCATCGCAGGCACTTTCCTGCAGAACTTCGGCGGACAGGGAAAGCCCATGGTGTGCTGCTTCACCACGTATGAAGTGCTCTTCGGTGAGACCACTGCCGACTCGGGACTCGACAACTGCTATGCCGGCGAAGACGTGGAGCGCATGGCATCCACGGGAGAGCTATGCTACCGCCTGAACGGGAACCAAAGCAAAATCACCTTTTACCAGACACTGGGCGAAGACGAGGTGCCCACATTCGACTCCACCCACAAACGCGTCTATGCCAACGGCGAGCTGAACTGCGACGGATCGCCCGTAGATGAGGAGAACGTGACCTATGCTAACGAGATGACGAGCGTGGTCCCTCCCCACGAGTACGACGAGAACGGAATCTGCGTGAACTGCGGTCATGACAGCAACGCCTTCACACCGGCTGCCGACGGATGGTACGAGGTAACCACCCCCAGCCAGCTGCGCTACATCAGTAAGATCGTAAACGAAGGACAGAACGGCATCCGCGTGCGTCTGATGAACGACCTGGACCTGTCCGGGATAGCACACTTCCCACCCATCGGTTACTTTGACGACAAAGGACCACAGATTTCCTTCAGCGGCACCTTCGACGGGCAGAAGCATGTCATCCGCAACCTCACGGTGGACTGCGAGGACGGCCAGGAATGCGGACTCTTCGGTCGCGTGAGCGGCGGAACTGTCGTTTCGCTGGGCATCGAGAATGCCTCCATCACCAGTCACAACAGCATCCGATGCGGCGTATTGGGCGGTGAAATATTCAGTGCCAACGTGCGCGATGTCTATGTGGCAGGCGAGATATCCATCAACAACGGCGACGGGCAGAAGGGCGGACTGGCAGGCGAGGCCTTCGGCACATCGTTCCACAACAGCTGGACCACCTATACGGCACTGGCAGCCGCGATGAACGAACCCGACAATTCGTATGCCGGAAACGAGGTGGAACTGATGGCTCCGACCGGCGAGCTATGCTACAGGCTGAATGGCGGCTCGATTCTGCATCCCACATGGTACCAGACTCTCGATGCCGACCCCTACCCCACCTTCGATGACACTCACGGGCTCGTCTATGCCGTGGGCGAGGCAGAATATGCCAGCGCACTGACCCCAAACGACTACGCCGACCTAATCGAACTGATCATCAATCAAGAGACAGACAAATGGGAAGACGCGGCCGCCACACGCAGCCTCGTGGAAGCCTACATGACGGAACTGGAGATCCTGCGCCAACAGACCACACGCGAAGCGTTCACTACCGCCTACGAGGCACTCCTCCTCTCGCAGCAGAGGCTGCAGCAGTCGGCAGAGGCATACAAGGCCTACGAAGCCAAGGTGGCCGAGGTGAAGGCATTCATCGAAGCCAACCCCAGCATCGACGGACCAGACCTGGACATTCTCAAGGAATATCTCGAGGGAAGCTACGACGCCGGCGACACCTATCCCCACGGTTCCTACACGACCATCATGGACACCTATGCACTGAGCACCGAGGAAATCACCGCTGAGACCAATTACGTGCAGAGCCTCCTGGACCGAGCCATCACCACAGGCTATCAGGCCGGAGCCGACATCACCAACCTGATGACAAATGCAGACTTCATGGACAAGCTCAACGGATGGACCCTCAACGAAGGCACGGCAAGCGTCGGCAATGCCAACAACTCATTAGCCAATTACAAGCGTGTCGTGACGGCCTCGAAAGACCTTGATATCAGCCAGACAATCTCCGGACTCAAGCCTGGTCTCTACGAGATAGAGATTCCGGGCTTTACCACCCTGCGTAACCTTACAGACGCGCAGACCATCGGTATGTACAACTACGGCGGCTTCGTCTATGCAAACGACATGGTCAACTACATGGAGACCAAGTACAGCGACATGCTGGGCGAGGAGGAGGTGAACGACAAGAAACTCGTCTACAACCCGAACCGCTTCACCCTCTACTACGACAATAACGACGAGGAACTGGGCTATGCCCCCAACCGCGACACAGGCGTAGCCTTCGCCCGCGATGCCGGTCACTATCGCAACCGCGTGCTGGTGAACGTGACCGACGGCACTCTGACGGTGGGCGTGCGCAACCACACGTCGCTCCTGGCAGACAACCTTACATATATCCTGCGCTCCACCCTCACCTATCAGGGCATGCTCGACAGCGAACAGGCTGCCACGGCCATGGACAGGATATTGAGCGACATGCAGAGCAAGGCTGCCCATCTGACAGAGGACTACGCATCCGACTACATCGAATACTCGGATGCCCCCAACTATTACCGCGGGCTGAACGATGAACTGACAGCCGTCATGGCCGACATCGCCACCGCCACCACCGGCGAACAGAAGTATGCGCTCATGGCTCGCTTCAGCGACATCTTCCAGCGCATCAGCGAGAGCAAGCATGCCTACGAGCTGTTGCTAAGCACAGCCAGTGACGTGGCCGATACCTACGGCACATACTCCTCGGTCGCCGAACAGGAGGCATTCCAGCAGAAGGCCGACAAGATACTGGACACCTACGATGCCGGTTCGGCCACCACCGAAGAGGTGATGACCATGATTGACGAACTGCTGAACGACCCCACCTTCCTGCGCTACCACGGCGTGGAGCCAGCACTGGTGGACGGCTATTACCAAATAGCCACGCCAGCCAATCTGGTATGGTTCAGCACCTACGTCGATAAGGGCAGCGGCGAAGACAAGTACAGCAAAGCAAATGCAGTGCTAACCAACGACATCGATCTGGCAGAAATTAACAACTTCATGCCCATCGGCATGCACATCGACACGGACAACGAGGCGGGCGTCGAAGGACGCGACTATGCCTATCGCGGCCACTTCGACGGACAGGGCCATGTCATCCGGAACCTTACGGTAAAGCGTACGGACTATGCCGAAGTGGGTCTCTTCGGCCGACTCATCGATGCTGACATCCGCAACCTGGGCATCGAGAACGCTACCATGAGCAGCGAGCAGGGCATCCGCGTGGGTGTCATCGCAGGCATCATCCTGCGCGGCAACATCGAGAACTGCTATACCATCGGAGAACTCGACCTCAGCACCTCGAACAGGTTCAACGAAAAGTGCGGCATCGCTGGAAGCATCCTCTCCTTCGGCAACACAGCCGTGGCCACCAACCTCTACACGACCTACGAGACCCTGCATGCCGGCACAGACTTTGCACCACAGATGACACGCTGCTACGCTGGCGAGACAGTATTCGACGCAGGACCCACGGGTGAACTATGCTATATGCTGAACAAGGAGTCGTCGGACAACGTCATATGGTATCAGACACTGGGCGAGGATGAATATCCCGTGCTCGACCCCACGCACAGCATCGTCATACGCAATGACGACGGCACCTACGGCAACGCTACGGCCATCATGGAAATCCGGGAAGGACAATCCACGATGAACAACCCGACCAACGATGTGTATGACCTGACAGGCCGTCGAGTGGAGAAGGCGACAAAGGGCATCTACATCATCGGACGAAAGAAGGTCATGGTAAAATGAAACACTGACACCGCCCCAGAAGCACGAATAATGCAGAATCTCATAGCGGTATCAAAAACCTAACAAAAAATATCAGATAAAGAAGAACCTCTCAAGGAAAAAATGTGTATTTTTGCTCCCGAAAGTAAATTAACAGGCAAACGAATGAGACAGAAAAGATGCATAAAGGCGTTGCTGTGGGCCATTGTGACAGTGCTGACCGTCACAAGTTGCAAGGAAGACGTAGATACGTCGGCACGCTATGTGTTCAAGTATGACACGATTCTCAGCTATCTGGAGAAACACGAACAGTATAGCGAATATGTCAACCTGCTTGGGCTGGTACCCGTAGGTCCGGTCTCCAGCTCGACACTCTATCAGCTGATGTCCGCCCGAGGCAACTACACAGTCTTTGCCCCGACGAACGAGGCCATACAGACATATCTGGACACCCTGGCTGCGAAAAACGTTATCGACGCCCCCAGTTGGGAGGGCTTCCGCGACAGCACGACGCTCGACTCCATTCGCAAGGTCATCGTCTATAACAGTATCATCGACGGCGGGGACAACCAGAAAGCCTACGAGACCGTGGAATTCCCCACGGACAACAAGGCCGAGTTCCCCATGGCCAACATGTATGACCGAAAGCTCATTGTGGAATATAAAGACAACGTCCCCGACAGCATCTGGGTGAATGGAGCCCCAATCGACGTCAAGAACCGCGACATCATTGCCATCAACGGCGTGATACACAGCGTGACGTCCGTCGTGGCACCGTCAAACAACACCCTGGGCTATCTGCTCAATGCCATCGTGGCAGGCAAGCAGCGCGGATATTATGTGGCTGCCATGCTGGTACAGCAAGTAGGGATGCTCGACACGCTGAGCAAGTACCAAGATGATGTATATGAGGATCTATACGAACGCGGACTCATCAAGGACATCGAGCACACGTCGGGTATCGGCTACACAAAGGGCTACGTACCCGAGCACCGCTACTATGGCTATACCTTCTTTGCCGAGACCGACGACTTCTGGGAAGCAGAGATAGGCAAGGAGGCCACAGAGATTACGGTGGACGACGTGCTGGACTACCTGCGTGCCAAGAACATTTATCCCGATGCCACCGACGACGACAACTACTCTGATGAGAACAACCTGCTGAACCAGTTTGTCACCTACCACTTCCTGCCCATGCGTCTGGCAGCCAACCGCCTCGTACTCCACTGGAATGAAAAGGGCTACACGAGAAGCAATCCACGACCGACTGTGGTGCAGTATGAGTACTATACCACAATGGGCAAGCGCCGCCTTATCAAGTTCCTGGAGAGCGCCGAGAGCGACGGAGTAAAGATCAACCGCTTCCCCAAGATCGATAATCGCCGCAAGGGGAACTATCACGAGACAGGCTGCGACCCAGACAAAGTGGGACTCAAGGTGAATGCACCCGACGTGGCAGGCGAGTTCAATGTGCGCAACGGTATCATCTACCCGCTCGACGAGCTGCTGGCCTATACCGAAGACGTACGAGACAACCTGCACAAGGAACGCATCCGCTGGGACATCGCTGCACAGTTCCCCGAGTTTATGAACAACGACATCCGCCTGCAGTACTACCACATTGGCATGGAACACCGCACAGGCATCCCCACCTCCCTCGTCTATCCCTACCTCGACGACTGCTGGCTCGAGGACGACACCTACTTCTTCTATTACAACGGATACGACGAAGGAATGAAGAACTATCAGGGCGACGAGCTGAACATCCGCGGCAACCTCGACGTGACGTTCCGTCTGCCGCCTGTCCCCGCCAAGGGTGTATATGAACTTCGTTTCAACATCCAGAGCGACGGCTACAACCGAGGCATGGTGCAGTTCTACTGGGGTTCCGACCGCGACCGACTCTCCGCCATGGGCATCCCGATGGACATCCGCATGAGCGGACTCGAACGCCGCACCACCGCCGGCACCTTCCCCAGCAATGTAGGATGGGAACAGGACATTGAGGATGACGACACAAACGCCGAGGTGGACAAGAAGATGCGAAACAACGGATTCATGAAGGGCGCCGAAATCTACTGCGACGGCATGCAGGGCATACCCGTCATGGCCCGGGCAGACCCCCTCATCATTCGACGCATTATCCTGCGCGAAACGATGGATCCCGACAAGACATACTACCTGCGTTTCAAGACAGTGCTCGACGACCCATCACGCGAATTCTATGTGGACTACCTCGAGTACTGCCCCAAGGAGGTGTATGACAATCCCGAGACCCCCGAGGACATTTGGTAACAGCACAAGCAGTCACATTCTACATAACCCATCGAACACAAAATGCGGCAAGCTCCATCCCGAAGCTTGCCGCAACTATATAGTCCAGCACGCAGAGGGGTTGTACCCCCAGAAAAAAAACATCCACAGGAGGAGCCTCCTGCAGATGCATGTTGAACGATGCTTCACATAGAATTTATTCGATAACCACGCGCGTCCAGCCATGAATGTCAGGTTCGATACCATACTGGATGTTGCGTAGCTTGTTATACAACTTTGTGCTGATGGGACCAGGCTGCCCGTCCTTGCTGAATACAAAGGACTGCTTCGTGTCGAGATCGTCGATGCGCTCGATAGGGCTGATGACGGCAGCCGTGCCGCAGGCGCCTGCCTCCTCAAACGTGGCGAGTTCCTCCTCGGGAATCTGGCGGCGTTCTACCTTCAGTCCCATATCCTCGGCCAGCTGCATCAGGCTCTTGTTCGTGATGCTGGGCAGGATGCTCGTACTCTTAGGCGTCACATAGGTATTGTCCTTGATGCCGAAAAAGTTGGCAGCGCCACACTCGTCCATATACTTCTTCTCCTTCGCATCGAGGTAGAACTCACAACTGTAGCCCAAGTCGTGCGCCATCTTGTTGGCCTTCAGGCTGGCTGCATAGTTGCCACCTACCTTGTAAATGCCTGTACCCAACGGAGCCGAACGATCATACTCGCGTATGATGACGTAGGGATTCGTGCTGAATCCGCCCTTGAAATATGGACCGACTGGCGTCACAAAGATCAGGAACAGATACTCCGTGGCGGGATGTACACCCACCTGAGCACTCGTACCGATGAGCAGTGGACGGATGTACAGTGTGGCGCCGCTCTCATAGGGCGGGATAAAGCGTTCGTTCAAGCGAACCACCTTCTCCACCATCTCTATGAAACGTTCGGTGGAAATCTCGGGCATCAGGATGCCACGGCAGGTACTCTGCAGGCGGGCGGCGTTCTCGTCAGCACGGAACACACGCACCTTGCCGTCCGGGCATCGGTAGGCCTTCAGTCCCTCGAATGCTTCCTGCCCGTAATGCAGACAGGTGGCCGCCATGTGCAGGGGAATGGTCTCCTCTGAACAAATCTCAATCTCACCCCATGCTCCGTTGCGATAATAGCAACGCACGTTGTAGTCCGTCTTCATGTAACCGAAAGAAAGGTTACTCCAATCTATCTCTTTCATATTATTACCAATTTCGTCTGCAAAGTTACAAATAAGCAAGCAGAATGCAAAGAGAATAATCAAGTATTTTTCTCTTTGCATTCTCGAGCCATTCCCTATTCGGGTGCAAGCAGCTGAGCGCAGTTTTTCTCCACCTGGTACAGGCAGTCCTTGCAATATTGCATCAATTGCTTGGCTTCGGCCACAAGAGACACCACTTCGTCGAGGCTCACTTCGCCCCGTTCCATCTGTCCGGTGATTTCCTCAAGGCGACTGATGGCCTTCGTGTAATTCAGTTCTGTATCCTTCATTTTACCACAGATATTAGTTCTCCATCCTCAAGCATGGTTCTCAGTTCGCTACCCTTCGACACGCTGGATGTCGAATGCAGGATGCGGCCGTCACACCATGTGATGCTGTATCCGCGTCGCAGCATCGCGTGCGGGTCTGCCGAAAGCAGACGCTGTGCAAGCAATTCATGCCGGTGCCGGGCGGCCTGCAGAAGTTGTGTCAGCGACGTGCGCAAGCGTAGCGTACACTCTTGCAGATGTCGTTCCTCGCGCTCGCGGAAACGGCCGAAGAGCAGAGGCAATACAGCCTGCGTCTGTTCCAAACACTGACGAGAACGAGTGATATGCTCGGTCACCTCACGGAGTAGCCGCTGCTGCAACTGATCGAGTAATGCAGCCTCCTGTGCCTGATGGTCAATGAGAAAAGCCGCAGCGGCCGTAGGCGTCTTCACTCGGGTATGCGCCACATGGTCGAGCACCGTCTCGTCGCGTTCGTGCCCGATGCCCGTAATCACCGGCAAGGGGAACTGAGCAATACAGGCCGCCAGCGGGTAGCTGTCAAAATCGCTCAAATCGCCCGTCGCCCCACCACCGCGAATGATGACCACGACGTCCCAGCGGTCCCTGTCTGCCGCAATCTGTTCCAGTGCAGCAATAACGCTTTCCTCGACATGCTGGCCTTGCATGACGGCAGAGAATAGCTGCGTCGAGAACCTCAGCCCATACTCGTTCTTCTCCAACTGGTCCTTGAAGTCGCCGTAGCCAGCGGCGCGTTCCGAGGACACCACAGCAATGCGGTTGAGCAGCCTGGGCAGGGGCAACTGCTGATTGTCATGCAGGATACCATCGGCTTCCAGCTGTGCCAGAATCTCCCTGCGTCGCCGGGCCATGTCGCCCAGAGTAAACGTAGAGTCGATGTCCTGAATGTTCAGTGCAAAGCCATACTGTTCGTGGAAGGTGACGCGTACCAGCAGTTTCACCTGCATGCCGGCATGCAGTGTCTGCCCCGTATCGCGATAGAACCGCATGCGTAATATATTATAGGTACGCGCCCAGCAGTTCACCCTGGCTCGTGCCACGATACCCTGTCCCAGTTCGTCCTTCTGCACCAGCTCGCCATAGAAATGCCCCCCATAGCCCGCCGTAGCATCGGACAGTTCTCCCTGCACCCAATACTCTTCATCGAAGGTGCTTTCCAGTGCACTGCGCACGAGGTGGGTCAGTTCATAGAGCGTCATAGGAGAGGAAACGAGCTGTAATGTAATTCAATAATCCGCGTAGCGTTGCAGTTTGGCGGTGTAGTATGCCCTGAGGTCTTCCCAGCGGTAGTAGGGAAATTTCACTGGTTCGACGGGCATGCTCACCTCGCGCTCGTTGAGCAATGCCTTGACGAGGATATCGCCGTCGCGTCCCTTCTTGGGGCGATAGAAGACGAGCTGCACATTGCATGCCATAGGGAAGATGCGGTAGCTGGCCCAGACGCGGTCCAGTGTGTCCAGGTTTTCCACCCGTTCAGCCGTCTCACCCAATTCCAAGAGACTGGCAAACGGCAATACCACACTCTCGTGTCCGAAGCGCAGCGTGGCACCATGATACTTCTTTTTTCCCACGATGGTATCGGCCGTTTCTATCATATTCTGCAAGAGATTCTTCTGCCTGAACGGTCCCACACCGTTTGTGAGCGGAGAGTTGCCCAGCTCGGTGTACCACTTGATGTTGTACGTACGCCACAGGTCGTAGCACTCGTCTTCGTTAAAGAGCGACCATAGATTCAGCCCATCGTCATGGCTCTGCATGTTGCAGCAGACGGAGAAGGTGCGTCGCATCAGTTCCTGCTGGTCAACACTGTCGCGCATGTATGCCTCGTCGTTGAACAGCTGGCGACAGAATCGCTCGGGACGAAGCAACTTGTTGCGATAGCGGTCCACGACATCGCCTCGTTTGTCCACCGCACTGCGCACTGCCTTCGTGGCACGTGCATTCATATACCATTGCAAGCTCTCGCTAGCATCGTTGTGAATCTTCAACCGGGGATTAAAAGCCGTCAGCTCCTCACATGCGGCCGTCATGCTCAGGATGCAGCGGATGACCACCGTCGAGCGGGCATCCACCTCGGCGTTCTTTGCCCCGAATATTTCGGGGAAGTTCTCCGTCATGCGCCGTCCGATGCGATGGTGTTGGCGTTCGCCCACGGTGGTCAGGTCGCCAAAGCGCTTGTCGCATCCCTGGAAGAACTTCTCCAGGTCGGCCAGCAGTCGTTCGCCAACAGGTGTCAGTTTACCCTGCGCATGCCCCCTGCGCAACGGGATGAGTACGTCGGTATATTGCCCCTCGCTCGTCAGCCATCGGCTGCCGTGGCGTCCGTAGTGCGACATATAGAAAGGTTCGTAGCCTTTGGGAGCAGGCGTCAGCTTATCCTCGGCAGTGGGATCCACATAGGCGGTCAGGTTACTGCCGCAGAGCAGGATATTGTCGTGGATTTCCTGTCGGGCACGCGTCCAGTCTGCTTGTGCGAATGTATGCATGGCCGCAAGAACGCATGCCAGCATACAAATGCTCTTTTTCATCATCCTATTTGTTTATGTTTAATGTAATTTGTGATGCAAAGTTACGAATAAGCGAGCAGAATGCAAAGAGAAAGACGAAGTATTTACTCTCCCCCCATTGGACTATGGCAGCTTAATAGCACAGCGCGGGGCTGGAAGAACACCTTCCAGCCCCGCGTCTGTATCTGAGTTAATATTTTTTTAGCCCAGGAAGCTGAGCAGGATACCGGCGGCAACAGCCGAGCCGATCACTCCAGCCACATTGGGTCCCATGGCGTGCATCAGCAGGAAGTTGCGCGGATCGGCCTTTGCACCTTCGCTCTGGCTCACACGTGCTGCCATAGGCACGGCGCTCACGCCGGCCGAGCCGATCAGCGGGTTGATCTTCTCCTTGAGGAAAGGATTCATTGCCTTGGCCATCAGCACGCCCGAGGCAGAACCGATTCCGAAGGCCACGATGCCCACGCAGAGGATGCCCAGCGTCTGCAGGTTCATGAACGAAGAGGCCGTAGCCGTAGCGCCCACGGTGAGGCCGAGGCAGATGACAACGATGTTGTTCAGCTCGTTCTGTGCGGCCTTGCTCAAGCGTTCCACCACGCCGCTTTCCTTCATCAGGTTACCCAGCATAAGGCATCCGATAAGGGTGCCGGCCGAGGGTACTATCAAGGAGACGATAATAGCCACGATGATGGGGAAGAGAATCTTCTCTTTCTTCGACACGGTGCGCAGCTGCTTCATGCGAATCATGCGTTCCTTCTTAGTGGTCAGCGCACGCATGATGGGCGGCTGTATCACGGGCACCAAGGCCATGTAGCTGTAAGCAGCCACTGCGATGGGGCCCAGCAGCTCGGGTGCCAGCTTGCTGGTGAGGAAGATGGCCGTGGGTCCGTCGGCACCGCCAATGATGCCGATGGAGGCTGCCTGTGCAGGCGTAAAGCCAAAGATGGGGATGTCAATCTGTGTCACCAGGAAAGTGGCAAAGATACCCACCTGGGCGGCAGCTCCGAGCAGGAGGCTCTTCGGGTTGGCAATCAGCGGACCGAAGTCGGTCATGGCTCCCACGCCCAGGAAAATGAGACAGGGATACACACCGGCCTTCACGCCAATGTACAGGATATCGAGCAGCCCGCCGTGAGCCATGACATAGCCATAGCTGTGATAGTTGGGGCTGTTGGGATTCAGGAACTCGTTGTTCCACATCTCGGAGTCGAACATTCCGGCGCCGGGCAGGTTCGTGAGAATCATGCCAAAGGCGATGGGGAGCAGCAGCAGGGGCTCATACTCTTTCTTGATGGCCAGATAGAGGAGGAAACATCCGATGACGATCATCAAGGCATTCTTCCATCCTTCGCCCACGAAGAAGCTGACGATACCCATCTCCTCCACGAACTTGACCATTCCTTCCTGGACATTCAGGTCGGCTGCCATCACGGGCGATGCCATGAGGAGCAGTGCGGCAAGAATGCCGAAATAGTGAATCTTGCTTTTCATCATTCTTATGCCAATTCTACGAGGGCATCGCCGCTCTGTACCTGTGCCCCGGGTTGTACCAAGATTGCTTTCACGGTGCCGGCGGTCTCGGCTGTGATGTTATTCTCCATCTTCATTGCTTCCATGGTGAGCACGGTCTCTCCGGCCTTCACCTGCTGCCCGACGGCAACGAGCACCTTGGTCACAGTGCCTGGCAGCGGAGCTGTCACGGCGCTGGCGCCTGCAGCGGGTTTCTGAGCCGGGGCCGCGGCGGGAGCGGGCTGCGGGGCAGCCTTGGGTGCTGCGGGGGCAGCCTTGGGTGCTGCGGCAGCCTCAGCCTGCAGCTGGATGAGTACATCGCCCTGGTTGACGCTCTGGCCCTCCTTGACGCACACCTGCTGTACGGTGCCGTCGGCCTCGGCCACCACGTCGTTGGCCATCTTCATGGCTTCCATGACAAGGAGCACCTCGCCCTTCTTCACCTTCTGGCCTGCAGCGACGTTCACCTTGGTGATGGTGCCGGGCAGGGGCGAAGTGACGGCTGCCGAAGCGCCAGCTGCTGCGGGAGCAGGAGCCGGCGTATGGGCTGCGGGGGCAGCGGCCTGAGCCGTCATGGGGTGGATTGTGGGGCGGGCTGCTACCACATGTTCGGGCAGCTCTACCTGGTAGGCTTTGCCATTGACCGTCACGGTGAGCTGGCCGTTGCCCTGCTCGTCGACGCTGGTCGTAAAGTCCTTACCGTCTATCTTGAACTTGAAATCTTTCATTTTCTGTAATGTCTTGATTGAGATTAATATTATGTGGGTCTCTCTTTAGATGGAGTGGTTGAGCACGGCGTGCCATCCGGTATGTTCGTTCAGATGGATGGTCAGCTTGCCGCTCTCCTCGTCGTGTATATTATTGAAGTAGAGATACACGGCAGTGGCCACGGCTGCTTTCTCAGCATCCGAGGCAGCGGCCAGAGGCTTCGGCTGTGCCACGGTGCCCGCAGCGCTCTTGGTGGCCAACGGCTTCACTCCGTTGCTGCCAACCACGGCATCGAAAATCTGGAGTACCAGCACAAGGATGACCAGTATGGCGAAGACCACGCCTACGCCGACACCTGTCATCAGCCATGCTGCAGTCCAATCGGTTGCAAGTATCATAGTCCTTTTCTTTTTATGGGTTAGAGAGGAATGTTACCGTGCTTCTTGGCCGGGTTGGTGAGCTTCTTGTTCTCCAGCTGTGTCAGGGCACGGATGATGCGGAAGCGGGTATTACGCGGCTCGATGACGTCATCAATGTAGCCGTACTTGGCTGCATTATACGGGTTGGCAAAGAGTTTCGTGTACTCGTCTTCCTTCTCCTTGATGAATGCCTTGGCTTCCTCCACCTTGCCCTCGTCCTTGAGTGCCTTGGCCTCCTTGGCATAGAGCACGGCAGCGGCACCGGCGGCGCCCATCACGGCAATCTCGGCGCTGGGCCATGCGTAGTTCATGTCGCCACGCAGCTGCTTGCAGCTCATCACGATGTGGCTACCGCCGTAGGACTTGCGCAGGGTCACGGTCACCTTGGGCACGGTGCATTCACCGTAGGCGTAGAGCAACTTGGCGCCATGCAGGATGACGGCGTTGTACTCCTGGCCTGTACCGGGCAGGAAGCCGGGAACGTCCACGAGGGTCACGATGGGGATATTGAAGCAGTCGCAGAAGCGTACGAAGCGTGCGCCCTTGCGCGATGCATTGCAGTCGAGCACTCCGGCCATCTGCTTGGGCTGGTTGGCTACGATACCCACGCTCTCGCCGTTGAAACGGGCAAAGCCCACGATGAGGTTCTTGGCAAAGTTGGGCTGCACCTCGAAGAACTCGCCGTTGTCCACGATGCCGGCAATAACCTCATACATATCGTACGGCATATTGGGGTTCTCGGGAATAATCTCGTTGAGGAAGTCCTCCTTGCGGTCGATGGGGTCGTTGCACTCCACGCGCGGGGTCTTCTCCAGATTGTTCTGTGGGATGTAGCTGATGAGTTGCTTGATCATGGCCATGGCCTCTTCCTCGGTGGATGCGGTGAAGTGTGTGACGCCCGACTTTGTCGAGTGTACGCTGGCACCTCCCAGCTGCTCCTGGGTGACCACCTCGCCCAATACGGTCTTCACCACGGCGGGGCCGGTGAGGAACATGTAGCTGGTATTCTCCATCATCAGTGTGAAGTCGGTCAGTGCAGGGCTATATACAGCACCTCCGGCGCAGGGACCCATGATGGCCGAGATCTGCGGGATGACACCCGAGGCCATGATGTTACGCTGGAAGATTTCGCTGTATCCGGCCAGGGCATTGATACCCTCCTGAAGGCGTGCGCCGCCCGAGTCGTTCAGACCGATGACGGGAGCTCCCACCTTCATGGCGATGTCCATCACCTTGCAAATCTTGCTGGCCAGCATCTCGCTGAGCGATCCGGCGCTCACCGTGAAGTCCTGTGCAAAGACATATACCAGACGTCCGCCGATGGTACCGCAGCCGGTCACCACGCCGTCGCCCAGGTAGTGTTTCTTCTCCATGCCGAAGTTTGTGCAACGATGCTCCACGAACATGTCCATCTCCTCGAAGCTGCCGTCGTCCAAGAGCATGGCAATGCGCTCGCGTGCCGTGTACTTGCCCTTCTCGTGCTGCTTCACGATAGCTTTTTCGCCGCCGCCCAGACGAGCCTTGGCGCGGAGTTCTACCAACTCCTTAATCTTTTCTGTTTGCGTACTCATATTATATTATAAAAAAAGTCCTTATGCGTATAAAGCCGTGCAAAGGTACTAAAAAAAAGCATAGCTTGGCGTGTTTTGAGGGGAAAAAATTGCCTGTCCGCGGATTAATACTTAATTTTGCATCTGCAACACTTAATTCAGACCGTCATGCGACGTATTTTCTTTCTTTTCCTGCTCCTCTCGACGGTTTTTTCCGCCCGTGCCCAGGAGGAGCGTTTCGACATCATGCAGCGCGACATTGCCGTGCGAGACCCCTTCATCACCGTGGATCGCGAGGCGGGCCGATACTATCTCGTCACCGCCGCCCGCGACGGCCAGCACATGGCCCTGCAGACCTACGAGAGCCCCGACCTCATACACTGGCGCCGACTGGGGCTCAACTATCGGGGCAACGAGGGATGGATGCAGCAGGTGCGAAACGGGGCGGACCACTGGTGGGCCCCCGACACCTACCTCTACCGAGGCCGCTACTACACCATCGTGACGCTCACCTGCCAGACCCAGGGGCGCATCAACTTCTGCACGCTGCTTCAGGGGGGCAGGAAGCCGCAAGATGACTATCACAACGTGCTGCACAAGGGGGTCCCCATCAGCCTGACGCCCTACGGGCAGCAATGCCTCGACGGCAGCCTGTACATCGACCCGAAGGGACGCCCCTGGCTGGTGTATAGCCTCGAGTGGAACGGCCCGGACGTGCAGGACCTCATCGGCGAGACGTGGGCCATCCGCCTCAAAAAGAACCTGCGCGGCAGCGTGGGCGAGCCCGTGCGCCTGTTCCGGGCCAACGAGGCTCCGTGGCCCACATGGAAGAAGGGCGATGCGCTCGTGGTGGACGCGCCCTTCATGTGGCGCGACGAGGAGAGCGGCCACCTCATCTGCCTCTGGAGTTCGTTCCGCGACGGGAAGTATTGCGTGGGTCAGGCCATCAGCCGCTCGGGCGACATCACGGGACCATGGGAACATCTGCCCGACCCCATCTACGTCAACGGCGGGCACGAGATGCTCTTCCGCGACCTGCAGGGACAGCTCAAGATGAGCCTTCACCACGACAACAGCAACGCCCACCTGCGCATCGTGGATATGAAGATCAGCAATGGGCAGTTCCTGCCAGTCGCCGAGGAATAGCAGAGAGTATTTCTTTACACTATTTTTCACTAAAACTCGAACAGACTTCGACGAGACCCGCCGCGACGTGCCTCACCGACCGACGCGGCACGTTCCATCGACCGACGGAACACGCTCCTCCGACCTCAAAAGAGCACGAGAAACGCGTAAAACGAAGCGAGGTTCACGTCGGTGAAAAATATCGCATTTTCAGAGGCACTGTATTTCAACTATATATGCCGACCATTATCCTCATTCGCCCCACTTTTCGCTCGAGAAAGCCCCAAATTCTGCCATTTTCGGAGGGGCGTTTCCGAACGCCCAGCCACCATCTTTAACCGATATTTTTACATGCAGACGTCAGCGCGGGATAAAGCGAAGGAGGCGCCGAGGGAGGCAGAGAGAGACGGGGAGGTGTAATCTTTTGAGTTCCGTGGCCGTTCTTTCCGAGAAAAGTCGTACCTCTGACCTGCGGTCGCGCTCGACGCTTTGCGGCGCTTCTGCCCGCTTGCGGGTGTTGAAGAAGGTACTCCCGCCCAACAGATTCAATGAAAAACTATGTTTTTCCTTGCTTCTGTGCTCGCTTATTCGTACCTTTGCAGCGCAATATGGATAACAACGTACAGCGCGTGCCCACCCACCTGGGCACCGAACGCATCAGCCGCCTCCTCTGGCAATATGCCGCACCGGCCATCACGGCCATGGTGGCCACCTCGGTGTACAACATCGTGGACAGCATCTTCGTGGGCCGCGGCGTGGGCGACATCGGCATCAGCGGCATGGCCGTGTCCAGTCCCTTCATGAACCTCTCGGCAGCCTTCGGCGCCATGGTGGGCGTGGGCGCCAGCACCGTCATCAGCGTGCGTCTGGGGCAGAAGCGATACGAGACGGCCCAGCAGACACTGGGCAACACCATCACGCTGAACCTCATCATCGGACTGCTCTTCACCATCGTCTGCTGGCCCTTCCTGGACGCCATCCTGCGCATCTTCGGTGCGAGCGACGCCACCCTGCCCTATGCCCGCGACTACATGCGCGTCATCCTGCTGGGCAACATCATCAGCCATAGCTACTTCGGGCTGAACGCCGTGCTGCGCAGCGCAGGTCATCCACGGGCGGCGATGAACTGCACCTTCCTGGCCATCCTGCTCAACACAGTGCTCGACCCGCTGTTCATCTTTGTCTTCCACTGGGGTGTGGCGGGCGCCGCCTGGGCCACCATACTGTCCCAGGCCGTGGGCCTCGCCGTACAGCTATGCCTGTTCAGCCGCCGCGACGAGCTGCTCCACCTGCGCCGAGGCATCTACCGCCTGCGCCCCGACATCGTGCGCCAGACACTGGTCATCGGCCTCAGCCCGCTGCTGATGAACTCGTGCGCCTGCCTCGTGGTGCTCATCATCAACAACCGCCTGCGCGACTATGGCGGCGACATGGCCATCGGGGCCTACGGCATCGTAAACCGCGTCGTCTTCATCTTCGTCATGATTATTATGGGACTGAACCAGGGCATGCAGCCCATCGTGGGCTACAACTGGGGCGCCCGGCAGAACGACCGCGTATGGCGCACCCTGCGCTACACCATTGCGATGGCCACGCTGGTCTCCGCCACGTGTACCCTCGTCGGCGAGTTCATGCCCGAGCGCGTCATCCATGCCTTTGGCACCGGTCCCGAGCTGACAGCCATCGCCGTGCGCGGCTATCGCATCATCGTGGCCGCCATGCCGCTGGTGGGCGCCCAGATGGTCATCGGCCACTTCTTCCAGAGCATCGGCCATGCCGGCAAAAGCATCTTCCAGAGCCTCACCCGCCAGTTGCTCTTCCTCATCCCGCTGCTCATCGTCCTCCCCCGCCTCTGGGGCCTCGACGGCGTATGGACCACCATGCCCGTCTCCGATACCATCAGCTTCTTCACCTCCGTCGCCATGCTATGGTGGCTGGTGAGAAAGGTAAAGGCAAGCTGAAAGAACTCGCCTCTGCTGCAAGAATTATGAATTGTGTTACAGCTATGCCACTTCGCTCGTCGAAGAATTATAAATTGAATTGCCTATGAAGCGCATCGGACTACTCAGCGACACCCACGCATATTGGGACGACCGTTATCTGACGTATTTTGAGGAATGCGACGAGATATGGCACGCCGGCGACATCGGCTCGATGGAGGTGGCCGAGCGGCTCCAGGAGTTCCGCCCCCTGCGAGCCGTCTGCGGCAACTGCGACGGAGGCGACCTGCGCCGCCTCTATCCCGAGCTGCTGCGATGGACCTGCGAGGGGGCCGACGTGCTGATGACCCACATCGGCGGCTACCCCGGCCGCTACGACCCGCGCATCCGGCAGCAGCTCTACGCCCGCCCGCCGCGCCTCTTCATCTCGGGCCACAGCCATATCCTGAAGGTGCAGTATGACAAGACGCTGGGCCTCCTGCACATCAACCCCGGCGCCGCCGGTCTGCAGGGCTGGCACCAGGTGCGCACCCTCGTGCGCTTCACCGCCGATGACGCTGCCTTCCGCGACCTCGAGGTCATCGAGATACCGCGGTGAACATCACTCTTGCCCTTCGGGCGACTTCCCTCCCGCTCAGCCATTGATGCGAGCATCATGGCTCTCGCTTAATCGGGAAGTTCACTGTTCACTTTTCACTCTTCACTTTTCACTCTTCACTTCCCCCACTCCAGCACCTCGGCTTCGCCAAAGCGGTCGTAGCCCGAGACGATGACGCGGTCGCCCTCCTGCAGCCCATCCAGCACCTCATACTGCTGCGGATTCTGCCGCCCAAGGGTGAGCGGAGTGCGCAGGGCGCGATGCCCGTCCTGCGCCTCGAGGCGATATATCCACTGCCCGCCTGTGTGCTGGAAGAAATTGCCGCGAGGCACGACAAGCGCTTTCTCGGGCTGTCCGAGCTCGAGCTTCAGCCGCGACGACTTGCCCACTCGCACGCCGGGAGGCACTTCGCCCTGAAAGAGCAGCTCGACGCTGAAGGAATGGTCCTGGACCTGCGGCACCACACGGCTCACCGCAAGCAGGTAGCGCTTGCCGCGCTGCTCCGCAGAGGCCTGCAGCCCCGTTGTCACACGGTCCACATAGTATTCGTTCAGCTTGGCCGTGACCTTGAAGGACGAAAGCACGCTCAGCTCGCCCACCGCTTCGCCCTGCATCACCTGCTGGCCGATGGTGGCGCTCAGTCCGCCCAGCTGTCCCTCGGCTGGCGACACGACGGCCAGTCCGTCCAGCTTCCGCTTCGTGCGCTCCAGCTGGCTACGTTCGGCCTCCATCTGCCGCTCTACCATCTCGCGCTGCATCACGTTCAGCAACGAGTCGTGGCGCAGGCTCTCCATCGTCAGCGCGGTCTTCTGGCGGTTGAACTCATATTCGTCGCGTGCCACCTCCAGCTGCGCCTTGCTCTTCACCCCCATGCGGGCCTCGTCCTCCTGCAGGGCAAAGCTTTTCTCCAGTCGTTTCATCTCATAACGAGCTTGCAGTGCCTGTTGGCGCAGGGTGATGCTCTTCTGTTCCATCTCTAACAGCTGGCGGCGAAACGAGAGCGCCTGCTGCTCAAAGCGCATCACCGCCTCGGCCACATCGGCCTCCAGCGTAGGGTTCGACAGCACCAGCAGCGTGTCGCCCGCCTTCATCTGCTGTCCGTTCTCGGCCACCACACGCTCCACCGTGCCACCCACCAGGGCATTGGCCCGAATGGTGCGGATGGGCTGCACCATACCTTCGACATCCAGAAACTCCAGGAAGTCTGCCCGTTTCACCTCGACGATCTGCCCGTCCTCTACCTTCGCACGCTGGCGCGACGGCCCTGCCAGCTGCACGGCCGAATAAATCATCAATGCCACTACCACCGCTGCTCCCAGCAGCGAATAGCGATGCCGCACATACCACGGCCTTTTCTTCAATTGAATATCCATCTCACATTTATCATTTAGTCATTTATTTAAGTTTCGGGAGCTCTTAACTCGCATTTTACATTATTTCCCATGACGTGTTCCTGGGGACTTTATCACGTGTGATAAACTCTTTTATCACGTGTGATAAACTATTTTATCATGTGTGATAAAGGCTTTTTACTCCACTTTCATTACTATGCTTGGTTCTATCTTAGTGGCCCTCCATATCTGGTACCAGAGCGTCAGGGCACTGAGCAGGAAGACGAGGACGAGGCTCACGAGCGGAATCCACCAGGCAATCGTGGCATGGATGGTATAGTATCGCGTAATCAGCTGGTGCAGCCCGATGAGCGATACGGGAATGCTGACGGCAGCGGCCAGGCCCAGTATAATAAGGTAACGCCGGCTGAGCAGCAGGGCAATGTCGCGGAAGCGGGCGCCGTGCACCTTGCGCAGCGCAATCTCCCGATAGCGGCGGCGCACGTCGAACATCATCAGCCCCAGCACGCCCAGGCACGTCACCCCGATGGCCAGCAGCGCGAAGGTGAAGAAGATGCGGGTCATACGGCGGTCCTCGCGGTAGAGGTCGGCCACCTCATCTTTGAGCCAGCGATAGGGCACATCCTCCACATGGAAGATTTCGCGGGACGTTTTCTGTATGTATTCTATGGCTTCCCTCTCATGCCCGGGCAAGACTTCGATTGCCAGCTCTGACCCATTCAGCCTGTCAGCTTCTTCTTTACGATAGGCAAAGAACATGCCGGGTTGAGGTTCGGATAGTTTGCCAGGATGGTAATCGCGTATTACACCCACTATCTCGTAGGGCACGAGCGGTTGTTCATCGGGCATCCTGCCAGTCGTGTAGTCAAAAATCCACCACAGACGCCTTGCAGGCAGAACCGTCTCTTTCTCAATGTCCTTGATGCCCAGTTGTCGGATAGCTGTTTCGTTCAGGAGGCAGCGATATTGTTCTCTGGTGTCCAGTGTGTCGTTGAAAGCCCGACCCTGAACGACTTCCAGACCGTACATCTCCATCTGCTGCGGGCTTATGCCTTGGTATTCAAGCGAGACATTATTGACCGACAACTCGTTACCCATTTTATAAATGTATCCTGAGGAGCAGAAGCTTTTGATATGCGGGCATGCCGTCAGGCGGTCGTTCAACAGTTTGCTATCGTTCTTCATAGCCTCAAACCAAGCTATAGAGGGTCCGCCGCTACCCACCCATGTTCGTGAAGGATAGGGAGTACAGTATAGAATATTCTCGGTTCGGTAGCCTGGGTCGGAGTTCATCATCATGTGCAGTTGCCGCATCAGGTAGAGGCTTACGGTGATGAGCGTCAGCGAAATGAAGTATTGCAGGAAGAGGAAGGAGGCAGAGCCTCGGCGGCTTCTCTTGATTATTCCTGCCGTCGCCACTAATGGCAACAAGAACATGATGCTCAGTGACAGCGCGGTATCGAAGAGGGGCATTGTCATTTGCTCGATGTCGAACCACTCCTTCATGTGGGGCGTGGTAAGCTCTATCACAATCCATACGCCCAGCATGGCGGGGGCGCTGATGAGCAGGTTCTCCACGTATAGCATAGAGAAGATGTTCCACCGGCTGGCTCCGAAGATGTGGCGCACCCGTATCTCGTGTTCCCTGGTATGACGCATTACGGCATGGAAGTTCAGGAAGTTGAAGATGCCCACGAAGAAGAGCAGCACAGCAACGGCAAAGAGCATCCACAGGTATTTGGGCGAGCTGGCACTCCGAACGGTAACGTCTTTTTCGCCCCAAAACTGTGAAAGCAGTCCTTCGTATGGTGCCAGCTGAAAACGCAGTGTGCGTCCCTTCATCTCAAATACGTCTGGAGTCTGTACGGGCTGGCGTTGATTGTAGGTCTTCACGTCGGCTCCCGGGTAAAGCCTGACCATGTAGAAGACGCGGCCCTCATTGCTGAAGGTGGATTCTGTCTCGTATTCTACATAATCGAAGTTCAGTGAAAGCTTCGAGGCGGGTTTCCGAAAGACACCGATGACTGTGCGCAGCTGGCCGTTGTCCGTCGTCAGGGTCTGCCCTACGGCTTCCTCCGCCGGAAAGAGCCGTGCAGCCAGTTCCTCGCTGATGATGGCATCGCCTTCGTGGCGTAACACCAACGTGCCGGCCACGGCCTTTAGGGGGAAGAACCGGTGGAACATGCTGTCGGCTTTCAAGGCCTGCGGCTTCAGCATCTCTCCTTCGTCCAGTTTAAGTTGCAGCGTCGTGTAGGTGGTAGCATACGAGAAGTAGTCTATCTCGTTCTGCCCGTCCAGGGGCGACTGGAGCTCGGCACGCCCAAGGAAGCTTTTATAGAAGTCTGCCGGATAAGGGTCGTCACCGGATGTCTCTTCCATCAATACGTACGTTCTGTCCAGGTCGGGCATCCAGTGATCGATGGTCCATTCCTGATACAGGTAGCGTGCGATGATTACTGTGCCGCTCAGGCTGATAATGAGGCCCAGCATGGAGAGCAGCGTATAGCCCGGCATGCGGGAGAGGCGTTTCATGGCCTGCGAGAGCAGGGTGCTCAGTTTGTCGATAAGGGATGTCATATACTCTTAGCTTTTTGTGTATTGTACGTTCTCGTTCCCGATTGATGCGTCATGAGATGTGGCTGAAGACCTCGTTGCCACACATGCTCCTCAGGCCGTAATAGAGACTCCAGAAGGTGCGTACGGCCGCGATGAAATTGCGCTGCGCAGCGTCCTTCTCGGTGATGCTGCTGTTCAGTTCGAGCAGCGTGGAGCGTTCCTGGATGTAGAGCCATCGGGCCACCTCGTAGCGACGCAGTGCCACGGCCCGTGTGCGATAGGCCACCTCCACGCGGTAGGCCTGCAGGTTGAACTGCCGCACCATCTTCGTCACGTTCTGGCGAAAGTCCTGCATGCCCTGTTCGGTCTGTGTCTCGGTCAGTTCCAGCTGTGACTGCGCCACACGGACACGTCCTTTGCCGCGCCCCCAGTCGAGCAACGGCAGCGAGAGGCCGATGCTGGCATACTCCTGATTCAGCGGATGCCGATACGATTCGCTCAGCGACGGTCCCGTCTGCGAGAGCCCGAACTGCACGTAAAAGTCGGCCTTCAGCCCGCGGTTGGCCTTGGCATAAGCCAGATTACTCTCGCTCTCCAAGCGGTTCAGCTGGAATCCGTCGGGGTCGGGGCTATGCTGCATGGCAAGCGCCAGTGCTTCGTCGAGCGCCACCTGCACATGTGGGATCAGCGTATCGGGCACCACCTGCAGCACCACATCCTGCTGGATGCCCAGGTAGCTGCGCAGGGCCTGCATGGCATCCTCCACGTCCATCTCGGCATTCAGGCGGCCGGTCTCCTCCGAGAGTTTCGAGACCTCGAGCTGCAGCATCTCGTTCTCCGTAATAGTACCTATATTATATCGCCCGCGCGCGTAGCGCTGCAGCGTGTCGGCCACAGCCTGGTTCTGTCGGGCGATGTCCAGCTCGGTCTGCGCTCCGGCCAGCGAAAAGAAGTATGAGCTGGCTCGCGAGGCAATGAGTTCCATCGTCTCGCGATAGGCCTTCTGAGCCCGCTGATAGCGCAGCGGTTCCGTGCGCCGCTCCCACTTCAGGCCGTTATAGCCGAAGAGGCTCTGGCTGTAGCCCACGAGGACGGGCGTGTTGCTGTAGGCATGCCAGTGGTTCTCGAACTCGTCCTGCCGCTGCAGGCTGCTGCGCACGAAGAGATTGCCGCCCGTCTTCGCTATATTCTGCGAGATGTTTAGCGTCAGGTTGGTGCTCAGCTGATTCTGCTGGCGAAAGAGGTTGGTACCGTCGGGCTGTGTGATGCTGTTCAGCTGGCGGTTCAGGTTGGGCGACGAAGTGAGCGTCACCGAAGGCAGGCGGTCGGCACGATAATAACGATAGCTCCACTCAGCAGCCTCCAGGGTGTGACGCGCCGCCATAGCATCACTCGACCGCTCCTGTGCCATGCATACAACCTCGGAGAGCGTCACCCTCAGTGTGTCGGGCACAGCGGCGCACGATGCGCCCGTACCCAAAAACGGAAGCCCCGCGAGGCAAACCACATACCTGTTAAACATTTGCTTCAATGTCATACGCTATACAATTCCATACTTTACTCCACACTATCATCAAAAGTCATGCCAGATGCGTAACTCTCTGATTACCCGAACGAGAAAGAATACAGCAAAGCATACATTTTGTGCGAAAGCACACATAATTGTGCGAAAACGCACGCCGAAATACATTATTTATTCTTACCTTTGCAGCCGAACAGCGTCACATCGCATTCCACCCCACCCACATGGAAAAGAAAGGAAAGATACTGATTATCGACGACAACGAGGACATTCTCTTTGGTCTCAACATGTTGCTGAAGCCGCTGGTCGATGAAGTCCGCGTGGCTACACGCCCCGACCAGTTGCTACGCTTCTATCAGATGATACAGCCCGACGTAGTGCTTATGGACATGAACTTCAGTTACGGCAGGACCGACGGCCGAGAGGGTTTCGACATGCTTCACGAAGTGCTGAAGCTGGATCCGGATGCAGTGGTCATCCTCATGACGGCCTTCACCGAGACGGAGAAGGTGGTGCGCGCCATCAAGGAGGGTGCCAGCGATTTCATCGAAAAACCGTGGGACAGGAGCCGCCTGCTCTCCATCCTATTCTCAGGCATACAGCTGCGGCAGGAGCGCCGGAAGGCACAGGCTGCAGGACAACCGACGGGAGGCACGCCGCAGGCAGCACAGCCAATCCACATCATCGGGGAAAGCATGGCGATGAAGATGCTCCTCGAGAACCTGCGAAAGGTGGCACCCACGGATGCCAATGTGCTCATCCTGGGCGAGAATGGCACCGGCAAGGACCTGGTGGCCCGCGAACTGCGCCGCCTCTCGTCGCGCGCCGAAGGCCCGTACGTGAGCATCGACCTGGGGGCCGTGCCTGAGAATCTCTTCGAGAGCGAACTGTTCGGCTACGAGAAGGGAGCCTTCACGGATGCCCAGAAGGCGAAGGCCGGACGCATGGAAGCAGCATCGGGCGGCACGCTCTTCCTGGACGAAATAGGCAACCTGTCGCCCGCCATGCAGAGTAAGCTGCTCACGGCACTGGAGAAGCGCGAAGTGAGCCGGCTGGGCAGCACGAAGAATACCCACATAGACGTGCGCCTCATCTGTGCCACGAATGCCAACCTGCGCTCGCTGGTGGCCGAGGGACGCTTCCGCCAAGACCTGTTCTACCGCATCAACACCATCGAGCTTACCCTGCCTCCCCTGCGCGATCGCGGCAATGACATCCTGCTTCTGGCACGGCATTTCCTCAAGGTTTATGCGGCGAAATACAACCGCCCCGTGCCCGCCCTGAACCGCGATGCCGAACAAAAACTGCTGAAGCATCTGTGGCCGGGCAATGTGCGCGAGCTGCAACACAGCATCGAACGCGCCTTGCTGATATGCAACGAGAACAGCCTCTGCGCTGCCGACTTCGAGCTGGAGCCGCCACTGACCAGCAGCCGACGGCACCATGACACACTCAATCTGGAGAAGATGGAGCAAGAGGCCATCGAACGGGCCATGCAACTCTCTCACGGCAATGTCCAGCAGGCTGCCGACCTTCTCGGCATCAGCCGCTTCGCACTGTATAGGAAACTGAAGAACTGAGAACCATGCGCTCCCTACTATATATAATAGGTATCATCCTCGGACTGCTGGGCCTCGGCTATGCGCTGGCCCACGGGATGTACGTCACCTCGCTGGCCACAGGGATAGCGGTGGGCTGCTTGCTTGTCTCTGCATACAAGCGACAACAGCTGCTTCGCTTCCAGCGAGACCAGATAATCCGAGAGAATGCCGAGCTGCACAAACGTCTTGCCGAGGGCGAGCGTCGACTGCGATATATGCGTCGGCTGGCCGAGAATGTCGAGACAGCACTGATTGTGGTGACGCCCACGGGACACATCGAATGGTGCAACCCGACAGCTCAGAAGATCCTCGGCGACACGCCGTCCGTGCTACCAGAGGCTGTTGCCGATGCCATCGCACACGAGAAGGAAGAGGTGAACGGCATGGCACTCTCCGCCACAGAGCAGAAAATTGAGGGACACAGGCGCATCATCATCGCACTGAAGGACATCCACCACCTGATGGAACAGCGCGACATAGAGGCGTGGCGACAGCTCACCCGAGTGCTCTCCCACGAAATACTGAACTCCATCACGCCCATCATCACGATTGTCGAGGCGCTGCAGACGAGCCACGAAGGCACGGAACTGAGCGAAGGGCTCTCGGTCATCGAGCGTCGATGCCGCTCGCTCGCCGGCTTCGTGGAGAGCTACCGCAGCCTGGCACGAGTGGACGAACCGAAGCGAACCACGTTCGATGCCAGGGAGTTTCTCTCCGACCTATGCCACCTCTTCCCACAATGTCGGTACGTGGTGGAGCCCGAGGGTCTCCAGCTTACGGCGGATCGCACGCAGATGGAACAACTGATGGTCAATCTGCTGCGCAATGCCATCGAAGCCGAGGCCACCCATATCACGATTCATGCACGCCCACAGCGACTCACAATTGCCGACGACGGCCAGGGCATGACGCCCGACGTGGTGGAGCAAATCTTCACGCCCTTCTTCTCCACCAAGCAGCAGGGCAGCGGCATCGGTCTGAGCCTGTGCCGACAGATAATCACCCGCCACGGAGGCAATATCCGAGTGGAAAGCCATCCCGGAGAGGGCACCACCTTCGAGATAACCCTGTGACGAAAGCCTTGTTTCGCCCGTGCGCAGTGTGCGCCCTGTTGCAATATCGCACACATTATCGCGCTTTCGCAAATTGCACATCACACTATCAATCATCCACTTATGCACTTTGGCACGCTTTTTGTCTTTCTAAAGGCAAATAGTAAATGGTGAATGATTAATAGCAATATAGTAAATAAAATGATTGACAAGCTTACTACCCTGCTCGCGCAGGCAATCAAGAGACTCTCCCGCATGCCGGGATACACGGCCCTCTCGGCCATCGGACTCATCTTCTCGCTGAGCGGCACGCTCATCATCGCCCGCTACCTGCACCAGGAGTGGACCATCGACCATTGGATTACAGACCTTGACAGGATATGCTTCGCCAATAGGGAGGAGTACGAGAGCGACGATCCTAATAAAGTCCGAAGCGCTATGGTCGCAATGAAGATGCCAGAGGATGGGCAGCCCATCACAGAGATGGAGGGCGTGGAGGCCGCAACCAGTGTATGGCTGCGCAGCCTGTTCTCGGTAAAGCTGGGGGACGAGAAGACTTTCACCGTCTGCGCCATCAGTGCCGACAGCGACTTTGTCAAGGTCTTTCCGCTGGAAGCCGTCGAAGGCACGCTGGATTTGCGCGTCACAGGAAACTCCATCATCAGCGAGACGCTGGCCAAGAAGATGTTCCCAGGCCAAAGCGCCGTCGGACAGACATTCATGGCAGAAAATCGTCTGCACACCGTGACGGGCATCTTCCGCGAGCCTGCCACAAAGTCCACCGTGCACTATGAGATGGTGACGTACGTAGAGGATGAGGGATGGCTCAACAACACACTTCGCCTCACCTTTGCCAAGCTGAAGGAGGGCTTAACCCGCGAACAATTCAACACACGGCAGGTCAAGCAGAAAGGTGTCACAACATTCAGTTATGGGAATGACAACAAGGAAGTCCTCTGGAATTACAAGCTGGGGCCGTACGATTATTTCCTGGGCTTCACGAACCATGAGAACTGGCCGTCGGTGAACAAACCCAGTTCGAAGGAGCACCTGTGGATGTTGCTGGTCGTCGGCGTGCTGCTTTTCTTCGTGGGCATCTTCAACTTCCTGAACCTCTATGCCGTCATGCGGCATGCACGCAATCATGAGATGCAGGTGCGCCGCCTCTTCGGAGCTTCGCGCCTGGACATCTTCTCGATGCTCTACATGGAGAACCTGCTCATCAGCGCTCTTGCCATGCTTGGCGTGTGGATGGTCGTCGAACTGACCACGCCGCACATGAAGGACTGGTTCAACATCGAGCAGATGACGATGCCCGTCTTCGACACCGTCCTGTCGCTATGCATCGTGCTGCTTTTGCCGCTGGTCAGCGCAGCCGGGAAGGTAAAAAGAAGCGGCAGGGGCTCTAATCTCTTCCTTTTCCTTCAGTACTTCATTTCCATTTCCCTCATCACCGTGAGCCTCTACCTGATGCGGCAGCTACGCGTGATGATGACGGCAGACCCGGGGGTCAATACAGAGAATGTCATCTCCTGTTTGCCATATACGTCCGACATGTACTCGCACGAAGACATGAACAAGGAGGTGACAGACCGCCAGCTCTTCAGGGAGCGCATGCGCGAGAGTCCCTTCGTGCACGACCTTTGCGAAGACCAGAATTTCATGGCCAAGAAGTACGAGATTCAGGATGCTAACGGGACGAGCATGTACTGGATGAAGATGAACGAACACATACAGAATGTCCTGGGCCTGGAAATCCTGGAAGGGCGCGGCCTATGCGACTCGCTCGACAACCACAGCAACACTTACCACTGCGTCATCAACGAGACGGCCCTGAAACGCCTGGGGCTGAAGAACTGGCGCACGGAGGGTATCCCCCTCTCTTATTATCTACACGTTACGAGTGACACAGACACCTCCAAGTATCCCACCTATCAGGTGGTAGGCATTGTGAAGGATTTTCATCCCATGAAGCAGTCGGAGCCACAGCCGCCCATCTTCTTCACCTACGAAGAGGACAAATACGGCCGGCAACAGACCGTCTACTACATTGGTTCCACGGAGAAGCGCACGCTGGTGAGCATCGAGCCAGGCCACGAAGCGGAGGCCGTAACTTACTTGAAGAAGGTGGAGAAGGAGGTCTTCGGAAAGGACGACCTGGACTACCATTGGCTCAGCGACGAGGTGAAGGCCATGTATGAGGAGGACCGCCGCACGGCCCGCATCTTCACCACCTTCGCGCTGCTGGCCATCGGGGTGACGTGCCTGGGCGTGCTGGGGCTGATGATGTTCGACGTCCGTCGCCGCTACCGCGAGATTGCCCTGCGCAAGGTGCACGGTGCCCGCTTCCGCGACATTGCCCTGCTGCTCAGCCGCCGCTACCTTATTATACTGGGCCTGGCCGCTGTCGTCAGCATCCCCGTCTCACTCATCGGACTGCACAAGTTGATTACCCGATACTATACCATCCACGCCACGATTGCCTGGTGGATACCGCTCGTGAGCCTTCTCATCGTCTTCCTGCTCAGCGCCCTCACGCTCTGGCATCAGATATGGCGGGCCACAAGGATTGAACCCAGCACGGTAATGAAGGTGGAATAAAGAGTTTAAACAATTTAATATCACCCTTATTATGGAAGAAAACATCATCCAAACCATCAACCTGCACAAGGATTTTGTGACCGAGGAAGTGCGCACACTGGCTGTGAACGGTGTGGACATCGAAGTGAAGAAAGGCGAGTTTGTGGCCATCATGGGTCCCAGCGGTTGCGGCAAGACCACGCTGCTGAACATGCTGGGCCTGCTGGAGAGTCCCACCGAAGGACAGTACCTGCTGCAGGGGCGCGACGTCTCCACGTTCACCGAGAGCGAGCAGAACACGACGCGCAAGGGCCTCATCGGCTTCGTGTTCCAGAGCTTCAACCTCATTGACGACCTCAGCGTGGAGGAGAACATCGAAATGCCGTTGCTCTACATGGGAGTGCCCAAGAAGGAACGTCGCGAGCGGGTGGCCGAGGCCATGCAGCGCATGGACATCACACACCGCGCCAAGCACTATCCGCGCCAGCTCTCGGGCGGACAGCAGCAGCGAGTGGCCATCGCACGCGCCGTGGTCATGCGCCCGCAGATCATCCTGGCCGATGAGCCTACGGGAAACCTGGACTCGCACAACGGACACGAGGTGATGGAGCTGCTGAGCCAGCTGCACAAGGAGGGCACCACCATCGTCATGGTGACCCACTCGAAGCACGACGCCGGCTATGCCGAGCGCATCATCAACCTCTACGACGGACGCATCGTGGACGAGGTAGAGCTCTGAGCTGCAAGTTCGGGCCACGGGCTGTTTCGCCCCGCGCTACGTGTCGCTCCGCCGAGGATCACGTGCCCCCCCATTTGTGCAATCTTAAATCGTACAAGCCCCGCGACACGTCATCATCTGCGTCGTCTGCTGCCATTCCGGGCATAGCAGCGGGAAGCAAAGCAAAACGCATTAGGCAGTGCAAAGGAAAAAGAAATTTCTTTTTCCTTTGCACTTTCCTTGCTTATTTGTAACTCTGGCTTTGCCGAACTTACTTTCGCTCGAAAGAGCAATAAGGAAAAACCTTACTTTTTCCTTTGCTCTTTCCTCGCTTATTCGTAACTCTGGCTTTGCCGAACTTACTTTCGCTCGAAAGAGCAATAAGGAAAAACCTTACTTTTTCCTTTGCTCTTTCCTCGCTTATTCGTAACTTTGCGGACGAATAGCACTAAGCTGAGACATAACTTCCCATCAATCCCATATATCCCATATATCCCATATATTCCCACTATGCCCGCCTCCGCCGAACATTTCCTGCCGCCGAAAGGTGATTACAAGCACCTCATTGCTTTCCAGAAAGCAGAGCGTATATACGACATCACACTGTACTTTGTGGAAAACTATCTCCCCAAAATTGGCGACCGCACCGTCGATCAGATGAAGCAGGCAGCACGCTCGGGCAAACAGAATATTGCCGAGGGCAATGAGACGGGCACCACATCCACCGAGGCGTGCATCAAGCTGGTAAACGTGGCAAAGGCCAGTTTGAAGGAGTTACAGGAAGATTACGAGGACTACCTGCGCAACCACAACAGACAGATATGGGACGTGAACAGCATCCAATGCAGCAACGCACGGCAATGGTGCCGGGACCACATCAAGCAAGAGGATTACATGCGCGTATGTACGACGCGGGACGACATCACGCTGGCCAACGTGGCACTCATCCTGATACACCAAACAGACTATCTGCTCAAAGGACTTTTGGAGAAATACAAGCAAGACTTTCTGGCCCACGGAGGTATCAAGGAACAGATGTCACAGGCGCGCCGGGAGTGGAGGGATGCACACGGGATGGGGTATCTGAATGGGAAGAATGGGAAATATGGGAAGAATGGGAGTGATGGAAACGGATGAAAACAATAACTATATTGCTTTATGATTGAATATTTGCGCGGCCGTCTGGCCGACTTGACTCCCGCGATGGCAGTAGTGGACTGCCAGGGAGTGGGCTATGGAGTGAACATTTCGCTGAACACCTACGCCGCCATCCAGGGGCGCGAGGAGGTCAGGCTGTGGATAACGGAGAGCATCCGCGAGGACGCCTATCAGCTGTGGGGCTTTGAGAGCCGCACGGAGCGGGAGCTGTTCCAGCTGCTCACGAGCGTGAGCGGCATCGGGGCAGCATCGGCCCGCATGGTGCTCTCGGCCATGACGCCCGCTGAACTATGTGCCATCATCAGCGACGGCAACGACAAGATGCTGCGCCAGGTGAAGGGCATCGGACCCAAGGCTGCGCAGCGCATCATCGTGGACCTCCACGACAAGATAGCCACCCTCGACATCGTGCCCGCCGCATCGACTGCGGGCCAGACCGTTCCCTCCGTGAACATGGAGGTGCAGAAGGAAGCCGAGGCCGCACTGACCATGCTGGGCTTCAGCCCGGCCCCGACACACAAGGTGGTGGTGAAGATACTGCAAGACGAACCCGACGCGGCCGTGGAGCGAGTAATCAAGCTGGCACTGAAGATGCTATAAGGGGGGGCAACCACAAGAAGCGTGAATCGCATAGTATTTTTTCTCCTCGTTTTGCTTCCGCTGTGCGCTGGGGCACACGAGAAATTCTCGTTCGGGACAAAGACCAACCCACGGGGTGTCACCTTTGAGGTGGACTCGCGAGGTCTCATCGTGGGTGGCAGGCATGTATTGCCCGTTATGGGCGAGATACACTATGCGCGTGTGCCCGCTGCGGAGTGGAAACGCGAGATACAGAAGATGCGTGCAGGCGGAATCACCATAATCGCCACCTATTGCTTCTGGATTCACCACGAGCCTGCAGAAGGACAATGGGACTGGAGCGGGAACAAGAACCTCAGGCAGTTTCTGCAGGTTTGCAAGGAGGAGGATATGCCTGTGGTGCTGAGAATAGGGCCCTTCTGTCACGGAGAGGTCTATCAGGGTGGCATTCCGGCATGGATTGTGGAGAAAGCGCTCTCCGACCCTCAGAACTACAAGCTCAGGAGTACCGCACCAGGGTTCCTTGCCGCCACCAGAAGGCTGTACGAGCACCTCTTTGCTCAGGCAAAGGGACTGTTATGGAAGGATGGCGGTCCGGTGGTAGGCATACAGATAGAGAATGAATGTAGCGGACCGTGGAGCTACCTCATGGCACTCCGCGAGACGGCAGTCAGCATAGGTTTCGACGTCCCCTTCATGACCCGCACAGGATGGCCGAAGCTCAATGGGCCCGAGGAGTTCGGAAAGCTGCTGCCACTCTATGGCGACTATGCCGACGGCTTCTGGGACAGAAGTCTCAACGATATGCCAGGTGACTATCCGAAGGCATTCACCATGAAAGAACAGCGCATAAACGCCAACATTGCAACAGAGACCTTCAGCAAGAAAGAACTTACCGAAGGGGGCAGCAACTCTAAAGTCAATGGGAGGCGGGCACTCACCTACCCCTACCTGACCTGCGAACTGGGAGGCGGCATGATGCCGTCATATCACAGGCGAATAAACATATCGGGCAACGAAGCCGCACCGCTGGCAATATGCAAACTGGGGTCGGGATCGAATCTTCTGGGATATTACATGTATCACGGGGGCACAAACCCTTATTGCACCGACCATACCATGGCAGAAACGCAGGACTCGAAGGTGACGAACTATAACGACATGCCATATATGACATACGACTTCCAGGCACCACTCGGAGAAATGGGGCAGCCGAACCTCAATGCCTTCCACCAGACGCGCCTTCTGCATCAGTTCCTCGCCGACTGGGGAGACATGCTAAGCCAGATGGATGTGGACAGCATCTCGGAACACTATGCCCGACGTGGATGCTTTGAATTCTATAACGACTACGTCCGCCTCATCAACGAAGGGGGCAGAGCCTATGTGCGCCCAGTGGACATGCCCTGGGGCGGGCACAGCATTACAGCCAACGCACAGCCGTTCTGCAAAACAGACAACACACTATACTTCATTCCGATAAAAGGAATGGAACCAAAGATATGGATCGACGGCAATGAGGTGATAGGCAGCAAGGGCAAGGGGCCAAGAGTTAATTCCTCATTCCACCTTCCTCATCCCTCGCAGACAAAAGACATGGAGGTCACTCTGCTATCTGAGGACGAAGCTATAAGGTCATTCAAGATTGACAACAAGATTTATGTGGCAAAGAAGGCTGGCAACATAATATACAAGGATGGGGACAAGATAGTAGAAGAAGAATGGAAGACGCAGAAGAAACTCAGCAGCAGGAAGATTAAGAGGGTGAAAGAAGCTGGAGAGCCTCGGATTGTCCCGATGGGAGCACAAAAAGCTGCTGCAATGCCGACTGACGAAGACTTCGAGAATGCAGCAGTCTGGCATCTGAATATCAAAGGACTTCCGGCAGGCGCTGACAAATTCCTGCGGATAGACTATACCGGTGACTGCGCCAGGATATACGCAGACGGCAAACTCGTAATGGACAACTTCTGGAACGGCAAACCGATGTTAGTAAGGATGTCGGACCTTGAGAAGAAAACAGTGGAGCTGCGCATTCTGCCACTAAGCAAGGATGCACCGATATACCTCCAGAAAGAGCAAAAGGAGATACGAGACAGCAGTCCATCCCCCCTGCTGCAACTTGACGGCATCAGCCTCCTCCTCTGTCGTCACCACAATAAAACAAATAAGTCCATGCAAAAAAAACGGACCAAACGAAAAGATTAAATGAACGAAGTTTCGGGAGTTCCTCCCCTTTTTACATTGGTATATTCCACAAGTATGTTCAAGCCACTCACTTGTTTCGAAGTATTGATGTAAACCCTATTTATGA
>CADAJS010000036.1 GCA_902788315.1 uncultured Bacteroidales bacterium
TTTATCACACATGATAAAATAGTTTATCACACGTGATAAAAGAGTTTATCACACGTGATAAAGTCCCCAGGAACACGTCATGGGAAATAATGTAAAATGGCGAGTTAAGAGCTCCCGAAACTTAAGTTGAGTAAAACGCCACGCGGCCCACCGTCGCGTGCCACCCTCTGTTTTCCCACACGTGGGAAAATTGGGTGCAACCGCAAGGCGGGATAATTATATCCTGTGTCGGGGGTGGGAGTCTCGAATATTTTGTCTATATTTGCAGTGGATATCCGGGCATCGGAACGTCGGTTTGCGCATTTCAGAGCCTGGCGTTATACGTAGAACCATAGAAACTAAGAGATATGACAAACAAGATGAGACAGTTGATTATCTGCCTGCTACTGCTCGGTAGCCTGCTGCCCGCTGCAGGCCGCAAACAGATGAGCGTGGCACAGGCATGGAAGTGGCAGAACAAGATGGGCGAGATACGCGGATTCAATCAGCCCGAGTTGGCCTACCCTGGCATGTCGCGTGACCAGATACTGCGCAAGGCTTCCGAACTGGGGCTGAACAGCGTGCGCTCGTGGATATATGGACGGACCGTCGAGGAACAGATAGACTTCATCCGCCACATGGTGGAAGATGCCTCCCGATATGGCCTTACGTACTCGCCTGTGCTGAGTTTTTATGAGAGATACTATCGCGACAAGTCGATTCCCGAGGAGGAGAGGCTTAGGCGTGCCGAGGAGTATATCCGCCAGGTGGTGGGCACTTTCTCGCGGGACAAGCGTATAGCCATGTGGGACATCTGGAACGAGCCGTCCACGGCCACGAACGACGAAACCATGCGCCAGATGGACTGGCTGGAGAAGATGGTGGAATGGTGCCGGAGCGAGAATCCTGTTCAGCCCATCACCTCGTCTATCATATGGGAGGGCGGCGAGTATGATACGACGACGACCCACTACAAGCGACGCATGGAGATCGAGCGGATGATGGACATACACAATGTCCACACCTACCGCTTCCTGGAAGCCGAGCATACGCCTCCCGCAGAGATAATCAGACGGATGAAGGAGATGGACGGACGCCCGCTGGTGAGCAGCGAGTGCATGGCTCGCACCGTGAGCGGCGGCCTGACGCGTACGCTGAAACTCTTTGCACGCGAGCATGTGAACTTCTACCTCTGGGGAATGTTCATTACGGACAGCCGCAACTGGTCTGTGCAGTGGGGGCGCACCACTTACGATCCCTACGAACCCATCTTCCACGACCTGCTCTATTCCGACGGGACTCCTTATGACTACCGCGAACTGGAGAACCTGCGCAAGTTCAGGTTCGAGCGCGAGGGGGAACAGCTCTATGCTCCTCTTTCACAGTCCGAGCGGTGGACGACTGAGAGGGCTTGGAAGTGGGTGGCCGGAGGTCCCGTAAAGGGCCTTACGGAGACGCTTCGCAGGCAGGAAGCCTCTGCGGCCGGCAATAGCATTCGCCTGAAACTGAACTATGCCGACTTCGCAGCCGACGAGGAAGCCTTCCTGCGGAACTTCGGGCAGCGGCTTGAGGAAGCCGCCCGCGACGGAATGACCGTCCTGCCCGTGCTGCTCTCTGACCAGGACATCCTGGATGCGCAGGGAGCCGAGATTGCGCAGGCAAGGTTCCTGCGAACCTATCCCAACGATTTTGCGGAAAACGGCGATGGGTATCTCACTACGCCCTTTGCCGGTGACAAGTCGCGTGACAAAGGTGCCCGCACCCAGGCCGACAGCTCTTACTGGGGTTCCGACTTCTCTGCCTCTCTCAGCATATCCCAGGCCGATGCCGCTTCATTTGCCCGCCGCAGCGCCACCAGGAACGTCCTGGCCTATGTCAATGTCGTTATGCGCCGGTTCTATGCCGACAGCCGTATAGAGGGATGGGACCTTTACTATCATCCGGGAGAGCGTCTCTCCAGCGAGCGGGAAGTCTCCATGTGGGTCTCTCAGCTTTTCGACCTTGCTCGCTTCGTCAGTCCCACGCAGCCCACCTTTATGACTCCGCTTGTCAGTGTCGGTGACTTCGCTCCCGACCTCCGATACCGGGACGAGCTCATCCATGGCCGGCACGGCGGATGGAGCCGCCTCAAGTATTCCGGCGTCAGCAGCGCGTCGCTGGCATATAAGATATGGTCGCTCTCCGATGTGGCGGCATTCTCCTCCACCATGAAAGCTGCCGAGACGGGTTGGCTTATGAGCATCTGCTACCGCTTCGGACGGCCGCTCTTCTGTTCCTACTGGAACTCGCCCGACGCCACCGAGGCACAGTCAACCCTGGAACTCTTCTCCCGCTCCCATGTCTTCTGGTACTCCGACGCACCCCTACCGGCATCGGCTGTAGCGCACTTTAAGTTCCGCCCCATCAATACCGACAGGGATTCGGCAAAGCTGGTGCCGTAAGGAGAGAGGGGAGGTGAGAATAGGGGTACGTCAGATTCCCGCCCTCAGCATGTCACGCACGGTCTGGCAGATGTGATGGCGGGCCACCTCGGGATGCATGGCTTCGGCAAGCGGAATGCCGGGCGGATTGATACATTCCACACGGGTGAAGCCAGCCTGTAGCAGAAGGTTGCGGTCGGTCACTCGTCCGGCGATGAGGCATACGGGAATCCCCTGGGCGTGGTGCAGAATGCCCATCGGCAGCTTGCCCATCAGCGTCTGGCGGTCGGCCGAGCCTTCGCCCGTGATAATCAGGTCGGCCTCGCGAGCCATGCGGTCAAAGGCAGCAGCCTCCAGCAACAAGTCGATGCCCGACCGGCTCTCGGCATTCAGGTATTGCAGCAGGGCATACCCCAATCCGCCAGCCGCTCCAGCCCCTTCGTCCTGCGAGCGGTCAAAGCCGAAGCGGGCTGCCGCTTCCTGGGCAAACCTTCGGGCACGTGCATCCAGCTGTTCTATCATCTCGGCTGTAGCTCCTTTCTGCGCCCCGAAGACATGAGCTGCTCCCTGTGGGCCGCAGAGCGGATTGCGTACATCGGAAGCCATCGTGAAACGGACTGCTCGGAGTTCCTTTATGTCATCCCAGTCGCCACGAGGCGCGAAGCTGTCGATAAGCGCTCTGAGCATTCCTTGCCCCGCATCGCTCGTGGCACTGCCCCCCAGCCCCACGATGATATGTCTTGCCCCTTGCCGCACGGCATGGGCTATGAGTTGGCCTGTGCCATAGCTTGAGGCTCTCAGCGGATTGCGCTCATGCTCGGCAAGCAGCGTCAGTCCGCTGGCCTGTGCCATCTCCACCACTGCCAGCGTCCCCTGCAGCAGATAACATGCTTTTATGGGGCGCATCAGCGGGTCTCTCACCTCCACTTCCACCCGTTCTCCGCCGATTGCCGCATGATAGGCGTCCACGAAACCTTCGCCCCCATCGCTCACTGCCGTCTGCTCCACCTCAGCTTCGGGCCAAGCCTCCCTGACGCCCTTGGCTGCCTCTCTGCCTGCTTCCTTGCTGCTGAGGCAACCCTTGAACGAATCCATGGCTATAATCACTCTCATAGGCAATCCTCTGTACTCCAATAAGGCGGCTGGGGGAGGGTTTGGCCCCGCCTTACAGCCATCCGTTTTCCTTGTACCAGGCAACGGTTTCCTTCACTCCACGCTCCAAGGGCCACTGAGGTTCGTAGCCGAAGTCGCGTCGGGCAGGCTCGATGTCGCACTGCCAGTTGCGCTGGCTCAGGATGTGGTACTTGTCGTCGTTCAGGGCGTTCATCTTGCCCGTGAGGCGGCTGATGCGTCCGCTTGCCCAACATACGGCACGCAGAAACCACAGCGGGGCCTTCACGTGGAGCACCCATGGGTTGCCCATCTCCTGCTGCAGCAGGTCGCTGAAGCGGCGGCTGTTGTAGATATGTCCGTCGGAGAGGAAGTAGGCGCGGCCCTCGGCTTTCGGTGCATCAAGACAGCGATAGACAGCCTGCACCACGTCCATCATATAGACGAACGTGATTTCCTGCGGGCGGTAGCCCACGGCAAAGTCTGTGTGCTGGCTGATGCTCTTGGCCATCAGGAAGTAGTCTCGTTCGCGCGGGCCATAGACGCCGGTGGGACGCAGGATGGTGTAGGGGAAGTCCTTCTGGGACGTCAGGTAGTGTTCGGCCTCCAGCTTGCTGCGGCCGTAGGCTGTGTTGGGCCGTGGAGTGTCGGAGAGCAGGATGGGGCTGTATATCCAGGGATTGTCTGGCGTGGCCTTCCTCACCGGCTGCTCGCGTATGGCACCGAAGATGCTCAGACTGCTCACGAAGACGAAGCGGCGCGGCGTCATCCCTGTCTCGCGCAGTGCGTCGATGAGGTGGCGCGTGCCCTCGGTGTTCGTGTGGAAGAAGTCCTCCTCGCGCAGGCACTTGGTGGCGCCGGCAGCGTGGCAGACGTAGTCCCATCCGCGTCCGCCCATCTGAGCCTTGTATTCCAGCAGCTGTGCTTTCAGCCGCTCTGGGTTTGCGAGGTCGAGCGTGGCAAAGCGTATCCGCTCGTCCTTCAGGTATCCCTTACTGCTGGTGCCGCGCATGCCGGCCCATACCTCGAATCCCTGCTCCAGTCCTTTCTGGACGATGAAGCTGCCAATGAAGCCACTGGCTCCTGTCACTAATATAGTCATTGTATGTGGTAATTAAAGCCTCACCCCCCTGCCCGTACTCCGTCGCTTCGCTTCCCAACGCTCAAACACTTACTCGCGTTGCTCCGAGGAGAGGGGAGCTGTTGCTTGGTTGCTGCTTGTGCTTGAAGTTTAATAGCCTCACCCCCCTGCCCCTCTCCGAGGAGAGGGGAGCTGTTGAGGCTTTTTATCCATTCTGCCTGTATGTCTCGCCCAGCGATGCCTATGCGATAGTTGGCCTCCGGGCAGGCGGACAGGGCGAGTGAAGCCTCTGTCCATCCCTCGGCCTTTACCTTCTGCCGTGCCAGCACGTGTCCCTTCTCGTCAGCGATGAAGAGGAAGCCGGTGCCTTTCACACGAGCACGTACGTTGATGTCGCCCTGCAGATAGAGGCCTTCCCACAGCTTGCCTCCCCGGCGTGCAAAGCCCTGATGATGCTCGACACCCGCATCTCCCTCGATGGTCCAGTAGCAGAACCCGTCCCGAAAGTCCGGATTCTGGATGAAGCCGGCGCTGCGGATGCCGGTGTCGCCCCGGAAGTTCGTGGGCCGCACGCACAGCATGTCGCAGGGGTCGTTGTAGTCATTGTCGTGGATATTGACGTTATAGACGGGGGCGTAGTCATCCTGCTCCTCGTTGGTGAAGGGCTTGCCGTCAAAGGGATTGTCGGGCCATGTGCCTACAGAGTATCCGCCTATCAACATACAGTCGGCCACCTCGATGTCCTCGATTACTTGCTTCTGCTGGTCGGGGTTCGTAGTGCCCCATGGGATGAAGGCGATGGCCTTTCCTGCTCCGTGGGTGGAGTTGATGTAGCTGTGGGTCACCTTCAGGTCTCGGATGGAGTGGTCGGCCTCGGGGTGGTCCTGTCGCCAGGGCGTGACGACTCCGCGTGGGTCGCCGTAGCTGTTGCTCATCACGATGCCGTCGTCGTTCGTGTTCATCATGGTACGTACCACCCGTATGTGCCTTGCTCCCTGGCCGAAGCTGAGTCCGTCGCCGCTCACACACTTGATGTCATAGAGCTTGACGTTGCCCAGGAAGAGGCTGTCCACGCCGTGGAACGTCGTGTGATAGTTGTTGCATCGCTGGATGTCGATGTCCGTGGCCTGCAGGTTCTTGCTGTCAATGAAGGCCAGGGGGACGATGTGGATGCAGTCGGAACATATCTTGGCATAGTGTGCCCAGTGGGGGTTCTCTGTGTAGGGGTCGTTCATGCGGATGACGCCTGGCCCGGTCACCCGTACGTTCTCGGTATTCTTGGCCATCACCAGCGGCATGTTGATGTAGAGGCAGTGGGTCCAGGGCACGCCTGGGATGTCCATGTCGTGACCGTAATAGACATTGTATCGGTAGTCGCGCCGGTCGGGCGATTGCCACAGGACGGCACCTCGGTCCAGATGCAGCTCCACGTTGCTCTTCAGGCGTATCTCGGTGGCAATGTATCGTCGTCCGTATCGGCTGTCGTTGCCTCGCAGCACCACGCGTCCGCCGCCAGCGGCGTTGCAGGCATCGATGGCCCGGTTGATGGCCTCCGTATCGTCGGTGAAGGCATCGCCCCTTGCTCCGTAGTCGCAGACGTCAAAGTCTCTGTCGGGCAGGCGGAAGGCGTAGGGGTTCGGGCCAAAGTCCTGCCAGTTCTCCACGTAGAAGCAGGGACCCACCTTCATTGCCCAGCCCTTCTCGTCGCGTATAATGGCCAGCATGCGGCTGCCGAGCAGCGATATCTTCCCGTCGGGCCGGCGGTTGGGGATATGGCGGATGCTGAAGCGCTGTGCCGAGGCGCCTCGGTACAGGCACGTGAGATGCTCCACGTCCTTCATTCGCAGGCTGCCGGGCTTGGCTTGCTCCCGGCTGACAGTCGGCTGGGAGAGTTCCTCTACGGTGCGGACGACGGGGCCGTAGAGGTGCATCGGTGCCTCGTAAATCTCGAGGATAGGGTAGCGGCTGGCCAGTTCCGGGTCGATGTGTCCTTCCACCCGCACGTACTTCGTGCTGGCCGTACAGCGGTCGATGGCTCCGGCAAAATCCTCGATGGGCTCCTCTTTCTGGAAATTGATGCGGTGGAGGAGCAGAGTGCCGCCCGAAGGCCCTATGGGTTCGAAGCGCAGTCCCGTCAGCCGTCCGCGCGCGGTGGGCAGGTCGCTCAGGTTGGCATAATACGCCTGCTTGCCGCTCTGCGGCTCTATGTCGATGACCTTGCTTGCCTCGCGAGTGAAGTCCTGCTGCCCGTCGGTGAGAAACCATACGCGCATCTGGCGGACGTCGCTCCGGTTCTCCATCACCATGAAGATGGTGTTATAGACCTCTAATGGGGGATTGTAGATGCTGTTGCAGCTTCCTCTCAGCAGGGTGGTGGAGAGCGTTGCGCCTGCCTGGAAGTCCAGGCGCAGGGCATCGTCTTCATGCCGTACGGTGGCCTTCTGTGCCTGGAAGGCATCCGTGCTCCCCGGCAACTGGAACTCCAGGTCGATCGGACGTCCGGCCATCACCTCATCGAAGCGCAGCTGGCAGCCGTTCCACGCCTCGGACGAGGCATTCTGCACCTCGATGGCCATGTGTGTGATGCGGTGGCGGAACGGGCAGTCGGCGACGTACAGGTTCACTGTCTGCCACAGCGAAGGGATGATTTCCGTACGGTAGGTGCAGGTGTCCCCGTCGCCGGCCAGCGTGAGTCGCACATACACCTCCCATCCCGGACGGGCCGATGCCACATGCAGGCAGAACGACATCAGATTGCGTTCGCCCAAGTCGATGGGCCGGGCAAAGTCGCGCATGATGCCCCGCCAGCGGTCGGCAGGCAGGGAGTCCACGTCGAGCAGGGCTGTCCTGTCCGCTTCCTCCGGCCAGCTGATGTGCCCCCCGGCTGTGGGTCGCCATTCCTCCGTGCCGTTCTCGAAGTCCTCGATCCGCAGGACGTCCACCAGCGAACAGCGGTGCGAGAAGTCGTGTGCTGTAAAGTCCTCGTCCGTCCGGGCCAGCATTGCCAGCGGAACTGCCCATAGGCAGAGCCGAGCGCATAGTTCATAGTTCATAGTTCATAATTCATAATTCTTCGCACTAAAGGCCAAGCGGCGGAGCCGAGCGCATAGTTTATAGTTCATAGTTCATAGTTCATATGTTATTTCCTTTGGAGGCCTTGGGTGTGTAAAGTTACGGTTTTTCTCTCAAAGTAGTATGCATTTTAGGGGAAAAAACTATCCTTCGTGCAGTCTTTCTTGTTAAATTTGCATCCACATATACGAACGCTGCCTATAATTGCACCGTCTGCCTGATGGAACTGAATACACTAATCCAGAGAGCCAAGGAGAAGGACCCCAGTGCCTTCGACACCATATACAGGACATACTATCCCAAGATGATGGGCTTATGTATGAATATCACGCGGGACGACCGTACCACGGCGGGCGACTTGGTTCATGACGCTTTCATCCTGGCCTTTGCTTCTATCGGCAGCCTGCGGGATAACACGAAGTTCAGCGAGTGGCTGGCCTCCATCGTCCGTAATGTGGCGCTGCAATACGTCAGGCAGCGAGACCGCTTTCGTGTGTTGCCCCTCTCCGCGATTAGCGAAGAGGATGCGCTGCCCGCGGATTCCTCTTCATTGCCTGATGCCGACCTGAGTTACAAGGAATTGCTCGAACTGGTGAGCCTTCTTCCCGAGGGTTACAGCAAGATACTTCGTCTTTCCGTGATTGACGGCTTCTCACATAAAGAGATAGCCGACATGCTGGGCATAGCGCCGCACAGCAGTTCCTCACAATTGTCTCGGGCCCGCCGCCTGCTGAAGCGCTTGCTTGAGAAGCGGGCCGTGGGCATCATTATGCTACTGCTCGTGCCGCTGGTCGGATATTATATGTTCCGCTCAGGGAGCGAGGGAGAGGACGTAGGGGTAGTCAATCCGAGCCAGCAGCCTGTGCCGACATGGGATGAAGCTCCCTTCGCCCAGCAGGAAAGCACGGAAGGCCGCCCCGACAGCCTCACCCCCGACAGCCTCACCCCCGACCCGTACTCCGTCGCTTCGCTCCCCAACGCTCAAACACTTACTCGCGTTGCTCCGAGGAGAGGGGGGGAGCACAGACGTTTGGCCGAGGAGAAGGAGGAGCGCAGACGTGTGGCCGAGGAGAAGGAGGAGCGCAGACATGTGGCCGAGGAGAAGGAGGAGCGCAGACGCTTGGCCGAGGATTCGGTCCGCAGGTCAGTCACCAGCCCGACGCTGGAGATTATGGAGCCCGCTGAACGCAGGGAGCGTTCGTGGCAGCTCACGGCTTCGGGTTCCCTGGGTTCCGCCCTGGCACAGAATGCCCACAGGCTGCTGGCCATAAACGCCTCCGGCATGCCGGAGCCGGACGGACCGGGCCTCGAGCTGCCGAGCCACGTAAGCACATGGGAGGAGTATGCCCACTTCCTCAAGGCATTTGCCTCGCCCTATGTCACCGACGACACGCTTACGCGCATCGAGATTGCCGACCACAACACGGGCCGCATCGAGCAGCAGGAACACCATGACAGGCCCGTCACCTTCGCTCTCTCGGTGCAGAAGTCGCTCTCCGGGCGATGGAGCCTCGAGACGGGCGTGCAGTACTCGCTGCTCTCCTCCCGTTTCTCCATGGGCGAAAACGGATACAACGTCCGCAGCCGCCAGCGGATCCACTATCTGGGCGTGCCGCTCCGCATGTCCTGCCGCTGGATGGAGCATAAGCGCCTCGCGGCCTATAGCTCGGCCGGCGCAGTCATGCACATACCCGTATATGGCACCATGCACACCAGCTATCTGGTCGACTGGCAGAGCCGCCACTCCACGCGGAGCCGCCTCGCGCCACCGCTGCAGTGGCAGCTGGGAGCCGCCGTCGGCGTGCAGTATCGTCTCTCCCCCCGCTGCAGCCTGTTTGCCGAGCCCACCTTCAACTGGTTCATCCCCATGGGCAGCGAGATACACACCGCGTGGACCGAACGCCCCGTCATGGTCACCTGTCCGCTCGGAATAAGGTTCACTTGGTAAACGATGAGACACATACACGGTGCCCGAAGCACTATGCGCAATAAACAGGGCTTCGCTCGGCTCTGCCGCTTCTTCAACACCTGCTGCGGCAGGCAGAAGCGACCAAAGGTCGAGCGCGCCTTTAGTGCGAAGAACTTGCGCTCGGCTTGCCGCTTGGCTTGGCGAAGAACTATGCGCTCGGCTCTGCCGCTTCGCTTGTCGAAGAACTGTGCGCTCTGCTCTGCCGCTTCGCTTGTCGAAGAACTAAAATACTACGTCCCGCTCTCGCTTCCCTTCCTCATCGCCAACCTGTTCACGCTGGAGAATCTCGCTCCGTGGATTGACGAGGTGATGTTTCTGGACACCTCCTACAATGCGGCTGTCCACGGCGTGTGGGAGACCACGGCTTGGTATCGTGTGGCTGGGCAGCATCCGTTCTCCACCTATCCGCCGCTCTATCAGATGCTCTCCGCCCTTTGGATGCAGCTCTTTGGTTGCAGCCTGGTGGCGGTGAGGAGTCTGAACCTGCTACTCACGTTCGTGCTGGGCGTTGCCTGTCTGCGGCTTATGCCGTGGCGCGGGGAGACGGAAGGTCGGGGCCGGAATGTCAGAGCCTGGACGACGGTGCTGTTCACGCTGTTGCTGTGGGGCACCGTCGAGATCATGTGGATGTACCGCAACGGACGGCCCGACATGCTCTGTGCCTTGACGTTTGTCTCTGCTGTCCTGGCCATCAGATACTGCCTGCTGTCCCGCTCGGTATCGGGCAGGCTTGCGGTGGTCGTCACTTCGGCCCTGCTGCCTTGTGCCGGCATCCAGGCGGCCACCTGTCTGATGGCACTCTGGCTGTTCTCCTTTGTGGTGGCAAAGGGGCGGCGCAGGGAGGCTCTCCGCCTGCTGCCCTTCCTGCTGACGGGCATCCTGCTGGGCTTGCTTTTAGTGGTGTTTTTCATGCTGGCCCACGGGCGGCTGTTGGGCTTTGCCTCCAGCATTATGCAATATTCGTCCACGCTGTCCGCTATCGCACTGTCCGTCTTGCCATGGGCCGGACGCATGCTGGACTTCGACCCGATGCCTTACACTCGGAAGCTGTTGGAGCTGTCCGCTCAGCCCAGCCTCGACCAGCGCCTTACCCCGATTGTGGAATACCGCAGTTTCCTTATCCTTTCCGTCATCTGCTTTATTGCCTTTGTCACTATCTACCGGCATCGGTTGCGTAGTCTGTCGGGCAACATGGGATTCCTCTCGTTGCTCTATGCCTTCTATGTGCCCGTGGCCATGAACGTAGCGGGGCGTTTCACCGTCTATTATCGCTGGATGGCCTTCCTCCCGCTGGTGTGGTCTGTGGTATATGTCGCTGTCCGAGACCGTCGCTGGCTGGCCGTGTTTGGTGCGACGGCCCTGGTGCTTGCCGGCTCTGGCCTCAGGTCGATGCAGCCAGCCGGACAATGGGACCATGAGAGCCTGCATTCGTTTGTACGTCGCAGGCACTTCCGTCCGTCCGATTCCGTGGTCTGCCCCTTCTCACTGTTCTATGAGATGAAACCCTTGTGCGATACATGCTACTTCGTGGGCATTTTCCCCACAGAATACCTGGGGCGTGTGGACTATATCATTGCGCCCGAATGCGGCGATGCATTCGACCGCCCCATCGTCGATTATGTTAACCGCTTGCGGACCGACTCCACCATCGTGCTCATTCCCCTTGACTATTGCTCTCGCCCCCCACTGACACTATATAAAGTAGAACATCGAACAGACTCAATAACGCAAAACCCCATTCCCAATGTCTAAGCATATCATCAAGTTGATGCGCCCGCAGCAGTGGTTGAAAAATACCTTTGTCTTTATGCCCCTGTTCTTCGGCCGCCATGCCACCGAGTGGAGCTATGTGTGGCCCTGTCTGCTGGCCTGTCTGGCCTTCTGCCTGGCCGCCAGTGGTGTCTATTGCCTCAATGATGTGTGCGATGCCGAGGCCGACCGCCAGCATCCAGTGAAGTGCAGGCGCCCGGTGGCCAGCGGTGCCGTCAGCCGTCGGATGGCATACGCGATGATGGCTGTCATGTGGATGGCGGCCCTTGCCCTGGTGGGCCTGGGCTGTCTCTATAGCGACGACATCGGTAAGGGGCTGTCTGCCACACTGTTGCTCTACATCGCCATGAATGTGGCTTATTGTGTCTGGCTGAAGCAGATTGCCTTGCTCGATGTCTTCATCATCTCTACGGGCTTCGTGCTGCGCATTGTGGCCGGCGGGCTGGCCACGGGTATCGCCTTGTCCCACTGGATTGTGCTCATCACCTTCCTGCTGGCACTCTTTCTGGCATTGGCCAAGCGGCGCGACGACGTGGTTATCTACGAGACATCGGGCATCAAGGCACGTAAGAGCGTGGAGCGGTACAACATGGACTTCCTCCGCTCGGCCATCGGTGTGCTGGCCAGTGTGATCATCATGTGTTACATGCTCTACACGGTGTCCGATGATGTAACAGAACGCATTGGCAACCACTACCTCTATGCCACCTCCTTCTTCGTATTGGCAGGCATCCTGCGATATATGCAGCTCACTCTCGTGGACCAGCAGAGCGGCAGTCCCACGAAGGCGCTGCTCCACGACCACTTCATCCAGGCCTGCGTCGGCGGGTGGATAGCGACGTTCGCGGTCATACTGTATCTGTGAGGCTTATGAATGTATCGGCTGATGAGACTGTCGTAGCGGCTTTCGACTTTGACGGAACGCTCACCACGCGCGATACGCTGCTGGCGTTCATCCGCTTCACTCACGGGCGACGTGGCTTGCTCGTGGGGCTGCTGCGTTATGCTCCCTGCTTGCTGCTGATGAGGATGGGACTTTATCCCAACTGGAAGGCAAAGGAGAGGTTCTTCTCCCATTTCTATCGGGGCGTGCCACACAGACGGTTCATGCAGTGGGGGCGCCAGTTTGCAGGCGTGGCCATGACGATGCTGAACGGGCGGATGGTGGAGATGCTCCATCGGCATCAGGCCGAGGGCCACACGGTGTGCGTGGTCACGGCAAGCATCGACGAGTGGGTGCGCCCTGTCTGTGATCGGCTTGGTATCAGGGTATTGCTGGCTACGCATATTGAGTTGTCGCCCGACGGAAGCCTCACCGGTCGCTTCCTGTCCCCGAATTGCTACGGAAGCGAGAAGGTCGAGCGCCTGTTAGAGGCATTCCCTCATCGGGCTACCTACAAGCTCTATGCCTATGGCAACGGCCGTGGCGACCGCGAACTGCTCGCCCTTGCCGACGAGGCTTTCCTTGTCAGTGGGCGTAGGAATTACTTCCTCTTTCTTTACACAAAATTTTGCGCGAGGAGAAACAAAGGGTAACGAGGCTCGATGCAACGTGCTTCATTGGCCGATGGAACACGTTGCATCGACCGATGGAACACGTTGTTTTGGCGCGAGAATCGCGTATTTCCGTCCGGCTCATGGTTCGGTGCCGAAAAATGCCGTATTTTGCGATACTGATTATCAGTGATTTACCTCTAATTCACATCCCGTAACAGGCCGAAAACGTCCCCGAAAGGGGTCGAAATCCCCCGTTTTGGGGTGCCGCCAGAAAGAGGGCGGGATCGAAAATCTTCTGTTTTATTGACAGAATTATCATGGACGGGCTGAAAGTGAAGCTGACGATTTTGGGGAGATTTGAGCAGCTGCTTCGCTCGTGGGCAAAGAAAAAAGGGTGTTTCCCTTTGAATTCTGTGTGGTTATTTGTAACTTTGCATGCAGGAAGATGTGGCCCCGGCGGGCTCAGTCCGCGCTTCCGCGTCTCATCCCGAACGTCAACGTGCAATATGATGGACCGAAGAACTTTTATACAATGCATGGCAGGCGGAGCCCTGTGGGCCGGCTGCCTGCCCCTGCAGTCGCTGTCGCGGCGGCCACTGCGCTTCGGCGTGGTCACCGACTTGCATTATGCTGAGAAGGACACGCACGGGAACCGCTACTTCCGCCAGTCGCGGCAGAAACTGCGGGATGCCGTGGAGACGTTCAACCGCTCGGGGCTGGACTTCATCATCGAGCTGGGCGACCTCAAGGACATGAACCCGACGCACGACCCCGCGGCGACCCTCGGGTTTCTGGATGACATCGAGGCCGAGCTGCAGCGCTTCCGAGGGCGTGTGTATCATGTGCTGGGCAATCACGACATGGACTGCATCACGAAGGAGGAGTTCCTGAAGCATACCCGCAATCCGGGCAAGGCACGGGGCCGCAGCTACTACAGCTTCAGGGCGCGGGGCATCCAATTTATCGTGCTGGATGCCAACTTCAACGAGGACCGCTCGCCCTACGGACGGGGCAACTTCGACTGGAGGAAGGCCTATTTCCCCGACGAGGAGATCGAGTGGCTGGGCCGCGAACTCCGGCACGGGCGCTGTCCCGCCATCGTATGCTGCCACCAGCTCCTGGACAGCTTCTCGGGCGTAAGGCCGGAGGTCTGCGTGAGCAATGCAGAGGAGGCGGTCCGCCTGCTGGAGGAGAGCGGACGCGTGCTGGCCGTGCTCCAGGGCCATCATCACTCGGGAAACTACAGTCAGCGCCGCGGCATTCACTATTGGACGATGAAGGGCATGATAGAGAACCAGTACCCGGAACACAACAGCTATGCCATCGTCACGGTGGAGCCGGGCGGAGACATTACCATCGAGGGCTTTGCCGATTGCGAGAGCCGCAGAATGGATAACACGAACAGTATATAGAAAAAACAGATAACGGAGGACGAAGATGAAACGCTTGATACTTTTCTTCCTGTTGCCCCTCGGCCTCGGAATGTCGCAGATGCGGGCTGAGAGCGTATGGGTGGAGACAGAGCAGTTTGCCGAACGTGGCGGATGGTGTCTCGACCAGCAGTTTATGGATGAGATGGGGTCGCCCTATCTGTTGGCCCACGGCATGGGCGTGCCCGTGGCCGACGCCGTGACGACGGTGAGCTTTCCCGCCCCGGCCACCTATTATATATTCGCTCGCGTGTACAACTGGACGGCGCCGTGGCACGAGGGTGCCGGGCCCGGAGCATTCCAGCTCCTGGTGAACGGACGTCGCACCACGCCGAAGCCCCTGGGCACCGAGGGGAGCGCATGGCAATGGCAGCCAGCGGGAAAGGTGAAGATCGGGGCAGGCAAGCTGGATGCCACGGTGACGCTGCACGACCTGACAGGCTTCGACGGACGATGCGACGTACTCTACTTCACCACCGATGCCTCCGACGTCCCGCCTGCCGGCGGGCCTGCGCTGACGCAGTTGCGACGCCAGAGGCTGGGCCTGCCCGATGAGGCCCCCGCTGCCGGGCAGTATGATCTCGTGGTGTGCGGTGCCGGTACGGCCGGTATCAGCGCAGCTGTCGCAGCAGCGCGGCTGGGCCTGCAGGTGGCTCTGATAAACGATCGGCCCGTGCTGGGCGGTAACAACAGCTCGGAGATACGAGTGCACATGGGCGGACACATCGGTGTGGGGCCCTATCCTCGTCTGGGTGATCTGCAGAAGGAGTTCAACCCCGTGAAGGGCGGCAATGCCCGGCCTGCCGATTTCTATGAAGACCAGCGTAAGATGGACTTTGTCCGGAATGAGAAGAACATAAGCCTGTTCCTGAACTGCCGCGTCGTGCGTGCCGATACGCTGGCGGGCCGCATCCTTTCCGTGACGGCACAGCACATAGAGACGGGGCGCGAACTGTCCTTTGCCGCACCCCTCTTCTGCGATTGCACGGGCGACGGCACGGTGGGCTACCTCGCCGGTGCCGACTATCGCATGGGGCGCGAGGCGGCCGACGAGTTTCATGAGTCGCGCGCCCCGGAGAAGGCCGACTCGATGACGCTGGGCGCCTCCGTGATGTGGTATTCCGAGGAGGGAGAGCGGAAAACGTCGTTCCCTGAGTTCCGATATGGAGTGGATTTCACGAAGGAGAGCTGCCAGCGCGTGACGATGGGCGAATGGACGTGGGAGACAGGCATGAACGTGGACAAGACGAAGCGGCTGGAGCGCGTGCGCGACTATGGCATGATGATCATCTACAGCAACTGGAGCTACCTGAAGAACCACATGCCCGACTCGCTCGGCTATGCCCGTCGCAGCCTGGCATGGGTGTCGTTCATGGCTGGCAAGCGCGAGAGCCGGCGCCTGATGGGCGACTACATCCTAAAACAGGACGACGTGCTGCGCTATATCCTCCACGAGGACGGTACCGCCGCCATGTCGTGGCCCATTGACCTGCACTATCCCGACCCCGAGAACTCGCGCTTCTTCCCCGATGCCGAGTTCAAGACCATCAACCGCAATACCCATATCTATCCCTATCCCATCCCGTTGCGCTGCCTCTATTCGCGCAACGTGGGGAATCTGTTCATGGCTGGGCGCTGTATCAGCGTGACGCATGTGGTACACGGCTCTATCCGTGTGATGCGCACCACCGGCATGATGGGCGAGGTGGTGGGCATGGCTGCCAGCCTGTGCCGGAAGTATGGTGTCATGCCTCGGGAAGTCTATCAGCACCATCTGCCCCAGCTGCGCGAACTGATGACTCGGGGCGTGGGACGTGCGGACCTGCCCGACAACCAGAAGTACAACAGGAACTCTCTATTGAAGAACCCGCCTGAGGTGAAGAAAGTGGAATAATATGAATTATGAATTATGAATTATGAATTATAAACGGAGACGTGCCACGAACCCTGCAGACCGAGCCTGGGCGAACAAAAAAGTGTAAATAAGAAGGATTTTCTCCTGAAAACCTTCTTTTTTACTCCAAAATAGTATAATTTTGTACGGGAAATGGCATGATGAAGTGCCAGTAAACCAACAAATCTATGTTATGAAGAAAATCAGAGTGGCCATCGTGGGTTATGGCAATATCGGGCGCTATGCCCTGCAGGCTGCAGAAGCTGCGCCTGACATGGAGGTGGCTGGAATCGTTCGTCGCAAGGGCGCCGAGGGGCGTCCGGCCGAGCTGGCCGACCTGGCGGTAGTGAAGGACGTGAGCGAACTGGGACATGTGGACGTGGCCGTCCTGGCCGTCCCCACCCGCAGCGTGGAGCGTTATGCGCTGGAGCTCCTTGCCCAGGGAATCAATACGGTGGACAGCTTTGACATCCACACGGGGATAGTCGACCTGCGCCGCCGGCTCGACGCAGCGGCACGCCGGGGCGGGTCGGTGGCCGTGGTCAGCGCCGGATGGGATCCGGGTTCGGACAGCGTGGTGCGCACGCTCATGGAGAGTCTGGCCCCCAAGGGCATCACGTACACCAACTTCGGACCTGGTCGCAGCATGGGACATAGCGTGGCCGTCAAGGCTATCGAAGGCGTGCGCGACGCACTGAGCGTCACCATTCCGCTGGGCACTGGCATCCATCGCCGCATGGTCTATGTGGAGCTGGAGCCAGGTGCCGACTTCAAGGCTGTGGAGGCTGCCATCAAGGCCGACCCCTACTTCGTGCATGACGAGACGCATGTGAGCCAGGTGGAGAGCGTGGACGACGTGAATGACGTGGGCCACGGTGTGAACCTCGTACGAAAAGGCGTGAGCGGACAGACGCACAACCAGCTTTTCGAGTATAACATGAGGATAAACAATCCGGCGCTGACGGCTCAGGTGCTTGTGGGCGCGGCCCGTGCCGGCATGAAGCAGCAGCCTGGTGCATACACCATGATCGAGATACCCGTCATCGACTTCCTGCCGGGCGACCGCGAGGAACTCATCCGTCGCCTTGTCTGAGGCGGGCGGCCTGTTTGCATTACTCACCCTCAATAAAATCAATAATCGTCGCATGGAGAATCCTATCACAGAGACTACGCCGCTCACTGAGAACGACTGCTTCTATCTGATGGACCGCAACAAGGACTTCTTCACCTATCCGTTGCACAAGCACGAGGAGATGGAGCTTAACTTTGTGGAACACTGCGAAGGCGCCCAACGTATCGTGGGCGACAGTATCGAGACCCTGGGGCCGTATGACCTCGTGCTGCTGGGCAGCGGACTGGAGCACAACTGGAGCCAGTATAACTGTGAGAGCCATACGATTCACGAGATCACCATCCAGTTCTCGCGCGACATGCTGGGCGAGCAGTTTCTCTCCAAGAACCAGGTGGCAGGCATCCGTGCCATGCTGGACAATGCCAAGCGTGGCATTGCTTTTGACCTCTCGGCCATCATGCGTGTCTATGACAAACTGACCAAGATTACCGAGGCGCAGCCAGGTTTCTATCGTGTGCTGCGCCTGCTGGAGATCCTCTACGAGCTGTCGCTCACCGAGAATTACCACTTGCTGGCCTCGAAGTCGTTTGCCAATGTGAAGAACATGCCGGACAACCAGAGGGTGCGTCGGGTCGAGGAGTATATCGATGCCCACTTCACCAGCGAGATACGTCTGAAGACGCTGGCCGACCTGGCGGGTATGACACCTGCCGCCTTCAGCCGCTACTTCCGCACACAGACGGGCCGAACCATCTCCGACTATATCATCGAGCTGCGACTGGGCCATGCGGCACGCAACCTCGTGGACAGCACCAAGAGCATTGCCGAGATATGCTATGAGTGCGGGTTCAACAATATCAGCAACTTCAACCGTATATTTAAGAAAAAGAAGGGCTGCGCCCCTTCCACCTTCCGGGATAACTATCATAAGAGTAAAATAATTATTTGACAAAGTCGCCTTCCGGCTTTTCTATGCAGGATATCTATGTCCGCCGGACAGGAGAGTAATGAGACGTGGCATGAAACATCTTGTCTGCGTGATGTTCCTGCTGTTGGCATGCCAAGCGGGAGCCTTTGAGATTAGAGAAATCAGTTGTAACCAGATGCCTGAACCCATTGGCGTGGACTGCCATCAGATGCGGTTTTCCTGGAAGGTGGAGTCGAAGGAGCGCGACTATCGGCAACAGGCGTATCAAATAGAAATCAGGGAGAGCACAAGCGGACGCGTGGTGTGGAACTCGGGACGCAGGGAGAGCGAGGAATCGGTGCTGGTGCCCTACGGTGGCGAGACACTGAAGCCTGCTACTACTTATATATATCGCGTGCGTGCGTGGAATACTGCAGGGAAGTCGTCGAAATGGAGTGCATCGCGGCATTTCACTACGGGTCTTCCCGAGAAGAGCGACTGGCAGGGTGCACGCTGGATTGCACTGGAGGAAGACCGCGAGCGCGTGGTGCCGGGGTATCATGCCATAGGTGCTGCCTCGCATGCCTTGGGCGACCGGGCCGTAGGTGACTACCACATGCCACAGTTTCGTCGTACGTTCATCCCGCAGGGCAAGCCCGTGCGTGCCACGGCCTTCGTCTGCGGACTGGGCCATTTTGACCTCTACATGAACGGACAGCGCGTGGGCGACCATCTGCTGGACCCCGGCTGGACGCTCTATGACAAGGAGGCACTCTACGTAGGCTTTGACCTGACCCCCTATATCGCAAAGGGTGAGAACGTGATGGGCATCATGTTGGGCAACGGATTCTATAACATACCCTATGACAAGGAGCGGTATTTCAAGGTGCTGACCACCTTCGGCGCACCAAAGTTGAAGCTACTGCTCCGGATGGAATATCGTAATGGAACGGTGGAGCACATCGTCTCGGACGATTCGTGGAAGGTGACGGAGAGCCCCATCACGTTTAGCAGCATTTATGGTGGTGAGGACTATGACGCGCGGCGAGAGCAGGCATTGGAGGGGTGGAAAAGCCGAGGGTATGTGGAAGGCTCGCAGTGGAAGAAAGCTCTCACCGTGACGTGTGACATTGCGCTACGGGCCCAGCTGTGCCATCCGGTGACGGTGCGCGAGACACTGAAGGATGCCCGAATCTTCCGTGCCGGCAACGGCAAGTGGGTGTACGACCTGGGGCAGAACTTCTCGGGCATACCACGCTTCACGGTGCGCTCACGAGGTAGCCAGCGTGTCATCCTGCGCCCGGCAGAGTTGCTCAATCCGGACAGCACCGTAAATCAGTCGGCCTCCGGTGCACCCTTTTACTTTACTTATATCACGCCGGATGGCGAGACAGCAACTACGTGGCAGCCGCAGTTCACTTATTACGGTTTCCGCTACGTACAGGTGGAGGGAGCTGTACCTGCCGGCAAGGGCAACGGTGAAGAACCGGAGATAGAGCAGCTGGAGGGGCTGCATATCTGCAACGCAGCTCCCGAGGCGGGCTCGTTCCGCTGTGACAATGAACTGTTCAATCGCATACACCGCCTTATCGACTGGGCCATACGCAGCAATATGGTGAGCGTGCTCACTGACTGTCCCCATCGCGAGAAGCTCGGATGGCTGGAGCAGGCTCATCTGATGCAACCTTCGGTTCAATTCCGTTATGACGTGGGGTCCATGTACCACAAGATATTCAATGATATGGCTGCATCACAGCGTGCCGACGGCTGCATCCCGTCCATCACCCCCGAATACGTACGCTTTGCGGATGGATTTGAGGACTCGCCCGAGTGGGGTTCCACCTACATCATTTCAGCCTGGATATATTATCTCACGTATGGCGACCCAAGCCTCATCGCTCTCCACTACGAGGGGATGAAGCGATATGCTGCCTATCTGTATTCGCGAGCCGAGAACGGCATCGTGGATTATGGCCTGGGCGACTGGTTTGACATAGGCCCCTCCTCGCCGGGACGCTCACAACTCACGAGCATAGCCCTTACCGCCACCTCATACCTGTTCATGAACTTGCGTATGATGAAGCAGATGGCTCATCTCATGGAGCGGCCACAGGACGAGGCACAGTTTGCCCTGCAGGCGGCTGCAGTGAAGTCTGCTTTCCACAGCCGCTTCATCGACCCCGAGACGCTCCTGATTGACCGTGGCAGCCAGACGGCCTGTGCACTGCCGCTCTATGCCGGCCTCCTGGACGAAGAGGAGGAGGCAGCCGCTATCCGTCAGCTGGTGAACGACATTCGTGAGCGAGGAAACGCACTCTCGGCGGGCGACATAGGATACCGATATGTGTTGAAAGAACTGGCCGAGTGTGGACGCTCGGATGTGATCTTCGATATGAACAGCCGCAGCGATGTCCCCGGCTATGGGTGGCAGCTGGCACATGGAGCTACGTCGCTCACCGAATCATGGCAGGCATACGGTTTCGTCTCGAACAATCATTTCATGCTGGGCCATCTGATGGAGTGGCTGTATGCTTATTTGGGCGGCATCCGGCAGACCGATACCTCGGTGGGATATAAGGAGTTGCTGTTTGATCCTCAGATGGTAGGCGACGTAAATGAAGCCGAGGCAAGCTATGAGACGCCCTATGGACGTGCAGCCTGCCACTGGAAGCGTGATGATCGCGGCATTCAGATGTGGGTGACAGTGCCGGAGAACAGCACGGCCCAGGTGATGCTGCCTACAGAGCGAAAAGAGGCGGTGAGACTGGATGGAACGGCAGTTCCCGACGGGAAATTTGTCAGAATGGAAGGAAAGAAGGCCGTGCTGGGCTTGGGTAGCGGAACATACTCTATTCAGCTGGACCGCTGAATCCGTCAGTCTTTTACTCGTATCAGTGTCAGTCCGTCGCGGAGGGGAAGGATGACCTTCTCGACCCGCGAGTCGGCTGCCACCATGTCGTTGAACGCCAGTACGCCACGTGTCTGTGCGTCACTCTCACGGGGGTGTCCCTCGGCAGCACGCCCATACCATAGTGTATTGTCTGCCACGATGAAACCGCCAGGCCGCATGCGTGGAAGCAGCATCTCATAATATGAGACGTATTGGCGTTTGTCGGCATCGATGAAAGCCATGTCCCACACGGTGGACATCTGTGGGATAAGCTTTAAGGCATCTCCGATATGAAGGTGGATAAGAGGCGCATAAGGGCTTCCGCCAATCCATCGGCGCAGGAAGTCCTCTTGCTCGTCAAAAAGCTCGAAGGTGTGCAACTCGGCACCCTCGGGCAATCCCTCGGCCATGCAAAGTGCGCTGTAGCCACTGAAGGTGCCCAGCTCGACCACGTGCATGGGACGAATCATGCGTACCAGCATCTTGAGCACACGCCCCTGCAGATGACCGCTGGCCATCTGACCATAGGGTGTGCAGAGCTGGGTGTCTCGCCACAAGGCGTGCAGGTAATCGCCCTCAGCGTCAATGTGGCTCAGGATGTAGTCGTCTGTGCTCACTCCTGCTCGGCAGCCTTGTCTATCAGTGCCTCGATGGCCAAGCGATAGCTGTCAAGACCGAAGCCACCGATAAATCCGAGACAACCCGGGCTTATGATGCTCTTACGACGGAAGTCCTCGCGCTGGGAGACGTTGCTGATGTGCACCTCGACGGTAGGAGTCGTGATACTCTTCAGAGCGTCCAGGATGGCCACACTGGTGTGGGTGTAGGCACCGGCATTAAGCACGATGCCGTCGCGGTCGAAGCCCACCTCCTGAATCATGTTGATAATCTCACCTTCGAGATTACTCTGGAAGTAGTCAATGCGCACCTGCGGATAACGTCCGCGAAGTTCCTTCAAATAGTCCTCCCATGCCCGCTTGCCATACACATCCGGCTCGCGAACGCCCAAAAGATTAAGATTTGGGCCATTGATAATTTGTATTCTCATAGGATTTTCTTACTTTTGTCGAAGCAAAGATAGCGAAAACCACGAGTAAAACAAAATATGAGCAAAGAAAATTCTGCGAATCTGTCAAATATCGGTGCCGTGGACCGCAAAATCGTGCGACGGTACAGGCAATACTTGCGTTTAGAGCGTTCATACACGCAAAACACGCTGGATGCATACGAAAGGGACTTGCAAAAGCTGCTGAACTATTATTCCGACATGGGCATCGACTTCCGTCATGTCACTTTGGAGCAGCTCGACCAGTTTGCCGGAACGCTCTTTGACCTTGGCATCCAGCCCCGCAGCATTGCCAGAATCCTGAGCGGCGTACGTTCCTTCTACCGTTTCCTGCTGATTGAGAAAGAGGTGGACAGCGATCCCACAGAACTGCTGGAGAGCCCTCGCATCGGCAAACATCTGCCCGACGTGCTCAGCCTGGAAGAGATAGATGCCATCATTGCGGCGGCAGATGCAAGCAAGCCCGAAGGCATTCGTGACCGTGCCATCATCGAGATGCTGTACAGCTGTGGCCTGCGTGTGAGCGAGATGTGCAACCTGCACATGAGCGAGCTGTATATGGAGGAGGGCTACATTCGTGTGCGCGGCAAGGGGCGCAAGGAGCGGTTGGTGCCCATCGGTGAGGAAGCCATTCGCCGGCTGCGCGAGTGGTTTGTGGTGCGTCAGGGCATTCAGGCAAAGCCGGGCGAGGAAGACTATGTCTTTATCTCCCCCGCCCGCGGACGTCATTTGAGCCGCATCAGTGTCTTTGTGAAAATCAAGGCATACGCCGCTGCGGCCGGCATCACGAAAGACATCAGTCCCCATACATTCCGCCATAGCTTTGCCACTCATCTGCTGGAGGGGGGAGCCAACCTGCGGGCCATACAAGCCATGCTGGGACATGAGAGCATTGCCACTACCGAGATATACATGCATATCGGGCAGCAACACCTGCGTGAAGCCATCCTACAGCACCATCCGAGAAACATGGAGAAGCCCTAAGAGCCCTCCCTTCCTCATTCTTTCATGGCTATTTTTCCCCCCTTTCATTTCTTCGTATTCTCGTTTTTTCGTCGCTCGACGCTTGCGGCGCTTGCTTTTGGCAAGAACTCTGGCTTCGCCGAGGTTACTTCGTCTCTGAAAACCTCAAATAAATTTGGCTTTTCGCTCGACTTTTCGTTGCTTTGCGACTAAAGTCGCGAACTTCTTCGACATGCGAAGCGAACAAGTTCGAATTCTTGCACTCGGCATAAAAAAAGAGTGGGATTCTTTTTGTTCTGCTCTCGTTTTTTCGTCGCTCGACGCTTGCGGCGCTTGCTTTTGGCAAGAACTCTGGCTTCGCCGAGGTTACTTCGTCTCGGAAAACTTCAAATAAATTTGGCTTTTCGCTCGACTTTTCGTTTACTTTGCGACTAAAGTCGCGAACTTACTTGCACTCGGCATAAAAAAAGAGTGGGATTCTTTTTGTTCTGCTCTCGTTTTTTCGTAACTTTGCCGCGCAATTAGCAAATATAACGTTTATGTATTATGAAAAAGACACAATTGCTTGTGGTGATGACAGCAGCTTCAGTGGCTATGCTGTCTTCGTGTGGTAAGCTCGGTAACCTGAGCGCAGACAATTTCAAAGTAACACCGACACCCCTCGAAGCTGTGGGCGGACAGGTGCCTGTGACCATCAACGGTACGTTCCCCGAGAAGTACATGAAGAAGAAGGCCGTAGTGACCGTGACTCCCGTGCTGAAGTATGCCGGTGGCGAGGCTGTGGGCCAGAGTGCCACATTCCAGGGCGAGAAGGTAGAGGGCAACGCCACGACCGTACAGTACAAGGTGGGTGGCACGTACACGATGAAGAGCACCTTTGCCTATGTGGACCCCATGATTCAGAGTGACCTTTATGCTCGCTTCGATGCCAAGAAGGGCAAGAAGAAGGTCTCGATTCCCGAGGTGAAGATCGGCTACGGCGTGGTGGCCACCAGCCAGTTGCTCGGTCGTTGCAACATCACTGCCGCCACAGCTCCCGATGCTTACCAGCGCATCATCGAGCAGAAGCAGGAGGCCAACATCAAGTTCCTCATTAATCAGGCCACCCTGCGCAGCAGCGAGCTGGGCTCGACAAGCGTGAAGGACCTGAGCAAGATTCTGAAGGAAATCAATGACAATCAGGAAGAGCGTGCACTGAACGCCATTGAGGTGAGCGCATACGCCAGCCCCGATGGTCGCTACAACCTGAACGAGCGTCTGGCCGAGAAGCGCCAGAACGTCAGTGCCGAGTACATGAAGAAGGAACTGAAGAAACTGAAGATGAACGCAGACATCGACACCAAGTTCACTGCTGAGGACTGGGACGGCTTCCAGGAGCTCATCTCGAAGAGCAATCTGCAGGACAAGGATGTCATCCTGCGCGTCCTCTCCATGTATCAGGATCCCGAGGAGCGCGAGCAGCAGATCAGCAACATGAGCGAGGTATATACTGACATCAAGGACGGCATCCTGCCCGAATTGCGTCGTGCACGCCTCATCGTGAAGTATGATGTCATCGGTCGCAGCGACGAGCAGATTCTGGCTCAGTACAAGGCCGACCCCTCGAAGCTCAGTGTCGAGGAGCTGCTCTATGGAGCCAACAAGCTGGTGAGCTCCGAGGCTGAGAAGACGCAGTGGAACAATACCGTAGTGAAGCAGTACCCCAGCGACTATCGCGCACTGAACAATCTGGCTCAGCAGGCTCTCGCAAATGGCGAGGTGGAGAAAGCCAAGAGCTATCTGGCCGAGGCCAAGAAGGTGAGCAGCACCGCCAGCGAGGTGAACACCAACTTGGGACTCATCGCCCTGAAGAGCGGCGACGTGACGGCTGCCGAGACATACCTGGCACAGGGCAGTGGCGCAGACACCTTCAAGGAGGTGATGGGCAACCTGAACATTGCCAAGGGCAACTACACACAGGCCGCTGCCGACCTGGCCAATACCACCAGCAACAGCGCTGCCCTGGCACAGATCCTGGCCAAGGACTATGCAAAGGCTAAGACCACACTGGCAAACATCAAGACCGCCGATGCCACGACCGACTATCTGAAGGCTGTGCTGGCCGCCCGTACAGGCGATGCCACCACGCTCACCAACAGCCTCAAGAGCGCCATCGCCAAGGATGCTACGCTGGCCGAGCGTGCTGCGAAGGACCTGGAGTTTGCCGCCTATGCAAGCACCATCAAGTCCCTCGTGAAGTAAAGCTCGTGAAACGAACACCGTATTATATAGTAGTACTCCTCGCCCTGCTCAGTTGTAGCAGCCACCCCGGACAAGTGCGTCTGAAGGGTCGCTTCGCCCATCTTGAGCAGGGCGAGTTCTATCTCTACAGCACTGACTATGGGCTGGACCGCATCGATACGCTCCGTATCCAGCAGGGCAAGTTCCAGTACCAGATGCCGCTTGAGAAGAGTGCCACGCTCCATCTCCTATATCCGAACTATTCCCAGCTCACCATCTTTGCCACCTCGGGCGACGACATCCTGATCGACGGCGATGCCCAGAACCTGAGCCAGGTGAAGGTGAGCGGCTCGAAGGACAACGAGTTGTACACCCAGTTTCGCCGCGACATCGGGGAGAAGGGCGCCGCCCAGGTGCGCGACATCGCCCGGCAATACATCCTGGCCCATCCCCGGCTGAATGTCAGCCGATACCTCTTCACCGAATATTTCCTGAGCCAGGACACGCTGCGCGACGAGGTCATCGAGATCTATGACAGCCTGTGCCGTGCGCTGCCCGAGGACTTCGAGCTCAGCCGTCTGTCGGCAGCCGTGCGCTCCCATGGCCTGCTGGCCGCCGGGCGCCCGCTCCCCCCGTTCGAGTGGAAGATGCAGATAACGGACGGCGGCGCGGCGCGCGACACCCTGGTCCGCAGTGCCGACTACGAGGGACGTTACCTCCTCATCATCTTCTGGGCCGGCTGGAAAAACGGCTCGCAGCGGGCCCACTATCTGGCGCGCAAGCTCCGCCGCGAAATGCAGGAGCCCCTGCACGTGCTCAGCTATTCGCTGGACTACAGCGGCCGGCACCTCGAGTTCTCGGAGCAGCGCGACAGCATCAACTACCCCAACTACTGCGACTTCCTCTGTTGGGGCAGCCCCTACGTACAGCAGTGGGGAATCCGCCACCTGCCCTATTACATTCTCGTAGGCCCCGACCAGCGCATCCTGGCCAGCGGCATCAATTGGCAGAAAGACATCGCCCCCGAAACAAAAAAGCTATGCTTGTAAAAGTGTACAGCGCCTGCCTGCAAGGCCTGCAGGCCACAGCCGTAACCATCGAGGTAAACGCCAAACGAGGTTTCCATTTCACGCTTGTCGGCCTGCCCGACAACGCCGTGAAGGAGAGCTACGGACGCATCGCAGCCGCCATAGAGAACAGCGGTTACACTTTTCCCCAGCGCTCCTTTACCATCAATCTGGCTCCGGCCGATATGCGTAAGGAAGGCTCTGGCTTCGACCTTCCGATGGCCATCGGTATTCTGGCCACAGAGAACCATGTCGAGGCAGATCGGCTGAAGAGGTATATGATGATAGGGGAGCTTAGCCTGGACGGCTCACTCGTCCCCATCAGAGGCGCACTCCCCACTGCCATCAAGGCACGCGAGATGGGGTTCGAGGGACTCTTCGTTCCCGAACAGAACGCACGCGAGGCAGCCGTGGTGAACAATCTGCAGGTCTATGGTGTGAATCACATCAATCAGGTGGTGGGCCATCTGAACGGCCTCCAGATAGTAGAGCCTACGGTGGTTGACACTCGGGCCGAGTTCTATGCCCAGCAGACAAACTACGAGTTCGACTTCTCGGAGGTCAAGGGCCAGGAGCAGGTGAAGCGTGCCCTCGAGATTGCAGCGGCAGGCGGACATAATCTCATCATGATAGGCCCGCCGGGGAGCGGCAAGTCGATGCTGGCCAAGCGACTCCCCAGCATCCTGCCTCCACTCACGCTGCACGAGAGTCTCGAGACCACACAGATCCACTCCGTTGCAGGCACCCTTCCCCGTGCCTGTTCGCTCATTGCCCAACGCCCCTTCCGTTCCCCTCATCACACGATTTCGCCTGTGGCACTCGTAGGTGGCGGACAGAATGCCCAGCCTGGCGAAATCAGCCTGGCCCACAATGGTGTCCTCTTCTGTGACGAGCTGCCCGAGTTTCCCCGTACGGTGCTGGAGGTCCTGCGTCAGCCGCTCGAGGACCGCACCATCAACATCTCCCGTGCCAAATATAATATCACCTATCCTGCCTCGTTCATGTTCGTGGCCTCCATGAATCCCTGCCCTTGTGGTTACTATGGCGACCCCAACCACCAGTGTGTCTGCACGCCCGGTCAGATACAGCGCTATATGAACAAGATCTCGGGTCCCCTCCTCGACCGCATCGACATTCAGTGCGAGATTCAGGCGGTTCCCTTTGCCCAGCTCTCGCAGATGCAGCCAGGCGAATCCTCGACCACCATCCGTGAGCGGGTGATAGCTGCGCGTAAGATTCAGGAGGAGCGCTTCAAGCCCTACAAGGGCGTCCACAGCAATGCCCAGATGACCGAAAAGATGCTCCGCGAGTTTGCCGAGCCCGATGCCCAGTCGCTCGACATGCTCCGCATGGCCATGGAGCGCCTGAAGCTCTCCGCCCGTGCCTACAGCCGCATCCTCAAGGTGGCCCGCACCATTGCCGACCTCGCCGGCTCGGAGAAGGTAGAATCGATGCACATCGCTGAGGCCATCGGATACCGGAATCTGGACCGCGGCGACTGGGCGGAGAGAGGGATTTAGAATCCTATAGTTATAGTTGTGTATTAGAGGTTTAAGCATAAATAAAGGTGTGACTAAGTTCAATCAGATAAAACTCTTTGAAGAGAAAAAGGTACGCGCCGTGTATGATGACGTGGAAGAGAAGTGGTACTTCTCGATAGTTGACGTTTGTGGATCGTTAACGGAAAGTAAGGATGCCACAGCGTATTGGCGCAAGCTGAAACAAAGGCTTAAAGAAGAGGGTAATGAAACCGTGACAAATTGTCACGCTTTGAAACTTCAAGCTGGCGACGGCAAGATGCGAAAGACGGATGTGGCTGATACAGAACAGCTTTTCCGACTGATTCAGTCCATTCCTTCACCTAAGGCCGAGCCGTTTAAGCAATGGATGGCTCAAGTGGCAGCACAAAGACTCGACCAAATGCAAGACCCAGAATTGGGTATTCAACAGTCACTTGCTGACTACAAGCGTTTGGGCTACTCAGACAATTGGATTAACCAACGTCTGAAGTCTATTGAAATACGCAAAGACCTAACTGATGAGTGGAAACGGCATGGGCTGGAGGAAGGCGTACAGTTTGCCACACTGACCGACATCATCTACCATACTTGGGCAGGCATGACAGCACGGGAGTACAAGAAATTCAAGGGACTAAAGAAAGAGAACCTGCGTGACAACATGACCAATCGCGAACTGGTGATGAACATGTTGGCAGAGCTTTCTACCAAGGAAATCTCCGAAAGTCAAAATCCTGAATCGTTTGGAGACCATATTCGTCAAGGTGGTGAGATTGCCCGCAACGCCCGCATGGAACTTGAAGCCAAGACAGGCAAACCTGTAGTATCGCCCCTCAATGCGAAAAAGGGTCTGTTATTAAATAAAGACAACTATAAAGAAAAAGAAAGTGAGTAATGGCTACGATACGCCCGTGCCTACAGCCGCATCCTCAAGGTGGCCCGCACCATTGCCGACCTCGCCGGCAGCGAAAAGGTCGAGTCCATGCACATCGCCGAAGCCATCGGATACCGGAATCTGGACCGCGGCGACTGGGCGGAGAGAGGGATATAGGTCTAATGAGGTAACTGCCACCTCGTAGCCAAACATCAGCATGCATATAGCTAATATACTGAAGGAAGGTGAATTATACGAGGATTCAGTTGTTAAGGAACTCTTAACTAATGCCTTTCTCACATGTGGGAAAAATGGCAGGAGCTGCAAGGGGCATGACTGAGCTTCATGAAGCAGCCGAGACTCCCAGGCGTGATGTATGCCCGAATACTCTTCTGCCGACAATGGTACGCCGGTTACGAAAAACTTTGTGCCATGACATTCACAGTCATGACACAGAGTCTGGACAGGGTTCTGCGCCCCACTTAATCAGCACCCTGGCCTTGCCGAGCTGCTTCACGTTGACTTCGTCTTCGTTTGTCACGACTCGGCCAAACAAACGAGCTTGATGGCTCTCGCTGCTCCAAACGTTCGGCCAAGAGCTCGAGCGAGTCTCGGCTCTTGGCTCTCACTTAATCAGCACCCTGCGTCCGCCTTGGATATACAGCCCGCGCTGTGGTTTGGCATTCAGCTTCCGGCCCTGCAGGTCATATACGGCGGTCTTTCTATTATTTGTTCCACAGCAGCGTGCCGTCTGCGGCCTGGCCCGCGGCCTCCACTTCGATCTGTGTCGTGCGACTGTTATTAAATAAGGTAACGCGTGCGCGACCCTCGGCGTCCAACTTCAGGTTGGGGTTCCAGTAGAGCGTGCGGCGATAGTCCTTCTGTCCTTCGGGCAATTTATAGCGGCTGTAGTTCGGACTGTAGAACTCGGCGGGCTCAGCGAAGCCGTTGAGGAGGTAGCGGCGGTCGCGATATTCGGCCCGTCGGCTTGCGTCGGGATAAGGATATACGGCAATGATGTTCTCCGGGTAATTGGAGGCGGTAAAGCGCTTGTCGCCATAGAGGCGGGGTGAGAAGTCGGTATAGATGAAGAACCGGTCTAATTTCGCTATCCGGTCGTAGTCGAGCATTTCGCCTGGAGACATATCAAACTTCCTTTCGGAGATGCCTTTGCCGCCACTCATCCAGTTGGCGGATTTCAAGTACTTTGGCAAGTAGAGCGAATCGATGGGGATATCGCGATATTGAGGCAGTGAACGTCGTGTGAAGCCGAGTCCATAGCGGACAGGGGTATATTCTTCGTCGTGTCTGCCAGTTACACCCATCTCGCCGATGTAAGCTTCAAGTACGCGTTCCTCGATATGTCTCAGTTGCTCTAAGCGTGCACGCTGTGGCGGTTGCCCGTTCGACACTGGGTCATCCTCATACTGGCCGTCGGTGTAGCCCATATCGATGGCTGTATTGATTCCTTCGTAGGCATCCACGACAAGTACGGGTTCCGAGTCATTGAAGCGGCGCATGCCACCGTGCCGGGCGCGGACAGAGACTTCCTGCATCACGCGGGTGCCGTCGGCCAGCAACCCAGGTTCCACGCCAAGAGGGTCGGAAGTGGCCGCAAGGTGGTTCTGATAGAAGTGATAGGGTAGCACGAAGCGGGGATAGAAGGGTTTCGTGCGGACGAGAAATTCCGCGTCTTTCACCTTGAACCTGATACTGTTCCAAAAGCCGGCTGGCGCAGTCTCCTTATCGTATTTCTGTTGAATCCAAGTGTATTGTTCCCCCTCCTTCCATTTCGTGGTGTCGCTGGCAGCAAGGAAAAAGAGGGCTTTTCCGTAGAAGCGGGGCAGCTGAATGCGGAACTTGCTTTCGTTTGTCTCTATATCGCCGGTGAGAATATTCGTCTCGTCTGCACGGACGAGTTCGGCATGTACGCGCACCTCATTTCTCATTTTATCCGGTCGTCGTTTCTTCTGTTCGTCGTATGAGAGGGTCGCAGCTTTTTCCTGTTCCTCCTCCTTTGTCTTGGTCGTACCACCCTGAGCCGACAAGTTATCGGCTTTATCTTCTTCGTTTGATTCCGTATCGTCGGATATGTTGTACTCCACGTTAGTCTGTGCTTTCACCAGGCGAAACACTTCCCCGACAATGACAGGAGACTTCTCATTGGGCTGCGACAAATCCCACGCTCCCTTCACCGCCATGTCGCGCCAGTTGAAGCGTCGCCATCCCTGTGTCATCATCAGGAGGTCGAGTGCCGCGCGGTGCAGGCTGTCGTCCGCCTCGAAGAACCATCCAGGGTCGGGCACGAAGCCACGAATCTCGCTCGACAGCAACATCTCCACGAGGATATTGGCATTGTCATAGAGGACGTCCTGATGCGCCTTGTCGCGCACGGCGAGCGAGATAAGGGCCGTGTGGCCTTCCCCCCTCTCCTCGGAGCAACGCAAGTCGGGCGTTAGCGTTGGGGAGCGAAGCGACGGAGTCAAGGCCCGGGGGTGAGGCTTTGTTTCGATGTCGAGCACGATGGGTTGCTGTGGCCCGTACTGCTTCTTGTCGGCCTTCACCGTGATGTTCGGCTCATAGGTTTCCTTGCCACGCGAGAAGAAGATGCGGTCGGCCCATACGTGTCCCTCGCGGTCGAATACCGTCACCTGATGCACGCCCGCATAATAGTTGGCCGGGACGAAAGTAAAGGCAAGCATGCTGTCGCGGAACGTGAGAAACTCCTCCACCCGCCCTTCGTGCATAATGGTCATGCCCAATTGTGAGGCCAAAGGAGAGTCACTGGCGATAGCTTTTATTATCAGTTCCTTGCCGTTCTCTGTGACGCTCAATGCCACACCCTGTTCCTCTGGCTTCGGCAACTTTGCCTTCACCGTTTGTCCGTCCTCGGCGGTGAACACGACTTCCCGCTCCATTCCCTTCTCGGGCACAATCGTAAAGACGCCGCGGCCACGGTTCAGTGTCTTTATCACCTCCCCTTCGGGGGAGGATGGGTGGGGGGCTGTGCCTGTCAGCCATTCCCCATCATCCCATGTGGCCTCGAATGCTACTCGGCAGGGCAAACCAGCCACGAGATTGCCGCCCTCGGGATATAGAGTCAGCTCGGCGTCACGACTGTCGGGATTCTTACGATAATATCGTCGTGTGGAGCGCAGGGTCATGTCGTGGATATAGTCGCCAGGCTCCTTCGGACGGTCATATACGGGGAATACACGGCTGTAGAGTTTCTCGTAGTCGAGATACCGCGCCTTCGTTAGTTCGTTAATATATATAGGACCCTCGAATTCGTAGGGATGTTCGCGATAGTATTGCCCCCAGTTCAGCTGCCAGCGGGTGTAGGCGCGCAGTTCGTAGAAGCCGCTGTACTGAATGGAGTTGTTCAGGGCAAAGAAGCCGTTGCCGCGCCCCTCGTGCATCTCAACGAGCTTGCGTTCCACCAGGTAGCCGTCGTTGTTCAGTAGTTCCACGTACAGCACACCGCTCATCCGCGAGGGCAGGTCGTCAGTCGTCTGTCGGGTGTAGGCTGCGAACCAGATGGTGTCGCCTTGGAAGTAGCAGGTATTATCCATGTGGACATATACCTTCTCCTGCGGGATAGTACGTCCGAAAGCCGTCAGACGCTCCACCAACGGCATCAGCGCCTCCTTACGCATAAAGTCCGACCGCTGTGCCGTTAGGGGCAGGCAGAACAGGAGGGTGAGGAGGAAGAATAAATGTTTCATCGTCGGTCTGGTTTTCGTTTTTATAATCAGTTGGCATAGGATGGGAAGACTTCATGCCGGAGCACACGATGTCCTCTCCATATACAAAGTTACACGAAAAAGGCATGTTGTAACATCTGCGGCCCACTTTTTTTGCTTATCCTGCCGTTTTTTATGAAATAACACCCCGTAGCAAGGCTTTTATGCCAGATTTCCTCCTCTTCGTTCGAAAACTTTTTC
>CADAJS010000037.1 GCA_902788315.1 uncultured Bacteroidales bacterium
ACCTTTGCATCGTGAACCTTCGGGGAGGTGACAGAAGGCTTGCACCGCAGCTGCGGAAAAATTGTCAGAGCGCGCCACGGCAAAAAATTCACAGCTGCCCAGCAATTCCACCTCCGAAAGGGGACACGCGCGAGAGAACCATTTCACTTCGGACAAACCATTTAGCCCGAATCGTTCTTTGACATGATGATAATGTCGGTTGTTTTCGAACTGATTGTAGATATGTATTCCAAGAATTAAAACTTCTTAAAATATCCACTTCATTCGTCATTCTGTTTTGCCATACCGAAAATAATTTGTACCTTTGCCCCGCTTTCGCGTATTTTGCGGACGCGTGAACGATTTTGGTAATTAATTGAGACAGGATGATGAACAACAGGAGAAATCTTCTTATTGCAGCCGTGGTCGCATTGGTGGTGCTCTGCGGTGTTATTGCCTATATGGCTTATCATATCCGGCAACAGAAGAAGGAAAGCGATCAAATGCTGGAGCTTGCCGAGATGGACAAGCGCGAGATGGAGAACGAGTATGAGCAGTTTGCCATGCAGTATAACGAGATGAAGATGCAGATAAACAATGACTCGCTCGTGGCACAGCTCGAACAGGAACAGAAGCGTACCGAGGAACTGCTCGAGGAACTGAAGCGTGTGAAGAGCAGTGATGCGGCCGAGATATTGCGTCTGAAAAAGGAACTGGCCACCCTGCGCGAAGTGCTGCGCAGCTATGTGCTCCAGATCGACTCGCTCAATCGTATGAACGAGGCACTGGCCAAGGAGAACTCGAACCTGAAGACACAGAACCGCCAGTCGCAGGAACATATCAGCAACCTCAGCCGCGAGAACGAGACTCTCTCCAGCAAGGTGGAGATAGCCAGCCAGCTGGATGCCACCGGAATCCATGCCGAAGGCCGCAACAAACGTGGGAAGACAGCCAAGAAGATCAAGGACGTGAAGAAGTTTGTCATCTCCTTCACCGTGGCACGTAATGTGACCACCACCACCGGCATACGTAGCCTCTATCTGCGCATCGCCACGCCCACGGGAGACGTCCTCTCCAAGGGCGGCACATTCCAGTTTGAGAACCGTGCCCTCGAGTACAGCATCCGCAAGGATATCGAGTACACAGGCGAGGAACAGCAGGTGACCGTATATTGGGATGTGGCCGAGACGCTGAGCGCCGGTACATACCGTGTGGATATCTTTGCCGACGGACACAACATCGGAACCACCTCCTTTGGCTTCGAGAAATAAGGGTATGGGAAAGGGAAAGCTCGCTAAGTTCGCTGAAATGGCGGAGAACCCGCTGGTGGTGGAATGCCCCTACAGCGCCTTGCCGCGCGAGGGAGAATTTCCCCTGCGCGGACATTGGCATGCCGACTTCTTCCACAACTCGCATCCCATCGTGCTCGAACTCGGTTGCGGTCGTGGCGAGTACACGGTAGGGCTGGGACGTATGAGACCCGACAAGAACTACATAGGTGTCGATATCAAGGGCGCTCGCATGTGGACGGGTGCTCGTGAGGCACTCGAGAGCGGCATGACGAACGTGGGATTCCTGCGCACGCAGATTGAGTTCATCGACCGATTCTTCGCACCTGGCGAAGTGAGCGAGATATGGCTCACCTTCTCAGACCCGCAGATGAAGAAGGTCACCAAGCGCCTCACCAGTACTTACTTCCTCCAGCGATACCGTCGCTTCATGCAGCCCGATGGGCTTGTCCATCTCAAGACGGACAGCCGCTTCCTATACACCTACACCGTCGAGATGCTCCGTGCCAATTCCATTCCCACGCTTGCATGCACCGACAATCTCTATGGTACATCTCTCGAAGCCGACACGCTCCTGCACGATGCCGCTGCCATACAGACCTACTACGAACAGATGTGGCGTCAGCGTGGCATCGACATCAAATACCTCTGCTTCCGTCTGCCACAGGAAGGAAACCTTGTGGAGTCTGATGTGGAGATTCCGCTCGATGACTACCGCAGCTACTGTCGCGCCAAGCGTAGTAGCAAGGAGACTGGAAAATAAGACGCTTACGACATACACCTAAAAAGCAATGACACCGAACGATACACCCGAGAAACAGAATATCAGCATCTCGCGCGACAGCCTGAGCGACGGGACCATCTATCCCGCCTTGATAATGAATGCCCTCTCCACCGTGCGCTATCCCGGTACGGGGAAGAACATCGTGGAGATGAAGATGGTCGAGGACGACCTTCGCATCGCCGGTCTCCACGTGAGTTTCACGCTCATCTTCGACAAGCCCACCGACCCCTTCATGAAGTCGATGGTCAAGGCGTGCGAGGCAGCCATTCATGCCTATGTGAACCACGATGTCGAGGTGGAGATAAAGACAAAGACTCTCCAGGCACCGCGCCCCGACCTCCCCGACCTGCTCCCTGGCGTGAAGAACATCATAGCCGTGTCGAGCGGAAAGGGTGGAGTCGGCAAGAGCACTGTGGCTGCTAATCTGGCCATCGCACTGGCTCGGTTGGGCTTCCGCGTGGGCTTGCTCGACTGCGACATCTTCGGTCCCAGCATTCCCAAGATGTTCGGCATTGAGGATGCACGTCCCTATAGCGACCGCATCGACGGGCGTGACCTCATAATTCCCGTAGAACAGTTCGGCATCAAGGTGCTTAGCATCGGCTTCTTTGTCGATCCCGGTCAGGCCACGATATGGCGTGGAGGGATGGCCAGCAATGCACTGAAGCAGCTCATCGGCGACGCACATTGGGGCGACCTCGACTACTTTATTCTCGACACTCCTCCAGGCACCAGCGACATCCACCTGACGCTCGTTCAGACGATACCCCTCACGGGAGCCGTCATCGTCAGCACCCCTCAGGCCGTAGCGCTGGCTGATGCTCGCAAGGGCATCAATATGTATCAGAATGAGAAGATCAGCGTGCCCATCTTGGGCCTTGTCGAGAATATGTCGTGGTTCACGCCTGCCGAGCACCCAGAGGAGAAGTATTACCTCTTTGGCCGAGACGGTGTGGGACAGCTGGCGTCCGAGATGAACGTGCCCTTGCTGGGTCAGATTCCTGTGGTACAAAGCATCTGCCAGAGTGGCGACGACGGCATGCCTGCAGCCTTGCATCCCGAACAGCCCACGGGGCAGGCGTTCATGCAGCTGGCTGCACGCGTGGTGACACAGACCGATCGCCGCAATGCGGAACAGGCACCCACCACTGTCGTTCAGATGAAGGGCTGATGCCGAACGGATATTATATAGGGTAAAAAAGATACTCTGCATTTCCCATCCTGCGTAATGAAACATCGTGTTTATATCTGCCTCATGTCTTTTCTCGCGGCCCTGTCCGTGGGCGCACAGCGCATCGACATCTACCGCAACGGCCGGGTGGCGGGCAGCTATGACTTGTCTGAGGTGGACAGCATCACATACGACCATCGCATCAATCTCTGGGAACAGGCGGAGAAGACCCTCAGCTACTATTACGCACCCTCGTGGAATGTCACCACGGCGCCGGCAACCACATATACCGACGGCGTTTACACCATTCCGCTCACGAAGGCCACCTATGCCCAGTGGCAGGCTCAGATGTTCTTCGTCACCAACCTTTCTACCGATTCTCATCGTCAGTACGACTTTTCCGTCACGCTCTGTGCCAGCAAGCGCATAGCCGGTGCCACGGTGAAGTTGTATGCCGACGGCAATGACAATGTCTTCTACTTCTCCGAGCGTATCACGCTGACAGCGGGCGAGCCTTATGTCTTCGAACGGAAGAACATGACGGGTATCGACCTGGAGCGCCTCTCGCTTGTGCTCGACTTCGGAGGCAATGCCGCATCCACCACCGTGACCGTCAGCGACATCCGCTTGCATGAAAGCGATGTGGACACGTCGGCCGACATCCAGTGCCCGATAGACGGCTATCGTCTCGTGTGGCACGACGAGTTTGCGGGCAGCAGCGTAAGCACTCTCCGCTGGAGCTATCAGACGGCGGAGGCCGGATGGGTGAACCACGAATTGCAGACCTACGTCTCCGGCAAGTCGCCCAAGGGGAAAAAGGTGGCCGAGGTGGGCGACGGCACGTTGAAGATACGTGCCTTCAAGGAGGGCGACAAGATATACAGCGCCCGCATGTATGGTCACAAGAATGTGGGTTTCAGGTACGGCTATATCGAGGCGCGCATTAAACTCCCTCGTGGTAAGGGCACATGGCCCGCCTTCTGGATGATGCCCGTGAGGTTTACCAGCTGGCCGGCCGACGGCGAGATAGATATTATGGAAGAAGTGGGCGTGGATCCCAATGTGGTGTCGAGCAGCATCCACTGCACGGCATACAATCATCCGAACAATACACAGAAGACGCATTCTATGACGTGCAATGCCGCCGAGCAGAGTTTTCATGTGTATGCGCTCGAATGGACGCCCGACTACATCAAGACATACGTGGACGGACAGCCTCAGCTCTCCTTCGGGAACGACGGCAAGGGGAACAAGGATACGTGGCCGTTCAATGTCGCCTTCTATCCCATCCTAAACCTCGCATGGGGTGGCGATTGGGGCGGATATGCGGGAGTCGATGAGACTGCGCTTCCCGTAACGATGGAAATAGATTATGTGCGAGTTTGGCAAAAATAAAACAGCGATGAAGACATCAAAACGTTTCTGCATTCTCATTGCGTCGTGTCTCTGTGCCGCTCAGATATCGGCACAGACACTCACCGGCCTGCGTATCAATGAAATTATGGCGGCCAATGTAGAGGAAGTCCTCGACCCCACCTTCAACTATGGCGGATGGATCGAGGTGTACAATTCTACTACGAGGGCCGAGAACCTGAAGGGCATGTGGCTCAGCGACGATGCAGAGAATCTGAAGAAGTTCCCTATTCTGTATGACACACCGGTGCCGGCTCATGGTTTTGCCGTATTGTGGTTCGGCCACTACGAACTGCTCACGCCCAAGCAGATTGATTTGAAACTCGACTGCGATGGCGGCAAGATCTATCTGTCCAACGCTGCCGGAGTGATTCAGCAGGTGGTTGCCTATCCGGAGGCCATACCTCACTGCAGCTATGCCCGCGTCCATGATGGCGCCGGAGAGTGGGGATATACGGATCAGGCCACGCCTGGCGCGACGAACGACAGCTCCACCTTCAGCGAATTGCGCCTCACGGCTCCTCAGGTGGATGTGCCCAGCCAGGTGTTCACGCGTATGATTCGTTTCTCCGTCCCCATCCCTGACGGGGCCGTCCTGCGCTATACCACCGACGGCAGTCTGCCGACACTCACGAACGGACAGACCAGCCAGTCGGGCGAATTCGTGGTCGCCTTCACGACCGTGTACCGCTTCCGCCTCTTCAAGGACGGCGAGCTCAGCAGCCCAGTGGTCACACGCTCCTTCATCCGCAAGGACAAGAACTTCAATATCCCCGTTGTCTCTGTGGTTACCACCCCCGACAATCTCTACAGCGACCGTCTGGGTGTTTTCGTGAAGGGCACTAACGGGCGTCGCGGCAAGGGCACCTCCGAGTACTGCAACTGGAATCAGCATTGGGAACGTCCCGTGAACATCGAGTTCTTCGACAAGGACGGCGAGTGTCTCCTGAACATGGAGGGAGAACTGAGCCGTTGTGGCGGTCACAGCAAGGGATTTACCCCTATGAGCTTCAAGGTGCATGCCACCAAGAAATACGAGCATCAGAGCTATATGCCCTGCCAGTTCTTCCCCGACCGCCCATACCTCAAGCACAAGATGTTGCAGTTCCGCTGTGGCGGAAACGACTACCTCTGTCGCATCCGCGATGCCGCCTTACAGTCGATTGTGCGCACGAGCGGCATCGACATGGACCTGCAGAACTATGTGCCCGTGTGCCACTATATCAATGGCAAGTTCATGGGGACGATAAACATGCGCGAGCCTAACAACAAGCAGAATGTCTATGCCAACTACGGCTTGGACGAGGACGAGATCGACATGTTCGAGATTGACTGTGACTCCTGTTACATACAGATGTGCGGCACGCGGGATGCGTGGACACAGCTGGTGAGCATGAGCGCCAATGCCGCCAATGCAGACGTGTACGAGCAGATAAAGCAGCGTCTCGACATCGATGAACTGTGTAATTATATGGCCGTCCAGTTCTACCTCTGCAATGTCGATTGGCCGCAGAACAACTGCAAGGGTTGGCGTCCCATCCGCGAAGACGGCAAGTTCCGCTTCATCCTCTATGATGTGGACCTCACCTTCGGCCACAATGACCCCTTCGGGGCATTCAGCTCGCGCGAGTGGTATACGTTCTGCCCGCTCTTCGATGTGCCGGGCGTATCGAACTACACGCGCCAGGTTGAGTTGGTGCCCTTGTTCAAGAATCTACTGAAGAACGATGAGTTCCGCCGCCACTTCATTGATGCCTTCTGCATCGTGGCCGGCTCGGTCTTCGACATCGAGCGCTGCAAGTCCATCGTCAATCGGCTGGCTACTATCGCCTATCCGATGCAGGTGAAGGAGTCCGGTTATCCTGCACGTAATGTGTCGCCTTGGGCCACGGCCAACGAGGTGATCAACAACCTCAGCAATCATGCCGAGTCGATGCACAGCGCCATGCGCAGCCACAGCTCCTACAAACTCTCGTCGGTGCGCCGGCAGCATGTGGTGCTGAAGACGAATATCCCGCAGGCTCGCCTTATGATCAATGATCAGGAGGTGACCACCGGTGCCTTTGACGGCACGCTGTACGAACCCACCGTCCTGCGTGCGATGGCTCCCATCGGCTACAGTTTTGCCGGGTGGCGGGAGAACAGCGCCGACGGCCCTCTCGTGAGCCGTAGCGAGGAACTGGAGATGCCCGTTCCTGGCGGTACGCTTACCCTCGTGGCATGCTATGCGATGCTTGATGAGCCCGAATGTCCTGTGGTCATCAACGAGGTGAGTGCCGGCAACAGCGTCTTCGTAAACGAGTATTACAAGAAGAACGACTGGGTGGAGCTCTACAACCTCACCTCCGAGGACATCGACCTCGAGGGCATGTATCTCTCTGATGACAACAAGGATCCTATGAAGTACCGCATTACGGACGGCGGCACAGAGACCAGCACCATCATTCCGGCCAATGGCTACAAGGTAATCTGGTGTGACAAGCTGGAGACCATTTCACAGCTCCATGCATCGTTCAAGCTGGGCAACGAGGACAATCAGTATGTCATCCTCTCGGCCCCCGACCGCTCCTGGGCCGACACGCTCATCTATTGTGCCCACGAGGGTGGCGAGAGTGTGGGTCGCTTCCCCGACGGCGGCAGCACCCTGTACCGCATGTATCGCCCCTCAATCGATGCCCCCAACCGCATGAACTCCTACACCTCGCTCTGGGTGCCCACCGAGCATCCGCAGGGTGGCCTCGGCATCGAGATGGCCCATTCGGGTGGTCTGGGTATCAACTACCGCCAGGAGATGCTCGTGCTGAAAAGCGAAGAACCGGCCGACGTTACGCTCAGCGTCTATACGCTCGACGGACGTCTGGCCATGCAGGAGGGCTATCGCATCGATTCCGGACAGACACAGGTGCGGCTCATGATGCTCGCCCCTGGTGCCTACGTAGCACGTGTGGCCGATGCCGACGGCAATCGGTGCAGTGTCAAGTTTGTAAGGAAATAGCTCGCCAGCGCCGTTCATTCCCGGCAACTCCGGTCCGTCGCTCCGGTGTCGATGAAGATGTCGCCGGCTTGTCTCTGTATTCCCGGATTCCGGCGTGGAGTGCCACGACGGGTTTGGTGGAGTGCCGCAAACGATTTGGTGGAGTGTCGCGGCGGGCTTGGTGGCCTGCCATCCCCGAACGGGTGTTCCTCGACAGTCCGTGAAACTGCGTTTGATATATGTCATATTTGTATATATTCATGTCAAAAATCTGATATGCTCTTTTAGGCAAAAAGGATAACTTTGCATCCGAAATATTGTTTTTTATGAAAAAGATCTACGTATTCCTCCTCACGTTGGCCTGCGCCTTGCAGGCCACTGCATTGCAGGTAAACCATCTGCGTGTACAGTCTTTACCTAACCCGCAAGGCGTGGACGAGACCGCTCCGCTCTTCTCCTGGCAGCTCCAGTCCGACGAGCGCGGCGTCGTCCAGACAGCCTATCGTCTCCTGCTCACCTCCGATGCCGAGGGCACCGCTGTGGTGTGGGATTCGGGCAAGAAAGAGTCGTCCGCTTCCGTGGGCGTAAAGCACAGCGGCATGTCGCTGCGTGCCTCCACGCGCTACTACTGGCACGTCACCGTCTGGGACAATAAGGGGAACGAGGCCACATCTTCCGAGCCGGCATATTTCGATACGGGCCTCATGTCCTCGTCGAAGAATCCCCTCTCGCCGGCTGTATGGATTCAGGCGTCCGACCTCAAGAGCGGCGAGGTGGAAGAGGAAATCAAAGACTACATCGTGGAAGCCAAGGTGCGCATCGAGCATGCGGCTGCCGGCATTTGCTTTGCAGGTCAGGACGACAGCAACTTCTACTTCTGGCAGCTGAACACCGAGGGCAGCTCCCCCCGCCTGCGTCCCCATCAGTGGGCCGGAGGCAATGCCTCGTGCCTGGCCAATGTGAGCCTCTCAGGCAAGGTGGCGCTCAACAATACTGACGAGTTCACCCTGCGCATCGAGGTGACGGGTGCTACGCGCGCACGCACGTATATTAATAATGTACTGGTCGATACCCGTAGCGGCTCGTTCAAGTACGGCAAGGTGGGTATGCGCGAGGCGCAGGCCGAGGCCGACGGACAGCCCGAGGTGGGTGTCTATGACGACATCCGGGTCACAAAGCCCGATGGCACGGTGCTCTTCTCCGAGGATTTCTCCTCCGGCAACAGCTTCTCGGCCGGAACCCTCACGAACGGCAAGCTGCGTCTCGTGGGTGTCACGGGAGGCAACGTATATGCCTGGCAGCGTACGCTCACGGGCGACGGGCGCGTACACTATGCACTCGACTATGACATGGTGCTCGTCAAGTCCAGCGCCGCTGTCATCTTCGCCTGCACCGCATCGAACACCTACCACATGTGGCAGATCAACTGCAAGGATCACGATCGCCCCGCAGTGCGCCGCCACGTATATGTGGCCGGAAAGCTCACGTATAACGATGCCGAGTTCACCCAGTTCACGAAGGACGACCTCCTGGGCCATCTCCATCATTATCGCATCGAGGTGGAGAACGGCATCATCCGCACGTATATCGACGGCACGCTGGTGGACACGTACACCGATGCCAGCGGCACGGCTGTCATGGGCGACATCGGCATGCGCATCGATGCCAGTGGTGGGGGAGAGGAGGCCTACTTTGACAACCTCCGCCTGACCACCTACGACGAGGACGGCACAGCCAACGTGACCCTCACCGAGGACTTCGAGGCTCTCTCGTCCGACCTCTTCTATGATGCCCTCATCGAGACTCATTCCGGCAGCCGCATGTGTCACATGCAGTCTGCTTCCGGCGAGAAGAAGGTGGTGCAGGCCCAGTCCTTCGGCGTTCCCATGTTCCGAAAGACATTCACCCTCAGCAAGGCCGTGAAGACAGCCAAGCTGTACACCTCGGCCCTGGGCGTTTACGACGTATTTATCAACGGGCATCGTGTAGGACACGTGCAGCCCGACGGCTCGGTCATCTACGAGGAGCTGAAGCCCGGATGGACCGATTATCGCTCACGCGTCTTCTACTCTTCGCACGACGTCACCACGCTTCTCGCCGAGGGAGCCAATGCCATCGGTGCCATTGTTACGCCAGGATGGTGGGCAGGCGCTGTCATGCATGGTGTCTATGGTTCGCCCCAGACGGGCTTCATCGCCAAATTGGTGATCACCTATGAAGACGATACGCGTGCGACGATTGTTTCCGACCTCAGCTGGCTCTCCTCCAAGAAGGGCGCCCTGAAGTCCGGTGATATCTACGACGGCGAGATCTACGATGCCCGCCTCGAATCGCCCTGGACCACTGCCGCCTATGACGACAGCCAGTGGAACGGTGTTGCTGAGAACACCGACTTCAAGGGACAGATCGACGCCTTCACCGGCGGCTACGTCATGCAGCTCAAGGACAAGGTGCAGCACGTCCAGTCGGCTACCGTCTATGAAGGCAGCACAGACACGGGCACAGACTATGGCAAGATTAACGTCGTGGCCACTCCCTCCGGCAGCCAGTTCACGCTCAAGAAGGGTCAGGCCGTCATCCTCGACTTCGGACAGAACATCGTGGGATGGGTGCGCTTCAAGGTTCGCGGCCAGGCCGGCAACCGCCTGCGCCTGCGCTTCACCGAGATGCTCAACGACACCGGAGCCCGCAATCGCGGCAACGATGGCCCGGGCGGCACGCTCTATCGGGCCAACCTCCGCTCGGCCAAAGCACAGCTCTATTACACGCTGGCCGGAAAGCCCGAGGGCGAGAGCTACGAGTCCAGCACCACCTTCTTCGGCTTCCGCTATTGCGAGATAGTGCCGGCAGACGACGTCGAACTGCTCGACATCGTGGCACAGCCCGTAAGCTCCTCGACCGACGATACGGGCACGTTCGCGACCAGCAACCCCCTCGTCAACCAGCTCTTCTCGAACATCCAGTGGGGACAGCGTGGCAACCTGCTCAGCATCCCCACCGACTGTCCGCAGCGCGACGAGCGACTGGGCTGGACAGCCGACACGCAGATCTATTCCCACACGGGCATGTACATCGCCGACACCGAGTCCTTCTACCGTAAGTGGATGCAGGACATGCGCGACTCGCAGCGCTCCGATGGCGCTTATCCCGATGTGGCTCCCTACAACTGGGTAGGCTACGGCAACTCGGCCTGGGGCGATGCCGGCATCGTGGTCCCCTGGAAGATCTATCTCATGTACGGCGACAAGGAAGTCTTGCGCGAGAACTTCGCCTCGATGGAGAAGTACATGAACTGGCTCGCCACCCAGACGGGCGACGGATACAAGTATCAGGGTGCCGGCCTGGCCTATGGCGACTGGCTCTCCTTTGTGGGCACCGAGACACGCTACGTCAGCGTGGCCTATTATGCCTATGACGCACAGCTGATGGCCAAGATGGCTCGCGCACTGAGCACACGTGCCAACGATACCTATGCCCGCAAGGCCGAGTCCTACGAGCAACTCTATGAGGCCATCCGTGCCGAGTTCCGTACCCGCTACATCACTCCCACGGTGAAGCAGACGTCGCAGACGGCCTACCTCCTGGCCCTGCAGTTCAATCTGCTGGCCGACGATGCCGAGGTGAACCGCTTCCGCACGCGTCTTCAGCAGGCCATTCGCTCCAATAACTACACGCTCAATACGGGCTTCGTCGGGACGGGAATCATCAATCCCACGCTCTCCCGCTTTGGTATGACAGACTATGCCTACGACCTGCTCCTGCAGCGCAACTGCCCGTCGTGGCTCTACAGCGTCGATCAGGGTGCCACCACCATCTGGGAGCGCTGGAACTCCTATACCATCGAGTCTGGTTTCGGCGATCCCGGCATGAACTCCTTCAACCACTATGCCTATGGGGCAGTGGGCGAGTGGATGTACCGCTACATGCTGGGCATCGAGGCCGATGAGGCTCAGCCCGGTTTCGGCCACTTTATCCTGCAGCCGCAGCCCGACCGTCGTGTCGTCCTGCCGCATGGCCAGTCGCTCATCACCAGCGCCTCCGGCACCTATCGCAGCCGCTATGGCGAGATCGCTTCGGCGTGGACCGCGCCTGACAAGAATAGCCTCACGTATGACTGCACGGTGCCTGCCAACACCACGGCCACCCTGCGCTTCCCTGTATCGAGTGCCGATATCTCTGTCCTCGAAAGCGGCAAGCCGGCACGCGAGGCCGAGGGTGTCACCTACGTGGGATACGAGGATGGCTGCCAGGTTTACACGCTGGCTTCCGGCACATACCATTTCACCACTGACGGTACGGTGGGCATCGGACAGTTGGAGGAAACCATCCTCCCGGCCAAGGCTCCTGTCTATGATCTCATGGGACGCCTGTGGCGCTCTCCTCAGGACTCTCCCCTCGTAGGCGTGGCTTCGCTGCCGCGCGGCGTCTATGTCACGGCGGGGCGTAAGGTGCTGGTACGCTGAACCGGGTATGAAACTACTTTAGGAAAAAGAATATAATAAATAAGTTGCCCGCGCAGGTAAAAAGGATCCAGCCGGCGTAGTGGGTGCATGTAAACAAAAGGGTCCACGAGAGTTTATTATGAAAAAGAAAGTCTTTACTTTCCTTGCAGCTGCACTGATGACGCTTGGTGCTATGGCAGCTATTGAGCAGGATACCGACGGCTTCATCAAGATCGGTACGGCTCAGGATCTGCGCGACTTTGCCTCCTACGTCAACGACAATCACAACACTGCAAAGGCAAAGCTGACGGCTGACATTGACCTGGAGAACGTGAACTTCACGCCCATTGGCCTCTACAGCGACGACAATGGGACGCAGATTGAGTTCAAGGGGCGTTTCAACGGTCAAGGCCATGTCATCCGCAACCTGCGTGTCGAGATGAATGACAACTATGAGGCCGGTCTCTTCAGCCGCGCTTCCGGGGGTGCCATCATCGAGAACCTGGGTATCGTGAATGCCACCATCATCAACAACGGCCATCGTCCCAACGACAATCCTGTGCGTGCCGGTGTGCTGGGTGGCGAACTCAACGGATGTGTCATCCGCAACATCTTCACTGCCGGAACAATTGAGGTTGTTACCGACCATGAGCAGAAGGGTGGTATATCCGGCGAGGCCAATGCTACTCCCATCCAGAACTGCTACACCACCTATGACGTGCTCAACGGCAACGGCCCCGAGCCCATCAATAGTTTTGCTGGCTTCGAGGTGGAGGAAATGGCCAAGACTGGCGAACTCTGTTTCCGTCTGAATACAGACCAGACGAAGATTGTCTATTATCAGAACCTGGAGGAGGACGAATTCCCCACTCAGGACAGCTCTCGCGGACAGGTATATGCCGAGGGTCCCGTGCTCTGCGACGGTACCGAGCTGGGCAGCGTGACCTACACCAACACACCGAACGAGAACACTCCTCAGCACCAGTATGGCGAGGACGGCTACTGCGTGAACTGCGGTATGGAGGGCTATGAGGTGACTCCGGATGCCGAGGATTGGTACAATGTGACCTCGGGCAACGAGATGCGTTGGGTGAGCCGCTTCGTGAACAAGGGCAACAACACCATCAAGATCCGACTGATGAACGACATCGACATGGAGGGCATCAACGATTTCCCGCCCATGGGACGTCATCGCGACAAAGATTGGGGCAGTGACGACCTGAACTTCCGTGGAACCTTCGACGGTCAGAATCACATTATTTATAACCTCTATGTGGAGGCGGACGACAACTATGAGGCAGGCTTCATCGGCCGTGCATATAAGGCCACTCTCCGCAACTTCGGTATCGTCAATGCTACGGTAATCAACAATTCCGCTGGCCCCGTGCGTGCCGGTGTCGTGGGCGGCGAGATTCATCAGAGTACGGTGAACAATGTCTGGACAGCAGGCCAAATCTCCGTCACCACCGATCATAAGGATTGTGCCGGCTTTGCCGGCGAGGCTGCCAGCAGTACGCTCGTAGATTGCTGGAGCAGCTACGGCGGTCTTGCTGTCGGCATGAACAACACCACGCTGACCCGTTGCTTCTTCTACGATGCCAACAGCTATCCCAACATCGCCGAGGAGGCCGAGAATGGCGGACTCTGCTACAAGCTGAACGGCAACACGTTCATGAAGACCACCTGGTATCAGACTCTTGGCGAGGACGAGTATCCTGTGCTCGACCCCACTCATGGTGTAGTTTTCGAGGCCGGCGACGGCACGTACTTGAGCGCCGTGACGCCCGAGGACTTCACTCAGCTCATCTCGACGGTGATCGACGCAGAGAGCGAGAAGTGGACCACGGCCATCGTGACCCGCAGCCTCTCCGATGCCTATGCCGATGCGCTGGCTGCCTTGGCCGACCTCAGCTTTGAGGACTTCAAGACTGAATACAGCAAGCTGTCCCGCCAGCGCACGGCCCTGCAGAACTCGGCCTCCGCGTATGCCGTATATCAGGCCAAGGTGGCCGAGGTGAAGGCACGAGTGGATGGCGACGATACGTTCACCGGCGAGGCACGCGACATCCTCGTGGCCTATCTCGAGGAGAACATCGCTCCCAACGACGATTACCCCAACGGTTCGTACCCCTACATCATGGAGAACCTCCAGCTGAGCACTGCTGATGTCAATACGGAGACCAACTTCGTCCAGTTCCTGCTCGACCTGGCCATCTCCGGCGGTTACAAGCCTGGCACGGATATCTCCAGCATGATTGACAACGCAAAGTTCACCAATGGTGTCAAGAGTTGGACAGTGCTTCGCGCCCCCAGCTCCACTACTTCTACCTCGTCTGCCGAGAGCACCAAGGCCATCGTGAACTTCGGTTTTGCGCCCTTCGACATGAGCCAGACCGTACACGGCCTGCGCGAGGGACTCTATGAGTTCCGCCTGGGCGGATACACAGAGGTGAGCAACGGCTCGGCATCCGGCACCTACAACTACGTGGGCACCATCTATGCCGACGATAACGTGAACCTCATCAAGACACAGTACAGCGACCTGATCAGCGAGGAGGAGCTCTATGAGGGCATTGCCGGCAACTTTGCAGAACGTAATGACTACCACGGAGACCTTATCGGCTATGCGCCGGGCAGCATTCTGGGCGTGGCCAACGCCATCGACCTGGGTCACTTCGACAACCGCATCCTGGCTTACGTCAAGGACGACAGCCTCACCGTGGGTATCCACAGCGACGGTGTATATAATGTGACCAACTCGGCTTACTTCGGCAACGCTCGTCTCGTCTATCTGGGCAGCTACGAGGATGATGCTGCTGTTGCCGAACTGGACAAGGTGATTGAGGAACTCACCACCATGAGCACCCACATGCTCGAGGATTGCGAACCCAACATCTACGAGCCCAGCGAGGCTACCAACTTCTACCAGAACCTCAAGGACGAACTCAAGGGGTATGTGGATGCAGCTCTTGCTGCTACGACCGGTCAGGAGAAGTACGCAGCTATCGGCCAGTTCAACAAGGTATTCCCCGCCATCTTCAGTTGCAAGCGTGCCTATTCGCAGCTGATGATTGAGATCGAGCGTCTCATCGACTCCTACGGTACACTGAACCCCTCGGCTTATGAAAACGTGATTGCCTTCACGGATAGCCTTACCGATATCTTCCTGAAAGGCACTGCTTCCGAGGAGGAGGTGCGCCAGATCATCGAGCGCATCAAGGCCGACGAGTTCTATCAGCTCCACATCGGCAGCATTCCCGAACTGGTGGACGACTACTATCAGATTGGCACCATTGCCCACCTGGCATGGTTCCGCGGACAGGTGAACAGCGGCAACACCAAGATCAATGCCGTGCTGACCAACGATATCGACCTGGATATGATTGAGAACTTCGAGCCTATCGGACTCTATTCGGACAACGACGCCAGCCTGCGCTTCCAGTATGGCGGAACCTTCGACGGTCAGGGCCATGTCATCAAGAACCTGCACGTAAATCGTACGGACGAGGCCGAGGCTGGCTTCTTCAGCCGTGCCACGAGTGCCACTCTCAGGAATATCGGTATCGAGAACGCCACCGTCATCAGCACTACCAAGATCCGTGCGGGTGTCCTGGCAGGCGAGGCCAACGAGTGTACCATCGAGAACTGCTTCTCCGTGGGTGACATCTATGTCGAGACCGAGAACACACAGTGCAGCGGACTCTTTGCCGAGACCCATCACTCGAAGCTGTACAACTGCTACACCGTACACCCCGTCCTCACCAACCTGGCTGGCGACGCTACTGCCTCCAACTGCGTAAGCGAAGTCTTCGTGGACGAGCTGGAGAGTGGCCAGTTCTGCTATACCTTTAATAAGGCAATCGGCAGCGACGTGTATTATCAGACACTGGGCGAGGATGCCTATCCCGTGCCCTCCGATACCCACAAGAAGGTCTATGAGCGCGGTTCGCTCTATTGCGACGGCTCGCCCAAGGACGACGTATATTATGCCAACGAGGAGGGCCTGCCCGTCCGCGATGCACATGAGTTCGACGAGGACGGCATCTGTTTGGCCTGCGGCGACTCCGACGGTGAGATCACTCCTGCCGAGGACGGATGGTACGAGATTGCCACTCCGCTCAACCTGCGCTGGTTCGGCTTCTACGTGAACCGTGGCAACACGGGTGTCAATGCCCGCCTCGTGGCCGACATCGACATGGAGGGAATCAAGTACTATCAGCCCATCGGTGAGTATCATGCCGAGGATGCCAACCGCCGGAACTACTATACCGGAAAGTTCGACGGACAGGGTCATGTCATCCGTAACCTGAACGTGGAGACGGACGAGCGCATCGAGGGCGGTCTCTTCGGCCGTGCATATAACACGACGCTGAAGAACTTTGGCCTCGAGAACGTACGTGTGGTGAACACCAACGAGAACGGCTGCCGCATTGGTGCTGTAGTCGGTGAGGCTCACGTAACGACTGTCGAGAATGTATATGTCGTGGGCAAGATTGAACTGTCCTCTACCAACCTGCAGGTGAACGGTATCGCCGGTGAGGCTGCCAGCGGCTCGCTCGTAAGCTGCTATGCGATGTATCCCACACTGGCCTCCGGCGCTGTCAGCCGGTGGAGCAACTGCTTCGCTTCCAGCGCATCGATAACTCCGGGCAACTATGAGTCGTACGAAGGTATTATCGGCACTGGCGAGCTCTGCTATCGCTTGAATGGCGGTAACGTGGAGAGTCCTGCCTACTTCCAGAAGATCGGCACGGACGAGTATCCCGTGCTCACGGGCGATGCTGTGGTATATCAGAGCAACGACGGCCAGACCTACACCAACGAGCGCACCACTGGAGCCGAGTTGGCCAAGCTCGTTGCCGAGGGTGGCGTGCTGGCTGCCTCTACCAAGAGCTATGACAAGCTGATCACCTCGGCCGACCAGCTCTCTACGAACTGTGCATGGAACGAAACGAATACCGTGGAAACGCTGCTCGACGGCGACACGGACACTCACTTCCACTCCATCGCCAACACGGCCGGTTCGCTCACCGTACAGTCGGGCGAGGAGTACATCCAGATTGACTTCAACAAGCCCGTGAGCGGTTTCATCCTTGAGTTCAGCGGACGTACCGATGGTATTAAGGCCGGTGCCGAATGGCATGACACGCCCAACCAGGTGAAGTTCATGGTAAGCAACGAGCCCGACGAGGGATGGGAAGAGGTGACCACTCAGTCCTATGACCTCCCCAATACGCACGGCGTATATTATCGCGGCACCGAGCCCATTACGTTCGACGACGAGTATGAGCACCTGCGTATGTACATTCTCTCTGTCACCTCGAATAACGCATACTGGAACCTCAGCGAGCTGCAGATGTATGACACGGAGGAGAGCGACACCTGTCTGTACGTCGCCGTCGATGGCATGAAGGATGCTGTGGATGAGCTGGAGAACCTGACTGCCAAGTACAAGGACAAGCTGGCCAACGATCTCGCTTCGGTCAATGCCGATGATGTGGCAGCCCTGAAGGCTGCAATCGACAAGGTGCAGAAGCTCATCGACGAGGCCACGGGTATCGAGCAGGCTACGCTGGCTGGCACCGAGACTCCCGTACGTGCCCAGGGCATCTTCACCCTCACGGGTGTCCGCCTCAGCACCACGGTAACCAAGGCCGACCTCCAGCGCCTGCCCAAGGGCATCTATGTCATCAATGGCAAAAAGGTTCTGGTGAAGTAAAAGAAGTACTGATACCTTCCCTCTTATGTGAGGGAGGGTTGTGAACAAACTCTTACGAAGCCCGCCGGCATCACGCCGGCGGGCTTTTTGCTGCCAGCCACCTCCGTTTTTATCACGTGTGATAAAACGCCCCGCAACGTGTCGCATCCGCTTTTATCACGTGTGATAAAAAACAGCGTTATACGCAGTGCCTCCCCCCGTCAAGCGACGAAATGACTATTAGAGAAGAAAAAAAAGACAAAAAAGTATTGTAACTTTATTGCTTTTTCCTTAATTTTGCCGTGTAAAACCTCTCAGAGGACCGAAATTTTAACCACATAAACTAATAACAGAGACTCCCGAGCGAGTATATGGGTTCTCCTCGCCGCGGGGGCAAGTAAAACCAATTGGGCCCAGAAACAGAGTATTATGAAACGAAGGCTTTTACTCCTTTTAGTGACGTGCATGGTGGCGGGACTTACCGCACGCGCCGCGTTTAATCTGCCTAAGGACGACGAGGGCTACTACCTCATCGGGTCGGCAGACGACCTCGTGGCTTTCTCGCTACATGTGAACAACGACGGCGGCAACCGCGACTGGGGACGTCTGACGGCCGACATCGACCTGAGCGGCGTGGAGAACTTCCTGCCCATCGGTCTGAATGCCGACGTGGGCGGAACCAAGGTGATCTTCTATGGACACTTCGACGGAGCAGGTCACGTAATCCGGAACCTCGTGGTGACACGCGAGGACAACTACGAGGTGGGCCTCTTCAGCCGCTGCCAGAATGCCGTCATCGAGAATCTGGGCGTCGTGAATGCCCGGATGACCACCACCAGCACGATGGAGCGCAATGGATATACCGGCGTGCGCACCGGCGTAATCACGGGCGAGTTTGTCAATTCCGTGATGCGCAATTGCTGGACTGCCGGCACGTTGGAGCTGAGTTCCCTGCACCCGCAGAAGGGCTACATCAGCGGCGAGGCTGCCAGCAATTCGCAGTTTATCGGCTGCTTCACCACGGGCGACGTGCTCGTAAACGGAAGCGCCTTTACGCTGACGAACTGCTTTGCCGGCAAGGAAGTGGAGGAGAAGGGCCCCACCGGCGAGATGTGCTTTGCCCTGAACGGCGACCAAAGCACGATACGCTGGTACCAGACGCTGGGCGAGGACGAGCTCCCCTGCCAGGACCCCACTCACAAGCGCGTCTATGGCAACGGCCCGAAGAACTGCGACGGTTCGTCGGCTGGAGCGCTCACGTACAGCAATACCGACGACGGCAGCCCCGTGCCTCCGCACGAGTATGACGCTGAGGGCTACTGCTCAAACTGCGGCTTTGAGGGCTACGCAGTGACACCGTCGAAGGACGGCTGGTACGAGGTGACCCTGCCGCAGGAACTGCGCTGGGTGAGCCGCTTTGTGAACAAGGGCAGCAACACCATCAATATCCGTCTGATGAACGACCTCGACATGAGCGTCATTCCTAACTTCCCCCCGATAGGCTATCATCGCGACGCTGTGCTCGGAGGAGGCGAACTGAAGTATGGCGGTACGTTTGACGGTCAGTTCCACGTCATCTCGAACCTCTACGTGGAGCAGGATGACAATTACGAGGCTGGCTTCTTTGGCCGCACCGACGGTGCTACGGTGAAGAACGTGGGCTTCGTGGATCCCACCGTTATCAACAACTCGGCAGGCCCGGTGCGTGCCGGAATCGTGGGTGGCGAACTCCTCAAGAGCACCATCACCAATGTGTGGACCGCTGGTAACATCTCCGTCTCCACGGCACACAACCAGTGTGGCGGCTTTGCCGGCGAGGCTGCACAGAGTACGCTGAACAACTGCTGGAGCACCTACGAGGGATTCTTCCTGGGCACCAGCAGCACCACGCTGAACAACTGCCACTACTTTGCCGCCAACGAGAACATCGGCGTGGATGCCGAGAGCGGCGCCCTGTGCTGGACGCTCAACGGCAAGACGTTCGACCCCTCAAAGGTGTCCTATTACCAGACGCTGGGGGAAGACCAGTACCCCACGTGGGACAGCAGCCACGGCCTGGTGTATTCGCTGGTCGATGGAGAATATGAGAGCGCGGTGGAGGAGGAAGACTTCCAGCAGCTTGTCTCTGGCATAATCGAAGCCGAGCATGAAAACTACAACGACGTGATGGCTCCTGCCAGCCTGATCGACACCTACCTGGACCGTATGGATGCGCTGGAGGGCAAGTCCTTCGACGAATTCCTCGCTGCATACAATGGTCTGCAGGGCATGCGCGACGCCATCACCAATTCCACCAGCTCATATGCCAAGTATCAGGCCGCACTGGCCGAGGTGCAGGCATATCTGGACGAGAACTCCGGCTTCTTTGACGGTGCGGAGCGCGACCTGCTTATCAATTACCTGACCACCGAGGTGGAGCCGGGCGAGACGTACCCCAACGGCTCGGCACTCTACATCCTGGCCCACCGCAACTTGAACAGCAACTACGTGACCAGCGAGATAGGTTACGTGCAGCAGCTGCTCACGAACGCCATCCAGCGCGGATATGCTCCCGGCGCCGACATCAGCAACCTGCTTACGAACGCCGCCTTTGCCGACGGCACCGCAGGATGGACCGTCACCGGCTCCGTAGCCACCCATGCGACAAATGCTGCCGTGACCCAGCATCTGATACAGGCCAGCGGCGGAAAGTTCGAGGTAAGCCAGTCGCTCACGGGCCTGAAGGACGGACTCTACGAGTTCCGCATCGGCGGATATTCCGAAATCAGCAGCGGACTCCTCGAGGGTACATATAACTATCGTAACCTGGTCTTCGCCAACGACAATGCCAACTATCAGAAGACGCTCTTCAGTGACCTGCTCTCAGCAGAGGAGGTGGAAGGCTATGAGGGCTTCGAGGAGAAGCTCGACAACCTGGGTGCCCCCATCGGATGGAAGCCCAACAACGTGACGGGCGTGGGCAATGCCATCGACCTGGGTCACTGGGACAACCGCGTGATCGTGGAGGTGACCGACGGACAGCTCACCGTCGGCATGCGTGGCGCATCGCCTTACAAACTCTCCAACAGCGACTTCTTCGGCAATGCCCGTCTGCGCTATCTGGGCGAGATGGAGAGCGAGCAGGCTGTTGCAGCTCTGGATGCCTTGCGGGACGATGTGAAGACGATCGTCTCACACATGACGGACGACTATTTTGCCGACCTCCTGGAATACAAGGAGGCTCCCAACTATTACACCGGACTGGCCGACGAGCTGAAGGGCTACATGGCCGACCTGGACCAGGCTTCCACGAGTGCCGAGAAGTATGCCGTGCTGTGCAAGTTGCGCAGCATCTTCGAGCGTATCAACGAGAGCAAGCTGCTCTATTCCGAGATGCGTGAGGTATCTGATGCCCTGCTGGATGTCTATGGCAGCGAGAGCGTTGAGGCACAGAACAATCTGCAAAACAATGTCATCACTCCCATGTCCGTGATGTTCGAGAGCGGTAGCGCCACGAACGAAGAGGTGGAGGAATTCATCGTCCGGATGCAGAACGATGATATCTACAAGGTGATTCGTGGCCACGAGCCCGAGCAGGTGGACGGAGTGTATCAGCTGGCCGACGCCTACAACCTGGTATGGTTCTCCTATCAGTCGAACAATGGGCAACCCAACCTGAACGCCGTGCTTGTCAACGACATAGACATGAGCGAGATAGCCAACTTCACGCCTATCGCACGCCACCGCGACAATGTCGATTGGGACGGCGACGGAACGGCCGACGGAGTGGGCATCGGCGGTGTTTACGGCGGTACCTTCGACGGACAGGGCCACATCATCAAGAACCTGACCGTCATCGTCGAGGATGGTTGCGAGGCAGGTTTCTTCAGCCGCTGCCAGAATGCTACCATCAAGAACCTGGGCTTCGTGAACGCTACGGTGAAGAACACCCGCACGTACAGTAACGAGACTGCAGGCATCCGTGCCGGCGTGCTGGCCGGCGAGGCATACAAGTGTACGGTGCTGAACTGCTTCAGCGCAGGCGAACTCGTCGTGGAGACCCTCCACACGCAGTGCAACGGTCTCTGCGGCGAATCGGCTTCCTCGAGCGTGCAGAACTGCTATACCACCTTTGACGGTGCTGCCACAAGCGCCGGTTCGCTGGTGAACGTCTTTGCCGGAGCCGAGGTGGCTCCCATCCTGGCAACGGGCGAGCTCTGCTATCGTCTGAACGGCGATCAGAGCGAGATAGCCTTCTATCAGACACTGGGCGAGGATGCTTATCCCGTGCTCGACCCGACGCACAAGCAGGTCTTCGGTCACGGAACCATCGCCTGCAACGGCGGTCTGACGGAGAATACCTCGTTTGACAACGCTCCCGGCGAAGAGGCAGTGCGCCAGGAACATGTGTTCGTGGACGGCGTATGCCAGAACTGTAACTTCGACATGGGCGTGATCACAGATGTGGTGGACGGCTATTACCTGATCTCCAACCCCTACAACCTGCGCTGGTTCAGCAAGTATGTGAACGCCGGCAACGGTGCATCCAACGCCCGCCTGACAGCCGACATCGATATGAAGGACATCAAGGACTTCCGTCCCATCGGCCGATATAGCGACGACGGCGGAGCCAATGTGACCTACTCTGGCACCATCGACGGTGACTACCACGAGATACGCAACCTGAACATGGAGTTCAACGAACGTATTGAGGGCGGACTCGTAGGACGTATGACCATCAACGGTGTGGTCAAGAACCTGGGTCTGGTGAACGTGAGCATCAAGAACACCCACTCGAACGGATGCCGTATCGGCGGTATCGTGGGCGAGAATAATGGCGGTCGCGTGGAGAATGTCTATGTCATGGGCGACATCGTGCTCGAGACTTTCCATCATCAGAAGAACGCCATCTGTGGCGAGGCCGCTGCGAATGGCGAGACGAAGTCCTACATCGTGAACTGCTACTCCTCGTGGAACACCCTGAAGGCGCTGGGCGAGGAGACTAACTGCTATGCCGGCGACGACGTGAAGGCAATGGCTCCCACCGGCGAGCTCTGCTATCGCCTGAACCAGGGCGTGGTGAACAATCCGCTCTGGCGCCAGACACTCGACAGCGAGTCCTATCCCACCTTCAACAAGGAGAGCCTGGTGGTCTATCCGCAGGGAGACGGCTTCACGAACGAGCTGCCCGCACTGGCTGCAGCCGGAGGCACCGAGGATAGCCCCTTCGTCATCAATACGGTACAGGACTTGCTCGAGCTGCGCAAGTACATGAACCAGGGACAGATGAACTATGTGGTACTGGAGAACGACCTCGACATGTCTGAGGTGGAGAACTGGACGCCGCTGAACACGGATGCCGAGGGTTATCTTTTCTTCATCAACTTTGACGGTAAGGGACATGTCATCCGCAACTTCGCACCGAAGAACACCGACGTGAACTACCAGAGCTTCTTCGGAATCCTCTGCGGCGGTGTCAGGAACGTGGGCTTCGAGAATGCCGATGTCACATCGGCTGCCAGCGGCTCGGGTATCGTTGCCGGATGGACTGGCCGTACGGCAAGCTATTCCGACTCCACCTTCGTCGATCATGTATATGTGACCGGCAAGCTCACCATCGGAGCTGGTTATGGCGGTGCTATCGTGGGCAGCGTGAATGGCGTGACCGGTATCCGCAACTGCTATGCAAACGTGGACATCACCGGCGCTTCGTCTGTGACGGGCGGCATCGTGGGACGTGTGAACCACGCCCTCACCATGGAGAATGTCTATGCAGCCGGAACGATGAACCGTGGCGGTGGCATCGTCGGTGGCGGCATGACGGCTTCCACGCCTTCGGCCACCTACAAGAACGTCGTCGTGTGGAACAATGACTATGAGAACTTTGGCGAGACCTCGTCGAAGGACGACCTCTCGGGCCTGAAGTTCTATACCGGAATGAACTTTGCCGACCTGCAGCAGACGGTAGTCGGATGGGATAGCAAGGTATGGTCCTGCGACATGGCCGAGGGCAGCTACCCTGTACTCGTCTATGATCCCAATGCCGTAGCACCCACCTTCGCCGGCTCCACCACGCACGACAATGCCATCTACACGCTCTCGGGCATCCGCCTAAGCAACACCGCCACAAAGGCCGACCTCCAACGTCTGCCCAAGGGCATCTACATCATCGGTGGAAAGAAGGTCGTGAATAAGTAAAAGTAGAGCGAAAGCAAAGCAAAAGCAGAGCGAAAACTCAAGCCAAATATGTAACAAAGAAGGCCCGCCGAACGGCGAGCCTTCTTTGTTTCTAATCCCTAATCTCACAATTATGAATTATGAACTATGAACTATGAACTATACTATCACTTTGTATAATACTTCATCGCCTCGGGCAGCCAGCGCTGGATGTCTGTCACTCGCTTGGCATCGCTGGGGTGGCTGCTCAGGTAGGACTGCAGGATGCTTGTCGAGGCACTTCCGCTTGATGCCTGGCTCATGCGCTTCCAGAAGCTGATGGCCGTGTTGGGGTCGTAGCCTGCCATAGCGGCAAAGATAAGTCCCATGTGGTCGGCCTCGCTCTCATTGTCGCGGCTGTAGTGTGCGTTCAGGAATGTGAGGCCCGTGGAAGCCAGCGACGTTGCCATGTTGGCAGCCTCTTGGCCAGCCTTGACGGCCAGGATGGACGCACCCAGCGAGGTCAGGATGCTCTGGTTCTTCTGCTTTGACATTTGTTCGGCACTGTGCTTGGCCACGGCATGTGCAATCTCGTGGCCCAGTACGATAGCCAGCGATGCCTCGTCCTGAGTCACAGCCAGCATACCCTCGTACACCACAATCTTGCCGCCCGGCATGCAGAAGGCATTGACCGAGTTGCTCTGCACCAGATTGAACTCCCAGGCATAGTTCTTCACCTCGTTGGCATAGCCGTTCTGCGAGAGATAGGTGGTCACGGCATTGGCCAGTTTCTGTCCCACGCGCTGCACCATAGCCGTATTCTTGGCGTTGGTCGATTTCTTGGCACTGCCCAGATACTCCTTGTATTGGGTGGCGCTCAGACTTAGCATTTGTTCGTCGGAAACGGACAGACGCTGTTTGCGCCCAGTGATGGGCACTCGGGTGGCGGTGACGCATGAAACTACCATCATCAGCGTGATGGCGCTCGTCAATAGGAACTTGACTCTTTTCATTGTAATTGTTCGTTTTATTATATGTTATATCTTTTCCCCTGCAAAGTTACGAATAAGCGAGAGCACTGCAAAAGAAAAACCACTTTTTTTCTTTTGCAGTGCCGAGCGAGAGTAACTAAGACCATAGGTCAGAGTTACGAATAAGCGAGAGCACTGCAAAAGAAAAACCACATTTTTTCTTTTGCATTGCCGAGCGAGAGTAACTAAGACCGCAGGTCAGAGTTGCAGAATAAGCGAGAGCACTGCCTCGGGTTTAATAAGCGCGTGCATGGCGCATCCTTGCCTTTTATACCCCACGAAACAATGCTTCCTATGCATTTTTCCATAGTAGGGGAGGGCGCGCTCTTGCTCTGTCTGTTTATTTCCAGTGAGATACGCACTTCTCGGGGCACTGTATTTTTCCATAGTTGGCAGGTGCGGCGAGTGCAAAAAAGTTGTACCTTTGCACTTGAAACAACTACCAAAATGAAGCTACGAGGCAGAAACACACTTCTAATGCTCGTCGGCATGCTCATCTTGCAGGGCATTGTGGCATGTCGGGATCACAGTCCCAAGAACGACGACGCATCGTTGCGCTATCGTCTGGCGCTTGCCATGTTGGAGAAGGACAGCGTGAAGGCCGCCGAGGACATGTTGCGTGCAAGTATCCGCTTGGCCCGCGAGACGAACGACCTGCATACGCTCTATCTGTCTCAGTCGCGTCTGGCTCAGCTGTTGGCCGACGGCAGTACTGCTGCGGCGGTGGACATGATGCGGCAGGCATTACAAACGTACGAACGCCAGCCAGACAGCGAACGCAATCATATTATCTTGCTCGACTATCTGGGTACGTATCTCGGACAGTTGGCCTACGAGGAGGAAACGTCCTTCGACGAGGCGCTGGACTATCTGCAGCGTGCACATGCATTGGCCGAGGCATCGCGTGACACGATGGGCAGCGAGCTGGTGAGTCAGACTCTCACCTCGCTGGCCAATATCCACTGGGCGATGGAGGACTTTGATGAGGCATTGCGATGTGCCCGCGAGGGCGAGGCATGTGCTCCGGCCTCGCTCAAGCTCGGTGCACAGCATGTGTTGGCCCGCTGTCTCGTGAGTGCCGACTCGCTGGTCGAGGCCGAGGCGCTCTATCGGGCCATGCAGCCGGGCGACGACGTGAAGTTGGCCTACATCATACAGACCAACCTGACCAAGTTGGCACTGAAACGGCACGACGCTGCCGAGGCGGAGGAGGCCATCGACAGTGCTTTTGCCCAGGCCGAAGAACTTTATTTTGACGCGATGCGCCAGAAAGACGACTACTACCAGGCCACAATGCAGCAGGAACGCAGCAACGAACGGATGCGTTATGCCTCGGCACTGTACCGCCGCACGATGTGGGGCGTCGTGGCCTTTGCTGCCGTGCTTCTCATCGCTGGATTTCTCGTTGCGAGAGACCGCTTGCGTGTCGTGGCCACACGGCGGAAAGCCGAGGTGTGGCAACGCAAACACGAAGTGGACAATCACATCCATGAGGCCATCCGCCGGCGCCAGGACGAACAGATGCTACGCCAAAACATGGAGGCACAGCACACCCTGCTGCGGCAGCGCGAGGGCACGATATCCTTCCTGCAGGATTTCGTCCTGCAACGCTCGGAGGCTATCCGGAAACTGAAGGGGATTGCCGAGCGGCCGATCCTGTTCAGCTCGCACGAGTGGCAGGAGGTGGAGCGAACTCTCGATGCCATCGACGAGGATCGTTTTGCTCGCATCCGTCAACGTTATCCCGAACTCCGAGACGAGGACATACAGGTGTGCATCCTCACTCGCCTGCGCCTCCCCAACCGGGCCATCGGCAACCTCTTCTCCATCACTGTCTCGGCGGCACAACATCGGAAACTGAAAATAAAGAAAGAGATATTCGGCGAGCCCAACCCCGACATCACGCTCGAACAGGTGCTCGCACGACTATAGAAAACGGAAATCGCTATGAAACGTACATTATTGCTATTGTGGCTCATGACGGGCCCGCTGTGCGCCAGCGCGCAGTTCAAGAGTTTGATTACGGTGAGCGAGGCGGAGACGGACGAACCGCATCGGGCGTCGTACAACCTGACCTCGGTGTGCAAGAGCCTCGGCTACGGACGCGACGATCTGGGCCATATCCTGGAGGTGTGGCTCGACCCGAATCGCACGTGGATGTGGAAAGACGAGTACAAGCAGTATGAGAACCTACCGCTGATGTATCTGCTCTCCGGCGGGGAAAAGATATTGGGCCAGCCTCATGGCGCTTTCGGACTGATGGCCGACGGCTCGCCCTGGACGGAGGACGAAGAGAGGCCGTTCAGGATGGCGGACATGGAGGTGCTCATCGAGGCAGACCCCGGGCAGAACCAGCTGAACTTCTCGCTGCATTTCATGCCGGACCCCGTGACCGGGCAGGCGGCGCTGAAGGCGGGCGATGTGTTCCACGCCACGTTCGGTCTGGAGTATGAGGGCCGGGAAGCCACCTTCGACCTGACGCTGAACATCGTCAAGGGCACGGGCGGCAACGACGTATCGCTGAGAGACCTGGAGAAGGTGGGCGAGGAGCCTGTGATGCTGAAGTATAAGGAGGGCAAGCCCTGCAAGGCTGTCCTGGACCTGGCGGCCATTGCCAGCCACTTCGGCGGCGACGTGGAGGCCGGTAACCTGCAGCTCTACGTGGCCCGGAAGGGAGAGCCGGGAGTGCTCAGCGACCGTTGCGCCT
>CADAJS010000038.1 GCA_902788315.1 uncultured Bacteroidales bacterium
GTCACCTCCCCGAAGGTTCACGATGCAAAGGTACGTCACGCCGATTGCGGTTCTCGAATGTTTTGCAACTTTTTTCGGTCGGGAGCGAAAAAAATCGTCAGGCAGGCAGGACTTTGTTACAATGTTACGGTGTTACAGTTCCAAAAATAGTTGTCAGGGGGGTGTAAAATACCTCTATATCTATATATATATATATTTATATATATAGATATAGAATTATTTTTGAGGTGTGGTAATGCCTAATTCGAACTGTAACACCGTAACGCTGTAACGCGTTCGTGTCTTTTTTGCGGCTTCACCGTGCAATGTTGGGATAATCTTTACCGGCGTTGCCATATTATTACTTCCTTATGATTCTCGCTGCATAATTAGTCAAGATTCTCCAAACGTACAAAGAGTTGGAAAGATTTCAACCTAAAAGAACCGGAAATATCCCGGCGTATCTTCACTTTAATTAAAAAAGTCCACCTAAAGACAAGGATACTCGGAATTATTTCGTATCTTTGTATGCTTACAATTAACCTTCACCCTGGCAGCCAGAGGTGAGGCTATGACATGATTATGTAATACAGATAATACAGACATCTATGAACAAGAAGATTTCCCTTTTAGCACTCCTTCCGGCAATGCTGCTGACGAATGCCTCTGCCGAGCCCACGAAGTGTCTCACTTCCTATGTCAACCCCTTTGTGGGAACTGGTGCGGTTGATGGCGGCAGCCTTGCCGGAAATACATTCCCGGGAGCTACCTGTCCCTTCGGGATGGTGCAACTCAGCCCTGACGTAGAGGACTTCTCCGTTCATCACGAGGGCTACGAATACGGCCGCGACCAAATCTTTGGCTTCAGCCATACCCACCAAAGCGGTGTAGGAGCCAGTGACCTGCAGGACATTCTTCTGATGCCCTCCTGTCAGCCGCTGGAGAAGATGCCGGAATCGGCCGACCAGCGTTCCACGTTCAGCCATGAACAGGAATCGGCCGCGCCCGGATATTACGAGGTGATGCTCTCTTCACACGGCATTCATGCCGAACTGACAGCCACACCGCGCACGGGGATGCACCGATATACTTTCCCTGCTGGTCGTGAAAATAATCTCCTCCTGGACCTCGTCCACGGAGGTGTCATCCACAGCTATTGGCAACCGGGACAGAACACAGCTCTTCTTGATGCAGAGATCAAGTTCACTGACCCTTCCACACTGGTTGGTTACAAGATTTCAACTGGATGGGAGCGATTACGCAAGGTCTATTTTTGCATTCAATTCTCACGTCCCGTCGTTGATTGGTATCTCTGGAGAGAATATGTCCCAGGTTCATGGTGGATGCGCTCCAAGAATGTGTATCATCAGGCACCTGTCGTACATGGAAAGTGGGTGAAAGGCTACTTCCAATTCCGAGAAACAGGCGAACCACTGATTATAAAGGTGGGACTCTCCACCGTGAGCATCGAGGGCGCAGCCCGCAATCTGCGCGCCGAGAATCCCTCATGGGACTTCGATGCAGTGCGAGCTAGTGCCGACGAACGATGGAACCACGAACTGTCCCGCATCGACATAGAAGGGTCGGACGAGCAGAAACGCGTCTTCTATACACAGATGTATCACGCCTTCATCCAACCCAACCTCTTCTCCGACGTGGACGGTCAGTTCACTGGCCCGGACCATGTCGTCAGAAAGATGCCTCAGGGCGAAGACTATTTCACGACATTCTCTCTGTGGGACACATTCCGCAGTGCTCATCCCTTCTATACACTCGTCCAGCCCACACGCAACGCTGCTTTCGTGCGGAGCCTACTAACATACTACGACATATATGGCTATCTCCCCATGATTTCATATTGGGGCACCGATATCTATTGCATGACAGGCAACCATTCCATCCCCATCATCGTTGATGCAGCACTGAAGGGCCTCCCCGGTGTCAGCCGCGAGAAGGCCTTCGAGGCCGTAAAGGCCACCTCCATGCGCGAACACGAGAGTTCCCCCTTTGCCGACATCGACCGATATGGCTACATCCCCTTCGAGACTCAAGCCTTTTCCGTGGCAAGCACGCTGGAGATAGCATACAACGATGCCTGCGTCGCATCGCTGGCCGAAGCGCTGGGCCGGGACGAAGACGCCGCCTACTTCCGTCACAGGGCTGGGAACTATCGCAACCTTTTCGACCCCGAGACGCGTTTCTTCCGTGCCAAGGACCGTTCCGGAAACTTCATGGAACCCTTCGACCCCTTCGCTTACGGACCGAACGGAGACCCCTACATAGAGGGCAATGCATGGCAGTACCGGTTCTTTGTCCCCCACGACATGGAGGGCCTCGCCTCTCTCATGGGCGGCCCACGGGAATTGGAAGCACGTCTGGACTCGCTCTTTGAAGTGTCGCCCGATCCATCGACCCCTCAGAGCATGCAATCTTCCGGCAGAATAGGCCAGTATGCCCATGGTAACGAACCCGTCCACAACTACATCTCCCTCTATGCCTACACCAATCATCCTGAAAAGATTCGCCAATACGCCCATCAGGTCATGCTGACACAGTATCTCGACACTCCGGCAGGCTACTCGGGCAACGAAGATTGCGGTCAGATGTCCTCCTGGTTCCTGCTCTCCAGCCTGGGCCTGCATCCCGTAGATCCCGCATCGGGTCAGTTCGCGCTGGGCTACCCCCTCTACCGTAAAGCCACCCTCCACCTCGAGAACGGACGGACCTTCACCATCACATCAAATGGTAAAGAGAAATGGAAGGTGCTGCTGAACGGGCGAAAACTTGACAGCCGCTTCATCACGTACCAAGATATCATGGCAGGAGGCGTCCTCGAGTTCCGCTGAAATATAAAAAAACTACTCTGCTGACGCATCACAAATAGGTGTTCGTTCATAGGCATAAAAAAGATTGGGGAATTAGAGTCAGATAGAATCAAACTCTAATTCCCCAATTTAATCTTTAATCTCTATTCTACTTCACCACCACCTTGCGGCCATTGATGATGTAGATACCATGCCGTGATGCATTCGTCAGACGGCGACCTTGCAGGGCCAGCAGGAAGAAACTCCTGCGGACGAGAGCCTCACAAGGGGGGGAACAAGTTTCTTTTCTTCATAATACTTAATATTTAACGTGAGTAAGACAAAACATTGGCGCATTTGAGCACCTACATAACCGATTAAATGCACCACAAATTAGAAACAATATTGCGTAGAATATAAAAGAGGAGCGTTAATAAACGTTAAATGCGACTAAAAGGATACACTATCGCACCATTCGACAAGAAAATGGAGAGGCAGGATGGAGCTTTGGGACAACATTTCGACGGAAAAGATGAACGCACTTCACCGATTTGGGGAAAGTGCGCGGAAAACAGCCTTGGCAGGGGACACGCGAACTACCTTACGAACTACTTTACGGTACGTTTCCGTCAGATAACTGACTCCAATTCTTGGTGGTTCACAAAAAAGTGTGTACTTTTGCAGACGATTAGAGGAAAAGCCTCACCCCCAACAGCCTCACCCCCGGCCCCTCCCTAAAGGGAGGGAGGGAACAGCATAGCCTCGCTTAATTATGAACTGTGAATTAACCAAAATGAAGAAGATTATCTTTTCGCTGGCCCTCGTGCTGGGGCTTTGCTCTTGCGGCAAGAAGGCAGCACAGACAGAAGTGCCCGTAGAAGAGTTGCATGACGTACTGGTGGCCTACTTCTCAGCTACGGGTACCACAAAGCGCGTGGCGCTGATGACGGCCAGAGGCATCATGGCCGACTCGCTGGAGATCGTCCCGGCACAGCCCTACACCGAAGCCGACCTGGACTGGAATGACAAACAGTCGCGCTCGACCCTCGAGATGCAGGACAGCACCGCACGTCCCGCACTGGGCATGGAGATTCCCGACCTCTCGAGCTACAAGCTCATCTATCTGGGCTACCCCATCTGGTGGGGTGTGGCACCGCGCATCATCAACACCTTCATCGAGCAAGCACAGTTTGACAAGGACAGCGTCATCATCGTGCCCTTTGCCACGAGCGGCGGCAGCCCCGTAGAGCCCAGCGTCGATGCGCTGCGTGCCACCTATCCCGACCTGAGGTGGGAGGAAGGCATCCTGCTGAACAACATCGACGACAACGGTTATCACGTTTCGGAAGAGGACGAGTAAAAAGCCTCACCCCCGACAGCCTCACCCCCGACCCGGACTCCGTCGCTTCGCTCCCCAACGCTCAAACACATACTCGCGTTGCTCCGAGGAGAGGGGGGAAGCCTCACCCCGCCCCTTGACTCCGTCGCTCCGCTTCCCAACGCTAACGCCCGACTTGCGTTGCTCCGGGGAGAGGGGAGGGAACAGCATAGCCTCGCTTAATTATGAATTGTGAATTGTGAATTATGAATTAAATAATGAATGCCCTCTACCTCAACGCCCATCTGCAGGCCTACACGGAGGCCGATGTGGAATGGCTCCTTGAGCGCCTGCCTGCATGGCGGCGCGAGCAGGCATGTCGTTTCCGGCACCTGGAGGGACGGCGCCAATCGGCACTGGCCTATGAGGAACTGTGCCGGGGTCTGCGCGAGGAGTATGGTATCGAGGAAGCGCCCGCCTTCGAATACAACGAGCACGGCAAGCCGCACCTGCAGGGGAGGCCGGACATCCATTTCAGCCTGAGCCACTGCCGTGCAGCGGTGGGCTGCCTGCTCTCCGACGCCCCCTGCGGACTGGACATCGAGATCATCCGTCCCCTGCGCCCCGCACTGGCGGAGCACACTATGAACGCCGTGGAGCAGGCACTCATCCAGCAATCCCCCACCCCCGACATCACCTTCATCCGCCTCTGGACGCAGAAGGAAGCCGTGCTGAAGCTTCGAGGCACAGGCATCTCCGAGGGACTGCGCGACGCCCTCTCGCCCGAGAGCCTTTACGGCATCCACCTCACCACCGAGGAGCACCTGGCCGAGGGCTTCATCCTGAGCACGGCAACCGACACATTACATCGTTTCGAGAAGATATGAAAGAGAGAATCATCCTGCTCCTCGGCCTCATCATGATGGCAACCACGGCACACGCCGTACTGAAGGAGCGCGACCTGGCCCGCACGCTGGGCGTGCTGAAGGCTGAGCTACAGGCCAACTACGAGAAACAGCAGGCCTTCATGGCCCGATACGAACAGCAGGGAGCAGCACAGCACCAGCAGCTGGTCAAGTACATGCAGCAGTGTGAGCAGATAGGGCTGATGCTCTACTCGCAGAGCACCGAGAATACCTTCGACATGGCCTATGCCTGCCAGCAGGCCACGAGCCTCTACCACCAGCTGGGACGCCGCGACAGCAAGATGCTGCAATACGACCGTATCATCAACCATCTCACTCAGGAACTGGAGCGCTACGATGCGCTGATAGCCTCACTGAAGAGCATCCCGCCCGTGCAGGACGCCGAGGAGGTGCTCACGGAGAGCGACACCATCCTGCTGGCAGCCATCGACTCGCTGGCACGGAGACAAGCCTCGCCAGCCTCACCCCCAGCCCCTGAGGGGGGAGCAGAGGCGGAAGGCGGAAATGTACTTCCCAACGATGCGCCAGCCACCTCCCCTCTCCTCGGAGAGAAGTCGGGGGAGAGGCTTTCGGGCGACGGTCAGCCAGGCGACGGGCCGAAGGATGAACAGGAGGAGCCCCAGGAACCGCTCTATCTCACGGGCGAACAGCTGCAGGACCGCAACGACTGTCTGGAGTATGCCCAGACGCTGCGCGACGGCATGCAGGCATTCCTGGAGAACATGCAGGCAGAAAGCACCTATTACCAGAGCGTGCGCAACAAGGTGGAGAGCCTCAACGAGTTTGCCCAGAGCCGCTACCGCGTGCTTCAGGACAACATCTTCCGCAACGGCAGCAGCAACTACTTCACGATACTCTCCACCCTGCCCATGCAGTATCGGCGTGCCAAGAACAGCATCCAGTCGAAATACATGCCCTTCGAAGGCCACGAGAGCAACTTCTCGGAGTGGCGCGGTATCTATGTCGTCTTCATCAGCGTCTTCGTGGTGTTCTATCTGGCCCTGGCCTTGATAATCAGCTATGTCTTCCTGCGCTGGCTGTTGCCGAAGCGTTGGCGGGGCAAGGACTATGCCCTCAAGCGCCAGATGCTGAATAATGTCATCGGCATTGCACTCTTTGCCATCTACGTCATGATCGTGCGCACGTTTGCCCGGCGCAACTTTATCCATATGAGCACCGGCCTCATTATCAACGTGGCCTGGCTCATGGAGGTCATCTACCTGAGCCTCTACATCCGCCTGCGAGGCGAGCAGATGCGCCATGCGTCCAAGATATACATGCCGCTGATGATCGTGGCCTTCATCGTCATCCTCATGCGCATCACGCTGATGCCCAATACGGTGATCAACCTCATCTTCCCGCCCATCCTGCTTGCCTTTGCGCTGTGGCAGGTGCGGGTGGCCAATCGCCATCGCAGCTTCCTGCCCATGCTGGACCGCATCTATACCGACATCACCACGGCGGCGATGGTGGTATCGTGCATAGCCTCGTGGTTGGGCTTCACGCTGCTGGCCGTCCAGATCATGATATGGTGGACGTTCCAGCTGGCTGCCATCATGACCATCACCTGCATTTACGACCTGATGGAGATGTACGAGAACCGCGTGATGGTGTTCCGTATCTGTCCCGAGCTGAAGGAACGACAGGCAAAGGGTGAAAACATCGAGGCAGAGGCTGCCAGCCTGCTGAAGGAGATGACCACAGGCCGCCACATCGGGAAGACGTGGCTCTACGACCTCGTACATCGCACGCTGGTGCCCATCCTGGCCGTACTCTCAGTGCTCTTCAGCATCCTGTGGGCCGCACAGGTGTTCGAGATGACCGACCTCTGCCACAAGATCTTCATGATGGACTTCATCAACCGGCCCGGCCTCATCCGCCTCTCGCTCTACAGGCTGTGCCTCGTGGCAGCGCTGTGGTTCGTGTTCCGATACCTCAACTACGTCATCCGCAGCAGCTATGCCCACTACCGCCGCCAGCTTCTGAAGCCCGGCACAGAGATGAACATGACGCTGGCACGCAACGTGACGGCCATCCTCGTCTGGGGCCTCTACATCATCATCTCGATGGTGCTGCTCGAGGTGCCCTGGAGCGGAATCTCGCTCGTCACAGCCGGTCTGGCCACGGGCCTCGGCTTTGCCATGCAGAACCTTATCGAGAACTTCTTCTACGGCATCAGCCTCATGACGGGACGCCTCCATGTGGGAGACTACATCGAGTGCGACGGCATCCAGGGCAAGGTGGAGAGCATCACCTACCAGAGCACGCAGATCAGCACGATGGACGGCTGCGTCATCGCCTTTCTGAACAGCACGCTCTTCAGCAAGAACTTCAAGAACATGACCCGCAACCACCGCTACGAGCTGGTGAAGCTGCCCATCGGGGTGGCCTACGGCACGAATGTTGATGAGGTGCGCCGCATGCTGGTGGAGGCGCTGACGCCCATCTGCATGGAACGCAATGCCGACGGGAAGTACGTCACCAACGTGCGCAAGGCGCCCCTGAAGGTGGCCTTCGTAGATTTCGGAGAGAGCAGCGTGGACCTGGCTGTCGTCGTATGGATGCTGGTGGAGGAGAAGATCAGCCTCAGCAGCCGCCTGCGCGAGGCCATCTACAACACGCTGAACGAGCACGGCATCGAGATTCCCTTCCCGCAGCGCGACGTGCACATGGTTTAGTCATCCTGGCTTTCATTTGTAGATAAGTAGTTAAAGTAGATATCGCTTCGCTCGTCCTTCGGACAGTAGTTAAGCCAATAGTTTTCCAGTAATTGTAGGAGGTTAGACATTTGGCTTACTACTTTAACTACTGACTACATAACTACCCCAAGCAAATGCACGCCCGCCCCATCTTTTTCCGATTATAAGACATCACGCCTCACCCCGACAATTATCACGCCCTGCACCAGGCCGGAGAGAATTGCACCGGGCATGAAAATCGGATTTACGGAGCCGCCACACATCGCCGAATGCAACAAAAAACATTAAACCCGAATCGGTCAATAGACTGTTATGCGCTAAATAAGATTTCTTTTTGTCATCTGTCTCGCCACTTTTCGGTTACAATGGAACCCCATTGCTCCCTCGATTCGGGTTAAAAAGGCAAACAAAAACGAGAAGAACATGAACCGCCAAGCATTATTTTCGACTTTTTGATATTTTTTTTCGTATTTTTCGACAATGTTTGATATTTTTTCATACATTTGCGCTGACATAACCTATTTACATAGAAAAAGCCACTAAACGCAACCATTAAATAAACACAACTAAACAAAACAGCAAACCATGAGTAAAAGATCTACTTCGATGTTTCTGGCCGTGCTGATAGCACTGGTCGGAATGAACGCGTGGGGACAGGAGAGCGAACGCCTGACGTTCGGCGTCATCTCCGACATCCACTTCGACAACGGCGTGGGCGAGGGAGCAATGGTCAAGGTGCCCAAGGCGCTGAAGAACCTCACCTCGCAGGCACAATTCGATGCGCTGGCCATCGCCGGTGACCTGGCCGATGCCGGACGGGCCGACCAGTACGAGCTGCTCACCAGCGTATTCCAAGACAAGGCCAACTACACGAACCCCGTGGGCGACCTGCTCTTCATGATGGGCAACCACGACCATTTCAACGGCAACGGAGTGGCGAACTACCAGAACGGGCTGAGCGTCTTCAACGGCGGCGAGCCCTATCCCATGCATCAGTACAAGGTCATCAAGGGCTACCCCTTCATCACCGTAAGCATGCTTAGCTCGGGCGGGACGAGCGCCTATCCCGACGAGCTGAAGGAGCAGCTGGACGCATGGCTGACACAGGCCACACTGGAGTGCCCGGGCAAGCCCATCTTCGTGTTCACACACGTGCCGCCCCAGTGGTCAGTGTACGGCTCGTGGCCCGAGTTCGAGAACGGAAGCACATGGGGCACCAACCGCCTGAACAGCGTCCTGAACAAGTATCCGCAGGTGGTCATGTTTGCCGGACACAGCCACTATCCCGTAGGCGATCCGCGCAGCATCCATCAGGGAGCCAACCCGCAGTCGCCGCGACAGAACTACTACACGGTAATCAACACGGGCAGCACCACCTACGGCGAGGTGAATCCCGGTGTCGTGGCCCCAGGCATCCACCCCGAGAAATACGCCTATGTGACCGAGGGACTTGTGGTCAGCGAGCTGGAGAACGGCGACATTGAGATTCGCCGCTACGACACCTACCGCAACCAGGAGATCGGTGCCCAGAACCGCTGGGTGCTGAAGGCCCCCTTCGACGGTTCGCAGTTCCAGTATGCCGACATCCGCGACCGCGACGACAACCCAAACAACGTGAAGCTGCGCGACGGACTGCCCGCCCCCGCCTTCACCAAGAGTGCCGAGATAAAGGTGGAGGTCTCCCCCTTTGATGCCACCGCCCTCATCCCGCAGGCCACAGACAACGACTGCGTGTTCCGCTATCGCGTTCGCCTCATCCGCGGCGGACTCGTACTGACTGAGAAATACATCTTCTCCCAGTTCTATCTGAACAGCGACACGCCCAACCCCATCAGCTACTACGCCTCCAACCTGAATCCGGAGACCGAGTATGAGCTGGAGGTGACAGCCTACGACTCATACGACAACGCCTCGACGCCCCTCAAGGTCACCTTCAAGACACCTGTGGCCGACGCCGCCAACATGGTGCCCACGCCCGACGGACAGTGGACGTTTGAGGACGCAGCCAACCTGATGAAGCCCGTCCAGGGCGGTATGACCATGCAGCCCTGCCTCGTGGGCAGCAAGTCGGTGACCGTCGTCGAGACGCTGGAGGAGGCTGGCATCACGGCCACCGACGGCCCGTCGGCCGACAACAAGGCCATCCTCGTGCCGAAGGACGCTGCACTGAAGGTGCTGCGCACAGGCCAGGACATCATCGGCACCTACACGCTCCTCATGGACGTGATGGTGGAGGATGCCGGGCCGTATGACTGTCTGTTCCAGACGAACATGACCAACAACAACGACGGAGACCTCTTCATCTATCAGAACAAGATAGGCATGGGGGCCATGGGCGGATACTTCGGCGAAATCAAGAACGAAACATGGCACCGTATCGTCTTGGTATATCAGGACAATCGCGTCTATGTATATGTCGATGGCGAGCTACTGATCGACCATGCAGGCAACGCACGCTGGGAGCTGGATCCCTTCTTCTTCCTCTTCTGCGACGAGGACGGAGAGATGAACGACACGAAGGTGGCCGAGGTGGCCTACTGGGAGAAGGGCTTCAACCAGAACCAGGTGAGAGCACTCTCGGGACTCGACCCGATTGAGGAGGGCGAAGAACCCTACCTGACGGTGCTGACGCCCGCAGTCAAGATTGCCGACGAGCTGGATTTCACCATCAGAGTGGATGCCAACGTCTTCTTCACCTTCGACCTGCCCGAATGGATCGAGCCGGTGGATGTGACCCCCTACCTCGGCACGAAGAGCTACACCTTCCGCGCACAGCCGATGGAAACCACCGGGCGCCGCGAGGGCATCATCACCGTCTCGGGCGAGGGCGTGGACAAGCAGGAGGTCGAGGTGACACAGATGTTCATGGGCGACGACATCCCCGAAGCACTGGGCGTATGGACCTTCGACAACCCGGCGAATCTGATGGACGGCGGAGGCTCGACATCCTTCATCCGCGCAGCCTTCAAGGGCAGCGAGGGACCGGAAGTGACCAATGACCCGGCAGTCGCAGGCATCGTGCCCGTGGCCGGACCCACCGAGGAGAACGGCGCCATCAACGTCCCGGCAGACGCTTACCTGTGGCTGACGCCCAATGCCGACCAGGAGGTGCTCGCAGACTACACCATCATGTATGACATCAAACCATCCAACCTCACCGGCTACAAGAGCCTCTTCCAATATGACGTGACGAACAAGTCCGATGCCGGACTCTTCATCAAGAACAACCAGATAGGCCGCGGCGGAGCGGACACGATGATTGGCTACTTAGGCGAATTGCAGCCCGACAAGTGGTACCGTCTCCTGTTCGTCGTCAAGGAAAGCCGCGCTATCCTCTATCTCGATGGAGAGTACTTTGGCGAGAGCGCTCAGCCGCAGGACTTCTGGACCATCACGAAGGAGGCACTGCTCTTTGCCGACGAGGACGGCGAGGAAGGACCGGTGGACGTGGCAGGAATCCGCTTCTGGGACTTCGCACTCTCTGCCACCCATGCCAAGCGTCTCGGCGATGTATATAAGGAAGCCGAGGAATACTTCTCCGTACTGACCTCGCCAATCCGCCTCATCGACAAGACCGACTTCTCCATTACGGTCAATGCCAACGTGCCCTTCACCTTCGACCTGCCCGAGTGGGTGGAACCTGTCGATGTGGAACCTGTCGAGGGCGAAAAGGCATACACCTTCCGCGCCAAGGAGATGGAGCAGGCCGGACGCCGCGAAGCCACCATCACGGTGGAGGCCGAATACTTCACTCCAAAGGAAATCCGGCTGATACAGATAAAGACCGACGAGGAAGTGCCTGAGGCCACCGGCGCATGGACGTTCGACAATCCCGACGACCTCATGGCAGGTACGGGCATCGCCACACTGAGCCCCGCATATGAGGGAGAAGACGGTCCCGTGTTCACCGACAACCCGGAGGAAGCCGGAATCTACCCCGTCGATGGTCCCAACGAGGAGAACGGCGCCATCAGCGTACCCGTGGAAACCTACCTCCTGCTATCGACAAACCTGGGCCTCACAGAGCTGAACGACTACTCCGTCCTCATGGACGTGAAGCTGGAGTCGCTGGCCGGCTACAGCGCCCTCTACCAGACCAATCCGACCAACAAGACTGATGGATCCTTCTTCATCAAGAACGGACAGATCGGACTGAACAACAGCGGCCTGGGCTACCACGGCTCGATGGAGGCCAGCAAGTGGCACCGCATCATGCTCGTGGTCAAGGACTGCTATGCATATGCCTACCTGGACGGAGAGCGTGTGGGACAGAGCACAACGGCCAATAATATATGGAAGATGGCCTCCGAGGCACTGTTCTTTGCCGACAATAATGGCGAAGACGGCTACAAGGACGTGGCCGAGGTGCGCTTCTGGGACGTGCCGCTCACGGACGAGCATGTGAAGCAGCTGGGCACCGTGGAGCAGGATTGGCAGGACGACCCCATGCCGGATGTCGTCAGCGTATGGACGTTTGACAACGCCAACGACCTGCTCGCCGGCACGGGCGTCTCGACACTGCAGGCCGCCATGAAGGTGGATGGTAAGCCCCAGGTAACCGACGACCTCACTGCCGCTGGCATCGTGCCGGTAGCCGGTCCGACAAGCAGCAACGGAGCTGCCACTGTGCCCATCGACTCCTATCTGCAGCTGAACCATAACCTGAGCGGAAGCCAGCAGTACTACACCCTCATGATGGACATCCGCCCGAAGAGTCTCGCAGGCTACAACGCCCTGCTCCAGACATCGGCCCTGAACAACGATGATGCCGACATATTCCTTAACAAGACACGCATCGGTATCAACACCAGCGGACTGGGCTACGGCGGCGAGGTAGTGGAAGGCAAGTGGCACCGCATCGTCCTCTCCGTCTTCGAGAACTGCATGTCAGCCTATATCGACGGCAAGATGGCAGTGACCACCTTCACCTCCAACACCCGATGGGCGCTTCCCGAAGTGGCCTACCTCTTCTGCGACGAGGATGGCGAGGAAGGCACTGTGGACATCGCCGAGCTGCGCTTCTGGGACGCTGCCCTCACAGGTAAGCATATCAAGGAACTGGGCGTAGTGAACGTAGAGGATGCCATCGAGCTGACGAAGGAGACGCCCGCAGCCTCGTCCAACGGTCTCTATGACATGCAAGGCCGGAAGATCGTGGAAGGCACGAAACTGCAGAAGGGCATCTACATCATGGGCGGCAAGAAGATTATGATCAAGTAAGCGATGAACCGAATACGATAAAGGAATCCCCCGAGAGCAAACACTCTCGGGGGATTCCTTTATATAAGGGCATCGCCCTAATCCCTCGCTCGGCTCTGCCGCTTTGCCTTTAGTGCAAAGAATCTCTATTCTCTAATCTCTAATCCAAAAATCCCCCCGACCTAACAGCACAGTGCCTGAGTGTCCAGGGCAATCATCAGTTCTTCGTCGGTAGGGATGACGCAAACAGTGACAGGACTGCCGTCGGCCGAGATGACGGCCTCGGTGGCACGGCAGGCATGGTTGCGCTCGCGGTCCATCACGACGCCCATGAATTCCAGGCCGCGCGTGGCACCCTCGCGCACCTCCCACTGGTTCTCGCCGGCACCGCCAGTGAAGAGGATGATGTCCACTCCGCCCATCGCGGCGGCATACTGCCCGATGTATTTTTTGATGCGATAGGTGTACATTTCCTTGGCCAGGCGAGCACGGTCGTTACCAGCTGCGATGCCTGCCAGGATGTCGCGGAAGTCGCTGCTGCCGCCACTCACGCCAGCAAGACCGGACTTTTTGTTGAGCAAGTTGCTCAGCCCGTGAGTGTCCAGTCCCAGCTTGTCCATCAGGAAGGTGACTGCGCCGGCGTCGATGTCACCCGAGCGAGTGCCCATCATCAGTCCCTCGAGCGGTGTGAGACCCATGCTGGTGTCCACACAGCGGCCATCCTTCACGGCAGCGATGCTGGCACCATTTCCGATGTGGCAGGTAATGATACGCTTGCCCTCGGGCTTCACGCCAAGAAATTCGCAGACACGCTGCGAGACATAACGATGGCTGGTGCCGTGAAAACCATAGCGACGCACGCCATACTTCTCATAGAGTTCATAGGGCAACGCATACATATATGCATAGTCGGGCATCGTCTGATGGAAGGCAGTGTCGAAGACACCCACCTGCGGGATGTCGGGCAGGACAGCCTTGACGGCATTCACGCCCTTGATGTTGGCAGGATTGTGCAGCGGTGCCAGGTCATTGCATGCCTCGAAGGCCTTCATCACCTCGGGCGTCAGGAGCACGCTCTTGTTGAAGCGTTCGCCGCCATGTACCATGCGATGCCCCACGGCGCTGAGCTCATGCACATCACGCAGGACGGCATACTCGCCGTGGGTGAGCACGTCGAATATCCATTGTACGCCAGCCGTGTGCTCGGCGATGGGCTTCGACATCTTGTGCTTCTCGCCGTTCAGTTTCACGGTGATAAACGAATCGGGCAGACCAATCTTCTCGATGCCGCCACTGGTGACGACGCTCTGGTCGTCCATGTTATACAGCGCATACTTGATGCTGCTGCTTCCACAATTAAGTACTAGAATTTTCATGTCTTAAGTGAAAAGTGAAGAGTGAAAAGAGAAAAATCGAAGTTACATATACTACCTGAAATCACTTCCTCCGCTCCACACCTTTATTATGATTTAATAATTATACTCTGATTTCTTTTCGACGTATTGACTGATGATACAAGCATGGCTATAATCTCGCTAAGGTCTGCATTCATGCTGTCATATTGATACGATGTCAAACAGTTTGCTGACCGAAGCATGTTGAGCCACTTCCGAGTTTCATTCGCTTCTTTAAGCGCAATATGGAGTTTAGTGATAAAGTCCGCCGGACTCTGAGCGAATTGTGATTCAGCAATGTTCGCAGCAATCGATGTCCCCGAGCGCAGGACCTGATTATACAGGGACCCCAGACACTTGTCCTTTTCCTTGTGAAGGAACCGGACCATGTTTATTATTCTTCCGGAAAAGGCTTCGCTCTTCTGCGAAAGAGGGGACTCCACGTTTTCGTACATAGTCGGTGATTAGTGCGACTTCGATTTTTCACTCTTCACTTTTCACTCTTCACTCCCTATCTACGCCTTTGCCTGCTGGGCTTGGCACGCGGTGATGGCCACCATCTTGTAGATGTCGTCCACCGAACAGCCGCGGCTGAGGTCGTTCACGGGACGTGCAATACCCTGCAGGATGGGGCCGATGGCCTCTGCTCCGCCCAGGCGCTGCACCAGCTTGTAGGCGATGTTGCCCACCTCGAGGCAGGGCACCACGAGCACATTGGCCCGTCCGGCGATGTCACTGCCGGGAGCCTTCTTGGCACCCACACTGGGCACCAGTGCTGCGTCGGCCTGCAGCTCACCGTCGATCTTCAGGTCGGGGTTGAGTTCGCGAGCCAGACGTGTGGCCTCGACCACCTTGTCCACCACTTCGTGCTTGGCGCTGCCCTTGGTACTAAAGCTGAGCATGGCCACGCGCGGATCGTCGAATCCGGCCACGCTCTGCGCCGTCTGCGCCGTACATACGGCAATCTGGGCCAGCTGAGCCGCATCGGGCATAGGCGTCACCGCCACGTCGCCAATGACGAGCACGCCGTCCTCGCCGTACTGAGGCGTCTGGGTGATGAGCAGCATGGCACCGCTCACGCAAGTGATGCCAGGGGCACACTTGATAATCTGCAGCGCAGGACGCAGGGTATCGCCCGTCGTACTCAGGGCACCGCTTATCTGTCCGTCGGCATCGCCACTCTTGATAATGAGACAACCGAAGTAGAGCGGGTCGAGCACCTTGCGGCGAGCCTCCTCGATAGTCATGCCCTTCGACTTACGCAACTCGAAGAGCAGCTGTGCATACTCCTCCGTCTTGGGGCTTGTGGCAGGGTCTATGATAATGGCCTTGTCAATGTGGTTCAGTGAAAGTCGGCCTGCCAATGCATGTATCTCGTCGGGGTTACCGATGAGGATGATGTCGGCCAAGGCGTCGGCCAAGGCATGGTCGGCGGCGGTCAGCGTCCGCTCCTCCAGGCTCTCGGGCAGCACGATGCGCTGCTTGTTGCTCTGGGCGCGGGCGATGATTTTTTCAATTAAGTTCATGATGTGGTACTATTTATATATATGTATTATTTGTCCTTCTGTGTATCGGGCTGTGCGGAGAGGTCAGAATCGTCCGCGCATCAATATCCGTTCGAGTTCCTCGGCCGAGAGGCGCGAGCGGAGGCGATTATCGTATGCGGCGCTGATGTGCCCCGTCTCCTCGCTCACCACGATGGCCAGTGCGTCGGTCTCTTGGCTGATGCCTTTGGCTGCACGATGTCGCAGGCCATACTGCTTGGGCATGTCCAGGTCGTGACTGATGGGCAGGATACAAGCGGCTGCAGTGATGCGCCCATCGTGAATGATCATGGCGCCGTCGTGAAGCGGACTGTTCTTGAAGAAGATATTCTCGATGATGCGCTGCCCGATGCGTGCATCCACTACGTCGCCCGTATTGACATAGTCGTTCAGGGGCACGCTGTTCTGCATCACAATGAGGGCTCCCACCTTCTGTTTGCTCATGTTCAGACACGCCATCACGATAGGGATGATGGTCTCGCGGTCGTACTTCAAGTCACTGTCCTCCCTCTTGCGGTCGGGGCGGAAGAAACGGAAGAAGCGATGAGCGCGTTCGTGGGCACCGAGATTGTTGAAGAAATGACGTATCTCATCCTGAAAGAGGATGATGATGGCAATGGTGCCGACGCTGACCAACTGGTCGAGCAGAGTGCCCAGCAGCTTCATCTCGAGCACCTTGCTGACGACGATCCACGCCGTGACAAAGAGCAGAAGGCCATAGAAGATGTTCACGGAACGTGACTGCTTCATCACCCTATAGACGTAATAGAGGATGATGGCCACGAGCAGGATGTCGATGAAGTCTTTTATTCCAAATTCGAGCATACGCGTTGTGTTATCTTAATTGTCTCGACGGCCTGCCGCACGTCGTGCACCCGCAGGACTGCCGCGCCCTGCATCAAGGCCAGCGTGTGAAGCACTGTAGTGCCGTTGAGCGACTCCTGCGGCGTAATGTCCAGCAGTCGGTATATCATGCTCTTGCGGCTCACACCGACGAGCAGCGGGAGTTCCAGCACGCTGAGGTCGGCGAGTCGGCGCATCAGCAGATAGTTCTCCTCCAGCGTCTTCCCGAAGCCGAAGCCCGGGTCGAGCAAGATGTCCTTCACGCCCAGTGCATGCAGCCGTTCCACACGCGCCCCCAGATATTGCAGCATCCCGGCGAGGAGGTCGCCTTCGTTCTGAGCATTATGCGTCAGCACATAGGGCACGCCCAGATCGGCCACCGTGGGAAACATCGCCTTGTCCTGGTCTCCACCCGAGATGTCGTTCACAATCTGCACGCCATAGGCCTCCACACACCGACGGGCCACACTGGCACGGAACGTATCGACGCTCACCACGGCGTCTGGTGCTACCCGACGCAGCACCTGGAGCCCCCACTCGAGCCGACGTATCTCCTCAGCCTCTGACACAAAACTGGCGCCCGGACGCGTCGAACATGCACCGACGTCGATAATGGCAGCGCCCTCGGCGAGTATCTGCCGAACACGTGCCTCCACCTCGTCCTCCGTCTGCATGCGACTGTCGGCATAGAACGAATCGGGTGTCAGGTTCAGTATGCCCATCACGACAGGACGGCTGAGATCCATCAGCTGTCCGCCTACATTTATAGTATAATGCGTCTGGTTCATTACGAGTACATAAGGGCATGCACCCTCTTTATTTGCCACAAAATTACACATTATTTGGCAGATGGGCAAACGAAATAAAAAAAATGCTGTAACTTTGTCTTCCAAACCATCGGGAACGACCCCGAGAAGCTCTAAACCAAATGCAGACGCACATGTACATCAACACAAAAGACCTTTATGCGCTGTACCTCGCCCACCCGACTGTGACGACAGACAGCCGGCGGTGTCCCGAGGGCTCCATCTTTTTTGCACTGAAAGGTGCCTCGTTCGACGGCAATGCCTATGCACTGAAAGCCCTCGAGGCAGGCTCGGCACTCGCCGTGGTGGACGAGCCGGAATATGCCATCGACGAGCGGTTTCTTCTGGTGCCCGACGTGCTGCAGGCCTTGCAAGCACTTGCAGCCCATCATCGCAAAGCATGGGGCAAGACGGTGCTACAAGTCACAGGCACCAACGGCAAGACAACGACCAAAGAACTCATCGCCTCGGTGTTGGGCAAACGCTACAACGTGCTCTATACACAGGGCAACCTGAACAATCATATCGGCGTCCCCCTGACGCTGCTGCGCTTGCGTCCCGAACACGACATGGCGGTCATCGAAACGGGCGCCAACCATCCAGGCGAGATTGCCGCGCTTTGCCAGATAGTGCAGGCCGACTGTGGCCTCATCACCAACGTGGGACGGGCCCATCTCGAGGGGTTCGGATCCTTTGAAGGCGTAAAGCGAACGAAAGGAGAACTGTATGACGACCTGAAAAGGCGGGGCAAATTCATCTTTCTGAATGCCTTCGACGACGACCTGCGGACGATGGCCGAGGAGCGGGATTTGGTGTTGGGAGAGAAAGCCTGGCCCTACGTGGAAGGACGCGTGGAAGAGATGGATCCCTTCCTGCGTTTCCAGTGGAGGCCCGATGTGGACGCTCCATGGCACACGGTGCAGACACGCCTCGTGGGAGCCTATAATATCGCCAACGTGCGCGCCGCCATCACCGTGGGCCTCCACTTTGATGTTCAGGAGAAGGACATTGACGAGGCACTGGCCGAATACACTCCGTCAAACGGGCGTAGCGAGTACCGCGAAACGTCGCGGCACAACCGACTCTTCATCGACGCCTATAATGCCAACCTCACCAGCATGCAGGCGGCACTCACCAACTTCCAATTCATTCGTGCCGAGCGCAAGCTGGCCATTCTGGGCGAGATGCGCGAGCTGGGGAAGGACAGCCGTCAGGCTCACCAGGAAGTGGTAAGACTGCTCACCGAGGCCGGAATCGAAGCATGGCTCGTGGGGCAGGAGTTTGCACGGGTAGCGCCTGCCGACGGCACGATGCGTCTCTTTGACAACGTTGACGAGGTGAAAGAGACCCTGCAGAAAGAGCCTGTCACAGGCTGCACCGTGCTCATCAAGGGCAGCAACAGCACCCGCCTGCATGAACTTCCGGAGGCCGGCTGCCTGTAAGCCGCCACCAAAGGGGGGGATGCACTCAGAGAGGCAGATACAGACAGGGGGCACACCCGTTATCGGATGTGCCCCCTGTCTGTGATACTATGGACGATTACTCGTTCAGGTCGATGACGTAGCTGGTCTTGCGTCCAGCAGGCGTGATGGCCTTGATCCACAGCGTGCGCTCGGTACTCTGGTTGGCGCTCTTCACAGCCTCTTCCCAGTTCTCCACGCTCTCCATCTTCTGGTCATTCACCTGGAGAATGATGGTGCCCTTGCTGGCACCGGCAGCCTTCATCTTACCATTCCGGATGGCAGTGATGGTAAGTCCATAGGAGATGCCCAGGTTCTTCATATCCTCCTCGGGCACAGGTTTCAGGGCTACGCCCATGTCGTCGAGGTCCACCTCCTCCATAATCTTCGTATTGCCCTGCGTGTTGCGCAGCGTCACGCTGATGGTGCTCTCTTTCTTGTTACGCAGATAGGTGACGGACACCTTGTCGCCCGGACGATGCTGTGCGATAGCCTCCTGCAGCTCGCTCATCTTGCTAACCTTCTTTCCATCGAACTTGGTGATGACGTCGCCCTTCTCAAACCCTGCATCCTGAGCCGCACTGGCATCGGTTACCTGAGCCACATATACGCCCGACATCGTTCCGAGGTCCACGTCATTGCCCTTGGCCTTCTCGGCATCCACATAGGAAGCCACATCAGTTCCCTGTACACCGAGGATGGCGCGCTGTACAGTGCCATACACCTTGAGGTCGGCCACCACCTTGTTCATAATCGTAGTGGGAATGGCAAAACCATAGCCGCTGTAGCTACCCGTCTGGCTATAAAGCATGGCATTGATGCCCACCAGTTCGCCACGAGAGTTGACCAGGGCGCCGCCGCTGTTGCCAGGATTGATGGCCGCATCCGTCTGGATGAAGCTCTCCACACCATTAGCACCCAGGCCGCGTGCCTTGGCGCTGACGATACCGGCAGTCACGGTACCGGTCAGGTTGAGCGGGTTGCCAACGGCCAGTACCCACTGCCCCAACTTAAGGTCGTCGCTGTTGCCAATAGGCAGGGTGGGCAGATCCTTACCGTCAATCTTGATGAGCGCCAAGTCGGTGGTCTCGTCGGTGCCGATGATGCGACCCTTGAACTCACGATTGTCGTTCAGCTTCACCTCAATCTCGTCGGCTCCGGCCACGACATGGTTGTTCGTCACGATATAGCCATCGGTGCTGATAATGACGCCGCTGCCAGCTCCATGGCTGTCCGGCTCTTTATACTCGCGCTGTTGGGGCTGCTGCTGACCGCGTCCCTGACCAAAGAAATCGCCAAAGAAGTCGCTGAAGGGATCGCGTACTACGTACTGACGCGTGCGTCCCGTCTTTGTTACCTTAATATATGCAACAGCGTCCACCGACTTCTCGGCAGCATACGTCAAATCCACATAGCCGCCCTGAGGAGCCGTAACAGGAGCAGTAGCAAACACCGATTCGGGAGCCTCGGCAGCCGACGACTGGGAGTTCTTGACGACAGAGGCCGTCACCACACTGGTGGCACCCACCAGGGCCACCATGCCAATGAGCATTTTAATTGTCTGTTTCATAACTTATCCTTTCCGTTTTGTTAATTATCAATTATGTTATTCTCGTCTTTTCGAATGCAAATATAGAGATTATTTGCCACATGGCGTATCACTCAAGCCACATTTTTCCCAACATTTAACACTGCATCGCAAGCCTTTAACGGTTGTTAAATGTCGATTAGCGCTATTTTACATTCATTCACGAACCACAGGGGATTTTTTGCACCCGCGCACACACCGGCCTTCTCCATCGAGCGATAGAGCGCCCCGCGACACGTGGCTCTGTGCAGAGCCACGTGTGACGCATGAAGCGGTCACACGTGGCATCGTCTGTACAATCTTATATAGTACAAGGGCAAGGCACGTAGCGTCTGACGCAGAAAAGGCAAGGACAAACGAACATGTCAAGCTGTATTTCTCCCATGAACCCATTGGGAGAAGGCAAGATGGCTACGCCGAAGGTACTTCCGCTCAAGCATGCCAAAGGAAAAACTTCGTCTTTCTTTTTGCATTCTGCTCGCTTATTCGTACCTTTGCAGGCGAAACAGTGGACTGGCTTGCCGCTGGCCTCCCATCGGAGGCGAGAGGAAAGTCCGGGCAACACAGGGCATTCCGCTTCCTAACGGGAAGAGGCTCGCGAGGGTCAGACCGTGCAGAAGAGAACAACCGCCTAAGCAGCCGCAAGGCTTGCCGGCAAGGGTGAGAAGGCGGGGTAAGAGCCCACCAGGCCCGTGGTGACACGTGGTGCTGTGCACTCCGGAAGTTGAAAGTTCATGTAAACCGGCGAAGAAAAAGAGAGGGCGGCCCGTCCGAGCCGGAGGGTGGAACGATAGAGACCATGCGGTGACGCTGGCCGTAGATAAATGGCAGGCACCTGCCCGCAAGGACAGGAACAGAACCCGGCTTACAGGTTCACTGTTTTTTTCGAGAAACATAACCGCACAAGCAACCCGATAAGTACCTATGAAACTGCGTGACATCGACTACATCTGGAGCGTGAACGAGCATGCGCTCGGTCCGCTGAGGCGTTGGTGGCTGCGAGCACTGAAGCGGCTTATCATTACCGTGGAGTGCATCATGAAGAACAACATCATGAGCTACGCCTCGGCGCTGACCTACAGCACCATGCTGGCAGCAGTCCCGATGCTGGCCATCATCTTCGGCATCGGACGCGGATTCGGCTTTGCCCCATACATCGAGGATAAGATTCGCAGTTCGCTCCAGGTGAGCCCCGAACTGACAGACAAGGTGATCGAGTTCGTCAATTCGTACCTGGCCCACACACAGGGAGGCGTAGTCATCGGCGTGGGCTTGATAGTCCTGATGTACACGTTGGTATCGCTGACGAGCAATGTGGAGACAGCATTCAATACCATCTGGTATGTGCAGTCATCACGCAAGGTATATCGCCGCTTCGTGGACTACATGAGCATCTTCCTCATGCTACCCTTCGTCATCGTCATCACGAGCGGACTGAACCTTTTCCTACTGGCCTTCAAGGGACATTTCCCAGATTATCAGTTCGTCAACGACACGGTGGAATGGATAGTCCACTTCACCCCCATCCTGCTGGCCTGCCTAGCCTTCGTACTACTGTACAAGTATATGCCCAACACGGAGGTAAAATGGCGCAGTGCGCTGTGGCCCGGCATCGCGGGAGGACTGGTGTTCATGGTTGTCCAGTACCTATACTTCCACTACCAGATCAAGCTGAGCAGCTACAACGCCATCTACGGCTCCTTTGCAGCCATCCCGCTGTTCATGCTGTGGATGCACATCTCGTGGTGCATCTGCCTCATCGGCGGGCAGATGTGCTATGCCAACCAATACCTGGACAGCTATGCCTTTGAGCGCAGCAGCATGGAACTGAGCCGTCGCTACCGTGATTCACTCTCGCTTCTGCTGATGTGTCGCATATGCAAGCGCTTTGCATCGGGCTCCACGTCGTTCACCGTGAGGTCGCTGGCACGCGACACCCACCTGCCCGAAACCATCGTACACATCCTACTGGAAGAACTGGTGAGCATGCAGCTGCTGGCCGAGATACATGACGAGCGCGGAACGGAATCCCACTATCTGCCAGCCATCGACATCAACCGCATCACAGTGAAGATGGTCATGCGGCGCATCGACTCACACGGAGCCGAACGACTCGACCGCGTATGGCAGCTGAACACCAGAGAATGGGAAAGGCTGCGCTACCTGCGCAGCCATAACGAGGATGCCTTGCTGATTGACGTATAACAAGGCGTAAGGGGGACACGTGAGAATATAGGCGAGCGTCAGAAGTTCACTGTCGGTTCGCTCTCCCATTCATCATCAACTGTGACAGTGGCAGAGAAGTCGTTGCTGAAGAATGCGCCCGAATAGTTGATCAGCCGATTCACCATCATCGGCACATCGGTGAACGTACGGGTACGAAGCACCGTGCCATCAGAATCCAGGGCGTCCAACGCGATGCTCATCTTCGTTTCACCCTCGGGAAGGAAGAGATTGAGGGTCAGTTTCACATCTTCCTTTCCTATATAACTGGTCGGAATGCTGACGGAAAACGTACGTCCACTATTGTCTGCAGCATAGCCCGTCTGGCCATTCAGCTTGGTACTGCCCCCTACGCTGCGAAAGCGCATGGTGGCCACTCCCGAAGGAATTACATCCGTAAGCGTCACACGGAAGGCACCGAAAGCACGCTTAAGCACAATGTTCTGAGCTTCTATCTGGTCGTGCCCTACCGTGAGAGTTGTGGAATAGGAGAACGTAGTAGGTACGGCATCGTTCGCGAAGGTGACGAGCGTGGGAGAGGACATGTTGCACGTACTCGAACCGACATAGCCCAAAAATACCAACCGATACTGCCCCACCGGCAGTTTTACCTTAAACGTACCGTAGCCATCGGCGCCCTTGTCTTGCGTAATCAGCGAACCAACCATCGCATTCGACTCGGCATCGAAGACGCCCAAGACCAGATGATCCAATACATCAGCACTGGCACGAGTCACCTCATCGAGGTTGTACTGTGTATAGTTTACCACACGAAACACCACTTCTTTCGATGCTTCTTCAAACTTCTCATCGTCACTCTGGCAGGCCAGCAGACCCAGGCAGAATACAACTGCCACATGAAACCATACTTTTCGCTTCATCTTATTAGAATTTATTTGCATTTTGTATGTTATGAAATGTTTCACGACACAAAACTACGCATTTTTTTTGATAAAGCAAAGAATTCTTCGTATTTTTGCACGAAGAAACATCTAATTACAGACAAAATGACACTGATAATCCTTGGAGCCTGGCTCATATTCGTGGCTATTGTCTATCTGCTCATGTGGTTTGACACGGCCTACTATAAATATAATCTGCCCAGCGTGTACCGCAAGGTGCTGGACACATTCACTGAGGAAGATTGAGAACCGACCGACTTCGATACACGCTATGCCTCGCACTATCCTTGACCGCGGCCTGCGAGAAATATGACTTCACGGACGAAGAGAGGAAAGAGGTGAAAACGGAGGTGGCACGCCCCATCGCCATCGGCGAAGGCACTGCCTCATCGCCCTACACGGTAGAAGCCATGCTGGAGGGGAGCCTCACAGGCACCGATGGCTCATGCTGGGTGATAGGCTACGTCGTGGGAGCCACCTACCGAACTATATCGAATGCCGAGTTCACGGCCAGCACCAGCTATACGGCCAACGTCCTCTTGGCCGGAGATTCCATGTGTACAGACTATCGGAAGTGCCTGCCCGTAGAACTCTCCTCCACCAGTATAAAGAACAAGTTTGCCCTGCCACATAATCCGCAGGGATTCCGCCAGTGTGCAACGTTCTATGGCAGGTCTGCACGCTATTTCAACACCAATGGCCTGCGCAATGTCAGCGCAGGCCATTGGTGGTATGGATTGGACATCCAACTGATAGATCCCCATCCACAGGAGTGGAGCGATACCACTATCTTGTTATCAGCACCACGAGAGAAACAACCGTAGAAATCAAGCTGATGATGCTGGCACCTGCACTTAGGAAAGTGTAGAAGGCGCTGCTTCTCACACTGGCACTCTTATTGGGTTCCACGTAGATCAGGTCGTTCTGCTGCACATAATATGCCGGATTGTTGAATACGTCGGCCTGAGTAAGGTCAATCTCATACATGCGACGAATGCCGTTCTCCTCGCGATAGAGCTGCACGTGCTGGCGCAGACCAGTGTCGGCCACATCACCACACTGGGCCAGAATGTCGAGAATCGAGTTACGCTCGCTGCTGAGGCTCACCACATGCGGTGTCCTCACCGCACCCAGCACGGCCACGCGGGCATTGAGCAGGCGCACGGTCACCTCCGGATCTTTGATAAGACCCGACTCGATGATCTTAGCCTCAATCAGCTTGGCAGCCTCGTCCACAGTACTGCCAGCCACTGCCACACTGCCGATAGCCGGAAGGTCGAGTTGTCCGTCGTTGGTAATAGTGTAGCCATAGGCATTGGTCATCGAACCAGAGGAGGTGATGCTACTCGAGGTATAGCGGTCAGACGTACCCATCGTGATGTCCTGAGCAAAGACGGACAACAGGTCGGGCTCGCCACATGTCACCTTGATGAGCACCTGATCGGCAGGTTTCAGACGCATCTCATACTGCTGAAGGATGCGCTGTCCCTCGGCATATATGGAGTCGGCCCCTTGGAAATATACAATCTTCTTGGTGGAAACACAGCTGCTCATGGCAAGAACCAACGTAAGGAAAGCAGCAAACAAAATAGATTTTCTCATACTTCAATATTATTTTCGCTGCAAAGGTAGTACTTTTATTTGGTTTACATAAGAGATTCTGAGGATTTTTACTGCAAGAAATTAACATTATTAGAGGAAATTCGCAAAAAAGCAGTATCTTTGCCCTAAAATTCATCAATAACGATTATGACTATAGCTGTAGATTTTGACGGAACGATTGCCGAAGACCGTTATCCGAAGATTGGGAACGAAATTCCGTTTGCCACACAGACACTGAAAATGCTTATACAAGAACGCCACAAGATAATCCTGTGGAGCGTACGCGAAGGGACACTGCTGGACGAGGCTGTGGAATGGTGCAGGAAACGCGGCGTGGAGTTCTACGCCGTCAACAAGGACTTCCCTGAGGAAGACGAGAACAAGAACCGACATTTCAGTCGGAAGATTAAGGCTGACATATTCATCGACGACCGGAATGTGGGCGGCCTGCCCGACTGGGGCACCATCTATCACATGATCCACGACGGGAAGACCTACGAGCAGGTGATGCATGAGGAGATGGGCAAGACGGAAGAGAAGCCCAAGAAGAAGTGGTGGCAGCTGTAACGTCACCAGATTACTATGGAACAAAACCAAGCAGCCCCCGGCACAATGTCGGGGGCTGCGTGGTTCTGTATGTATAATGCCAAAGGCACCTCGCGCCTACTTGGCAAAGGCAACCGAGCGTGTCTCGCGAATCACCGTAATCTTTACCTGGCCGGGATAGGTCATTTCGTTCTGAATCTTGGTGGCGATTTCGGCACTCAGCTGCTCCGTCTGCTTGTCGTCAATCTTGTCGGCACCCACGATTACACGCAGCTCACGACCAGCCTGAATGGCATACGTTTTCACCACGCCGGGATAGCTCATGGCGATGTTCTCCAAGTCTTTCAGACGCTTGATGTATGCCTCGACAATTTCGCGGCGAGCACCTGGACGTGCACCACTGATGGCATCGCACACCTGCACGATGGGGGCTATCAGTGTGGTCATCTCTATCTCCTCATGGTGAGCTCCGATGGCATTTACGATATCGGGCTTCTCCTTATACTTCTCGGCCAACTTGGCACCATAGAGTGCGTGGGGCATCTCGGGTTCCTCGTCGGGCACTTTGCCAATATCGTGCAAGAGTCCGGCACGCTTTGCCTTCTTCGGGTTTAAGCCCAGTTCGCTGGCCATCACCGCACAGAGGTTGGCAGTCTCACGGGCATGCTGCAGCAGGTTCTGTCCGTAGCTGCTGCGATACTTCATCTTACCGATGAGACGTACCAGTTCGGGATGCAGGCCGTGCACGCCCAGGTCGATAGTCGTGCGCTTACCGGTCTCCATGATCTCCTCGTCCACTTGTTTCTTCACCTTGGCCACCACCTCTTCGATGCGTGCGGGGTGGATGCGTCCGTCGGCCACCAGCTGATGCAGGGCCAGACGGCATACCTCGCGACGTACAGGGTCGAAGCCACTGATTACGATCGCCTCGGGCGTGTCGTCCACCACGATTTCCACGCCGGCTGCTGCCTCAAGTGCACGGATATTACGACCCTCACGACCGATGATACGGCCCTTCACCTCGTCATTGTCGATATGGAAGATGGTGACGCTGTTCTCCACGGCTGTCTCTGTAGCCACACGCTGGATGGTCTGGATGATGATGCGCTTAGCTTCCTTGTTTGCTGTCATCTTGGCATCATCCATAATCTCATTGATATAGGCAGCAGCATTCGTCTTGGCCTCGTCCTTGAGAGTCTCCACAAGGCGTTCGCGGGCCTCGTCGGCACTCAGGCCGGAAATTTCCTCAAGCTTCGTACGTTCCTGCTCCAGCAGGCTATTCTGTCGCAGGGTCAGTTCTTCCTCCTTCTTCTGGAGTACTGCCTGCTGGGTCTCCATGCGCTGGCGCTGTGCGTCCATCTCCTGTCGTTTACGTGTCAGTTCGTCTTGGCGCTGGTTGAGCGTCATTTCGCGCTGCTTCACACGATTCTCTGCCTGCTGTATCTGCTGGTTGCGCTGGCGCACTTCCTTCTCCAGCTCAGCCTTCTTGCTCAGGAACTTGTCCTTGACTTCGAGCAGTTTCTCCTGCTTTATCACCTCAGCCTCTTTCTCTGCTGCATCACGTGCCTCAGCCTCGAGCGCCTTACGCTTTCCGGGCACAAATACGAAATACCAAGCCGTCACCAGTACCGCAAAAGCGAGAATGCCGATGCCGACCGCTATCAAAATATCAATTGTCATGTGTAATTAAGTTAAATGTTCGTAAATTGGAGTCATTCTCTTTTCTGTTTCATTTCTCTTGGTTCAGTGCGGACTCCAACTCCGTGAGCAAAGGTCTCAGCCGTTCCACGATGGGCGTGGTGTCCATCGTCGCCTCCTGCTGCTTGAGGCGTACCGCGACATCCAGCACCGTCATCACGAGATACATCTCTGTGGACTGGTTCCGGTAATTGCTCGTATAGTAGTTGTACCTCTCCTTTATCAGCTTTTCAGCCTGACGGTACACGTATTCGTCGGCACGACGCACGGTCATGGGCAAGGTCCATGTACCGAATCGGAGGGTTATGGATAACGTATCGTTCTGCTCTGCCATGTTTTATTCTGTTTTTAGCATTGCGATACATTTGTCGATGTCTCGCACCATTTTCGAGATACGACTGCGAATCTGCTTTGTGTCATCGTCGGCCATATCTACATACTTTGCTATCTTGAGATGAGCATAATCTTCCTGTAATTTCTTATTGTTGTCCTGGAGCCTGCGTATCTGCGCTTCGGCCTCGTCCAGCTGATGCCGCATCTGGGCAATCTCCTGCCGCAGCTGCTGGTGGAGCATCAGCATCTGACGCGTGCGTGTTTCTATACGCAACACCATGTCAGTCAATTGGGCATCCATGACGCTATCTTTGTCTTATCTTCGTAATTTTGTGTACAAAGGTATTATATTTCCCGCGATATACAAAATTATTCTTCACTATTTTTACGAGGTTCTTTCTTGGCAAGCATCACGATGGTATGTACATATTCCGTCATCCATGCTTCGCTATAGCCGAGTGCAGCCTGGTATTTACGCAAGGCCACACACGTACGGCGCACGCCCTCGTCCTTCCAGTCGTTCTTGGTCATTACTTCGTGTACCTGCTTGGCCACCATCTCCTTCAGCGCTCCGCTGAAGAACTTGGGCAAGCGGAATTTCCACTGCATCAGATTGCCCATGAGCATCATCAGGTCTTGGCTGAAGCCCTGGAACATGGCCAGGTAGCTCTGTACGTCTTGCACCCGTCGGCAACGTTTCTTCACACTGGCATCCACCTCGTCGAAGAATGTCGAGCTGACGCCATAGATGTCCTGAATGAGTTTCTTGCAACTCTTCTTCTCTCCCAGTCCCAGTTTGTTGTTGAGCGTGGGCACATGATACGTCTGCTTGAAGATTCGCAGGTCGGGCAGTGCACCCAGGTTGTTGATACCCAACTGAGCAGCTATCACGGCTTGATAGTACACACGGATGAGCAGCATGAAGTCCTCCATGCCTCCCACGCGCGCCTCATCATCCGACTTTTTCTTGAATAATTTGCTCCAAAATGACATATTCCTATACCTTATTATATATATAGATGATTTTTATGAGTTCACTCCCATCGGTTCATGCCGCAATATGTTCGCAACAGGATCTGCAGGTCGGTCCACGGCGTCCAATGCTGGTCGTACCATACGTCGTCGGCCACCATATTCTCAAGTGCCGACAGTTCGCGCTTCTGTTCCCGATGTGAGCAGACGCGTGACCACTGCGTGAGCCCTGGTTTGGGCCAACGGCGGACGTGATATCTGTCGGCCAATGCCAGATACGGCTCGATGCTTTCTGCCGTGAGGAGCGGCATCCCGACCAACGACATTTCGCCGAACAGGACGTTCAGCAGCTGAGGCATCGAGTCGAGGCGTGAAGGCGTCTGCCCTTCAGCCAGCCTGAACGTGAGGCAGTGGAACACCTTCCCGTCAGGGCCGGAACACTTCTGGCGCGCAAACACCGGTCCGGGGCTCTTGCGTTTTATCTTCACCGCTCGCACCACATACACCAGCGGGAACACCGTCAGCAGCAGTATCGCGCAGACGAGCACATCACCAGCACGTTTAAACATGCACCAGCACGGGCTGCACAGGAGAGGCCGGCAGGGTGTCAGCAGCGACATTCCGCCCCGACGCTCGACACTCATCCTGCGATGCAACGAGGAAATGCCGCTCGGGACGAAGGTGAACCGGACATGCAGCTCCTCACAGAGGTAGCACAGGCGTTTCAGGTCGCCGCCCCTCATCGCCGCCGATGTACAGCACACCTCCTTCACCTCCGGGTGTTGGCGCAGGAAGCCCTCGACAGCATCCCAGTCATAACGCTGCCACGAGGCCGATTCATCCACGAAGGGTTCGTCCGACACGAACAGCGCATCCACAGCGATGCACGCATCACGACACGTCCACTCATCATGCAGCTCGCGGAGTTCTTCCGCCTCGCCTATGAGTATTACATGCTTTCTTCTCTTCATCTCTGTGGTTTCCTTTTCCGTGAACAATACTATGCACTCTTGGCTGCAAAGTTACACATATTTTTTCAAATAAAGGCAGATTTGGATAAAATCACGCTTTTTTACATCATTTATAAATGTTTCCTTCGTTCTATAGTTTTTTTTTTATACCTTTGCACCCGCATTATGTGCCCACAGGCGATACGTTCGCCGACGATTTTTGGAAAAAAAAGAAATTATCATAATAAAACATGGCAGATTACATTGAGAAACAAAATGCGGAAGTGGAAGAAAGCGGAGGCTTCCAGCTAAAGGAACTTTGGACAATCGTCGTGCTCAACTGGCAATGGATTGCCATATCGGCATTCATCGCGCTGTGCCTGGCCTTTGCCTACCTTCGCTACACACATCCCGTCTATTCCTCGTCCATGAAGATTCTGATCAAGGACGAGGACAAGAAGAAGTTCGCCAACGGGCAGATGTCGTTGGAGAACATGGGACTTATTTCCAACAGCAACGGCTTTGACAACGAGTTGGAGATTCTGCGCAGCACGAGCATCAGTACCCGAGTGGTCAAGAAGCTGAAGCTCTACGTGAGATACTACATTCAGGGACGTATTCGCAAAAGCGAGTTGTACAAGGACTCCCCCATCATCATCGACATGCCGGAGCAGGAACTGAACGAACTCGAATGCCGCATCGGACTGAAGATAACGAAGGCAGACCAGAAGTATAACGTCGAGGGACGCATCTATGTCCCCGGCGAGGAAGACCCCATCGAGTTCAGCCACGAAGTGACCAGCCTGCCCAGCACCATCAGTACGCCTGCCGGCACCGTGATGCTGCAGCCCAATCCCGGCTATGAGATGGACGAGCACGCCCTATACGCATCCATCGTTCCGCCAGTAGCTGCAGGCCGAGCTTGCGTCAAAAGTCTCTCGGCAGCCGCCACCAGCAAGACGACCACCGTGGCCAATGTCTCCTACCTCGACACGAACCGCGAACGTGCCATCGACTACCTGACCGAGCTCATGAAGAGCTACAACGAGGATGCCAATGAGGACAAGAACGAAGTGGCCATGAAGACCGAGGAATTCATCAAGGAGCGTCTCGATACGATTCGTGGCGAGCTGGACATGACCGAGGGTGAGCTGGAGACCTACAAGAAGAACAACGAACTGGTCAACCTGGCCAACGATGCCACGGACGCCCTGACCAACATCAACGATTACCGCAAACAGCAGACCGAGCTTCAGACACAGATCAACATCGTCAACGGCCTCATCAACTGGATGAGCAAGCCCAACAACATGCAGGACGTCATCCCCGCCAACCTCGGTATCAACGATGCCAACCTCAACAAGATGATCAGCGAATACAACGAATTCGTGCTCCTGCGTAACCGTCTGCTCAAGAGTTCCAGCGAGGATCACGCCTATGTACAGCGCCTGACGGCTCAGATCGAAGAGATGTGGCCGTCCATCAAGATGAGCGTGGAAGCTATCAAGGAAGACCTCGACATGCAGAAGCGCAGCATCGACAAGCAGTACAACCGCTTCAGCGGCCGTATCGGAAGCACTCCCACCCAAGAGCGCGTGCTGAACAACTTCACCCGCCAGCAAGAGATTAAGGCCGGCCTCTACCTGATGCTGCTACAGAAGCGCGAGGAGAACTTCATCTCCCTGGCCAGCACGGCAGCCAAGGCACGCATCATCGACGCCCCGCAGTATAACGGCAAGGTATCGCCCAAGAGTCAGCTGATCATGCTGGCAGCCCTGATCCTCGGCCTCGGATTCCCCATCGGCATCATCTACCTGCGCAACCTCCTGCGCTTCCGCATCGAGGGCCGCGACGACCTGGACAAGCTCACGAAGATTCCCGTCCTGGCCGACATCCCCATGGCCAGCAGAGACAAGGACGGCGAGCGAGCCCTCGTGGTGCAGGAGAATAGCAACGACATGATGGAGGAAGCCTTCCGCGGACTGCGAACCAACCTGCGCTTTGTCCTCGAGGGAGGCAAGAAGGTGATTGCCGGCACGAGCTGTATCCCGGGCGAGGGCAAGACATTCGTCACCACCAACCTGGCCATGTCACTCGCCCTGATGGGCAAGCACGTCATCGTCGTCGGACTGGACATCCGCAAGCCGCGTCTCGTGCGACTGTTCAACCTGCCGAGCAACAAGAAGGGAATCACCACCTACCTCAGCTCCACCGAACAGGGCTACGAGCTGCTTGAGGAGCAGATATTCCACGGCGTGGGCAACAAGAACCTCGACGTCCTGCCCGCCGGTGTGATTCCGCCCAACCCCAGCGAACTTATTTCGCGCGAGCAGCTCGACCGCGCCATCAACCACCTGCGCGAACACTACGACTACGTGCTGCTCGACACGCCGCCCGTGGGCCTCGTCAGCGATACGCTGTCCATCGGTCGTACAGCCGACATCACGATGTTCGTATGCCGTGCCGACTACACTCCGCGCAGCAGCTTCGAGCTGATTAACAGCCTGAAGGAGGAGGAAAAGCTCCCCAACGTGAACCTCGTGCTCAACGGTATGGACCTGAAGAAGAAGAAGTACGGCTACTACTACGGCTATGGCAAGTATGGCAAGTACGGCAAGTACGGACGCTATGGCTACGGCAAGTACGGCAAGTACGGTATCTACGGCCACTACGGCAAGAGCGACGGCGGTACCGAACACACAGAAAAGTAAATCCCATCGCTCTCCCCTGCCCGGACGTCACATGCGCCCCACGGCAGGGGAGAGCCTTTAATTCCACATTGGAAGATGAAAAGACATTGGTATCTTCCCCTGCTCATCCTCCCCCTGACGGCCTATGCACAGCCCAGCCGCCTGGCGGAGGATGTGTCATACAGTGCCCAGCTGGTGGGCACCGCCGGGAGCGGCAGCCAGGCACCCTTCTGGTTCACCAACAATCGTTACGGTCTGGGCGATGCCGAGAATGGCTATGCCTACCTGCGGACCTCCCTCCAGCGTTCCACTGAGGCCGACCGTCATCGCCACTGGCGTCTGGGCTACGGAGCCGATGCCGTGGTGAGCACCGGGATGCAGAGCCATCTGGTGCTGCAGCAGCTCTATGCCGATGTCGAATGGCAAGCCCTGCGCCTGAGCGTCGGGCAGAAGGAACGTCCGCTGGAGCTACGCGACCAGCAGCTCTCCACCGGTGGCATGACCACCGGCATCAATGCCCGCCCCCTGCCCCAGGTGCGTCTCGAGCTACCCCGCTTCTGGACCGTGCCCCGCACCGGCGGCTGGCTCGCCCTGAAAGCCCATGTGGCCTACGGCGCCTATACCGACAACCGCTGGCAGCGCCACTTCAACGACCACGACCTGCGCTACCTCTACACCACCGGCTCCCTCAACCACTCCAAGGCGCTCTTCGCCCGCGTGGGCAACGTCGAACGCTTTCCCCTCACCCTCACCGGCGGGCTCGAGATGAGCTGCCAGTTTGGCGGCACGGGACACAACCTGCGCCAGCGAGTAGGCTTCGGCGGACCCGAGTATTACGACGAGAGCCTCCTGGACGGGGTCAAGAGTTTCTGGAACGCCCTCATCCCCGGCGGTGGCGACAGCAACGACGGCGACGTATATTCCAATCGCGAGGGTAACCACCTGGGCAGTTGGCACACACGCGCAGAATTGCACGGAAGCGGCTGGAGCGGAGCCGTTTACATGGAGCACTTCTTCGAGGACCAGAGCCAGATGTTCTGGCAGTACGGATGGAAAGACAAGCTCTGGGGCTTCGAACTCACGCCTGCCGAGAATCCCTTCCTCAGCAACCTGGTGGTCGAGTTTGTGGGCACCATGGACCAGAGCGGCGCCATCTATCACGACCGCACGTCCACCATCCCCGAGCAGATCAGCGGATGCGACCAGTACTACAACAATCACATCTACGGCGCCTGGCAGCATGCCGGCTTCGTCATGGGCAATCCCCTGCTCTCCTCGCCCATCTACAACGACCGCTTCGGCATGAGCCACAACCTCATGGTCTATCACAGCCGCATCCGTGCCTTCCACCTGGGCCTCAGCGGCCAGCCATCGTCCCAGCTCGGATGGCGCATCCTCTACACCCACGAGAAGAGTCTGGGTTCTTACAATGCCCCCACCCCCGATCCGCAGAAAGCCAACTTCCTGCTCCTCGAGCTCACCTACAAGCCCCGCCGCCTCCAGGGTCTGGCCCTCACGGCCAGCTATGGACACAACGACGGAAAGATACTGGGCGACAGCAATGCAGCCATGCTCTCCGTGGCCTACAGCGGATGGATTAAACACGAAACACGATGAACACACACACACACTTCCCCGCCCCCCTGCTCCTTGCCCTGCTCCTCGTCATGCTAAGCACAGGCTGCGAAAACAAGCGCGACGACAGCGGCTCGCTCGGCGGCATGTGGCAACTCACAGAATGGCGGGCCGCAGACGGCACCATAGCCTATCAGAAGCCCGACACCACGCTGTATTATAAGGTACGCCAGAACCTCCTCATGCTGCAGGAACTGCCTGGCGAGACCGACAGCTACTTCCTCACCCGTTACCACCGCACGCCGGACAGCCTCGTCATCGACCGTCCCTACAAGATTGTCAATAACGCCGAGCGCGACACCGTGCTCCATCCCATCACCGACCTGCGCCGCTACGGCATTCCTGCCAACGGCCGTCTCCACATCGACGTCCTCCGCTCAGACCGTATGCTCCTCTCCGGCGAGGAAGGCAAGCTGCTGTTCAGGAAATACTGACATGATGCAAGTAGATTACGTGATACTGTCCGAGTCTCATAACGTGCCGCGCAGCGCTTTATCACGCGTGATAAACTCTTTTATCACGCGTGATAAAGTCCACAGGAACACGTCATGGGAAATAATGCCATGACCGATTAGGGTTTAACCAGACAGCCCCCGTTCCCATTACCCAAGCCCTAAAGCCGTACCAACATCGCTCTACCCAAGCTCTACCCAAGCTCCCGAGCTTGGGTAGAGC
>CADAJS010000039.1:0-31731 GCA_902788315.1 uncultured Bacteroidales bacterium
TTGATGTAAACCCTATTTATGACTAACGTAAAGTCGAGTCAACGTGAAATAAAATTAAGTTTAATCAGGGTCAACCCTTATCGTGAGTAAGACCAAAAGCAGTCAACTAAAATCGTTAAACTACAGTCCGAGTCTCATAACGTGCCGCACGAAGCTTTATCACACATGATAAAATAGTTTATCACACGTGATAAAAGAGTTTATCACACGTGATAAAGTCCACAGGAACACGTCATGGGAAATAATGGCTGAGTTAAGAGCTCCCGAAACTTAAGTAATAATATGTTCGCGCGCGAGGTCATAGCTGCCTCGAAAGGTTTCAATATGTTTTTTATCGAAAAATGTTTGGGGCAATACAATAAAAAGGCAAGGGCTGGCGTTATTCAGTATAGGATGAAAAGACTGCTCTGTATAGGAATGCTGCTGTTGTCCTTGTCAGCAAGGGCCCAGTTCGACGTGGCGTTTACTAATTCCTGGGCGCTGCAGTCCTTCTATAACCCTGCGGTGGCGGGGGAGGATGGACTGCTGAACGTGCAGGGGGCTTACAGCATGCAGATGGCCGGATTCGAGAACGCGCCGGCTGTGATGTATGTGGGAGCCGACCTGCCGGCTTTCTTCCTCGGACCGGCACATGGTATCGGGTTAGGCTTCATGAACGACAAGGCTGCCGCGTTCACCACGAAACGAATCTACGCGCAGTACGCCTATCACCATAAGCTGCTGGGCGGACGGTTGAGCGGCGGTGTGCGTGGCGGACTGATGACCGAGGGCTTTGACGGCTCCAAGCTTGACCTCGTCGAGACCAACGATCCCGCCTTCGCCAGCAGCCAGGTGACGGGCAACGCCTTCGATCTCGACCTCGGCCTGCGCTATACGTACAAGGAACTGTGGTATGCCGGCTTGAGTGCAATGCATTGTCTTGGCCCTACGATGACGATGGGCGACGACAAGTTGTACAAGGTCCAGGTGGACCCTACGTTCTACCTCTCGGGAGGTTACACGTATCGCTTCCGCCAGCCGCAGTTCAAGTTGCATGCCGACGCTCTCGTGCGCACCGACCTCATGGCGTGGCGCGGTGATGTGACGGCACGTCTGGAGTACGACGGCGAGAAGGGCCGCATGTATGGCGGCGTGATGTGCAGTCCCACGAACAGCGTGGCAGTGCTGCTGGGATTCAACTTCCACGGAGTGAATATAGGCTACTCCTACGAGATGTATACCGGCGGCATCGGTGCCTTGCATGGTACGCACGAGCTGGTGCTGGGCTATGAGACCGACCTGAACCTCTTCAAGAAGGGTAAGAACCTGCACAAGAGCGTCAGGCTGCTGTAGTGCTGGGGCCGTCCGCCCTGCCCACATCGGGCGAAGAAACGAAATGTGAAGTTACGTATAATAAGACATAGATGAACAAAGAAAAGATTATGAACAGGCGAATCATATCACGCCACCTCTGCAAGGGAGGTATGGAGTGGGTCTTGCTGTTCCTGCCTTTTATGCTTGCAGGGTGTATGGGCTCCTCGTCGTCGGCTAATGCCACGGGTGGCGAACTTACAGGCGTCAAGGGTGCTGCCTACAGCGAACCCACGCCCTACGGCATGGTGGCCGTACACAAGGGCTCGCTCAGGGTGGGACTTGAGGAAAACGACTCTCTCTGGGGAGCCGATTTTCCCGCACGTGACATCAGCGTGGACGGCTTCTGGATGGACGAGAAGGAGGTGAGCAATGCCAAGTACCGCCAGTTCGTCTATTGGGTGCGCGACAGTATCATCCGCGAGCGTCTGGCTGATCCTATGTACGCCGGCGACGAGACGTACAAGATTGAGGAGGACAAGGAGGGCAACCCCATTACTCCGCATCTGAATTGGAGCAAGGCCATTCCCTGGAAGCGAGCCACGGAAGAGGAAGCGCGTGCCATCGAAAGTCTATACGTCATCCATCCCATCGACGGCACTAAGATGCTCGATGCCAGCCAGCTCAACTATCGCTATGAGGTATATGACTATGCCGCTGCCGCACAGCGCAAGTATCGCCTTAATCCCGAGGAACGCGACCTGAACACCGACCATGCGGTGAGCAACGAACAGGTGATTATCAGCAAGGACACGGCTTGGATCGACGACGACGGCAAGATTGTCCGTCAGACTATCACACGTCCGCTTTCCGGTCCGTGGGACTTCCTGAACACGTACATCGTGAACATCTACCCCGACACCACCTGCTGGGTGAACGACTTTGCCAATGCCGATAACGAGCGCTACCTGAAGCTCTACTTCTCAAACCCCGCATTCGACGACTATCCTGTGGTAGGCGTTACGTGGGAGCAGGCCAATGCCTTCTGTGCATGGCGCACCGACTTCCTCATCAAGGGGCTCGGCGGATTTGCCAAACAGATTCAGCGCTTCCGTCTGCCCAGCGAGATCGAGTGGGAGTATGCTGCACGCGGCAAGGACGGAAACCGCTTCCCCTGGGACAGTGGGGAAGTGAAGAGCGACAAGGGATGCTTCTATGCCAACTTCAAACCCGACCGCGGTAACTACACCAAGGACGGTAGCCTGATTACCAGCAAATGCGGTATCTTCAGCGCCAATAGCAACGGACTCTACGACATGGCCGGCAATGTGGCCGAGTGGACAAGCACCGTATATACCGAGTCGGGCGTGGAGAGCATGAGCGACATGAATCCCGAGCTGAAGTACAACGCAGCAAAGGAAGACCCCTACCGACTGAAGAAGAAGAGCGTGCGCGGCGGCTCGTGGAAGGATCCCGAGAGCATGATTCGCAGCGCATGGCGCTCGTATGAGTATCAGAATCAGCCTCGATGCTATGTGGGCTTCCGCTGTGTGCGCACGATGGTCAATGACAAGGGCGGTACGGCGGGCAAGGGTAAGTCGCCCCGTGCTTCTTCCACAGCCAGCGCCCGCAAGGTACGCCGGTAGTCGCTCAGTTCATGACACTGAGTACATAAGTCAAATCTGACTGCGGGAAAAAACGTGAATCGTCGGGTCGGTAAACATAGATCCGTAAATAAGTAAATAGGTAAATCGTAAATAACATCATGAATCCTATCTCAAAACTGCAAAAGTGGATGGACTCGCCCTCCGGGCAAGTATTTATGAACTATGCGTATAGCTGGGGCGCTGCTATCGTTATCCTGGGCGCCCTGTTCAAGCTGACACATATTCAAGGGGCCAATCTGATGCTCTTCATCGGTATGGGCACCGAGGTATTCGTGTTCTTTATCTCCGGATTCGAACGCACCTATCAGGAAACGCCGGAGACGGGTGGTGCCGTTGGCGGACAGACCGTGGTGGTCTCGGGCGGCTCGCCGCTTCCCGAGGGTGCCGAGGTGGCTCAGGGCCCCATCATCGTAGGTGGTGGTGCGCCGGTGGGTGCTGTGCCTGTAGATGGCGTGGCCGTGAGCGGCTCGCCTGTGGTGGGCGGACCGATTGTGATGGGCTCACCGGTTATCGGTGGTGCGGCTCCGGCCGGCAACATTGACCCCGAGGCGCTTGCTGCCGGTACAGGCCTTAGTGCCGCCGCAGCCAATCTGGCTGCCGCTGGACAGGCTGCTGCCGAGGCACAGCTGGCACTCAGTCAGCTCAGCGGAGGCGGTGCAGGTATCGACCCGAACAGCATTAAGGCCACCGACCCGAAGGCTATCGAAGAGGCTGTCTCGAACTATGCTCAGGAACTGACCGAGCTCACCGAGGTGCTTGTCCGCGTAAAGGAACAGGCAGCCCGCATGAGCACCGACAGCGAGGAGATGGAAAACCTCAACCGCACGCTGACGGGCATCGCCACGGTTTACGAACTGCAGCTGCGTAACATCAGCAAGCAGGTGAGCACCATCGAGCAGATCGACGAGCAGACACGCCGCATGGCTCAGCAGATAGAGGAGTTGAACAACGTCTATGCCCGAATGATAAAGGCACTCACCATCAACATGGGAACAGCCTCGGCCGTGTCACCCACGCAGGAGGCCTCCTAAACTCATCACACATTCGTGTAATCTTTGATTCTAAAACTCACCGAAGAAGATGGCAATACAGAAACGAAGGATCTCCCCCCGCCAGAAGATGATTAACCTGATGTACGTGGTCCTCTTGGCCATGCTCGCCCTCAATGTGTCGAGCGACGTGCTGAATGGATTCTCGCTGGTGTCGGACGGCCTAAACAAATCTACCCAGAATGCCAATCAGGTGAACCAGGGCATATATGCCGAGTTCGAACAGCAGATGAAGTCGAACCCGGCGAAGGTGAAACAGTGGTATGACAAGGCACAGTACGTGCGCAGCATCAGCGACTCCCTATACAATCTTTCAGAGGAACTCAAGCTGGCAATCGTCCGTGAGAGCGACGGCGAGGAAGGCGATGTGAACAACATCAGGAACCGCGAAGACCTCGAGGCCAGTACGCAGGTGATGCTTGCTCCAGGTAAGGGCCGAGGCAGCGAACTGTATAACCGTATCAACAGCTATCGCGACCAGATTGTCAAGATGGTGACCGACGAGAAGAAGCGCGACATCATCAGCAGCAACCTCAGCACCGAACTGCCGCAGAAGGCTCAGCTGCTGGGCAAGAACTGGCAGGAATACATGTTCGAGAATATGCCTACGGCCGCCGCCGTCACCCTGCTCACGAAGCTACAGAACGACGTGCGCTATGCCGAAGGCGAGGTGCTGCACAATCTCATCGGCAATGTCGATGTGAAGGATATTCGTGTGAACCTGCTGGATGCCTATGTAATTCCCAATTCGCAGACCGTCGTCCAGGGCGGACGCTTCAGCGCACAGATTTTCATGGCAGCTGTCGATACGACTCGTCGTCCCACCATCTATGTGGGCGGTAAGCAAATCCAGAGCGAGAAGGGAATCTACGAGACCGTCTGCAACTCGACTGGCGACTTCATCCTGAATGGCTACATCGAGATGGTGGATGGCTCGGGCGAAACCGTACGGCGCGACTTCTCGCAGAAGTACACCGTGGTGGCACCCAGTGCTACCGTCAGTGCCGACATCATGAACGTGCTCTATGCCGGATATGACAACCCGATGAGCGTCAGCGTGCCTGGCGTGCCACGCAATCAGATCTCATGCACCATGGCGGGTGGTTCGCTCACACCGAAGGGCGACGGGCATTTCATTGCCCGCCCGACCACACCGGGCGAAAACGCCGTCATCACGGTGCATGCCCAGCATGACGGACGCAGTCAGGAGATGGGCAAGTTCACCTTCCGTGTGCGCAAGTTGCCCGACCCGCGACCGTTCATCGCCTATGCCGCTGCCGACGGCAATGAGGAACACTTCAGCGGCGGCGGCCTGAGCAAGCAAATTCTGGTGAACACGGGGGGCATCGGTGCCGCCATCGACGACGGACTGCTGAACATCTCCTTCCAGGTGTTGGGCTTCGAGACTGTCTTCTACGATGCGATGGGCAATGCCGTGCCATACAAGAGTAATGGTGCCAACTTCTCCGACCAGCAGAAAGGACAGATACGTGCCCTTCCCCGTAACAAACGCTTCTATATCACCAACGTCCAGGCCAAGGGCCCCGACGGTATAGAGCGTACGTTGAGCGGCGCCATGGAAGTGATTATCAAGTAAACGCTATCACATTACAATATAATATGGAAACAATGAAAGTTCGTAGCATATCATTTGCCAGGACAGTCTGCTGTCTGATGTCTGTCGTTTGCTGCCTTACTATTGCAGCTCAGCCGGCCAAGCGTCGTGTGGTGTCCAGTAATGCAGCGGCAAATCCCACGTCGTCCTCGTCTCGCAGTGCCTCGGGCAACGACCGTGCAGCATTGCAGTTCCCCACGTCGGCGTCCATGCCCGAGGACGTGGTGTGGAAACGCGACATCTATCGTCAGCTGGACTTGATGAAGGACAAGAATGCTCCCATGTATTACCCCGTGGAGCCTGTCGGACGTCAGGTGAACCTCTTCACCTATATCTTCCGTCTAATCCTCACGGGGCGCGTGGCAGCCTATACCTATAAGCTCGACGGAAACGAGTCCTTCGAGGAAAAGAACCGTATGGCGGTGAAGGACATGCTCGATCGCTTCTATATCCTTTATGATGAGGACGCGAGTGGCAAGATTACCGTGGCTGATGTGGATGTGCCCAGTGCCGAGGTCACACGCTACTATGTCAAGGAGAGCGTCTATCTGGACCAGCGTACGGGCACCTTCTCCACACGCGTTACGGCGCTCTGTCCTATTCTGATGCGGAGCGATGACAATATGGGCGATGGAGCCGAACCAGTTGCCTTTCCGCTCTTCTGGGTGAAGTATGATGATGTGGCTTCATACCTGGCCCGTCTTCCCATGATGGGCAGCAACCTGAACAATGTCTCCAACATGACTGCCGACGACTTCTTCACCATGCACCATTATGATGGCAAGATTTATAAGACCAACAACCTCCAGGGACGTGTGCTGGCTAACTATTGTGAGACCGACTCGGCTATGAATGCTGAGCAGCAGAAGATAGAAAAGCAACTCACGGACTTTGAGGCTGGCGTATGGGGACGTCGCGAGGCTCCGGCCGACTCCACGGCTACACCCGAGGAGACAGGCAAGAAGAGCAAGTCCGTTGCCCGTACCGACGAGAAGAAGGATGTCGAGGCACCGGCTGCTTCCAATAGCCGCCGTCGCGTCGGCCGCACCTCTTCTTCCTCAAAGAGTTCCGGTAGTGCACCCAGCATAAGCGCACGCCGCCAGCGTCGATGAACGGATGGAACAGCGAGTGCCTCCTGGTTTACTCGATGATGTACATACCGTGACAGCTCAGGAGATAGTCAATGCCACGTATGTCGATGTCGTATTGCCTTTGCCGCTCGAAGGCACGTTTACATACGCTCTTCCGAGGGACCTTTCCCCTCGTGTGAATGTGGGATGTCGGGTGATTGTGCCTTTTGGCAAACGCAAGTTCTATAGTGCGATAGTCATTCGGCTACATGACGTAAAGCCTGATTATGCCACCCGCGAGGTGATGGAATTGCTGGACGAGCAGCCCATATTGCTGCCCGCCCAGTTGCGTCTGTGGCAGTGGATTGCTGACTACTATCTCTGTTCGCTCGGTGAGGTGAGCAAGGCAGCTCTTCCCAGCGGCTTGCGCCTGGAGAGTGAGAGCAAGGTGATGCTCAGCCCTGATTATGTGGATACGCTGCGGGACGGTTCCTCGGATGCCGACGGGAGCAGGGGAGCGGCAGCACGTATTCTCGACGCTTTGGCCGAACAGCCGGAGCAGACGGTGGACGAGCTGCAGCGCAACACAGGTCTTCATCATATTCTGGCCCCCATCAAGCAACTTCTCGAGCAGGGTGCCTTGTTGATGAAGGAAGAAGTGCGGCGCACTTATAAGCCTAAAATGGTGTCCTGTGTGCGTATAAAGGACGATTTCTTTGACGAGACGGAACTGAACACATTGCTTGCTGGTATGCAGCGCATGCCGGCCCAGTCGCGTCTCCTGCTGCGTTATGCCGAGATGAGTTCCCTTTCCGCTGCACTTGCTTTGCGTAATCCGCAGTTGCTGAAGGAAGTTACTCGCCAGGAGCTGCTCGAGTCCACGGGCTGTACACCTGCCACGCTGGCTGCCCTGCGTTCTCGCGGGGTACTCGATGTATATCAGCGTCCGGTGGGACGATTGAGTGCCGGCGCTGCGATGGGCGAGATACTGATGCCGCAGCTGAGCGACGCACAGCAACATGCCTTGGATGAGATACACCTTCAGTGGCAGACGCATGACGTCTGCCTCCTGCATGGTGTCACCAGCAGTGGAAAGACCGAGTTGTATATCCATCTGATTCATGAAGCACTTGCCCAGGGCAGGCAGGTCTTCTATCTCTTGCCCGAGATTGCGCTGACGGTGCAGCTCACTGAGCGTCTGAAGCGTGTCTTTGGCGACCGTCTGGGGGTGTATCATTCTCGCTACCCTGATGCCGAGCGGGTCGAAGTGTATCAGAAGATGCTTTCCAACGAGCCGTATGACATTATCGTCGGAGTCCGTAGCAGTGTCTTCCTGCCCTTCCGGCGTCTTGGCCTCGTCATTATCGATGAGGAACACGAGACCAGTTTCAAGCAGCAGGAGCCTGCGCCGCGTTATCATGGACGCAATACTGCCTTAGTCTTGGCCCGCCAGTGTGGCGCCCACACGCTGCTGGGTACCGCCACTCCAAGCCTGGAGAGCTATCATAATGCCTTGACCGGCAAGTACGGCCTTGTTACGTTGAAGACACGTTACGGCGATGTGCGGCTGCCCGAGATTGAGGTGGTGGACATTGCCGAGCAGCGTCGCAAGAAATTCATGCGTGGCCCCTTCAGTCCTCGTCTGCTGACTCTGATGCGCGAGACGCTCGACCGCCGGCAGCAGGTCATTCTCTTCCAAAACCGTCGCGGCTTTGCACCGATGGTGGAGTGCCACGTCTGTGGCTGGGTGCCGCGTTGCACCCGGTGCGACGTCACGCTCACCCTCCATCGCAGTCAGCGGGCACTGACATGCCATTACTGTGGCGCCAGCTATCCCATTCCCACGTCGTGTCCCAACTGCCAGAGCTATGAGCTGCAGAGCCGTGGTTACGGCACCGAGCGCATCGAGGACGGCCTGGAGCGCCTGTTCCCCGAGGCGCGGATTGCCCGTATGGACCTCGACACCACCCGCAGCCGTGTGGGGTATGAACAGCTGCTTCACGACTTTCAGCGTGGACTGACTGACATCCTCGTCGGCACTCAGATGGTGACCAAGGGACTCGACTTCCAGCATGTGTCGCTCGTCGGTGTGTTGAATGCCGATACGATGTTCTCGATGCCCGACTTCCGCAGCCACGAACGTGCCTTCCAGATGTTGGCTCAGGTGGCGGGACGTGCCGGACGGCGTAACATCCAGGGACGTGTCATCCTGCAGACCTATGACCCGCAGACACCCGTTATCCAGCAGGTGGTGCACCACGATTACAAGGCCATGTACGTGGCTCAGATGCAGGAGCGCGAGTTGTTCAACTTCCCTCCCTTCTGTCGTCTGGTGTATGTCTTTCTGAAGCACCGTGACGAGCAGGTGCTGACGCGTCTCTCTGCCGATGCGGCAATGCTGATGCGTCAGGTCTTTGGCGAGCGTGTGCTTGGCCCGGACACACCGGCTGTGTCCCGTGTGCAACAGATGCACATCCGCAAGCTCATGCTCAAGGTGGAGCTGCAGGCATCGATGGCCGCAATCCGTCAGCGTCTGCGCCAGCTTCAGGCCCACCTCTTGGCACAGCCCGCCTACCGCTCCGCTCAGTTCTATTATGACGTGGACTGAATGTCCGATTTCGATGGAATATGACAAAGGCTCGCCTGTGTATGGCGAGCCTTTGTCATGTGTCGTGTCTATCCAATGTGCAGCTGTCTACTTCCAGTCGGGAACGGTCTGGCCTGCTTCGTAGATTTCGATTATCGAGAGCCGGTAGAGTAGGGTGCTGTAGGCCGGGATTGCGTTCGAGGCTTTCTCCTCGTAGGCCAACTGCTGGGGGATATATACCATCCAGTCGTCACCGCGCACCATGTATTGCAGTGCGGTGCTGAAGCCCTCGATGACGCCCGACACCTCCATCGTCTGCGGCGCGGCCGTCTTAGGATTGTAGTCGCCGTAATAGGTCTGGCTGAAGACAGCCATACGCTTTTCGCGCGTACCCTTCTCGGTGGTGTACTCGGTGGCCATCGTCCATCCTCGGAAGTTCAGGCGCACCTTGTCTGTAAACTTGGGCGAGATGGTGTCTCCCTCTGCTTTGGGTTCGCGTGGCAGGATGCGTACGCAGATGCTGTCGGTGAGCTTTCCAGGGGCATCGGCGCTGCGCCACAGGCTCTTGTACATGCGCCATTCACAGTGGTCTTCCCATGCTGTGCCATACTGTCTCTTTGCCTGAGCGATGGCCGTGCGTGCCGTGTCAGCCACTTGGGCAAACCACTCGGCATTGCGTGCTTCCCAGTTGTAATAGGGGTCCCACTCGTCGTCCTTCTCGGAGCAGGAGCCTAAAGAAAGACACAATGCGATGAAGAGTATCCCCATTAGCCTCACCCCCGACCTCTCTCCGGGGAGAGGGGAGTGCGGATGCGGTTGATTACATTTACATATTTCCATCTCCTATTCCCTGTTTTTACTATGATTCATTTTGCGGTTTATCCCCTCGTTCTCCGTTTTCCCTCATTCACCCACTCCCCCCTCTCCTCGGAGAGGGGTCGGGGGTGAGGCTTTTGGGGGTGAAGTCTTTTACAGCAGCTTCTTGAGCAGGCTGGTGATGCTCACCTCGTCTTCAATGATGGAGCGCAGGTCGGCGATGGCTACACGGCGCTGTTCCATGGTGTCGCGGTCGCGCAGGGTGACAGTGTTGTCCTCCAGTGTCTGCGGGTCCACGGTGACGCAGTAGGGGCAACCGATGGCGTCCATGCGGCGATAGCGCTTGCCAATCTGGTCCTTCTCCTCGTACTTGCAGTTGAAGTGGAAGCGCAGGTCGTTGATAATTTCCTGTGCCTTCTCGGGCAGTCCATCCTTCTTGGTGAGGGGGAAGACGGCCAGTTTTACCGGTGCCAGGGCAGCCGGCAGATGGAGCACGGTGCGTACGTCGCCGCCCGGCAGCTGTTCCTCCTCGAAACTGTGGCACATCACGCTGAGGAACATGCGGTCCACGCCGATCGAGGTCTCGATGACGTAGGGCGTGTAGCTCTCGTTGGTCTCGGGGTCGAAGTATTCAATCTTCTTGCCGCTGAACTTGGCGTGCTGTGAGAGGTCGAAGTTCGTACGCGAGTGGATACCCTCCACTTCCTTGAAGCCGAAGGGCATGTGGAATTCAATGTCTGTGGCTGCATTGGCATAGTGGGCCAGCTTGTCGTGGTCGTGGAAGCGGTAGTTCTCTGCACCGAAGCCCAGAGCCTGATGCCATGCCATGCGGGTCTGCTTCCACTTCTCGAACCACTCCAGCTCGGTGCCGGGCTTCACGAAGAACTGCATCTCCATCTGCTCGAACTCGCGCATGCGGAAGATAAACTGGCGGGCCACGATCTCGTTGCGGAAGGCCTTACCGATCTGTGCGATGCCGAAGGGCAGTTTCATGCGCCCCGTCTTCTGTACGTTCAGGTAGTTCACGAAGATGCCCTGTGCCGTCTCGGGACGCAGGTAGATGGTCGAAGCACCCTCGGCTGTGCTGCCCACCTCGGTCTTGAACATCAGGTTGAACTGGCGCACCTCGGTCCAGTTGCGGGTGCCGCTGATGGGGCATACGATCTCCTCGTCCAGGATGATCTGGCGCAGTTCTTCCAGGTTGTTTTCGTTCATCGCCTTGGCATAGCGCTCGTGCAGTGCGTCGCGCTTCTGCTGGTGCTCCAGCACCCGGGCGTTGGTGGAGCGGAACTGTGCCTCGTCGAATGCCTCGCCAAAGCGCTTGCGTGCCTTCTCCACTTCTTTCTGAATCTTCTCGTCATACTTTGCAATCTGGTCCTCGATGAGCACATCAGCGCGATAGCGCTTCTTCGAGTCGCGGTTGTCGATGAGCGGATCGTTGAATGCGTCCACGTGTCCGCTGGCCTTCCATGTCGTGGGATGCATGAAAATGGCTGCGTCGATGCCCACGATATTCTGATGGAGCAGTACCATCGACTGCCACCAGTATTGCTTGATGTTGTTCTTCAGTTCCACGCCGTTCTGTCCGTAGTCATATACGGCGCCTAGTCCGTCGTAGATTTCACTCGAGGGGAATACGAAGCCATACTCCTTGCAGTGGGACACTATCTTCTTGAAAACGTCTTCTTGCTGTGCCATGTTACTTTATTTATTAATGGTTTTTACGAATTCGCCTACAAAGGTACGAATAAGTGAGAGAAGAGCAAAACGAAAGACGAAGTTTTTTGTTTTGCTCTTCCGAACGAAAGTACCTTCTTCAACACCCGCAAGCGGGCAGAAGCGACGCAAAGCGTCGAGCGCGACTGCAGGTCAGAGGTACGCGCTCGGCCCTCTGGGACGCTTCTGCCACGAAGTGGTGTTCTTCGCACTAAAGGCGAAGCGGCGAAGCCGAGCGGAAGAATAAGTGAGAGAAGAGCAAAATTGACCGATAGATAGAGGCGGGATATTCTTTCACGAAATGCGACGTATTTCGCTTCTGCGATTCAAAGTTCAATCTTTTCCCGTTATCCTCTTGCCGTATTGCCCTTTTTTGTTTAATTTTGCAGAAACTATTGCACTGATGTATCGTATAAGACTTGCAGCCATTCTCTTGCCTTTGCTTCTGACGGCGGAGAGCGGCCATACTCAAGAGATGTTCGTCCACCGCACGGACGGTGGTACGGACCGTTATCCCCTCAGCCAGGTGGACAGCCTTGTCTATCGCTCTGCCGACTATAACACTCCGCGCAGCCAGACGGCCAACCTCAACCTGTCGCTCACTACCGACTCGGCCTGCTACCATCCCGGTTCGCTGGTCACTTTCTCGATGTCGAATGTCAAGCCCACGGGCGCCAAGGTGCGCTATATGCATCTGGGTCGCGTGCTGCGGGTGGAGGACCTCCCGGGCCGCACGTGGACCTGGCAGCTGCCCCCCGAGGATTATCGGGGCTATATGGTGGAGGTCTTCGTGCCCTCGTCGAAGGGCGAGACACTGCGTGGCACGATTGCCGTCGATGTCAGTTCCGACTGGCGTCGTTTCCCGCGCTACGGCTTTGTGGCTACGTTTGATGCCTCGAAGACCGAAGCGGTCGTGGCCGATGAGATGGACTGGCTCTCGCGCCTGCACATCAATGGCGTGCAGTTCCAGGACTGGCACTGGAAGCACCATTGGCCCTGGGGAGGGCGCGACGGCGAGGAGATGACCACCTATACCGACATTGCCAATCGCACCATCCATACCGCCAGCGTGCGCCGATACATCGATGCACAGCACCGTCGCGGCATGAAGAGCATCTTCTACAACCTCTGCTACGGCGTGCTGGACGATGCGGTGGACGACGGTGTGAAGACTGCGTGGTACCTCTACAAGGATGCAGCGCATACCGAGCGCGACAAGCATACGTTGCCCTCGTCGTGGAAGAGCGACATCTATCTGGTGAACCCCGCTTCGTCGGGCTGGTTGTCATATCTGGGCGAGCGTAACGAGGAGGTTTATAGCCATCTGGACTTCGACGGGTATCAGGTGGACCAGTTGGGCGACCGCGGTACGCTGTACACCAACACCGGAGTAAAGGCCGACCTGCCCGCTGCCTTCTCCACCTTCCTGCGTATGATGAAGAAGCGGCATCCTGACAAGCGGCTGGTGATGAACGCCGTGAGCAGCTATGGCAGCAACCGCATCGCACGTTCCGGTGCCGTGGACTTCCTCTATAACGAGGTGTGGGACAGCGAGGGTGCTTTTGCCGACCTGGCACGTATCGTCCAGGCCAATGCCCAATACGGGTCCGACACGTTGCAGACGGTCTTTGCCGCCTACATGAACTATGGGCTTGATGGCGGCACGTTCAATACCGGCGGCGTACTGCTCACGGATGCTGTCATGTTTGCGCTTGGTGCCTCTCACCTCGAGATGGGTGGCGACCACATGCTCTGCCGCGAGTATTTCCCATACGCCTCCGTGGCGCTCTCTGCTGCGCTGAAGACACAGCTCACTCGCTATTATGATTTCCTGGTAGCCTATGAGAACCTGCTCCGCGATGGTGGCCGGCTGCTTACGAACGATGCGCCCGTGCCTCAGTGCCTGGATGCCTCACGCAACCTCACCTTCAATGCCTGGGAGCCTCAGCTGGGTGGTATCACCACGCTGGGCCGCGTCAAGGACGACTGCACGGTGCTCCACCTGCTCAATTTCATATCGGCCAACAGCCTCAGCTGGCGCGACATGGACGGCACTATGCCTGCTGCCACCTCGCTCACCAATCTTCCCCTGCAGGTGGCGTGGTCGCAGCCCGTCAGCCACGTCTATGTGGCCACGCCGGATGCCCTTGGCGGTGCCATGCGGGAACTCGACTTTACGCTGCAGGACGGTCAGCTGTGCTTTACGCTTCCCAGCCTGAAATACTGGACAATGCTCGTCATCAAATAATCCGAAGCATCAACGCGATTGTTAATCTATAAACTCATTTTTATATGAAACGTTTCTTTACAGTTATCCTCTGTGCGCTGGCTCTCCTGCCGACAATGGCCGACACGCCCTCACGCGTGCGCGTGTTATCTATAGGTAACTCGTTTGCCCGCGATGCCTTTGCCTATGTTCCTTTCCTTATCGAGGAACTCTCGCCCGGTACGAAGGTGGATTTCAGCATCCTGTACATCGGTGGCTGCAGCCTCGAGCGTCACTACAACGGCCTGGTGGGCGAGTTGCCCGACTATGAGCTGGACACCTATCGGTCCGAGGACGGTCACTGGAATATGGAGAAAAATGTGACGCTGCAGAAGGGAGTGCTCAGTAATGACTGGGACATCATCATCCTGCAGCAGCAGAGTGCCGCTTCGCGCTACTATGACACCTATCAGCCCTATCTGGACGACCTGTTGAAGTACCTGAAGGAAGTGAGACCACGGGCCACCACGGCGTGGCTCATGACACAGGCCTACGGCACTGGCTTCAAGCGGCTCAAGGATATGTCCACCGACGAGATGTGGGCTCGTGTGAATGCCGCCAGCCAGCAGGCACTGGAGCAGACCAGCATCGAGCTGATGATTCCTGCAGGCACGGCCATCCAGAATGCTCGCTACACGGTGCTCGACCGTCTGGGCAAGGCCGGTCATTTGGTGAACGACGGCTACCATCTGCACGAGGGTATCCCGCCCTTGATCGAGGGGCTGGTGGCTACGCAGGTGATTATGAAACATTTTGGCGTGGACGTGGACGTGCAGAAGAGTCAGCTGAAGATTACGCCCGAGTGGCGCGAGGAACGCCATACGCCGCAGCCTAACGGACAGCCCGAGGAGGCCAGCGACGAGGAATATGCCATTGCACGCCGCTGTGCCCAGTGGGCCATCGACGCCCCCTGGCAGCTCACGGTGATTGAAGAAGGAATGAAAAAATGAGAGAATGAATAGAGTAACTAAATAATAACCACAACATGTATAAAAAACTATTTCTCCTGCTGTGGCCAATGATGGCGGCAGCAGCCGTTTGTGCTAAGTCCCTCGATGTCACAGTCGATTACTACACTTCGCTGGAGTCCGCTGTTGCCCAGCAGACCGACGACTTGGAAAGCATTACGGAACTGACGGTACACGGACCGCTGGACTACTCAGCAATGGATTTTTGGCATAGCTTGACGAATCTCGAGGTGCTCGACCTCGGCGACGCACAGGCCGAGACATTCTCGGGCTGCTATGGCCTGACGAAACTGCGCCGCGTGGTGTTGCCGCCGGACACGAAGACTGTGGATTACCAGGCATTCTATTTTTGCGTCAGCCTCGAGGACGTCACCATGCCGTCGGCACTCGAGGAACTCGGTTGGGGCGTCTTCGGCGGATGTACCAGCCTGAAGACGCTTTCCCTGCCTTCCTCCTTTAGTACGTCGGGAGGCAGTATTTTCCCGGGATGCACTGCCCTTACCGATGTCTATTGCTATTCCCCGGATTACAGCGGTACGCTGCTCGACGACTTCAACGGCGAGAACGAGGAGCTCGGCCAGGTGACCCTGCACGTTCATTCTACCCTCGTGGAGCATTTTCGCCAAAAGGAGGACTTCGAGAAGGTGAAGGTCGTGGGTATGGATTTCAACTTTACCAGCCTGTCCGTAAGCCAAGCCACTACACTCACAGATATCAGCAGTTATCAGGGGGCCAATGTCTCGTTCCGCATGGGTAACAAGACAGACATGGAGTCGTACAACACTATCTACGAGATGGGGTCGCTCACGCTCGACGCTCCTGCTACGCCGCAGTGGCAGATAGGACGCTTCACGCTGCCTGTGAGCTACTATGACTACGAGATGAACTACGACCTTGAGAATTTCGAAAACTCGAAGGAGGTCTATGCCATCGGCACACTGCTCAACCGGCACACGCCAATGGAGGCACAGCAGGTCGAGGTGAGCCTGGGCGACAGCCGGGATATGACGTGGATGTTCTTCTCGGTGCCCTTCGATGTAAGGGTGAGCGACATCCGGGGCGGCCTGGGTCGCTGGATCATCCGTCGCTACGATCCTGCTTTGCGCGCCGAGGTAAAGAGTGGATGGGTCGATGTGGGCGACGACGAGACGCTGCACGCCGGGGAGGGCTACATCTTCCAACGCGACTATGCAAATTTGCAGGAAAACGACGACGAGGAACGCTTCGGTGACTATCGTATCCTCCTTCCGGCCGCCCCGACGGCGGCCAAGCAGCACATCTTTGCCTCGGGCGACGTGGTGGTACCACTGAAGAAGTCATCCGCCGCGATGTCGCACAATGCCGACTGGAACCTCGTGGGAAATCCCTATCCCTGCTACTACGACATCGGAGCTATCAAGGAGTCCGTCACAATCTATATCTATGACGAGGACGAGTTATACTATCGCCGCTATGATACCTCGTCCTCGCAGGGCATTTTCCTCGCCCCTTGCCAGACATTCTTCGTACAAGGCACCGATGTCGGCCAGCTCACGTTTCAGGCTGATGGACGACGCGCCAAGGCCACCTTCGGCATCCCCAATACGGAAGACGAAGAAAATGAAATGTACGACAACCTACCAATTGAGGTGCGCCAACGCTTGACGGCAAAGCCCGTGGCTCGTGCCGCTGCCGGTGAGTTTGCTCCCGACTCACCCATCGACCCCGGAGCCAACTATTTCAACGAAACTACAGGCGAAGCCTACTTTGACCTCATCCCACAGGGACGTTTTATGCTCGTCATCCGTGATATGTTCGGACGCGACCCTCAAACAGGGGTAAAAACCGTCACCATCACGGCGCCTATTACCGAATCGGACTTTATCTTCCTCTTCTTTACGGGTGCCGAGAAGATAGATTTAGGAAGAAGCAGCGGCTTCCAGAGCATCCCCGACGGCACGTTCTTCTATAACACGAAATTGCGTACACTGGTATTGCCCGCATGTGTGACGTCCATAGGCGACAAGGCATTTGGCGACAATTCAATGTTCTTGAAAGGCAATCTGGAATTGCTCGACATCTATGCCACTACGCCGCCAGCCATTACTGAAAAGGTGTTCGACAATATCAAAGACATGCAGAATCTGGTGGTGCGTGTGCCCAAGGATGCTGTTGGAACCTATAAGGCCGCCGACGTATGGAAGGACTTGAACATACAGCCCCTGGAAGGCGGGGGAGAGGAGTTGCAGAGTGTCACCCTCGTAGTGAAGGCTCCCGACGGAAAGGACCTGACCGCGCAGTGCAGCATCCTTTGGCACGACGCAGACAATAATGTCCTCGCCACAGGTGCCACGCTGACGGCACAGCCCGTAGGCTCCACCGTCATTTACAGCATCGGGCTGCCCGCCGGCATCGCCAACCTCTATCTGCCCGTGCCGGAAGGTTCCTACACTGTGCAATCCACGGGCAATGTCATCACCATACAGCTGACGGCTACCGGCGTGGCCGACTTGGGCAGCAAGCAGCTGCTGGGTTCCCGTGGTATGATTGACGTGACCTTTGTGACCTCGGACAGCGAGGCTCCCGCGCTGTTCAACAGCAGCGACCTTCTCCTCTCTATATATAATAAGGTATCGGGACAGGCCGTCACCGACTTCGTCCTACAGTATCCCAATGTGTCTTTCGAACAGACGCAGCTGACGCCCGGACAGACGCTGTGGCTCGAAGTATCTTCGCGCAGCGGCATCTTCCAAGGTGCACAGACAGAAGCGACTGTGGCCGAGGACGGTTCCTTCAGTGCGGAAGTCACCGTGAAGGAATGGGGGCGGGCCAATATCTCCTGTACTCTTGCCGAGGGCGTAAGCGACTTCATGGCGCTGGTGTTCGACCAGAACGAGAACTTCGTAACACGTTTCACGGGCAATGGCAACGTCGTCCGGGTGAAGGATCTGCCCGACGGGACATACAGCGTAGTGCTCGTTCAGCACAGCCAGTACCTCACCGCTGTGGCCTCGCTGCCCGATCTTCGGAAGACCGTTCTGCGCGAGGGAACGGATTACACGCTGCTGCCTATCCAACTCGTTGCGGGAACCATCCGCATGTACGAGGCTGCTGTGCCCGCACTCGATGAGAGTCGCATTAGCCACATCAGTGCGGAAAGCTACGTGACTACCAACGACCCCGTGCTGGACATCTCCCTCAGCGCAACGCTCAAGGCAAAAGTGGTCTTCAAGGAGGAGTATGCAGGCCGCGTGAGCAACGTGCAGCTGATTGTCGATATCCCCGAAGGCATGCAGTTTGTGGCGAACTCCGTGATTGCCGCAGGCGGCAGCTATCAGCTCAGCGGCCAGCGGCTCATCATCCCGTGCCAGCCTGGCGAACAGGTGCGCTGGTGCCTGTCGTCCGACAAGTCGGGGCAGAAGACCATTGCGGCAATGGTGCAGTACATCATGGACGGGCAGCAATACGTGCAGCCCATTGGCTCGGCTACCATCGAAATCGACGGAGTTTTCCTCGATGTGGCCGCCATGACGAACACGCCGCGGATAAATGTTCGGGGCAATGCCCTCGGAGGCAGCCGCGTCACTATCTATGACGGCAGGGCCATCGTGGCAGAGACCACCACTAAGAGCGACGGCTCGTTCAGTGCCGATATTACATTGAATCCTGTGCTGGACGGTACACGCCACAGACTCTATGCCGACATTGCGGCTATCGGGCAGCCCACTTTCAGCACGGAGACTTCCACAGTGCTCTATGACACCCAGGCCAGTGTGCTCGAAAAGGTGTCAATGCTTTATCAGGCTCAGCGAATCACTTGGAACGAACTGACGGGGAACGTTACGCCAATGTTCTTCGAGGTGAATCCGTCTCTCTCTCCGAAGGCCACGTTTACGGCCAGCTTCATCAACCCGAAGCCCGACTGTATTCTCGACCCGTACTTTGAGGTGACTTCCACCGACGGTTCGCACCGCACCTTTGATGCCACATGGAATGAGGCTTTGCAGCTCTACACCGCAGTGGGCGACTATCCTGATACACAAAGCCTGCCTGCCAGCGTGCAGCTCATTTATACCTATGCCGATTCGACAGCCTACGAGCGTCAAGCCATCTTCGATGCCGAGGTGAGTGCATTGGTCGCAGCACACAACGAACTGGTGGAAGGCATCGAGGGCACCATTGAAGTAAACGAGGTGCTTGTGGACGAAGAGGACAGGATTGCCTTTGACTTCAAGATTGGAGACGAGGGTGGCTACCGGCTGTCTGCACAATTGGAGGACTACGACCAGGTGATGGGCGTGCAGGAAGCAGAAGAGCGCCCCATCATCCGCATGGTCGAGGAAGGCGACACCGTCATGGTCTTCTTCATCGTCAATAACGATTATTCCACGACGCTCTATTTCGCCAACCCGGTCAAACGCGAGGCATATTCTGAGACCATCGAGTCGCCGACGAGTGCTGCTTCACGTTCCCGCAGGGTCAGCTTTGGCGGCCTGGTTGGCGGTGCCGTCTCTGGTATCAAGAACTTCTTCACTCCCACTCCTGCCAACTTGAAAACCATCAATGAGAAAATCAACAATGTGAATGGGAAGATGGAACAGGCCAACGAGGCGTTGGAGGCTCTGAATTACATCGATGAGATGCAGGCGCAGTATGACGAGTTTAACAACGATCTGAGCAACCGCATCAACGTCTGCCAATATCTGTTGCTCGCACGCTGTCCCAACGGTGACCTGCGCGTGCCTTCCAGCATGTACGGCCACTTCCAGTCGGAGATTCGCCGCCTGGACGACCAGCGAAAAGTCTTCACGAAACAGATGCAAGGGCTCATCCTCAGCTACGCTAATGCGCTGGAGAACGCCGGGTACAAGGAGATTGCCAAGGAACTGGGCAAGTTCCTAATCAAATACTGTGCCAAGGCCGGTTTAGCTAAAGGCACCACGGCCATGTCGGGAAAGCTGGCCGCCACAGGTATGGGCTCTGCTGAGGATTTCGCCGGTATGATAACCGATGGCATCAGCTCGGCTATAGACATGGGTGTAGATTGGGCCGCCGACAAAATTACGAAGAGACGCATACCTACCGACTATGCCGGCGTAAGAAAGTTCTTTGAGAGCTGGGCGCCCAAGAAGTATCACGAGATATCCATGCAAGTCACCAACCTGCGATTCAGTATCACGGCCTCCTACGAGAAATGCAAGGAAGAGGAAATCGACCGCCCGCCCGTGCGTTGGGCAAAGAAGCGTCGTCTGAAACCGATTGTAGATCCCTCGGGCTACGTTTATGAAGGCGTGGAGGACAATCGCGTGGAGGGCGTGACGGCTACTGTTTATTTCAAGGAAAACGAGACGTCTGCCGAGCAGATGTGGGATGCTGCCGAGTTCGGACAGCAGAATCCGCAGGTGACGGATGCCGCCGGACTCTATATGTGGAATGTTCCGCAGGGCCTCTGGCAGGTGCGCTTCGAGAAGGAGGGCTACCAGCCCACGCAGACCGAATGGCTTCCTGTGCCGCCGCCACAGCTTGAGATCAACATCCCGATGACGCAGAAGACCGCGCCCGCCGTGGCCGAGGCGATGGCCTATGCCGACGCAGTAAGCATCCGCTTCACTCAGTACATGCAGCTATCTACGCTCGCCGACATCCGTGTGAGCCAAAGCGGAGCCGCTGTGAACGGCACCCTCGAAGTCACCGAGGGCGAGGAGGGGCTGGCACGTGCCGTGCGCTTTGTTCCCGTGAGTCCCTTCACGGCTGCCAGTGTGCAGCTCACCATTCCGGCCACAGCGGCCAACTATGCCGGCACGTCGATGGCTGAGGCTGACACACGCACGCTCTCCGTGCAGCACACCATCGAGGAACTCATGGTGCAGACGGACGCTGTGGTGGCGCTGGGAGGGACGGGCTACGTCACGGTGACGGCCTATCCGGCGGTAAGCGTTGCCGGAAAGCCATTGACGGTGAGCACCTCGTCGCCGCTCGTGGAGCTTGTGGCCGACGAACCGGTCGTCTTTGACAACGACGGCCAGTGCCTGGTGCCCCTGCGCGGCCTCCTGCCCGGAGTGGCATCCGTCACCTTCGCCATCGGCGACCTGAAGACCAGTGCAGATGTGGAGGTGAAGTATCGGCTTGTGGAACAGGTGGAGCGTCCGGTGAGCACCATCGCCTCCGGCGCGGAAGTACCCGCCGGAACTACGCTGGAGCTATACTGCGCCACGCCGGGTGCCGTAATCTGGTACACCACCGACGGCAGCTGCCCCTGTGACGAGGGTACACGCCACCGCTACACCGGCCCCATCACGCTGACCGAGGATATCACGCTGCAAGTCATGGCCGTCTGCGACGGGATGATGGACAGCGAGGTGGTCTCCCTCGCCATCACCATAGACGGCACCGGCGTGACAGAGGTGGCCGGCAATGGCGCGGTCGATGGCGAGTGGGTTGGGCTCGGTGGACAGCGTGTATTGAACGGCAGGCTGCCCTCGGGTGTCTATATCCATGTGCGCCGCAATGCTCAGGGCGCTGTCTCAGGTCGTAAAGTGCTCGTCAAGTGACCGGGGGCGGTGAGGAATCTGAATTTGGAAAGTAAAAGGTGTAAACGAATATATTATATGAATAGGAGAAATTTTTTGGCATCCCTGACTGCTCTTAGCATGCAGGGAGCATTGGTTCAGGCCGGTGCTGAGCCGCTCGGCAGTCTGATGAGTCTTCCGAAGCGGCAGAAAGCTACTAAAGCGTCGGGACGCCTGGACGAGAACGAGGTGGTCCTTATTAGTGACATGCATGTGCTGGCCGGAAGTCATACGCCCGACCGCCTTACCCGTGTGGTGGACGAGGTCTTGGCCATGAGACCGCTTCCCGCCAATGTGATCGGTCTGGGCGACCTGGCCAATCTCTACGGGCATGTCGAGGATTACGAATGTGCACGTCGTCTGCTGCAGCCACTCGAGGATGCCGGCATACAGGTCACCCTGGGCATGGGAAATCACGACCGTCGTGACAACTTCGCCCGTGTCTTCCCCGAAAAGGCAGCTCAGACACGACTCTCTGGCAGGATGGTCTTCGTTGTCGAGACACCCCGGGCAGACTTCATCCTGCTGGATTCATTGCAGGAAGACCCCGACCGTGGCAAGTGGATTACCCCCGGTGCCATCAATGAGGAGCAGGCCCAGTGGCTGCGCGATACGCTCTCGGGCTACAGCAAGCCCGTCTTCGTGATGGCCCACCACTCGCATGCCGAGACCAAGGTGCGCCCCATCCTGAAGGAGTGTCTTTCGTGCTGCGGCTATATCTACGGCCACGAGCACCACTGGCACTGCGACTGGCCCATCTTCGGATGGGGCCAGCGCGACCTCCTGCGCACCCTCTGCCTTCCCTCCACCGGCTATTGGGGCGACATCGGCTATACGGTGCTCCGCCTGGGCGAGGACCATGCCACGGCCACGCTCCATCAGAGCGACTTCTTCTTCAACTACCCTCTGAAGGAGGGCGAGGAGAAGCCTCTGCAGTGGAGCCTGTTGGTGGAGAATAATGATGGGCAGGAGTGTAGCTTTGCCTATAGAAGACCGGCGTGATAGCTTAATGGCCGATTCGGTTCAAACCCGGATCGGCCATTATTCCGTATCGTGTCAAACCCCGAATCGGGTTTTATTCTCTTTTTCCAGCCAGCTTCATGCGTAGTGCGGCTGGCGTGGGGGTGGCGGTGATGTCCGACGTGTTCACCTCACGCTGGCTTCCGTCGATGTCGAATGTCAGCGTGGCGCCGTCTGTACGTACGTCGATCGTGACGGGAGCCCCCATGACGAGAGGCAGATTGACGTCGCCGTGGCCTGCCGGGAATCCGCATAGCACGGGGATATTGTACTGAGCCAGCATCTCGTGCAGCATGGCTTCGACGCTCTCGAACGTGAACTCATGGCCACAGTCGGTAAACTCGCCGAGGATGATGCCTTTGCAGCGGCTGAGCACGCCGTTCATCTGCAGGATGCGCATCTGGCGGTCGATGTTGTGCATCGACTCTTCCACCTCCTCCACGAAGAGAATCAGGTCCTTGCCCTTCGTGGCGTCAGCCTGCGAGCCTATGTTTGGCGCATAGGTGCATAGGTTGCCCCCCACCAGTACGCCGCTGGCCTTGCCCGTGATGTTCTCTTTGTGTGCCGCCACCTCATATCGGGGCACCTGTCCCAGCAGCAGGTCGCGCATCAGCGTGCTGGTCTCGTCGGTGCCTCCCTGGGCCAGGAACGAACTCATCGTGGCGTGTATGCTCATCACGCCTGCTCGGTTCCATAGTCCGTGTAGGGTCGAGATGTCGCTGAATCCCACGATCCATTTCTTCGAAGCCTTCAGCTCTGCCAGCGTCAGATAGTCGATCAGCTGTATGGAGCCGTATCCGCCGCGGTTGCAGATGATAGCCTTGACCGTCGGGTCGCTCAGTGCCCAGCGGATGTCGCTGATGCGCTCGGCCACCGTGCCGGCATATCGTCCGTCAACCACCTTGCCTACGTTCGGGCCTATGACGGGCTCCAGCCCCCATCCGCGCAGCACGTCGGCCGTCTTCTCCACGTTCTCCATCGGTGTGAAGTACGATGGGGATATCAGCGCCACCTTGTCGCCCTTCTGCAGATAGTCGGGCTTTGCGCATTTGATTACTACGGTCTCTTCTTGCGCTGGCTTTACGATGTCGTCATCGTCGTCACACGCGTTCAGCGTTGCCATGCCGCTCAGTATGAGGATGGCGGCCGGTATCCATGTCTTGGTTCGTTTCATTATGTGGCAGTTCATTCTTTTCTCTTCGTTTGATTGGCGTTGAGCCCCAGCCTTATTTCGTCTCGCTGTAGCGGTTGCCGCGTTTCACTATCTTCCCTTCGCTTGTGCTGACGGTCTCGGTCTCGCCGTCGCTGCGTGTAGGAGCATAGTAGTAGGGGTCGTAATAGTCATACCAATCGCCACGTGCACCGTAGCTGTAGTCGTTGGTATAGGGTCCCCAGTCGTAGAAGTCCACCAGCTTGTGCAGCACGAAGCGTGTGTCGGCATTCGTAAACCAGCCCGAGAAGTACGAGTTCGTCAGGTGATAGTCCATGATGCTCGTGTTCAGTTCCGGTGCATGAGGGTAGGTCAGGAAAATCTCGCCATCGACTATCTCCCAATAGAACTTGTAGTACTGGTACTCGTAGGGACCGTATTCGTAATAGTCCACCTGCTTGCCCCATCCGTAGCGTGCGTAGCGGTATTCGGGGTAGAAGACGATATCCGTGTCATAGGAGTCGAACGTATATACGCGGCCGCGATACTCATAGTTGTAGTACATGCCGAAGTCGCCCTGCCACTGTCCGGAGAGTGCCATAGCCATGTCCGTATCGGTGGTCTCGCAGGAGGTGAACGTTGCCGACATTGCCGTCAGCAGCACCATCATGGTGTATGTATAAATCCGTTTCATCGTCGTATGTTTTTTAGTTTATCTACGGCAAAGGTACAGCTTTTCGCGCACACTCCAATAGGAAAATGCGAAAAAGTGTGTAGGACATCGCCTAATGTTACCGGGGAATTCCCGCTTGCGGGTGTTGAAGAAGGTACTTTCGTTCGGCGCTCGGCCCTTTGGGGACGCTTCTGCCTGCCAAAGGCAGGTGTGGAAGAAGAGCAAGACAAAAAACTACGTCTTTCGTTTTGCTCTTCTCTCACTTATTCGTACCTCTGACCTGTAGTCGAAGGTACTTTCGTTCGGAAGAGCAAGACAAAAAACTACGTCTTTCGTTTTGCTCTTCTCTCACTTATTCGTACCTTTGTACTGTTAAACGTACTATAATGGCAAAGGACAGGATCGTATATGTCTGCGACTATTGCGGACAGGAGAGTGTGAAATGGGTGGGCAAGTGTCCGGCCTGCGGACGCTGGAACACGATGAAGGAAATCACCGTGAAGGCTGAGAAACCTGCAACCTCAGCCACGCGTGCTGCACTGAAGGCAGCGGGGCAGGGCCTGGAACATCATTCGCGTCCGCTGCCTGTGGGCGAGATAGAGGCTGAGACGGAGCCGCGTATGGACATGCACGATGCCGAGCTGAACCGCGTCCTGGGAGGCGGTCTGGTGCATGGCAGCCTGGTGCTGCTGGGTGGCGAGCCGGGTATCGGCAAGAGCACGCTCGTCCTGCAGACGGTGTTGGGCCTGCCCGAACGCCGTGTGCTCTATGTCAGCGGCGAGGAGAGTGCACGCCAGATCAAGCTGCGTGCCGAGCGTCTCTCGAAGCACTCCGGCGATGCCCCGTCGCTCTATGTCCTCTGTGAGACTTCGCTCGAGGAAATCTACAAGCATATTGAGGAAATGCAGCCCGACCTCGTGGTCATCGATTCCATACAGACCATCCAGACCGAGGGCGTGGAGTCCTCGCCCGGCAGCCTGGCCCAGATACGCGAGTGTGCGGCCAGCCTCCTGCGATATGCTAAGGGTGGGGGAGTCTCCATCCTGCTCATCGGCCATATCAACAAGGAGGGTTCGCTGGCCGGACCCAAGGTCCTGGAACATATCGTGGACACCGTGCTCCAGTTTGAGGGCGACCAACACTATATGTACCGTATCCTGCGCAGCATCAAGAATCGCTTTGGCAGCACCAGCGAACTGGGCATCTACGAGATGCGTCACGAGGGTCTGCGCCAGGTGTCCAACCCCAGCGAACTGCTCCTGACGGACAATCGCGAGGGGCTCTCCGGTGTGTCCATCGCCTGCGCCATCGAGGGTGTCCGTCCCTTCCTTATCGAGACGCAGGCCCTCGTGAGCACCGCCGCCTATGGCACTGCCCAGCGCAGCACCACCGGCTTCGACGGGCGACGCCTGAACATGCTGCTGGCCGTGCTGGAGAAGCGCGTGGGATTCAAGTTGGCTCAGAAGGACGTCTTCCTGAACATTGCGGGAGGCCTTCGGGTCACCGACCCTGCCATCGATCTCAGTGTCATCGCTGCGGTGCTCAGCTCGAACGGCGATATGCCCATCGACTCGGACGTATGTATGGCGGGCGAGGTGGGTCTCAGCGGCGAGATACGTCCCGTGGCCCGCATCGAGCAGCGCATTGCCGAGGCCCAGAAGCTGGGTTTCCGTCGCATGCTGATCCCGGCCCACAACCTCAAGGGCATCAATCCTCATCAGTACAGCATCCAGCTGGTTCCCGTCCGCCGTGTCGTAGAGGCTGTGCGCGAACTGTTCGGGTAAGTTTAGTGGAGGTTTTTTAACCCGAATCGGTCAATAGCGTTATGATGATAATGACGTTTATTTTTGAGCAGATGTCTTGTTACTTTGAGGGAGCAATGGGGTTCCATTGTAACCGAAAGATGACAAGGCTGCGATTTAACGAGAGTAGAACCAAGTTTACTTGAGCTCTGCCGAGCGTGAGCAGGCTCGACTGAAAGTCAAAAAGAAGTCCCGTTTAGCGCATAACAGTCTATTGACCGATTCGGGTTTAATTGTAACTTTGCGGCAAAAACAGGAATATATTCCCTCGTCAGGAAAAATATATTCCCTCGTCAGGAAAAAAATATTCCCTCGGCAGGTAGAACGTATTCCCTCGGCAGGAGGAACGTATTCCTTCGGCAGGAGGAGCGTGCTCCATCGGCAGGTGGTGTTCTTGAGGTGTCAAGCGCTGCAAAAGGCGTCGAGTGGGAGGCTCTGAGAATCAGAATACACATGCGGGCGACAGGATCTATGTCCTGCCGCCCGCACTTCGTGTTTCGGGAATCGATTGTCTTTATGTAGTCTTGTTCCCTCTTGGGAGTTTACCACTCATCGTTCCAGATATTGCCGGTCGAGGGGCTTGTGTTGCCCTTTACGTCGTAGCTCTCTGTGGTCTCAGTTTGTTCAACTCTGATATTACTTGTCTCCATCAAGTGATGTGTGATTTGGATACGATGCACTTGCAGTTCGGGTTTCATGTATGTCTTCATTTTACCAGTACTTTTTTTCCGTTAATAATATAGATTCCGTTCTTTGCATTCTCGCGTGCCACGCGACGACCGCTCAGGTCATAGACTTCTTCGTCGCGGTTCTGGCTTGTGGGCTGGATGATGCCCGTCTCATCGTCGGCGACGAGTGTTTTAATCTTCACACCATTGTCGAGGCCCGTTGCTGCCATGTACCAGCGGTAGGATCCCAGGCTGACGCTTTCTGATTTTGGTTTGTAGAGCGTCCCGCCCGACATGGCGAAGTAGCTGTTGCTGTACATCTCGCTGCCGCTCACGCCCGTATAGGTGCCGGTAAACGTGAGGGTGATGCCGTCTGCTGTGAGCGACTTGCTGTTGCTCTCGGCCTTGAACAGCACTTTGGATGTCGGTGTGAGTGTCTTTGTGCCTGTGGTCTTAGCCTTTATCACATAGGGTGTGTTGGCTGTGGTCTTGCTTCCTTCGCCGAGTTTCTCAACCACCAGCGTCACTTCGTTGCCGTCCTTCACCAGTTCTTTCAGACTTGCAATCTCGAAATCGCTGCTCCAGTCGTCATAAGCAAGAGCGAAAGGCACGTAGAGCGCCTGCCAGTTAGTGTTATTGAACTCTCGGGTGTAGGTGAGGGTTGTTGCGCTCTGGTTTTCCGTATTGTCAAACGACACTCCGTCCGTTAAAGCCATGTCCAGTTCGGGCAGGTACTTTATCTGAACCCAATTGCGGAAGTTGTTTATGCCACCATACCCATCAGTGCCTCCTCCGAAATATAATGGATGGTCAACACTGAAGATTAATTTTCTCTGTGCTTCGTTTTCGCTGGTAACCTTGTCCAATATTGTGACTGTGTAGCCTCCGGTAATCGTAGCGGTTTGGCCTATTTCCATGTTTGCGTAGGCATCCTGGAAACTGAACTTGCTTGTTTCAGAGCCGCCTATGCCATACCAATCCATACAGAAATTGAACTGCCCTTTACTGCTGTTCCCGTTTTTATTAGGAAGGCCACCATAGTAAAACATGTGACAATAAGTTTTTCCTCCTGTTCCATAGAAATTCTCCACACAGAATACGTTGGCTTTAATGGTGCCTTCATGGTTGGCGCGTTGAGTACAATTGATGAAAGAACAGTTGTTTTCATCACCGTTGTAGCCTCGTTGTGCGTCTGCCAGATCCTTCACGTATGTGAATTCTGTGATATAAGCGAATGCCTCTTCATCGTAAACGTTCGGATCGGGGGCGATGATGGTGAAGTTTGCAGTCTTTGTTCCTGTATAGTTCCCCTTTCCTGTGACGGTGACGGTTGCCGTACCTACGTTGGTGTTGTTGCTATAGGTGACGTAATAGTCTGTTCCGCTGGTCAGAGGGGTATCTCCATCTGTGACTGTTACGGCAGGCGTGAGGGCAGAACCATTGTAGGTCTGTTCTGCGATGTCGGATATGGTAAAGTTGCTGGCACTCCTTGCCGAGATGGTGAAGTTTGCAGTCTTCGTTCCTGTATAGTTCCCCTTTCCGGTGACGGCGACCGTTGCCGTACCTGCATTGATGTTGTTGCTATAGGCAACGGTGTAGTCGGTTCCGTCGGCCAGAGTGGTGGTTCCATCTTTGACTGTGACGTCTGGCGTATGGGCTGAGCCGTTGTAGGTCTGTGCGGCAATGCTGGATATTGTCAGGTTGCTGGCATTCTTTGGATTGATGGTGAAGTTGGCTGTCTTCGTGCCGGTATAGTTTCCTTTGCCAGTGATGGTAACTGTTGCTGTTCCTGCATTTGTATTGTTACTATAGGAAACGGTGTAGTCGGTTCCGCTGGTCAATGTGGTAGTTCCATCTTTGACAGTAACTGCGGGCGTGAGGGCCGAGCCGCTGTAGGTCTGTGCAGCAATGTCGGAAATGGTCAGGCCGCTGGCATTTTTTCGATTGATGGTGAAGGTCGCTGTCTTCGTGCCAGTATAGTTGCCTTTGCCAGTGATGGTAACGGTAGCTGTACCTTTATTGGTGTTGTTGCTATAGGAAACGGTGTAGTCCGTTTCGCGGGTCAATGTGGTAGTTCCATCTTTGACGGTAACGGTAGGTGTGAGAGCTGAACCAGTGTATGTCTGTGCAGCAATGCTGGATATGGTCAGGCTGCTGGCATTCTTTGGATTGATGGTGAAGTCGGCTGTCTTCGTGCCGGTATAGTTTCCTTTGCCGGTGATGGTAACTGTTGCCGTACCTGCATTGATGTTGTTGCTATAGGAAACGGTATAGTCTGTACCGCTGGTCAGAGGGGTATTCCCGTTCTTGACAGTAACGGTCGGGGTTTTGGCCGAGCCGCTGTAGGTCTGTGCAGCAATGCTGGAAATGGTCAGTGTGCTGGCATCCCTTGCTGTGATGGTGAAGTTCACCTCTCTCGTTCCGGTGTAGTTCCCTTGTCCAGTGATGGTGACCGTTGCCGTACCGACATTTGTGTTGTTGCTGTAGGATACTGTGTAGTCGGTCCCGCTGGTCAGTGCAGATACATCTGATCCTTCACCTCTGACTGTGACTGCGGGCGTGATGGCCGAGCCGGTGTATTGCTGATCATCAATGTTTGCCACGGCCAAGTGTTCAACCTTCCTTGGAATAATTTCGATACCACCCTTGAATATGGTTCCATTCCATCCGCAACCTATAAATGTTTGCCATATAGAATTATTGCTCGAGTATGGAATGTATAATTTGCATGAGCTTGATATCCCCTCAAATGGATTGGAAGAGGTGCTAATAGTGGGAATAAAGACAGCTCTGATTTCGGCATAGACCGATGTCAGGTTGGAACAGTTACGGAATGCTGTAGGGTCTATTCCTCCTTCTTTGTCGTTCCTAATGCTGTAGGGCAATGTGATAGTGGTCAATCCGGTGCGTCCATAGAATGCCATATAGCCTATGATCTCCACCCCGTCGGGGATGGTCGTGTTGTTTGCTCCAACAATTAGTTTGTTGCTGGATGTCTCAATGATACAGTTGCTGCCATTTGAATTCGTACCGTCGTTGTAGCTGGTGTTGCCTGAGGCTACGGTAATATTTGTCAGTGCTGAACAATCAAGGAACGCATTGTCTCCAATGCTTGTTACAGTTGACGGGATACTAAGTGATGTCAGGCTGGTGCAGCCTTGAAAGGCTTTCATGCCAATACTCGTTACGCCCTCAGAAAGTGTGACGGAAGTGAAATCAGCGCCATTAAATGCGTATTTTTTAACTTCCGTAACAGATGACGGGATTGTCAGGCTTGTTACCTTGGTGTTATTCAAATATAATTGATGTGCATAATAAAGCGGGTTGCTATCATAATCTTCAAAAGCGATGTTGTACCATGCGGTAATATCCGAGATTTTAACGGTGGTTAATTTGGTGCAATCCTGGAATGCACTGGAACCTAGAGATTTTACCGTTGCAGGAATCGTGACTGTGGCCAAGTTAGTACATCCAGAAAAAGCTGATGATCTAATGTATCGCGCCCCCTCAATCGTGACAGACTGTAAGCCTGTGCAGTCAGAAAATGCAGCGCTCTCAATACTTGTTACGCTTGATGGAATGGTGATGGATGTCAAGCCAGTACGACCAGAAAAAGCATTAAATCCAATTTTTGTTACTGTTGAGGGTATGTTTGTATTCTTGGCTCCATACAGAAGTTCATTTGATGAGGTTTTTATAATACAGTTTTTTCCATCTCCATCGTTGTACACTGTATTTCCAGATGCCACACTGATATTTGCCAAGTTCGTGCATCCGTCAAATACGCTATAATCACCGATAAATGTAACACTTGCTGGTATGGTGACAGACGTGATGGTGCTGCATCCTTTAAATGCATACTGTTCTATTCCCGTAACCGTATACGTTGTACCTCCAGACGTCACTGTTGAGGGAACTGTCAAATTTGCCGGAATAGTTCCGGAAATGCAACAAATCCAATCTTCACCTCTACCGTCTTCGTCACATAATGTGGCATTTCTGCCATCAACCGTAAATGACCATCGTGTGCCATTCCCGTCTGTCCAGGTTTTGTAGCTCGTCCTGGCAAACATGTTCCCGCTTGCAATAAATGCGAGCAAAGCAAATAGAATTGTTCTCAGTTTCATAAATGTTATATTTATTGGTTAGAATTTTCTTGCATTACTCAGATTATTTCTTAATTTATGTGCAAAATTACTCATAATAGGGATTATGACTCATCTTCGCTATGGTTCATATTTGGTTCATTTACGGTGGGCAAGCAAACCTGTTAATTTTGGGACGAGTTAAATATGTATCAGACAGCCCCAGAATAAGGGGACCAAAGAAAAAGACACGAACGCGTTACAGTGTTACGGTGTTACAGTTCAAATTAGGCATTACCACACCTCAAAAATAATTCTATATCTATATAGATATAGAGGTATTTTACACCCCCCTGGCAACTATTTTTGGAACTGTAACACCGTAACATTGTAACAAAGTCCTGCCTGCCTGACGATTTTTTTCGCTCCCGATCGAAAAAAGTTGCAAAACATTCGAGAACCGCAATCGGCGTGACGTACCTTTGCATCGTGAACCTTCGGGGAGGTGACAGAAGGATTGCACCGCAGCTGCGGAAAAATTGTCAGAGCGCGCCACGGCAAAAAATTCACAGCTGCCCGGCAATTCCACCTCCGAAGGGGGGCACGCGAGAGAATCAGTTCAATTTGACCAAAACCATTTAACCCGAATCGGTCAATAGACTGTTATGCGCTAAACGGGATTTCTTTGTGACATCTGTCTCGCCACTTCTCGGTTACAATGGACCCCCATTGCGCCCTCAA
>CADAJS010000039.1:31779-35712 GCA_902788315.1 uncultured Bacteroidales bacterium
GAACAATGCCAATCAGAATCAAAGCAATCGAGAAGAAGATGAACGTGGGCATCCACAAGGACACGTATCGCTACCAGATGCAACCCGAGCTGTACTCGAAATTAAAGTTTAAAGTTCTTCGCACTAAAGGCGAAGCGGCGGAGCCGAGCGTATAGTTTATAGTTTATAGTTTATAGTTCTTGGACGAGCCAAGCGGCAGAGCCGATTACTTCGCACTAAAGGCGAAGCGGCGGAGCCGATTACTTGGACAAGCCAAGCGGCAGGGCCGATTACTTCGCACTAAAGGCGCGCTCGACCCTTGGACGCTTCTGCCTGCAAAGCAGGTGTTCTTCGACGAGCGAAGCGGCCGCTCGACATCCCGTAGGGTGGCGCTTGCTACCACAGGGACGCAAGAAGCCGATGACTTCGCACTAAAGGCTAAACGACAGAGCTGAGTGTATAAAAACTACTCCCAAGGAGATGCCTCGGTTCATGTTCGATTGAAGTGCGAACGATGTGCAATTGATGTGCGTTCGTTGTTCGATTATAGAACGGACAACGAACGGACAACGAACGGACAACGAACGAACAACGAACGGACAACAAGCGAAGGAAGAGCGAAGGAAGAGCGAGGGAAAAGCGAGAGTAGAGCGAGTGTCTTGTTACATAACGTGCCGCGCAGCGCTTTATCACGCGTGGTAAAAGAGTTTATCACACGTGATAAAGTCCCCAGGAACACGTCATGGGAAATACACTATGAAATTCTCCATGATATGTTCATTCATTGACCGATTCCGGATTAACCACATCCGAGGCATCATTGACATCTGATTGAGGTGAAAAAACGCCCCTAAGGCTGGGTGTACCGCCTTTTTCCCCCTCTGTTTTGGTTCATATTTGGTTCATATTTGGTTCTTTTTGCTTGTGCTGTTGTCTTTATGAAAGAAAAGATGTACTTTTGTTTGCAGAATCGAATATATGGCAGAAAATGGCAGACAAATATGAGGAACTCCGACGTTTGACGGAGCGTGTGCTGGGCATGGCAGTTCGGACACCGCGAGACTATGAAGTGCTTTCGGCTCGGATATTTGAAAAAACTCGTCAGCGACTGAGCGTCTCTACCCTGAAGCGCTTTTGGGGATATGTGGACAAGGACTATGACGGAAGCAAGGCGCGGCTTTCCACGCTGGACATCCTGGCCGAATACGTGGGATTCCAGGACTGGCCCTCATTCTGTAAGACGGAAATCGATGCGGAAGAGGACAGCGGCACGATTGTCAACCGGTTCTTGTTCGTACGTGACTTGGAAGTGGGCACTCACATACAGCTTGCGTGGGTGCCGGACCGCCAGCTGACCATCCGCTACGAGGGTGAGGAACTCTTCACCGTGGTGGAGTCTGTGCGTGGCAAACTGCGTCCGGGCGATACGTTCCACTGCTCACAGATCGTGGAGGGCATGCCCCTCATGCTGTTGAAGGTGGTGCGAGATGGGCAGTACGTGTCCAACTATATCTGTGGCAAGACGCAGGGAGTGACCTTCATGGTAAAAGACTAAAACCCGAATCCCGCTATTGGGCGATTTGGGTTAATCCGTTCGTCTCATAACGCTATTGGCCGATTCGTGCTTGAGCTGAATCGGCCAGTAGACTTTTGTGTGCTAAACGCGATTTCTTTGTGCCAATCTATTTATCCCGCTATTGACCGATCCGGGTTTAATATCAGATCTTTCCATCCCGGTGCTTTGCAATAGGCTTTGTATGCGGCACCGGGAACATAGACTTTGACAATGAACGGGTGGTCCGTGATATTGGAGGTGACGGGCGGCGTGAGCGGTTGCATGTTGATGGTCTCCAGCGATGAGCATTTGAAGAAGAGGTAGGGACCCAGGAAGGTGACATGCTCGGGGATGGTGATGCTGCGCAGTGCGTCGCAGGAATAGAAGACACCACGGTCGAGGTGGGTCAGCGTGGAGGGCAGGTTGATGGTGGTCAGCGCATCGCAGTCGCAGAAGGCATCCTGCCGGATGGCGGTGATGCCCTCGGGCAGGATGACTTCGCGCAGCGAGCGGCAGGCCACGAAACTGTTGCGGGTCACCTCGCTGATGGTCTCCGGCCAGCGCACGCTGGTGAGGCTGATGCAATTGACGAAAGCGTCCGGCATCATCGTGCGCAGCGAGGAGGGGAGGTTGATAGTCTTCATGTCGGTACAGCCATAGAATGCTCCCTCGTGGATGATGCCCAGGGTGGAGGGCAGGTGCATGCTCTTGATGTCCGTACATTCGGCAAAGGCCTTTTCGCCTATCTCCGTGATGCGGAAGGTGTGCCTCTTATATCTTATCGATTCGGGGATGACGATGTCACCGGTATAGACATGGCCTCCGGGAGGTGCCTGCACGATGGCGGCCCGCCGTTCCTCGACGGAGAGTACGCGCACATAGAGCGTGTCGCCCGTGGAGCGGTCGATGATGATGCTGTCTTGCGGCAGGAATTCCCCGTCGGCACGGAACATGCCGCCTGCGTAGAGGCCGGCAAGAACCAGCAGAAGCATCACCGGCAGCAGGAGCCAGGATTGTCGGGGGGGGTAATTTCGGTAAGTATCTCCTCGACCGTCTGGAAACGCTTCTCCTTGTCTTCCTGCAAGCAACGGTGGACAATCTTGCGATAGCGTCGCGGCAGATGGTCTTCGCCGATGAACTGGAGCACACGTCCGATGGCATATATATCGGTGCGTGCATCCACATCGCTGCCGTCGCCCAGCTGTTCGGGTGCGGCATAGCGGTCGGTGTGGCCGATGGTGAGCGTGCGCGAATCGGTGTAGCTGCATCCCAGGTCGATGAGCCGCACGTCGCTGTTGGTGGCGGTGAGCAGGATGTTCGAGGGCTTCAGGTCCAGGTGGAGTGCCTGGTGCTGGTGCATCTCCTGCAGGGCCAGGCATAGCTGGCGCAGGAATCTGTTCAGATGGGCTTCGCGACGGAAGTAGAGCGGATTGTCCTTGAGGAACTCGGCCAGATCCTTCCCGTTGATGTATTCCATCAGGAGGTAGCACTCGTCGGGCGACTCCGCCAGGCGGGTGTAGTGCACCACGTAGTCGGAGTTCAGCTGGCTGCCCAGCTCGTACTCCTTGCGCATCATCTCGCGATAGAACTCCTTGTGGAGGTATTCGGGACGCAGCGCTTTCATGAAATAATAGCGTCCGTCGATGCATACCTTATAATATACCTGTGTGCGTCCTTCCTTCTCCAGACGAATCTGTTCGCTGAAGCCCGCCCCCTCGTTTGTGAGGCTGAAGAATGACGAGTCTGAGCCTTGGGATGAGTCCATCGTATGCCAATTCTTTATTGTTTGTGGTGCAAAGATACGAATAAGCGGGGGCACTACAAAAGAAAACGGATAAGTTTTTTGGCAAGAGTTTTCAGGGAGATCGGGGTTGAAGCAAAAAGAGGGCGGGGAAGCGTGTGTGCTTCCTCGCCCTCGTCGTGGTTTGTGTGGGAGTGGAATGGATTATTCCTCGGTCTCCTCTTCGTTGAAGATGTCCCACTTGTTCTCTTTGGTCAGTGCATCGCCGCCATCGACGGTGCCCTCACCGATGGGCAGGCTGGCTGCCAGCATCTCGGTAGCCTCGCTGGAAGCTGCTTTCAGCTGAGGCGAAACATACGTCTTCTTCATATTACTTCATTACCTTTTTGCCGTTAACAATATAGATGCCCTTCTGAGCCTTCTCCACGCGACGACCGCTGAGGTCGTAGATGGCGGCGTCAGTTTCGGTGGCTGTCTCCACCTCGGCAATGCCGGTAGCGTCGCCGAAGAAGAAGCCCTTCACGCCAGCTGCAGCCTTCTCGATGTAAGCCTTGCCGGACGGAATCTTGGTGCCCTCGGCAGCCTGGTAGAAGCCTGCCACACCATCCTTCTCGGCCAGTACGTACTGGATGCCGGTAGCAGCGAGAGGCTCGGCGGT
>CADAJS010000040.1 GCA_902788315.1 uncultured Bacteroidales bacterium
ACGAAGTGCGGAGAATTACACATGATGAGACGAAAAATACACTTAGCAGGGAAGAAATATTAAAGCTCATGGAAGAGCATCCAGAATATAAGCTTTGGTAATTGCCAGTTTCGTACGGGTCTGAGAATATAACCATAGCGGCTGTAATCTCCATATTTTTTCGGCCGCTGTGGTTTATTCTGTCTGCCTCGGGACAATAGGAAAAGACAATCTTCGTATCTTTGGCCTCCTATCTTAGGTTCTTTAACCGCTTCGCTTGGTAAAAGTGGCATAGCCGAGCGCTCCCGCTCCGCTCGGAAGTGCAAAGTCGAAAAACTTCGTCTTTCCCTTTGCAGTGCTCTCGTTTATTCGTACCTTTGCACCCCAGAATAGAAACAGAATAAGTACTTATCGTGTATCAGACTTATACGTTATCCAATGGCCTGCGCATCGTCTGCGCCGATGCTGTCTGCCCGGCCCATGAAGGGCGAGTTACATGGCACGGTGCTTTATCACACGTGATAAAAGATTTTATCACACGCGATAAAAGAGTTTATCACGCGTGATAAAGTCCACAGGTGTAGTTTAACGATTTTAGTTGTGTAGTTTAACGATTTTAGTTGACTACTTTTGGTCTTACTCACGATAAGGGTTGACCCTGATTAAACTTAATTTTATTTCACGTTGACTCGACTTTACGTTAACGGAAATTCAAGAGCATAGATTAATTGCTGGAATCCTCTTTCCCTACAAAATCCGAGGCTGCAAGGGCTAATCCCTTGCAGCCTCGCTGCTTAGATTGCATTCCTTTGCCCCTCGGGCATTGCCGGATGTTCCGGCAGTGCCCGCCGGGGCTCAGTTGGTCTTACTGCGGTGTGAAGTCGCCGTTGGCGTAGAGCGTGGTCTTGGCCTTGTGGGTCAGCTTGATGCTTGGGTTCGTCGTGTACTTGTAGGTGCGCGGCGTGTCGGCACCGCTCTTGCGGGCCTTGAAGGTCACGAGGTACCGCAGGTTCGAGTTATAGGTGCCCAGCAGTTGCTCGCCGCCGTTGGGGATGGTGTTCTCAAACTCGGACACCTCCGTATTATTGTCGGCGTTGAGCACCTTGACGTTCGAGATGTTCATGCCCTCGGGCAGGTCGTTTTTCAGCACGAGACGGCCGGCGGTGACGTTGACCACCTTCTCCAGCGGAATGGTGGGCATTTTATCAGCTGTATTCCATGACCAGTTATTCGTATAGAGGTCGGCTTCCGTGGAGGTCCAGTTCTGGTGACCGTAGGTAGCCCCCATATATACGCAGAGGTCGCGGAAACTGGTATCGGGGTTGTCGGAGAGACAGGTGACCCCTCCTGGCTGGTGCCATCCTCCCGTTTCCCGGGAGGCGTTAGGGTTTAATAGTTGAGGTAGAGCGTCGCAAGCTGGATGGATCCGCCTCCTACCGGCTCATAAACCTCAAAGCGGAAGTACGTATAGTCTCCCCTGGTGCCGTTCATCTGGTACTCTTTCCACTTATAGTTGTCGGAAGGCAGCTCGAAGTTTGTGCGGCTGTCGATGAGCGTCCATTGGCTGCGAGCGTTCTTTTTGCCGTAGAGAGCACCGCTCTTCGGGTTGCGCTCTGGATACTTACTAGTGTCGTTTCCTGTCTCCAGCGAGTAGGAGTAGGGGTTAATGGGGGGGCTGCTGGTTTGGAACTCCACCCACCAGCAGTCCTTGCCGCTGACCTCGCTCTTCGTACGGCCATTAAGCGTTAACCACTTAGAGCCATCATTGTTATCGAAGAGGTTGGCATAGCCTTCTCCTGGGAATCCTTCACTGCCGCCGATGGACGTCAGTGGTAATTCGCCGTCCCTGAGCCAGTCGTTTTTCAGCAGGAAGCGCTCTTCGCCATTGCCTTGCGTTATTCCGGAAACATAGCCGCTTGAATACGCCATGCACTCATAATAACGCCCCCAGTCCCAATGCGTACTGTTTATCCAGTATGACGCGCTCGCTTCAAGCGGTCCGCATCCAGCTTGTTTGAATTTCTCAACAAAGAAATTCCAGTTTTCCCTCAGCATAATTGTAATGTAGTCCGCGCTGCTACGGGTCGGACAATAGTCTGAATAGAACACCTTATCGAAAGAATTCTCAGCACCCCATTTCTGTTTTCCAGAAGAATTTGTGTACTTGTTATTTGTAATGGCAGCCCATACTGCATAGAGGCCATTGCCGCCCTCTTGGACGAGCACGAAATTGAGTGACTTGTCATTATCAGCAAGACCCTCACTACAATTGCCAGTAATCCTGAAGGAGCGAATATCGCCCAGATGCCACTTCAATTCCCCAGAGTTGTAAGGCCATGCCGAGTTCAGCAGGAAGGTAATCTTGTCGATGTACTTCAGCTTCGTCTCGGGGCTGTAGGTCACCTCGGCCACGGTCTGGCCGCTGCCGGCGCGGAAGTAGATGGTACCCTGGGCGTGGCCCAGCGTGTCGGTGAGTTGGGCGGTGAGGTCGCTCACGGTGGGGGTGATGGTGCCCAGCTCCACATCGGGGGCTATCCAGCAGCGGAAAATCTTGGCGGCCTCCTCGATGTTGTCCACACCGATGTAGAGGTGCTGTGGCTCGGCATCGTAGAGGGCCTCGCCAAACTGGTAGCGCACCAGTTGGCCATCGCTGTCGATGTTGCAGATGGCCCGCTGGAAGATGTCGAGGTCGTCGTACTGCAGCTTCTGGCTTTCGGTTTGCTCGCTGTTGTTCTTGTCATCGTCATCGTCAGAACAGGCGGTGAACGTGGGGGCGACTGTGGCCAGCATCAGCATGGCCAGCAGCGCAGGAAGAAATCTCTTTTTCATATACGATTTACTTATGTTTACGATTTACAATTTATTTATTCAACTTTCTGAAGTAGTTAAGTAGTCAGTAGTTAAGTAGATAAGCCAAATGTCTTGTGGCGGAAAACAGCCTGTAGAAGTGATGGCTTAACTACAGTCCGAAGGGACGAGCGAAGCGATAATTACTTAACTTATTAACTACAAAGAAGTTGAGCGACTGCGAAACTTGAATTTATTTATCTGAGTATTTGGGACTGTACGCTTATTCATCGGTGACGATCTTCAGCAGGCGGAGGGTCTTGGCGATGAGGCGATGGCCGCCAGGGAAGCGCACGGGGACGCTTGAGTCGTTGGCCAGCGTGTTGACGGCCTGCTTCTTCTCGCACTTCTGCGAGTAGTCCTTCAGGCGGCTGTAGACCTTGCTTATCCCGTCGTAATCCACAATCTCGATTTTCGGTATGTAGAGTTTTCCATACTGGAATGCCTTGCGCTCGCCGTCGTCGTCGAGAGCGGTGAACTGCACATCGACGCGCACCACGAAGTCGGGGGCCGTGGGGTAGCCGATGCCGGTGCATTTGCCTTTCTCATCGAGGCTGTAGGGCAAAAACACCTGCGGGTCCACGACAATCTGCTTGCCCAGTTCCGGCACGTCGATGAGTCGTCCGTGATAGCGCTGCCAGCCCTTGCCATCGGCCGTCATCTGGGTGACGACGGAGCAGTTCTGGGCGGTCTCATACTGGCCGTCGGCCAGGTCGTCCAGGCCCACCTTCCACACTAAGGGGATTGAGTTTGCACTGAGGTTAACAGTGCCGCTGGTCTTGCCCGGGGCCAGGCTGAACGAGGGGCGATTGCCCAGCATGAGCATCTGCCGATAGGAATCGGTGTGGCCGCAGGGGTAGTTGGGCAGCACGCCCACGTTGGCCGTGACGGTGACGTCCTGAATGTCGCGGAACAGGTCTGTGTTCAGGTTCAGCTTGATACTCGTGGGGTCGAAGGCATAGACAATACGCACGTCGTAGTCGGCGAAGCTGCTGATGGAGTAGCCGCTGTTGGTGCAGAGCAGGTTGAAACCGTTCTGCGAGGAGAGGATATCGTCCTTGTCGATATACACCACGGGGTCTTCGGCCAGGCTCCACACGCCCTTGCCCACATGGCCGTTGGCGCCGTTGGCCGAGTAGATGCCCTTAGGACTGACGGAGAGTCCGCGCTGGTTGTTGCCCGTGGCAGCCTTGATGTAGCCGTTAAGGTCGAGCGTGGCGTCGAGCGTCAGGTCAATCTTGCCGGGAATGGTGTCGTAGCTCACGGGGTCTTCCATCTGGCCACCGATGAAGCTGAGCAGCGGCCCGGCGATGCTGCAGGCAAATCCGCCCCAGTACTTGATGGGGTTGAGATAGCCGCCGATGCCCTCGTTGCCGCCGTTTCTCATCAGACCGCCGTAGGTGGCAGAACTTGAGATGCTGTTGGAGGCTAAGCCGCTGATTGCACTCAGACCGCCGCCCAGTGCGCTGAATATGCCGCTGGTGGCGTTGGCCCCGCCGTGCTGGATAATCTGCGGGTCGCTGAAAGTGCCGCTGATGCTGCCGGAGAGCGTACCCTTGAGGTTGACGTTCTGGTTGTTCACCGTCTCGGCGAAGAACTTGAAGCGCGGAGCGTCCTCGTCCTTCTTCAGCCAGTCCTTGCCCTTGGGCACGTAGCCCGACATGTCGAACTCGAAGCAGTACCATCCGGGGGTGATGCTCTGGGAGTAGCGGAAGGGGGTGAGCCACGTCTGGAAGGTCTGGCTCTGGGCGCTCAGGATTTTGGCGTTGCGCGAGAGGGTGCTGCCCGGCACGTGGCTGGTGGGTATGCCATACTCGAAGACGTTGTAGAGCGGGTACATGTCGTTGTGGTTGGCCGTGCCGAAGTAGGCGTTAATCATCAGGTCGGTGCCCCAGCCGGTGGGGTCGACGATGTAGGTATAGACGCGCATCTGTCCGCTCCACTTGTTGTAGAGGGCGAAGTAGCGCACGCCGCGCAGCGACTCGTCGTTCAGATAGCTGAAGGCCATCTCCCATCCCTGCGAGGGCGTGACCTGTCGGCGCACCTCCTCGGGAATGTGGTCGGCGCCCTCCACCGTCCAGGGGGCCTTCTGGGCGTGCTCGAAGCCCTGCAGGTCCACGGTCTGGAAGGTCCACCAGTCGGTGAGCCATCCGGCGTTGCCGCCGCTGTAGGCATCGCCGTCGCCCATCTGGCGGTGGCGCACGGTGACGGTGGCGCGGTCGCCCTTCTCGCTCACCACGTCGATGGTGGCCTCGGCACCGTCGGTCGAGGGCTGCGTACTCTCAATGCTGAGCGTGGGGTGGCCGAAGCGGTCGAGGTCGGCCAGGGGCGTCACCTTGAGCCACGAGGCCGTGGTGGTGGCGCTGGTGAGGGCCGACGAGATGCTGTCGAGCGTCAGCTGCTGGCTGTCGCTGCTGCCGAACACCACGGCGCTGTAGCTGAACGTGCCAGGGGTGTAGGGCGTGTCGTTGTCATCGTCATCGTCTGAACAGGCTGTTAACCCTGTTGCTGCGGCGGTCAGCATCATGACTGCCAGCAGGCGTGAAAGGAATCGATTGTTCTTTCTCATTGTTGTTTTGTTTTGATTGTGAAACATTATATATACCTTATTTATTATGATAGCGTATGAACTCTGAAGGGCCGGTGGTGTAGAGGTTGCCGAAGTGGGCGGCGTTCACTATCTTGGCGTGGGAGCCGAGAGTGTGGGTAGCGCAGTAGAGGAAGAGGTCGCGGAAACTGGTGTCGGGGTTGTCGGTGAGACAAGTGACGAGGTTCTGCGAGAAGCGGTCGCACAGCCACACGTGGGCGTCGTTGCTCCAGCAGTCGGCCCACGACTGCTCAGTGGCACTGGCTCCGCTCATGGCGAGCACGCCGGGAATGCCCTCGACGGCGCTGATGACGCACTCGCCGTAGCAGGGCTCGGCGGCGATGAGCAGCTTGCGGAACTGCATTTGGCGGGCGGTCTCGCGGAGCATCGAGGCGGTAAAGCCCTGACCGTGGGGTGTGTCGCGCCAACAGAACTCGTCGGCTCCGCCGTGGCTGATGCTACGGCCGTGGCCGCTCCAGTAGAGGAGGACATTGGAACTGGGGGCGCCTACACCCTGCAGGATGCCGGCAACATCGCTGGCGGTGAGGTCGGCGCTGTCGTAATCGACTGCTGCGGCGGGCAGGTTGTCGTGGCCACCCAACAGGTCGGGACCGTTGAGCGATGAACGAATGATGCCTGGTTCGGGGTTCTGCGGGTCGTTGGCAATGCTGCCGTCGATGATGAGGATGATGTGGTCATCGGGGAAACCGCCTCGGCGCAGGGCCTGATAGACGCTGAGAACATCGGCCTGATGGCGGTAGTTGATGAAGCCCGTGCTGCCCTGCACCAGCACAGCATACTGGTCGGCGAGGGCAGAATACTGTATGGCCGTGCCACCTGCGGCCTGTTGCTCGAAGTCCTTGCTGGCTTCCTGCTGATCGTAGAGGTAGCGCCAGGCAGCCTTGGCATCGGCGGTGCGCACGCCGGAGGAGCCGAAGTAGCTGCGATGGATAATCTGGCCGTCCATCAGTTGCCAGTGTACGTAGGTTGTCGTGGTGGCGGCGGTGTAGGTGTCGGCATCGAAACTGATTTCGCCCGAGGCACCCACGAAATGGAGCAGATGGCCGCGCTCCATGGCGGAGAGGTAGATTTCCATCGAGGTAGCGTTCCAGGCGGGGCCGCTGAGGGAAGCGCCGTCGGCATCGATGGTGAGGGTACGGATGGCGTGGTTGATGTCGGCGATGTTATCGCCGACCACAGGACGTTGGTGTTCTGCGTAGCATGTGGCGAAGGCGGCGAGCATCAGCGCATCATAGAACTTGCACTCGGCGAAGGTGGGGAGCACGCCGAAGCGCGTCTTGTAGCTCTGCTCGAAGCCCGTGGTGGGGTCGGCGTATGGCGAGAAGCCCTCGTAGCCCTGCAAGATGGCGGCGGCACGTGGGCCGAGAGCGGCAAGTCCCTCCTCGGAGAGGGCGGAAAAGGCGAAGTAAGTATTGTATGTTGATTTGAACACCTGCCAATACTGGTCGTTGGCAGGGTCGTCGGGGTCGGTGCTGCTGAACGCCAGACTGAGCACAGGGTCGCCCAGCACGGCCAGGCGATTGGCACGGGCCACCTCGTAGAGCTGCTGCGCTGTCTCGGCCACGCAGAAGATGGCCGACGTCACCAGTCCCTGCCCAAGCATCGCCTCGCGGTAGTCGGCTATCTGCTGCAGCAACTCCTGCAGGCTCCTGTACTGGTCGTTGCGTTGCAGGTCGATGTCGTTCTCTAAGGCGTAGAACGGTGCCCAGTAGTTGAACGTCATACCGTATGTGTCATCGGGTGAGAAGACGGCGGCCTTGGTCGTACCAAGGATGTCGCTATAGTGTTTGCCCATCGTTGCAAAACTGCTCATCAGCAGGCCTGCAAGCGAGACGTCAGTCTCGGTGAGCGACCAGAGGAAGGGCGCGGCGTTCGTGTTCAGCCCATTCGTGGTGACGGCATAGCGGCGGATGATGTCCTCGCTGGTGGCGGTAGGCGTGATGAGGGGCTTTTGTGTCTTGCTGCACGCAGGGGCGAAGCGTGCCACACTGCCGTTGGCGAAGGGACCGATGACGGCCACGATGTCCTCGCGACCGGCCAACTGCCCGCTGAGTGCTTCGAGGTCTTCGCTGAGTTCGTCGTGCCACTCCAGCTTCAGGTCGATGGCCAGCGTGTCGTGCAGCTGCGCCTCTCGGAAGTTCTCCAGGAACCACTCGGCTGTGCGCTCCAGTCGGGTCTTTGTGGCGGCATCACCAACAGGGGCGACGACGGCCACAGTCTTCTCCACCCAGTGGCGGGCTGGCACGATCTCGATGGTGTCGTCCTCTTGGCGGCAGGAAGTGAAGAGGGGCAATAATAGGATGATGGAGAATAACACTCTATTTCTCATGCTCGGCCTCCTTTCTGACTGCATCGTTATAAATCCTTGTACGAAGGGCATCCGTCAACTGCTCGCTGAACGCCTGCTTATGACTGTTTGTATAGGGATGGACAACCAATTCGGTATAGCCGTCGGCAAGGCCCAGCACCTGATGCTTCGGCATTCCCTCGGCAGAGAGCCATTGGCCGATGCAGAGTGCTACGGCGCGGTCAATGTGCTTCACAGCTGAGAACGGACAGTGTGGCGAGGTGACGGTGGCATCGACACCTACATAGTCGTAGCCCCCCATTATCTCTATCAACCGACGGAACGTGGAACCTGCTCCGCCGCAGACGGGTACCATCAGCTGGCTCCAGGTCTGCCAATCATGCTGATAGAGCAATCGCATGGCGGTGGTGTCAGCCACGGCAAAGCCCCCTGACACGCCATCGGAGAGGTATTGGATAACGAACTGCCGATCATCGTCTGCCGCAACATAGTCGGTCCGGAAACCCTCTGTGAATGCCTTCACGGCCTCTTTTACACTCTCTATTTCGGGATTGGCTGCCACGAGCAGCACCTCAGGGGCAATGACGGGCGCCACGGCTCCGGCCTCGTACATGGCACCGTAGAAAGGCAGATAGAGCGTGTAGCCTTTGCCGTTGAGTGGTGTGCTGGTCTCTAAATAGAGCAGGTCAGCATAATCGTTCTTCTCCAGGCGGTTGTTGTTCTGGCGCAGATAGTCGTCGTAGCTGGCGGCGGCAACGATGAAGAGGCGGCGCACAGTGTCCTGTGCAGCTTCCATCTGCTGGAACACCGTTTGCAGGTAGGCCAGTCCCTCTTCCCTCGTGACGGGCGACAGCTGCATGGTGCGCAGCCCGTACTCCTTGGCTGCCTGCTCCACGCCCTGATAGATGAGGTCGTTGTAGCCGCCATCACCCAGCGCATTGGGGTCGTAGATGACGGTGACGAGCGGTGCCGTCGAGGCAGAATCGGCAGGGTCGGGCTGATAGATAGTGTCGCCCTCCTTGGTGCAGGCGGCTATCACCAGCAGCAGGGAAAAAGACAGTAACAGCGCCGCACGGTTGACACCGAGACTGACGGCGCGGTCTATGAGGCGGCGGTTGCGCTCCACCTCGTCGACGATGACCCGGTTCTTGAGGCGCAGTTCGTCGTCCTTGCGGGCCATGCGCCACACGAGGAAGCATACGATCGCCACGAGCACCGCAATGATGCCCGTGAGCAGAAGGATGAGTGTTGATGTGTGCATAAGCGTACCTTTTTGTCGTTACTACGTCGCGAAGGTACACAAAAATGCCTGCGCCCGCAAGGGCACAGACAGATTCGGACGTGGTTTCAGACAGATTCGGACGTCAGAAAGACCATTTCTGACGTCCGAAGACAATTTCAGGCATATAATGACTTGCTGTCAGACCATCATTGCCGAGCAGCCCTGAACTCAGAAGGAGTCATGCCGTAGCGCGACTTGAAGCGGTCGCCGAAGTACTTCCGGCTGCTGAAACCACTCTGCTGCGCCACTTGCCCAAGGTCGAGACCGGGTTGGTCAAGCAGCAACTTGTAGGCATGTTCCAACCGCAGGTCGTTGATATAGGCCGACAGCGACGGATGGCTGCTGCCCTTGGCAAAGGCGGCACCAATGCGCTCTTTCGAAAGCCCGAAACGGTCGATGAGCATCTGGCGGTCGCAGGCGGGGTTGAGGTAAAGCTGCTCGCGGATGATGGTGTCGTGAATCTGGGCGAAGAGGTCGGTATCAGCATCTTCCTCAGCGTTTTCGCTCTTTGGCGCGTCAAAAGTCTTAGGCGATAAAAGAGCCTCATACCTTTCTTTATACGCCATCGCCTCGTCAATCTGCCGAACCAGCGCACGGTTTTTGAGCTGCGTCTCACGGTGCTTGTAGAGGGCGAACAGGGCGAAGCAGACGGCCAGCAGACTGATGATGCCCGTGCTCCATGCTATCAGCGCGTTGCGACGGGCCTCTGCCCGATGCCGCTCCGTCTCGTACTGCTGCTCGATGGCCTGGTAGCGGGCGCGGTGCTCTCGGGCAGCAGCGTCGCGCACGATGGCCTCCAACTGGCGGAACGACTCCTTCATGCTGCCGCTCTCGCCGATGGCGGCGTAGGCAGCGGCAATATACTTCTGCGCCTTCGAGCGGTAGAACTCAATATAGTCCTGCCTCTCGGTGGAGTCCTTGGGCTCGCGGTAACTGCCGTCGTGATAGCGGTCGGGGTGCTGCTCGTAGTCGCTGAGTCGCTCCAGCATCTGGCGGGCCGGCGGCAGCATCTCGGCATAATGCCCCCTATCGGCCAGCACGCACACCTTGCGCTTCAGCACAATGAGCATGGCATCGAGCTCGTTGAACTTCTTTACGTCCAGTAGGGCTATCACGCTGTCAATCCGCGCCATGCCCTCGGTCTCCTTTCCCAAGAAGCAGAGGGCGGCACCCACCTCGGCCTCGTTGCGCAGAGCTTCGGTCTCGGCACCCTGTCCGTGGCATACCTCCACCAACTCGCGCGAACGCTGCAGCCAGCCCAGCGTGTCACCCTGCTGGCGGGCGGTGTGGGCCAAAACTTCTAGCACGTCCTGCTGACGAGCCAGACTCGCCTTGATGGAGTCGTGACAGAGCAGTCGCTCGGCAATGACGCGAGCCGTATCGCCCGCTGCCCCCTTGACGCCATGAAGCAACGAATCGATCAGTTTCGGTACCTGCGTACTGCCGTAGATTCGCGCCCTGTAGAAGTCTGCCCACCAGTCGGGCAGGTTTCCCACGATGACCGCTGAGTCCACAATCTGCAAAGCCCGCACAGGGTCGTAGTCGTAAACCGCCATCGCCTGCTGAATCATGGGATCAGGCTCACGATTCGCCGACGCGTCGGCTGAAACACTCAACCTGTCCCCGTGATTCTTCGTGCATGCCGCGATGGACAGCACGATGGTTATACCTATTATTAAATATGTATAGAGTCTCTTTGCCATAATTCGGGTGCAAAGGTACTCAATTTTCGCTGAAAAACCGAACACTTTACGGTTTTTAACCCGATTTTATCGGCATTTTGCCTCTTATGCAGCGCCTCAGAACCCTGTAGTTTAACGGAAATTCAAGAGCATAGATTAATTGCTGGAATCCTCTTTCCCTACAAAATCCGAGGCTGCAAGGGCTATCCCTTGCAGCCTCGCTGCTTAGATTGCATTCCTTTGCCCCTCGGACATAGGTGGTCCCGCTCGGCAATTCAAGGTGAAAAACTTCGTCTTTCCTTTTGCATTGCGCTCGCTTATTAGATAAATTCCTCACGCTCGACAAAAAGAATTCATTCTCTTTGCACTCGCTTACTCGGAATTTTCGTACCTTTGCACCCCGAAAAAAGAATTCTTATCGTGTATCAGACTTATACGTTATCCAATGGCCTGCGCATCATCTGCGCCCGGAGTGAGAGCGAAGTGGCATATTGCGGCATCGCCGTAGATGCCGGCACGCGCGACGAACTGCCGGGCGAGGACGGCCTGGCTCACTTTGTGGAACATCTTTCGTTTAAGGGCACCCTACGCCGCTCGGCACGCCAGATAATCACGCGCATGGAGTCGGTGGGTGGCGACCTGAACGCCTTTACGGACAAGGAGGAGACCGTCTATTACTGCACCACGCTGCGGCAACATCTGGGGCGCGCCCTGGAGCTGCTGCTCGACATCACCCTGTGCAGCACCTTCCCGCAACAGGAGGTGGAGCGCGAGGTGGAGGTGGTCATCGACGAGATAGAGAGCTATAACGACCAGCCCAGCGAGCTTATCTATGACGAGTTCGAGTCGCTCCTCTTTCCTGGCCATCCGCTGGGGCGCAACATCCTGGGCTCCGCCGACCGCCTGCGCCAGTTCGTGTCATCGGACCTGCAACGCTTCGTCCGCCGTCTCTACCGCCCCGAACGTATGGTGCTCTTTGTGTATGGGCGGGTGGACATCGAGGAGGTGGTCAGGATGGTGGAGAGAAGTCCCTTTACAGCCTCCCCCCCGGCCCAGACTCCGTCGCCTTGCTCTCCTACGCTCGAACACGAACTTGCGTTGCTCCGAGGGGAGAGGGGACCCGAGGCGGAGAAGGCAACCAGCAGCTCCTCAGTCCTTCGGGGAGAAGCGGAGAAGGCAACCAGCAGCTCCTCAGTCCCTTGGGGAGAGGCGGAGAAGGCAACCAGCAGCTCCTCGGTCCCTCGGGGAGAAGCGGAGAAGGCAACCAGCAACTCCTCAGTCCCTCGGGGAGAAGCGGAGAAGGCAACCAGCAACTCCCCTCTCCTCGGAGAGGGGCTGGGGGTGAGGCTTTTCACCGTCTCCCGTTCCACCCATCAGGCACATGTGATGATAGGCACTCGGACGTTTGCTGCCACCGATCCTCGCTACTATGCCCTTTTCCTGCTCAATAATCTGCTGGGCGGTCCGGCCATGAGCAGCCGGCTGAACACGTCGATCCGCGAGCGGCACGGTCTGGTATATTCGGTGGAGAGTAACATGGCGAGCTATACCGACGCAGGCCTGTGGCGTGTCTATTTCGGTTGTGACCATCATGATGTGAAGCGCTGCGCGCGGCTGGTCGTTCGGGAACTGAAGCGGCTCTGCGATGCTCCGCTCAGCCAGCGCACGCTCGATGCGGCACGCCGGCAGATGAGGGGGCAGCTGGGCATTGCGTGGGACAATCCCGAGAGTGTGGCCATCGGCATGGCCAAGCGTTTCCTGCACTATGGAACCACATTGACTATGGCACAGCAGATGGAGCGTCTCGATGCGCTCACGCCCGACATCCTGTGGCAGACGGCCCAGGATATCCTTTCGCCCGACGGCATGACCATGTTGGCCTTCACCGAAACAACCTCACCCTCGGCCCCCCACCAATAGGGAGGGGAGGGAATATGTCCTACCTCTTTGAATTCTTTTTTGCGTGGTGTCCTATCTGGCCTCGTATGCCGCCATCTCGCTCAGGCAGGTGGTGGCACGTGCTTTTATGATGGTGAGGCGCAGGCGACGTACCTGGACAGTGGGGAAGCGCAGGATGCGCTTGTAGCCGATGGTCGTGGTCTGCTCGTCGGTGGGCAGCGACAGCCACCGGTGGCCGTCGTGATATTCCACGCGGAACTGTCCGACACGCTGCCCCAGGGGGATGTACTCCTGCAGTAGCAGGCGGTTGACGGACGTGCGTCGTGGTAACTTAAGCTCGAGCGACTGGCCGGTCTCTATCGGGGTGTAGGTGGCGAAGTCGCCGTCCGTCTCTGCCCCACCGCGATGGAGTAGCACGTTATGGGCCAGTTCCCGCTGGATGCGCTGACGGAAGGCTACGGCATTGGCCGAGTCGGTGGGATGGATGCGGCCGCGTCGATCTACGGGGAAGTTGAGGAGCATGGTGCTGTTGCGGCCCACGGAGCGATAGTAAATGTCTGTCAGCTCGTCGGGCGTCTTCACCCGGCTGTCCTCCTTGGCATGATAGAACCATCCGGGCCGGATGCTGACGTCGCACTCCGAGGCCACCCACGTGTCGCCGTCGGCGTGGCCCACGTTGAGTTCTCCGGCATTCGGATAGCCAGGATATACCTCGGCGATGCGCAGGAAGGCCCAGTTGGTCTCGCCCGCCACACCTTTCTCGTTGCCCGTCCACCGACAGCCGGGCCCGCCGTCGGAGAAGATGAGTGCCTGGGGCTGATGTTTGCGGATGAGGTCATAGACGGCTGGCAGGTTGTAGTAGGTGCGGCGGTCGATGCGTCGCTCCTCGCGTGCTCCGCCATACCATCCGTTTCCGCCGTTGGCCCCGTCGAGCCACACCTCGAAGAGGTCGCCATACTGCGTGAGCAACTCCTCCATCTGCATGAGGTAGTATGAGGGATAGAGCGCTGTGCCGTAGAAGGCCTGGTGGCGGTCCCAGGGCGAGAGATAGACGCCCATGCGCAGCCCGTGTTTTCGGCATGCCTCGGCCAACTGTCCCACGAGGTCGCCCTTGCCGTCGCGGTAGGGCGTGTTGCGTATGCTGTAGTCCGTATATCGGGTGGGCCAGAGGCAGAAGCCGTCGTGGTGCTTGGCCGTGAGGATGACTCCCTTCATGCCCGCCTTGACAAAGGTCTCGGCCCACTGCTCACAGTCGAGGTCGGTGGGATTGAACTTCTCGGGCGATACGTCGCCGTAGCCCCACTCCTGGTCGGTGAAGGTGTTCAGCCCGAAATGTACGAAAGCGTAGGTCTCCATCTGCTGCCAGGCCACCTGTGCGGGACTGGGCAGTGGGGGACAGGGCTCGATGGACGGCTGTGCCTGCAGTGCTGCGGGGAGGAGCAGGAGGAGAAGAAGCCTCACCCCCAGCCCCTCTCTGAGGAGAGGGGAGACAGGTAGCGTAAATATTGTCTGCGTCTTTCTCATAATCAATTCTCTATTAGAGGTTCTCCTCCTGAGGAGAGGGGCAAGGGGTGGGATCCTTGGGGTGAGGCTATTCCCCCCTCTCCTCGGAGAGGGGCTGGGGGTGAGGCTCTTGGGGTGAGGCTGTCGCTTTCTCGGAGTTCTCCTTAAGCACAAAGCGGCGGTAGTAGGAGATACAGAGCGTGGTGAGCGGCAGGGCGATGATCAGGCCGATGAATCCCAGCAGGCTGCCCCAAATGGAGAGGCTGAGCAGAATAACGGCCGGATTCAGGCCCATGACATGCCCCATGATGCGTGGGGTGAGGAACATGTCCTGTATGGCCTGTACCACAGCGAAGACCGCGAGTGCCATGAGCAGGATGACCCAGAAGTTCTGTCCCGTGTCGGCTGCCTTGAGCATGGCCAGCAGGATGGTAGGGATGAAGCCCACGATCTGGAGGTAGGGCACCATGTTGAGCAGACCGATGAAGAGACCCAGTCCGATGGCCATCGGGAAGCCGATGATGAGGAAGCCGATACTGAAGAGCACGCCTACACAGAGCGCTATGAGCGACTGTCCACGGAAGTAGGCGTTCATGCCGTTCTTTACGTCCTGGATGACGGCTGTCGCATACTTGCCCTTTCCTGCGGGGATGTACTTCACCCAGCCCTCGGAGATAGTCTCGTAGTCGCTGAGGATGAAGAACATGTAGAGCAACACGACGAAGACACCCAGCAGGCCCAGTGCGAAGCTGAGTGTGCCGGAGAGCACGCCCCATAGCTGCATGACGATGCCCTGCGCGGCCTCCATGAAGCTGCTCTGTTGCAGGATCTGGAGCAGCGAGTTGTCGTTGATGTAGCGTTCCACGAACTGCTGCACCTGCTGTGGAATGTCGCTCTGTCCCAGCGTGGTGCCCATGTATTCGCTAATCAGGCCGCTCAGGCGCGAAGCCTCCTTTACGATGGGTGGCATGATGAGGGCCACGATGCCCGTCAGGATGGTCAGCACCAGCAGCATGGCCACCATGATGCTCACGAAGCGGCTGCGCAGCCTCGCCTTGTATTGCAGGAAGCGAACGAGCGGATAGAGCATGTAGGCTAGCAGCCAGGCTACGAAGAAGGGGAGCAGCACGGCGCTCAGCCGATTGATGAGCCACACGAGGATGGCTGCCACGGCCAGTATCATCATCCCTCGGATGAAGCGGTCGAATGTAATTTCTTTCTCGAACATATTATATCAATCCTTAATCTCTAATCCAACACCCCCCATCACTCCCGGACAGCAATTGCCTTGCGGTAGCATTCGCGGCACAGGGGCTCGTATTCCTGCTTCTCGCCCAGCATCACCTGCTTCTCGCCAGCCACGGTGCGGTGGCTCACATAGGCCAGTGCGCCGCAGCGCACGCAGATAGCATGCACCTTCGTCACCTCGTCGGCGATGGCCAGCAGGGCAGGCATCGGGCCGAAGGGCATGCCCTTGAAGTCCAGGTCCAGCCCCGCCACGATGACGCGTATGCCACGCGAAGCCAGCTCGTTGCATACCTCCACGATATGTTCGTCGAAGAACTGTGCCTCGTCAATGCCCACTACGTCGCTCTCCTGTCCCATGAGCAGGATGCTGGCCGAGGAGTCCACCGGAGTGGAGAGGATGCTGTTGCCCTCATGGCTCACCACTTCCTCCTCGCTGTAGCGCACGTCGATGGTCGGCTTAAATATCTCCACCCGCTGCCGGGCAAACTGTGCCCTCCTGAGTCGGCGTATCAGTTCTTCGGTCTTACCCGAGAACATCGAACCGCAAATCACCTCCACGCGTCCTCGGCGCATCATCTCTCCGCCTGTGAAGCCTACGTCTTTCATTTCGTCTCTTTTTTGTCAATTGCAATGGCAAATGTACGATTTATTATTGAGATACGCGATACAAAATGCGGAAAACTTCGTCTTCCGTTTTCCTCTTCCCTTGCTTTTACCTCTGGCCTTCGGTCTTAGGTACTTTCGCTCGACATAATCAAGGAAAAACTTTGGTCTTTCCTTGCTTCTGTGCTCGCTTATTCGTACCTTTGTCCCTCAGAAAGAATGAATGACATGGGAACTCTGTACCTTGTGCCCACTCCGGTGGGCAATCTGGAGGATATCACGGCACGTGCCCTGCGCGTGCTGAGGGAGGCCGACCTGATACTGGCCGAGGATACGCGCACGAGCGGCCTGCTGCTGAAGCATTTCGAGATACGGAATGCGATGCTCTCGTACCATAAGTTCAACGAACACCAGACGGTGGAGCGCATCGTGGACCGCCTGCGGGCGGGGGAGACGATAGCCGTAGTCTCCGATGCGGGCACGCCGGGCATTAGCGACCCGGGTTTCCTGGTAGCACGTGAGGCCATCCGCGCTGGTATCGAGGTGATTACGCTTCCTGGCGCCACTGCCTTCGTGCCGGCGCTGGTGAGCAGCGGCCTGCCCTCGGACCGCTTCTGCTTCGAGGGCTTCCTGCCGCAGAAGAAGGGACGACAGACGCGCATCGAGGCCCTGCGCGAGGAGGAACGCACGATGATCTTCTACGAGTCGCCCCATCGCGTGGTGAAGGCGCTGACGCAATTCGTCGAGGTTTTTGGCCCTGACCGTCCCGCCTGTGTGTGCCGCGAGATAAGCAAGGTGCACGAGGAGAGCGTGCGCGGTACGCTGCAGGAGGTGCTCCAGCATTTCCAGGAGACGGAGCCGCGCGGCGAGTTTGTCATCATCGTGGGGGGAAAAGGAAGTGGTTTGTAGTTCATAATTCATAGTTCATAGTTCTTTGCACTAAAGGCAAAGCGGCAAAGCCGAGCGCTTGGACAAGCCAAGCGGCAGGGCCGATTACTTCGACGAGCGAAGCGGCAGAGCCGAGCGCATGGTGCAGGGGTTTGCCGTTTCATGGTTGGCATTACCGCTCGCTTATTCTTGGCGGTTCCGAGCGCTCTTGCAAAAAATTATGCATCGTGCATTATGAATTATGAATTGAATTTACTACCTTTGCAGGCGTAAAGTCGAACTTTAAACGTAATGACGATGAAAAGAATACTTATTGCCGCATCGGCCGTGCTCTTGCTGGGGGGCTGCTTCCCCACGGGCAAGACAGAGGGCGACCCCGCACAGGGGCGGGTGGACTCCCTGCAGCGCCTCCTCGACCAGAAGGACGTGGAACTGAACGACATCATGGGCAGCATCAACGAGGTGCAGGAGGGCATGCGTCGCATCAACGAGGCGCAGGGACGCGTGACGATTGCCGACGGTAACCGCGAGAATGCCAGCAGCAAGGAGGTAATACGCGAGAACATGGAGTTCATCCAGGAGGCCATGCAGCAAAACCGCGACATGATAGCCCAGCTGAAGGAGAAACTGCGGAACTCGTCGCTACATGCCGACAAGCTGGCCAAGGCCATCGAGAACCTTCAGAAACAGGTGGACGAGCAGGCCCGCCGCATTCAGGAACTGGAGGCACAGCTGGCCGAGAAGGATGCACAGCTGGCCGAACAGGGCGAGCAGATCAGCGCCCTGACCACCGAGAATGCAGCCAAGGACGAGAAGGTGGCTCAGCAGGATGCCGAGCTGCACAAGGCGTGGTTCGTCTTCGGACTGGCCAAGGAACTGCGCGAGCAGAAGATCCTGACGAAGGGCGACGTGCTGCGAAGCGGAGAGTTCAACAAGGACTACTTCACACAGATAGACATCCGCTACGACAAGGACATCCGCTTCTACAGCAAGAGTGCAAAGATCCTGACTTCTCATCCCTCGGGTTCCTATAACCTCACGAAGGACAGACAGGGACAGTATGAGTTGCATATCACCGACCCCGCGAAGTTCTGGAGCGTGAGCAAGTACCTGGTGGTGCAGGTGAAGTAGAGTTCATAGTTCATAGTTCATAGTTCATAGTTCTTCGCACTAAAGGCTAAGCGGCATAGCCGAGCGCATAGTTTATAGTTGATTAGTAAAGCGTGTCAAGAAGCAAACATTATATGTCATCGCGTTCCTCCACGGCCACGTCGCGGATGGAGGAAGGCTTGTCGGGCATCCGTCAGCAGGACGTTGCCGAGGCACGGGAAGTGGAGACGGCTGTGCTCGTGGGTCTCATTACGCCGGAACAGAACGAGCGCAAGACCCGGGAGTATCTCGACGAACTGGAATTCCTGGCCAGTACGGCCGGCGCTGTCACTGTGAAGCGTTTCACGCAGCGTATGAACGGACCGAGCAGCGTGACCTACCTGGGTAAGGGAAAGCTGGACGAGATACGCGACTACATCCAGCGCGAGGAGGATGCCGAGCGCGAGGTGGACATGGTTATCTTTGACGACGAGTTGAGCGCCAAACAGTTGCGCAACATAGAGAATGTGCTGAAGGTGAAGATCCTGGACCGCACGACGCTTATCCTGGACATCTTTGCCATGCGGGCGCAGACGGCCAATGCAAAGACACAGGTGGAACTGGCACAGTATCGCTACATGCTGCCTCGTCTGCAACGTATGTGGACCCACCTGGAGCGCCAGGGAGGCGGTGCAGGTGCCGGCGGTGGCAAGGGCTCGGTGGGACTGCGCGGACCGGGCGAGACTCAGTTAGAGATGGACCGCCGTATCATCCTGAACCGCATGAGCCTGCTGAAGGCACGACTGGCCGACATCGACCGACAGAAGACCACTCAGCGCAGCAACCGCGGGCGCATGATTCGCGTGGCTCTCGTGGGATATACCAATGTGGGTAAGAGTACGCTGATGAACCTGCTCTCCAAGAGCGAGGTCTTTGCCGAGAACAAACTCTTTGCCACGCTGGACACCACCGTGCGTAAGGTAATCATCGACAACCTGCCCTTCCTGCTGAGCGACACTGTGGGCTTCATCCGCAAGCTGCCCACCGACCTGGTGGACTCCTTTAAATCGACGCTCGACGAGGTGCGCGAGGCCGATTTCCTGCTCCATATTGTTGATATCAGCCACCCCGACTTCGAGGAGCAGATACGCGTGGTGGAGAAGACACTGGCCGACCTGGGCTGTGCCGAGAAACCCTCGATGATCATCTTCAATAAGGTGGATGCCTATCGATGGACCGAGAAGGACGCCGACGACCTGACGCCCGCCACACGCGAGAATGTCTCGCTCGACGACCTCATCCACACCTGGATGACCCGCCTGGGCGACGACTGCCTCTTCATCTCTGCCCGCGAGCGCACCGGCTTCGACACGCTCAAGCAGGTGCTGTATAATAAGGTGCGCGAGCTGCACGTGCAGAAGTATCCCTACAACGACTTCCTCTTCGAACACTACGAGGAAGAACATCAGAACGAATAATCATTAAACTAACAGATATGATTGAATTCAAGTATGCCCCAATGTTCCAGATGGGCGAGGACAAGACGGAGTATCGCCTCCTGACGAAGGAAGGCGTCACCGTGAGCGAGTTTGAAGGGAAGGAAATCGTGAAGGTCAGTCCCGAGGCACTGACGCTGCTGGCCCAGCAGGCGTTCCACGACGTGGAGTTCATGCTGCGTCGTGAGCACAACCTTCAGGTGGCACAGATTCTCCGTGATCCCGAGGCCAGCGAGAACGACAAATACGTTGCCCTCCAGTTTCTGCGCAATGCCGAGACGGCCTGCAAGGGCATCCTGCCTTTCTGTCAGGACACCGGCACCGCCATCATCCACGGCGAGAAGGGACAGCAGGTGTGGACGGGTTTCGAGGACGAGGAAGCACTCTCTCGCGGCGTTTTCAATACCTTCACACAGGACAACCTGCGCTACTCGCAGAACGCTCCGCTGAATATGTATGACGAGGTGAACACCAAGTGCAACCTGCCGGCCCAGATAGACATCGAGGCTACGGAGGGTGCCGAGTACCGCTTCGTGATGGTGGCCAAGGGCGGCGGCTCGGCCAACAAGACCTACTTCTACCCCATGACGAAGGCCACCATCCAGAACGAAGGAACGCTCCTGCCCTTCCTCGTCGAGGAAATGAAGCATCTGGGCACGGCTGCCTGCCCGCCTTATCATATCGCCTTCGTCATTGGCGGCACGTCAGCCGAGAAGAACCTGCTCACCGTCAAGCTGGCCTCCATCAAGTACTACGACTCGCTGCCCACCACGGGCGATGAGACGGGACGTGCTTTCCGCGACATCGACCTGGAGCAGAAACTCCTCGAGGAAGCCCACAAGATTGGGCTCGGCGCACAGTTTGGCGGCAAGTACCTGGCCCACGACATCCGCGTCATCCGTCTGCCGCGCCACGGTGCCTCGTGCCCCATCGGCATGGGCGTGAGCTGCTCGGCCGACCGCAACATCAAGGCGAAGATCAATCGCGACGGCATCTGGCTCGAGAAGATGGACGACTGCCCCGGCGAACTCATCCCCGAGGAACTGCGTCTGCCGGGCGAGGGAGGTAAGGGTATCGACATCGATCTGGACAAGGGCATCGATGCCGTGCGCAAGGAGCTGAGCAAGTATCCCGTCTCCACCCGCGTAAACCTGCGCGGCACCATCATCGTGGCCCGCGACATTGCCCACGCCAAGCTCAAGGCACGCCTCGATGCCGGCGAGGGAATGCCCCAGTACTTCAAGGACTATCCCATCCTCTACGCCGGACCCGCCAAGACTCCCGAAGGCTATCCCTGCGGCTCGATGGGTCCCACCACGGCCAACCGCATGGACCCCTACGTCGATGAGTTCCAGGCCAACGGTGCTTCGCTGGTGATGATAGCCAAGGGCAACCGCACCCAGCAGGTGACCGATGCCTGCCAGAAGCATGGCGGTTTCTATCTCGGCACGATTGGCGGCGTGGCTGCCGTCCTCTCACAGTCGAGCATCAAGAGCATCGAGTGCGTAGAGTATCCCGAGCTAGGCATGGAAGCCATCTGGAAGATCACCGTGGAGGACTTCCCTGCCTTTATCCTCGTCGATGACAAGGGCAACGACTTCTTCAAGCAGCTGAAGCCCTGGTGTCCTGCCTGCAAGTAATGGACAATAATGTGCAAGGTCCTTGGCTCTGCCATTGGCGCATCCAGGGACCTTGGTCTTTTTGACCTCCTTCCCTCCTTTGAACCTTGACCTAAAATCTTCAATCCGATGCATAAAATCCTGCGAAAAGCATTACTCATGCTCGTCTCCTGTCTCTGTGCAGCGAACCTGTGGGCACAGAGTGAGGTGAATGTGGAGCAGGCCGGCACGCTCTCCACTCTGCTCACCAGCGCCGGGAGCATGCTAAAGCTAACCGGCACCATCAACGGTACCGATATCAAGTACCTGCGTCAGCTGACCACCGACGGCCCGGTGATGTCGCTCGACATCTCCGGCGTTCGCATAGTGAGCGGCGGCGAGGCATACTACGAGAGTTATCGGACCGAGAACGACGTCATCGGCCAGTACATGTTCTGGAAGTGTGGCCGTCTGCGCAACGTGGTGCTGCCCCCCACGGTGACCTCCATCGGCCGCTGTGCCTTTGCCTATACGGCGCTGCGCAAGGCCGAGGTGCCGGGCAGCGTGCAGCGGTTGGGCTACGGTGCCTTTTCCGACTGTCCCTCCCTCTCCACGGTGCTCATCGGCAGCCATGTGGCCCACATCGAGCAGGGTGCCTTCTACAATTCGGCCGTCACGCTGGTCTATCTGAAGCCCCTCTCGCCCCCGTCCCTCGGTCCCTACATCTTCACCTCGAAACCCACGCTGCGTGTCTATACCGTGGCGCTCGAGGAATACCAGCAGTCCTCCTGGGCCCAGTACGGCACTTTCATGGGACGCCTGGAGAACCTCTATCCGCTGGAGGACGACGGGAGTGCGCGGGTGAACGAACTGCGCGACACCTTCTTCGAGGATGCCGCCTGCACTCGCCTGAGGGGCGAATACCAGGCTATGACGGACGACGAACTCACCGCCGCACTCTCCGCTGCCGGTATGCCCGACTTCATGACCCCCATTGCCCTAAAGCTGAAGAACGGCGGCTGGGCAGCCTACGAGCAGGACTTCCGCATCCACGACTATCCCGCCTATAGCGATGCCAGCTACTGGAACAGTCTGCTCCGCGCCACCGGCGGCTCCTACATGGGAAACCCCACGGGCATCTACGTCAAGGATTCCGAGCCGCTCTATGTCTTTGTCGATGACGATGTGCCCTCGGATGCCACCCTCTATATCGCCGGTTGTGCCGAGAACAATCTGGTGACGAGTGCCCGGACGGGCAAGAAGCTCGCCCGAGGTCTGAACATCGTCGATGGTCAGGCGGGTGCCCTCTACTATATTATATATACGGCCGACACCAAGTCGAAGACCAAGTCCCTCAGCCAGTGGCCAGAGATGAAGATTCACATCGAGGGCGGCACGGTAAACGGCTACTACGACCTCTCGCGCCACAGCGACCGCGACTATCAGGCCCTGCTCCGGGCAGCCACTCACGAGCGTTTCACCGTGCGTGGTGCTCAGTCGCTCTTCCACTTCAAGACCGCCACCTACCGCAAGGTGTGGCCCACATCGATTGACAAGAGCATCTGCTGGTTTGACAGCCTCACGGTATGGGAGAAGGAGCTGATGGGCTTCTGCGAGTCGGTGGCCGTGGGACAGCGGGCTGCCGCCCCCTATTGCCTGACGGGTGGCGAGAGCATCTTTCCTCAGTACTACAACAACCCGAACTTTGCCATACAAGGCGAGGAGTCCAGTTCCGGATGGGCCAATTCCTCGTCCTACCGCACCTCCTACAATTCCGAGGGTTGCATCTCTTCCTCGTTCGTCGTTACGCGCGACGATCATGACGACTGGTGTGCTGCTCACGAATGCGGCCACAACAATCAGGGTACCATCACGCTGGCAGGAGGCACCGAGGTGTCGAACAACCTCTTCTCCAATGTCGTCCGCTTCCTCACGGGCCGTGTCACCTCCGACGGTTCACCGCTCTCCACCATCATGCAGGAGCATGCCGCCCACCAGCCATTCTTCACCCGCTCGTTGGACAGCCAGATGCGCATGTACTATCAGCTCTACCTCTATTATCATCAGGCGCGGCGCAACACCTCGTTCTATCCCGACCTGTTTTGCGAGCTGCGTCGCGATCCGCTGGGCGGGCAGTACGAAAATGCCTACGAGTCCAGCCTGAAGTTCGTGCGCAAGGTGTGCCAGATAGCGGGCGAGGACCTCACCGACTTCTTCTCGGCATGGGGCTTCTTCGAGCCGTGTTCCAATCTGACCATCAACGACTATGGGACCCACTCGCTCACCGTGCGCCAGGCCGAAATCGACCGTACTCTTGCCGAGATAGCCAAGTATCCTCGGAAGAACCGCACGCTGCTCTTCGTCGAGGATCGTGTTGACTATGTGCCCACCTTCGGTTTCCTCGCCACCGCCGGTCAGCAGCGGCGTGGTTCGGAGCGGGTGGGGCAGTGCGGTCGGCTGGGACAGTACACCGACTTCATGCCCGATGCCGAGGTGATACCCTCGAGCTACACCTATCTGCAGACTGACACCATGTTCTCCATGCAAGGCACGGGCGGTGTGGGCTTCCTGGTCCTCAATGCCGATGGCAAAATGATTACGGCCTCTAATGCTATGAGCTTCAGCATTCCCAGTAGCGCCATAGACGACTTCAGTATCTATTCTGTGGATGCCGACGGCACATTGCACGAAGCCCTTCCCGGCGGTAGCGGAGCCGAGGTGGTGTGGCTCAACCAGGCCGGTACGCTCCGCGATTCGCTTTCTGCCCAAGTGGTCAAGGCTCAAGTGGGCGGTTACATCAATGGCACGGACATCAAGTATCTGCGCGAACTCATCAGCGAGGGCGGGTTGCTTGCCCTTGACCTCTCCGAGGCCCGAATCCTCACCGGCGGTGACGCCTATTATGAGAACTATCGCTCCACGCTGAACGCCATGGGCAGCTACGCCTTCTACGGCTGTACCAACCTCATCAGCATCCAGCTGCCTCAGAAGATTACGTCCATCAGCGATCACGCCTTCACCAAGACCAACCTGCGTGAGCTGCGCATCCCCAACCTGGTGACCTCGGTCGGCGTGGAGAGTTTTGGCGACTGCCATCAGCTCAGTACGGTGATTGTAGGCACCGCCGTGAGAAGCTTTGGCCAGGGCGTCTTCTACAATTCCGGCGTCCGCGATGTGTATGTCCTGCGTGCCACGCCGCCCACCGTCGGGCCCTACCTCTTCAACAGCAATCCCGTCATCCACGTCTATGCCAAGTCACTCTCTGCCTATCAGAAGACCGACTGGGCCAAGTATGGTACGCTGGTGGGCGACCTGGACGACTATCAGGACATCATCACCGGCGTAGCCCCGCTCCCTGACGTGGAGGAAGTGGCCGGGAGACCCGCTCCCGTCTTCGACTTGATGGGACGCCCCGTCACTCGCCTGCAGCCCCGCACCATCTATATTTATAAGGGAAAGAAGTTCGTCACGACACCTTAGCCCGCGGGGCAAGCCTGTATAAAAACCACATCCGCCGGGGACATACGAATGATGTCCTCGGCGGATGTTTGTCTTGTCCAGGTGCTCCGCACTACTCACAGCTCCCCGGAGTGCTGTGTCCTGAGGACTGTCGTTTTCCTTCGAAGCACGGGAAGGAACAAATTTTCCCACGTGTGGGAAAAGTCGATGGAACGTGTTGCGTGAGACTTTCCCATACGTGGGAAAATGGGCTGTGGCGTGCTGCGTTTTCTTCTGCTATTGGAACCTTCTTTTCACCATGCCATTCGCATCTTTCCTCCCTGGATGTACAGCCCGCGCTGTGGTCTGGCGTTCAACTTCCGCCCCTGCAGGTCATAGAGGGCACCGTTCTCCTCCCTTGCAGAGGTGGAGAGCGGACTTTCCATTCCATTCGTGTCCTTGCCTGTAAGGATATTCAGGATGTTGGGGAAATGTTCCTCTATTGCAGAAAGATACCCTTCGTTCCTATAGATAATCTGGTCACCCTGATAGAATGCGAAGAAGACCCTCTGATATGTACTGTTGGGCTGACCCACGCCGCTCAATGGCCCTGCCCGCAACGGGCCGATGCCTTGCACATACTCCTTTCCATCCAGCATGACGCTTCCTGTAACATCCTTAACCTTCAGCGAGTCTATGCACCAGTCAAATAAGTTATGTCCATCGTAAAGAGCTTCGGGACTGTCAAACGCGATGGTACCAAATGGTTTCTTGTCACCCGCGGAATATGGCTTCCGTGTGTTGAATAGGAAGAGGTCATGGTGGACTAATCCGCTGGCATAATTCTGGTCTATGTCATAGTAGAATTTGTTCCCGCTAATGTGACCCAGTGTATTGCCTCACGCATAAAGAAGCACAGGTCGCTATCGTAGGTCTCCACTTCCTTGTCACGGATAATCTCACGGCCCAGTTCGTCCCATTCTAAATAAACGAAGGGGTGGCAGACCTTGTTCAGACGGATGCGATAGTATGATTTCCCGTCAATCAGGGTATCGCCGTCCACGGTATAGTATCCAAGCGAGATGTTGGAAACCTGGTATTGCCCCTCCGTCTCAAGCCCGAATCCTTCTATCCACGCTGTAGTGGGGGTGAGAAATCTATCTCCTGTTGGTTGTCCCGTACATATTGATGTATAGAGACAAAGTACGGTCAGCAATATGTTTTTCCTTGTCATATCTATTACTTGTGTTTAACGATTCAGTTTAGTCCAATAATTTTTTATTTCTTCACCCTCAACTTTCAACTATTATCTCTTCACTATTTTCTTCCCGCCTTGGATGTACAGCCCACGATGGGGCACGGCGTTCAGCTTCCGGCCATGCAGGTCATACACGGCATTCTCGGTTCCCCTCTCTATAGAGGAGGGGCTGGGGGTGAGGCTATCCACGCCGCTTCCTCCCTTGAGGCTTATTGCAGCGGTGTATGTCTCATGGTCATTCTCCACGGTGAGGGTATAGTCGCCTTCATCATAGCCGGAAAGGTCGGTATCCAGTGCCAACACATTATCCGTTTGCACCTGTTTGATATAGACGACGTCACCCTTGATGGAAGTCAGAGCCACGGTATATGCACCACAAAGCGTGGTAAAGTTCACATAAAGCGACTGTGCCGTATACTCACCAGTTATCAAGTTATTCGAATACTCGTTGGCACGCCTGCGTGGAGTTCTCGGCTGCGACTTGATGACATGCGAGAAATCCAGTTTGTTCTTACGGACTTCTGCATTATTGGAACTCAAACCATCGCGGAGAAATTCATCGCAATAGAGCACTTCATCTCCCACGGTACATTCCATTAAATACAATTGCATGCCGTCACGGCTGACAAGTCCGACATTATAGAATCCGAGATATCCAATACCGTTCAGCCAGTATGCAATGAGACTGTCATCCTCATAGATATATTGTAGAACTCCCTTGTGACGGTCGGAACTTGTGTCTGACATGCTCCCCCTGCCTAAGGAGTTTAACATACGACCTTGCCATGTGGAATAGAAGCTCACGTCCTCCTGTTTGCCTGTAAAGTCATATATTAGCACACTCTCCTTTGTATTGGGTAAAAAAGCATACACTTTTTGGCTGTTTTCGTACACGGCAGCAAGATAGCTCGTTCGACAACCTTCTGCATCCACTTGCTCCGACATCATCTTTTTACATTGTATGCCCATCAAAACCGTGTCGCCTTTTAGGTAATGGTATTCCAATTGCTGTGTTTCCATGGTTTCTTCGCCGAACCATCCCATTTTCCATGTCTTTCCTTCTTGTACATAGGGCTGGTAGTTGTCTCCCGTCTCATTCTGGTTTTCAGTCCTAATGTACAGCGTCAGGTCGAGCGTCACCATGCGGCCCTCATAGTAGAGTCCCAGCCTGGTGTGGCATACGTCGCCGTCTGCCAGCTGTCCTCCCTCTTGCCACAGTTTGAACTGCAGTTCGTTCATCGCGCCGTTCACCTCCATGATCCACGTGTAGTCGCCGCCCTTTTTCACCGCCTTGCCCTCCTTCGTCATCATGAACGATCCGGGTCCCCAGGGGCTGTACACGGTCGAGGCGTAGTCCGTAAGGTTATACACCATCTCCGTGCCGTCCTCCATGACGTTTCCCTTCATCCAGTACCTTAATGCCTCGGTCAGTTCGGTGCAGTCGGCCCCCAGTGCCTTGGCCAGCACGGGCAGGCTTAGG
>CADAJS010000041.1 GCA_902788315.1 uncultured Bacteroidales bacterium
GTGATAAAAGAGTTTATCACACGTGATAAAGTCCACAGGAACACGTCATGGGAAATAATGTAAAATGGCGAGTTAAGAGCTCCCGAAACTTAAGTTATTGTCCTTCCATCCAAATTTCCGAAGCAAGGATCCTGGCGGGAAGAAAAGCGAAAACGGAAGAACTTCGAAAAATTTCATGCTCTAGATGCCGATAAATCCGTAATTTTATGTATTTTTGCTATTGCAAAAGCAGCATTCATACACCAATAATATCACACGAAACCGAATAATAACACAATATGATGAAAAAGGTTCGAAACAACATCTGGAGTGCAGTCCTCACAGCTGCGCTCCTGAGCTTGTCACAACATCCTGCGGCACAGACCATAACCAAGAGTGACAACCTGATGACGGCCACCGAGGGCTGGGACATCTATAAGGCAGGCACATATCGCTACGGCCCCTGCTTCATCCAGAACGACGATGGCAGCATCGACGCCTGGTTTGCAGCAGCCGGCGGCACATACGGCAAACAGTACTATAAAGCCAGCACGACGCAGAGTCCCGTGCAGATAAAGACCGTGACGAACGTGGGACAAATGTTCCAGGCCAAGGAGTCGTTCTATCGCGTCAGTGTCTGCTGCCCCACATGGAACAGCGCCGACGAGAAGGTGACCATCACCATCTACCCCTGGCTGGCGAGCTATTACACCTCCATCCGCCAGACACCGCTCTACACAAAGGAGATAGCGATGACGGACAATATGTGGATTGACGGTTTCTATAGCGAAGAGGCAGCCCAGGACACCAGCATCCGATTCCCGGCAGGCCGCTATCTGTGGGTGCTCAGTTCGCCCAGCGAGCACGCCGGCGTGTGGAAGTATTCGTCCAAGGCAACGGACGTCACCTGCACGGCATTCCAGAACGGAACCAGCGTGGCCGGCTCATACATGATGATCACACAGGAGGCCGGAGCATCCACCTACTGGGACGCCCCCACCTATCAGCGCAGCACCAACGGCGGACGCACATGGACCAAGGAGGTCACCGCCCTGATGCCTACCCAAGGCTCGCGCGACGAACTATCGGCCTGCGACCCCGGTGTGTTCCGCTTCGGAGACTACTACTATCTGGGCTACACCAGCACCGAGAACACGGCAGGCATCGACAACCACCTCTACCTGGCACGCAGCACCAAGCCTACAGGCCCATGGGAGAAGTGGAACGGCAACGGATGGGGCGGGCGCAAGCCACAGCCCATCGTGGAATACACAGGCCCACACACGGCATGGGGCTGCGGCGAACCCAGCTTCGTGGTGATGGACAGCACGGTTTACGTCTATTACACATGGGACACAGGATCCGTGACCACACGCCTCTCCAGAGCATCGCTGAAGAACGAGAACTGGCCCGCAGAGCTGAAATACGTACGCACGGTCATCACCAAGAGCCAGTACCCAGCCTCGGACCACAGCGACGTGAAGTTTTGCGACGACATCCAACAGTTTATTGCCGTGCACACCTCCAAGCGCATGACCTCCGATGCCTATATCAATGTGTGGATTTCCAAGGACGGAGTCAGCTTCAAGAACATCGGCAAACTGAGCGGCACCACACAGCCCGGCCTGCACAACTGCGGCATATCGGGCGACGCACACGGACACATGCAGCTCAGCCGCCCGCAGTTCATCGCCTATGCCTACGGTATAGGCACCTGGGGCAAGTGGAACACCTTCCTGCAGCCGCTAACGTTCAACGAGGAGCTGATTACCCTGGTGAAGCAGCACCTCCGGCAGGAGACGTCTGATGCCGAGGCAGACTATGACCTCTCGGGCCGTCGCATGAACCCTACGGAGAAGGGAATCCACATACGACAGGGAAAAAAGATTCTGGTTAAATAACAAGCGTCCCCACACATGACAAGGCGAATCCTGACCTCCATCACGCTGTGCCTCATCGCTGCCGTCAGCCTGACGGCCCAGGGATGGAAGAGCATCCAGCAATACGGCGTGCTGCCCACCAACACGCCCAGCGAGAATCGCGACCTCCTGCAGAAGGCCATCGACGAGATGACGGCCCGAGGCGGAGCGCTCTATGTGGAGCCTGCCGAAGGCGGATATCCCATGGATGGCGGCCTGGTGCTGCGCCGCAACGTGTCGCTCATCGGTGCCCACGGCCCCACGGGGCGCGGCACGGCCGACCCCGAACGCAAGAGTCCCACGGGCTCGCTCTTCCGCATCACCGACCGCGAACATGCGTTCCTCACCGTCGAGTCGGCCACCCAGGTACGCGGCATCCAGTTCTACTATCCCGAACAGACGAACACCGACCCCGCACAGATTATCCCCTACCCCACTACGATACAGATGTCGCAGGAGCAGGCTGTACAGGGAGTCACCCTCTCGTGCCTCACCTTCTACGGCGAATACATGGCCATGGACTTCCGCGCTCCGGGCCAGCTCATCTGTGAGCAGATACTCTTCGAGCACTGCTACGGCTACCCCCTGAGCGGACGCTTTATTGCCATCGACCGCTGTTACGACGTGCCACGCATCCTCCACTGCCACGTGAACCCGGCCAACATGCGCGAGTTCCGCCGCAGCTTCTCCCGACAGATTATCGATGCCGTGGTCGGGCAGCGCACGTACACCTACTGGATCGACCACACGGACAATGCCCAGCTGATGGACCTCTTCACCTTCGGTGTACACGGGGGCATCTATCTCGGTGCGGAGACATACGGACAGCTTACCAACTTCAACTTCGACTGCGTGGGCGTGGGCATCCACAAGCTGGGCAGCCAGTGGTTCAACCGCAACTGGCAGATAGCCCAGGGCTCTATCATCGCCAACGCAGGGCCTACGCTCGAGGAGACGCATCCCATCCTCATCGAGGGCAAGGGCCACACGGCGCTGTCCAACGTCGAGGCCTTCTCGGGCGACAATGGTGCCCTCTCCAACCACAAGGCATCCTACGACTACATGACCGTCACCGGCCCGGCCACCGTCACCATGACAGGCTGCCGCATGACGGGCTATCGTGCCGCAGACCCCATCCATCTGCTCGACCCGCAGGCAAAGCTGCGAGCCGTGGCTTGTATCGACAAGGACAACAACCTCATGGACCTGCAGGTGAAGTAGGCTGGCGAGCACGGGTAACATAAAAAAGGTGAATCCCCAGCATGCGAAAAGGCATCACCGGGGATTCGGGGGAAGGGAGTGGGTGACTAGTGGGACTCGAACCCACGACATTCAGAACCACAATCTGACGCTCTAACCAACTGAACTATAGTCACCATCTAAATGGGCTTACGGGACGTCGTCCCGATTGCGAGTGCAAAGATAGTACATTCCTGCGAAACGGCCAAGGAATTGCGCCGTTTTTTTCCTGATTACAGTGAATAATATGTTTTTCGGGCCGCTGCCAGGGTGTTCTGCATCAGCATGCAGATGGTCATGGGACCCACTCCGCCCGGCACGGGCGTGATATAGCTGCACAGGGGAGCCACGTGCTCGTAATCGACATCGCCCGAGAGGCGGTAGCCCGACTTGCGCGTGGCATCGGGCACACGGGTGGTGCCCACGTCGATGACCACAGCGCCGGGCTTCACCATATCAGCCCGTACGAAGGCGGGCTGACCGATGGCGGCAATGAGGATGTCGGCCTGACGACACTCCTTGACGAGCGTGCGGCTGTGGCTGTGACAGACGATGACAGTGCTGTCGCCATACTGTTTCTGCATCATCAGCTGTGCCATGGGCTTGCCCACGATGTTGCTGCGTCCCAGGATGACGCAGCGCCGGCCGCTGGTCTCAATGTCGTAGCGGCGCAGCAGCTCGAGGATGCCCTTGGGCGTGGCGCTGATGTAGCAGGGCAGGCCAATGGCCATGCGCCCCACGTTGATGGGATGAAAGCCGTCCACGTCCTTACGATAGTCGATGGCCTCGATGATTCGCTGCTCGTTGATATGCCGTGGCAGGGGCAGCTGTACGATGAAGCCGTCCACCTCGGGGTCGGCATTCAACATGGCTACCTGGGAGAGCAAGTCGTCCTCCGTGATGTCGTCCTCGAAGCGCAGCAGCGTGCTACGGAAACCGCAAGCCTCGCAGGCCAACACCTTGTTCTTCACGTATGTCTCGCTGCCACCGTCGTGCCCCACCAGGATGGCTGCCAGATGGGGCGGACGCTGTCCGCGAGCCACCATCTCCTCCACCTCGACCTTTATCTCGGCCTTTATTTGCGCCGCCGTGGCTTTTCCGTCAATTATCTGCATCGTCTTTTATGTTATCCTGTTTGATATTTCATCTTGCGCCAGCCTGACAGGCATACCGCTCCCCCATCACATCTTCGGCATGCGTCCCATGGGAGGCCGCCCCTTCATCATGCCGGCCATCTGGGACATCTTGCTGCCCGTGAGCATCTTCATCATCTTGCGTGTCTGGTCAAACTGCTTGATGAAACGGTTCAGCTCCACCACCGTGGTGCCGGACCCCTTGGCGATGCGGTTGCGCCGGCTGGTGTTGAGCAGCTCGGGATGCTCGCGCTCCTGGGGAGTCATGCTCTGTATCATGGCCTCGATGCTCTTGAAGGCATCGTCGTCGATGTCCACTTCCTTCAGCGCCTTGCCCACACCGGGAATCATGCTGGCCAGGTCCTTGAGGTTACCCATCTTCTTAATCTGCTGTATCTGGGCATAGAAGTCGTTGAAGTCGAACTTGTTCTTGCGTATCTTCTGCTCCAGGCGGCGTGCCTCGGCTTCGTCATACTGCTCCTGAGCCCGCTCTACGAGCGAAACGATGTCACCCATGCCCAGGATGCGGTCGGCCATACGGCTGGGATGGAAGAGGTCGATGGCCTCCATCTTCTCGCCCGTACCCACAAACTTGATGGGCTTGTCCACCACGGTGCGGATGCTAAGTGCAGCTCCGCCACGGGTGTCGCCGTCCAGCTTGGTCAGGATGACGCCGGTATAGTCCAGACGCTCGTTGAATTCCTTGGCCGTATTCACAGCGTCCTGTCCCGTCATGGCATCCACGACGAAGAGAATCTCGTCGGGCTGCACGGCATCGCGTATCTGCTGTATCTGCTGCATCAGCTCCTCGTCAATGGCCTGTCGTCCGGCGGTATCCACGATGAGCACATCGTTGGCCTTGGCACGTGCCTCGCGGATGGCGTTCTGTGCCACCAGCACGGGATCGGTGGCTCCAGGTTCCATATACACGGGCACGCCTATCTGCTCGCCCAGCACGCGCAGCTGTTCCATGGCGGCGGGGCGGAAGGTGTCGCAGGCAGCCAGGAGCGGGCGCATGTGGCGTTTCTCCCGGAGCATCTTGGCGAGCTTGGCGCTCATGGTGGTCTTTCCGGCTCCGTTCAGTCCTGCCATGAGGATGATGGCCGGATGGCCCTTGAGCTGCATATCCACCGTGTCGCCGCCCATGAGCTGAGCCAGCTCGTCGTGCACGATCTTTACCATCAGCTGCTGGGGCTTCACGGCGGTGAGCACGTTCTGTCCCAATGCCTTCTGCTTCACGGTATCGGTGAAGGACTTGGCCACCTTGTAATTGACATCGGCGTCCAACAGTGCGCGACGCACGTCTTTCAGTGTCTCGGCAACGTTAATCTCGGTTATCTTGCCCTCGCCCTTCAGAATCTTGAATGAGCGTTCGAGGCGTTCGCTTAGGTTTTCAAACATATTTGTATCATATTAAACCTCCCCATCCAAAGGAGGGAAGAAAAAGCGTGAACAATTTACTATGAACTATGCGCTCGGCTTGCCGCTTCGCTTGTCGAAGAATTATGAATTTGAACTATGAACTAAAATCTCCTCCACCAGCGGGAGCACCACGTGGCTCAGCACCTGTCCGTTCAGAAAATGTTCGCCCTCGAAGAGGGTGAAGTGGGCTGTGCCATAGTGTTTCCGGAACTCTGGTTGGCAGTTGACACGCTTGTCGAGCGTACCGAAGAGGCCATAGACCAGTTCGCGGTCCTCGGGCGTGATGCCCTGGAACGACTGCTTCTCCACCTGCTGGAACTCCTGGATGAGCGCCTTGTCTATCCGGAAGTCGCGTGCGCCGTCCTGCCGCTTATTACGGAACTCCTGGCGCTTCATTCCGCCAAAGGTGAGCAGGCGGGCCATGTGGAACGAGGGGTTCACCAGGATGCGTGCCGTGCCCCGCAGCTGCTCGGCATAGAGGGCTCCCATGCTGGTGGCCACGATGAGGGCGGGAGCCTCACGCTCCACGGTCTCCTGCAGGAAACGCATGGCCTCGAGGGGGCTCACGGGGATGTCGGGGCTCAGCACCGAGACGCCCATCGGGTAGAGATGGTTGCGCATTTGGGTGGCCGTGCCGCTGCTGCCAGCCGAGGCAAATCCATGCAAGTAGAGAACTTTCTTCATCTTCGCGCGTACATTATTATATATATATATCGAATGTGTGTGTCTCGCTATATGCGGAACTTCAGGGTACACTGGTTGCCCAGATGGTCGGAGAGCCGAGCCACATAGACACCTGGCGGGAGCGGCGACAGGCCCACGCTGGCGTGCATGGCCGTCATCTCCACCGACCGGCTGAGTACCATAGCTCCGCCGGAGGTATATACCTGGAGCAACGTATGTTCGTCGTCCTCGCTCTTGATGAGCAGGCGGCCGTCGGCAAATGTCAGGCTGAGTCCCGACGTGCGGGCGGGCAGCACCTCTTCGACACCCGACTCGCCGGCACCACGCTCCCACCGCGTGGTATATGAGTTCATCGCATTCGGGTGTTCGATGGTGGGCTTTGTCATCAGATAGATGTCGCACCCCCCGTCGGGGAAGCGTCCCACGCTCTGCAGCCCGTCATGTACACAATAGGCCAGCGTATCGCTCCACGAGAGGTCGGGAGCCGAGAGGACGACCATCGCGCCGTCGGCATTTTCCAGCTTGAAGTTGGCATGCAGGAGGCTCTCGGTGGGCAGCTTGTCACACCATACAATCCTATATCCATGGGCGGGCAGCACGGTACTGGCCGCAGTGCCCTCGGCGGTGATGAGATGCTTCCGGGGCTGTTGCGGGTCGTCGCTCAGATAGTAGCCCTCGAGCTGGATGTCCTCGCCGGTCATGTTATAGAGCTCCACCCAGTCGTTCTTCTTGAAGTATTCGTTCACATAGCGGCTGTTTCCGGCACTCACCTCGTTGATGACCACGGGCTTCCCCGGCACAGGCTTCCCCTCGGCATCCGTCTGCCGGGTAAAGCAGGCCACCAGCCGCAGGGGGGCCGTCGAGGTGGGCATCACCATCTCGGGGTCGGTGGAGAGGTACTCCATGTCCTCGTCATACTGGAACGGCAGCTGCATCATCAGTGAGGCGTCCCAATAGATGTCGCTGCTCGTATAGCTGGTGTTGTGCACCTCGACGGCTATCAGATTGTCACCCGCATGGAAGAGGGAGCGGTCCAGGTCGATGGTGCCCGAGAAGGGGGCATCGCCGGCATATGTGGTGCTGAACGTTTTGCCGGTGATGGCACCCGAAGGCATGTTATAGCGAGCCGCCTCGGTGCCGTTCACATAGACCACCATGCCGTCGTCCAGAGAATAGTTCAGCACGAAGCGGACGTCCTCGTCGCTCATATCGTCGATGTGGAACGTCTGGCGGAAGTAATAGGCAGGGTGCTTCTGGCTGCTGTCGCTGCCGTAGGAGATCTTGGTGGCGAAGGTCTGCACATTGCTATACCCCAGAGGGGCCGCACCGCGACTCCACGACCTGTCATCATATTCGGGCTGAGTCCACGACGTGCCGCCGAGCGCTCCACGGTCATAATAGGCCCACGTGGAGCCCTTCTCCACAAGCACCTTCTGCGTGCCCGTGTCGGCTTCATCGGAACGACACCAGCCCAGGAAACGATAGCCCTGGGGCGCAGAAGCCTTCAGCGTCACGGGCGGAAAGAGCGTGCCGGAGAACTTTCCCGTCGGGACCACGATGTCGTTCACCTGCAGCTGAGCCGTGGACAGGTTGCTTGAGAGGGATACCTGCTGCCCGCTGATGCCGGAGAGTCTCATGCCTGCGTAGCTCTGCAACGACTGGATGAGCGTGGCCTGCCGACTGGCAAGGCTTGAGATCAGCGTATTCGTGGTGCCCCATGGCGAGATATTGGCACCATAGCCATTGTCGGGCAGCACTTGCATGTCGTACACCCGAGTGGCCAGTTGCTTCATGATTTCCTCGCAGCGCGTGGGCTCGAACACCGACCCGGCCACAAGGCAGAACGTATCGATAAACTTCTTCCGGAACGTGGGATTGTTGAGCAGATTCAGGAAGACAGTCACCACCTCAATCTCCTTCGTATAGTTGGAGACAGGCTCGCCATAGAGCGTGTTGAAGGTGTAGGTCTTCTTGCCGGCAAAGGTGGTGAAGGGGCTGCTCGTATTAAAGCTGTGGTCCAGGTCGTAGAGGATGAAGCGGTAACGTCCGCCCTCGCTGGTGGGACGGAAGGCCTTCAGATTGTTCTGCGGCCAGTCCGTGCAGCCCAGATAAAGTTCCACGGCCATGTAGTTACAGAACTCATCGACGTCAAGCATCTGCTCCAGTCGCTTGTAATACGTTGCGCTGGATGCGATGCGGCTGTAGGTATATAGCTGCTTCCACGAGGCATTCGTGCCGCACAGCTGCACGTAGCCCGAGTCGCAGTCCATCTCGAAGAGGTCTATCTCGTCCTCGTCCAGGCCGTAGTTGGCATAGACATGATGCTTGTTGTTCGGCTCACGCATGTTGATCACGCCCTTATACACTCCGTTGATATAGTGAACCACGGGGACATACTCCTGATAGTCCACGTCCAGGCCGCTCGTGGCCACCACCTGCTGCAGGAAGGCGTCCTTCACGCGGCAGCTGTGGTCGTTCCCGCCGTTGCGAATCTGGATGGTCTTGTGTTTCAGATAGGGTTTCTCGGGGAAGAAGGGATAGTCCAGTGTCTTCTTTCCTTCATAATACTTCGTGGCATGAATCTTAAAGGAATAGGGCACCCAGGCACGGCTCCATCCGCCACATCGCTTCAGCTCTGCTTCCTGATTGATCAGCGAATGGCCCTCGGCATCGAGAAGCTCGAAGTTGCAGGGGCGGTCCCAGTCCATGTTCCAGTTGCACCGTGAGCTCTGGCCTCGCCCGGCACGTCCCTTCGTGCCCTTCACGAAGACGCCCAGCGTGTCCGAATAGAGGTTCTCCGGCGCGGTCACCACCGAGACCACGGGCAGCGTGAACGTCTTGTCCTTCAGGATAAAGCTGCGGGTGACCACGGGGCTGGAGAGATAGCCCTCGCGGAACAGGGCAAAGCGGAAGACGCTGCTGGCGTTCACGCTGAAGAATCCGTTCGTGCTCGTAAAACCGTTCGTCATGGTGGGCGTGGAGCCGTCGCGGGTATAGCGCAGGGTACAGCCCGCAGGGATACCCACGCTGAAGGTCATCGACCCGCTGAACATCTGGCTTTCCTTCTGTACCGTGGGGGCTGCGAGCCGCTCCGTGCAGAATGTCATGCCGACATTCGGTGCCGATGGGGTCGGCGTGCTGCTCAGCGCCCACTCCTCCGAGCCGTCCGTCATCCGGGCATAGCTGGCGCGGGGCGGTATGGGCGGATATTCCACGCTGGCCACGACGATGCCCGCCGCAGTGCTCAGGTAGAGGCTCCCACCCTCGGGGTCCAGTTTCAGGTTCACCTGGCTCAGGCAGTACTTGTCATGATGTCCCAGCCATAGGCTGCGATGCCCGCCATGGGGCACGACGGCGCTCTGGGCGATGCGTGCCTTGCGCGGCATGTTTGGGTCGTCGCTCAGCCAGTAGCCTCGCAGCTGGACGTCGTCCTCCGTGCCGTTGTACATTTCCACCCATGCACCGTAATTCCAGCTGGGGTCCACGTATTGGTCCAGGTTCGAGACCATCACCTCATTAATGCACAATGAGCCATTCTTCTCGGCCCGCAACGTGGCGGCCAAGAGGCAACACATGGAGAAAAGGACAGAAATGCGTCTCATCGTCGTAATCGACTGCAAAAGTACAACATCCCGCGCACATTTGCAAGCATTCCGCCACTTAATATTGTCGTGCGACGCGTCGGGACACCACATTCCGACACCATAAACCACACGGGCCACGCCGACGAGGGGATGCCGCGCGCAGGAGAGATTCTTGACAATATCGGCACTTCTTAATACAATAATCCACTTATGCCGAAAAAAAAGACGGCGGCAGGGGGGCGGAAAGGAAATATTTTCATACCTTTACCTCACGAATCACGGACGGAAATGAGAAAGAGAGTATTCCTTCTGCTCGCGGCCTTGACATGCCTGGCGGAGACGAGCGTATGGGCGCTGCAGCCCAACGCCGAGGGGGTCTATGAGATAGGTTCCGCGCGCGACCTCATGGACTTTGCCGCGCTGGTGGGCAGCGGGAACTATAACGCCGATGCCTGCCTCACGGCCGACATCGACATGAGTTCCGTGTCGAACTTCACGCCCATCGCCCCCTCCACCGACAACAGCACAGCCTATCGCGGCATCTTCGACGGCCGGGGACACACGATAAGCAACCTGACCATCCACACCGGTGCCGGCTTCACGGGCTACGTCGGGCTGTTCAGCTGTGTGTGCGGCACACTGCTGGAGAATCTCTGCATGAAGAACGTCTCCATCACCACCGACTCCCCCACCCCGGTGGCCACCGGTCCGCTGGTGGGGCGCAGCTCGTCGTCCGTCATCCAGAACGTGGCGGTGCTGGGTGTCAAACTCGACCTGAAGGCCCGCGGCGAGCAAACCACCGGATATGGTGGTGTCATCGGCTACGCATCAAGCAACACGAAATCGTTCATAAGCTACTGCTTCACGGACTATGAGACATGGGGCAACTGCGGTTCCAAGGCCACCATCACCGCCTGCTATGGAGGGGGCGACGTGGCCACGATGGCTGCCGACGGCACCCTGTGCTACAAACTGAACCAAGGACAAGTGACCACCGTATGGTATCAGACACTGGGCAAAGACCCCTACCCCGTGCTGGATGCCACACACAAGCAGGTGTACGACGCGGGCAAGATGTCGTGCGACGGCACACTGCTTGAAGGTACGCTCACCTACACGAACTCCCCCAATGCATCGGGACGCGCACCCCACGACTATGACCACGGCATCTGCCGCAACTGCGGCTTTTGCGACCTCGAGTACAAGGAGCTGGTGGATGACGCCTACAATCTGGACGATGCACGCGACGTGCTGTGGTTCCAGACCATCGTGAACAACGGCAGGCGCACAGCCAATGCACGCCTCACAGCCGACATCGACATGAACGAGGTGAGCCCCCAGTTCCGGCCCATCGGCAACATGAAATCGCTCTACTGCGGAACATTCGACGGACAGTTCCACACCATGAGCAACCTCCAGATAGACATGGAGGAAGACACCTTCGTGGGACTCATCGGCATTGCGGGTGCAGGCATGACGTTGAAAAACCTGACCTTCGACGCCTCATGCTCCTTCCGGGGCAACCGGCATGTAGGTCCTGTGGGCGGAAGCCTCTCGGGACAGCAGGGCGACGTCAGCATAATCAACGTGGGCAACGAGGGCAACGTATATGCCATCACCTCCGATGCCGGCGGCATCATCGGACACAATCAGGGTTCCAGCGCCACCTTCCACATCCTCAACTGCTACTCCACAGGCACCATCGCCGGACCGAAGAGAAACGCCGCCATCGCCGCATGGATGGGCAACCAGGGTCGAGGCATGATGGCCGGATGCTGGTCCACGGCCCACGTCGAGAACCCGCAGGACGAGGCGCATTACCTCTATCGCTTCGACGGCGCCGACATCAGCCACGAGCGCCTTTATGCCATGCACGGACAGCAGGGAACCATCGTGACGGACCGCCAGATGAAGAGCGGCGAGCTGTGCTGGCTGCTGAACGGGAGCACCATCTATGCCGCCCACTGGTATCAGACCATCGGCGAGGACCCCTACCCGCTCCCGAAGGCCGAGCACGGCCTGGTATATAAATACGGACAGAGCTATTACTCCGTCAGCGACGGCGGCGAGGACTTCAGCCTTTTCCGCAAGCGAATGATCGAGTCGGGCGACTATCTCAGCCTCATCGAAGAGAACCGCTACGGCACGGTGCGCACCCGGCTGGGATGGATGACAGCCCTCGTCCTGCTTGCCCTCGCCCTGCTCGTCATTGCCGTGGGAGCCACCCGCTCGGCACGAAAACGCGGACGCCAGCTCTACATCACACGCCAGGAGACACTGCGCAACAACGAGCAGCTGCTCCAGGCCAACCATCAGCTGGAACAAGCCCGACTGCAGCTTTCCGAGTCCGTGGCCATCAAGGAAGAATACATCGGGCGACTATTCTACACACACTCCGAGTTTGCCGTCAAGATGGAAAAGCTCACACGAGCCATACAGAACATCATCAGGACCAAGCAGACAGACCATCTCGAACAAGTGCTCCGCAACGACATGTTCCTGAGCCAGCGAAGAGAGATGTATGCAGCCTTCGACGAAACCTTCCTACGCCTGTTTCCCGACTTTGTGGAACACTTCAACCTTCTCTTCCCGCCCGAGGCGCGCACCTATCCGGACAGCCCCAACGCACTCACGTCCGAGATGCGCATCTTCGCGCTCATCCGACTGGGAATCACGGACAACGAGCGCATCGCCCGTTTCCTCAACTACTCGCTCCAGACGGTAAAAAACTACAAGACGCGCGTCAAGAACCGCTCCAACATCCCCAACGAGGAATTCGAGGCTCGTGTGATGGCTCTCTAAACCGACCTCCTGACGCCATCTCACAGAGATCGACCCATACGTCCAAGCAGTAAACATTTCGTCACAAAACAGATTTCTTCATCTTTCAAAGGGCACCCCAAAAAGGGGCAAAAAAGCCCGATTTACGTCATTTCTGAAGGAGGAAAAGAGCGAGCAATACTGGTAAACACCTGACAATCAGCAAAACGAAAAACGGCATTTTTCTGAACCAAGTGAAGCGACGGTCGGAAATACGCGATTCTCGCGAAGTAGGAACGTGTTCCGGAAGTCTGAGGAGCGTGTTGCATCGACCGATGCAGCACGTCGCGTCAGCCTCCGAGGCACGTTGTTTGGCACGACAAAAAATTTCATGTAAACATTTCACCCAATATTTTAGCATTACTGTCCACTCAGGAAAAACGGCAAGACAAGACTCCGTGCATCATGCTGCCAAGCATCGCAACACGATGGAAGAACTGTGGCGGAACACCCCGAAAACGCATGTAAGACCCCCAAAATGCTTAAAACATCCCAGAAACAATGAAGCACCACTCGATATTCTACGCCGGAAAAGAGTATAAAGAGTGTACTTTCCAGCGCAGGGTGGAATTTCGGATTTTCACTAAAAATCAATCACATAGAAAATCCCCATTCCTCTAAAAGGCGTACTCTACCATTTTTGCCCGGTACAGGCATTTGCAAATCAACGTAACTTTGTGGTGAAAAAGTTCCCAAAATAAAGCGTTCAATCGCATCAAGAAAACTTAAAAACATCTTTAACATTAAATTAAAAGCTATGAAGCAGACAATTACGTCCCTATTCCTCGCCGCACTCATGAGTATGGCAGGAATGAACGCCCTGGCGCTGGAACAGAATGCTCAAGGCATCTTTGAAATCAGTTCGGCCCAGGACCTCGTGGACTTTGCCACGCTGGTGAACGACGGACAGAACAGCGCAGGCGCCGTCCTGACAGCTGACATCGACATGGCATCCATCACGAACTTCACGCCTATCGGCAACGCCGAGGGCAGGCCCTACATCGGAGTATTCGACGGACAGGACCACGCCCTCAGCAATCTCACCGTGAACGTGGCCACATACGCCGGTCTCTTCGGCTACGTGAGCGGCGGCGTCACGGTGAAGAATCTGGTGCTTGACGCCTCGTGTGTCATCAATGCCACTGAGGGCGGCTATGCCGGCATCATCGGCGGCTCCACGGGCGGCGGCAACGTGACGATGACGCGCCTGGGCAACGAGGGCACGGTGACCGCTGCCGGCCCCAATGCCGGAGGCATCATCGGCGTGAACATGGCCAGTGCAGCTGCCTTCCTCATAGAGAACTGCTACGCCACAGGCACCATCACCGGAGCCTATGAAAGCGGTGCCATCACCGGCTGGGTAGGCGGTGCAGGAAGCAGCATACAGGGTTGCTGGGCCACGGCCACCGTCGAGGGAATCGAGAGCGGAAAACCCTTCTATCGCGGAGAGCCTACCGAGGTAAAGAACTGCTACAACCTCACGGGCGAGCAGGCTGCAAAGATAACGCAGGAACAGCTCGAGAGCGGCGAGTTTGCCTATAATCTCAATGGAGGCGTCACAGACACTCCCATCTGGTTTCAGACACTCGATGAGGACAAGCATCCCGTAATCCTCAGTTCGCACAAGGCCGTCTATTGGGGCGGAGCCATCAACTGCGACGGGAAAATCATCCCGAGCAGCGGCACCTATACAAACACCGTGACCACCCACGAGATACCGCCCCACGAATATGAGGACGGCATCTGCAAGAACTGCGGATCCATCGACCCGAACGCTTCACCGCTGCAGCCCAACGCCGACGGTGTCTATGAGATTGGTACAGCATCAAACCTCGTGGCTTTCTCAAAGCTGGTGAACGACGGAAACTACAAAATCAACGCGGTGCTGACTGCCGACATCGACATGAGCCGCGTGGCGAACTTCATCCCCATTGGACTGTCCTCCGAGAACGCCACGGCCTACGTCGGCACCTTCGACGGCCAGTTCCACACCATCAGCCATCTGACCATCCACCGCGATGCCGACAACGTGGGCTACGTGGGCTTGTTCGGCCATGTATATAAAGGCGGCGTGGTCAAGAACCTATACCTGAAGACTGTCAATATCACCACCGACTCCGGAAAGCCCATTGCCACAGGTGCAGTAATGGGCCGCAATGGTGCCGCGACCATGATTAATGTGGCTGCGGTGGATGTCACCTTCAACCTGGCAGCGGAGGGCGATGGCACCACGACGAGCCACGGAGGACTTACGGGCGCACTGGCCAACTCTACGAGCACCCGAATGGAGAACTGCTTCACAAACCATCCCTCGCTTGGCTATGTAGGAGGCAAGGCAAAACTCATCAACAGTTTTACAGGAGAAGACGTGGAGCAAATGGGACCCACCGGCGAGCTCTGCCATACGCTGAACGGCGACCAGTCGGCCATTGTCTGGTACCAGACGCTGGGCGAAGACCCCTACCCCGTATTCGACAGCACTCACAAAGTAGTCTATGCCCTGGGACGAATGAATTGCGACGGCACGCCGTCGGTGGGCGAACTCACCTACTCGAACGACCCTGGCGGCATCGAGATACCTCCCCATGAGTACGACCACGGCTTCTGCGTGAACTGCGGCTTCTTCAACCCAGATTACAAGCAGCCGGTGGATGGATTCTACGAGCTGGACGACGGCATGGATGTCTATTGGTTCAGCCATCTTGTCAATACTGGCATGTTGGAAGTCAATGCCCGCCTGACTAATGATGTGGATATGAGTTCAATAGAGAACTTCCCCTCCATCGGTAATAAGAAGTACCAGTACAAAGGGACATTCGACGGACAGCACCACACGGTGAGCAACCTACATATGGAGTATGAACTCGACTATACGGGCTTCCTCGGCGCTGTAGCCGGTGGCGCAGCATTGAAGAACATCACCTTCGATTCCTCCTGCACCATCATAGGAAAAAACTACACTGGCGCAGTGGGAGGCTTTTACGACGGCATGTCGGGCGACATTACAATTTCCAATGTTGGCTTCGAGGGTGAGGTTGCTGGCACGAAAAAATATGCCGCCGGCATCATCGGTGGCAACAAGGGGGCCGATGCCACATTCTATATTACCAACTGCTACTCGACAGGCACAATTTCGGGTGCCAGCAACAATGCTGCCATTGCGGCGTGGACTGGCGACAACCGCGGTACACTTGCCAGTTGCTGGTCGTCTGCCGAGGTAATCAATGCTGAGGACGATGCACATTATCTGTATCAAGGTAAAATCAACAGCGAAAGGCTCTTCTGCACGAAGGGCACACAGGGCACTATCGTGACGGACGCTCAGATAAAGAGCGGCGAGCTGGCCTACATGCTGAACAATTCCAGCGTCTTGAATGTCGGCTGGTATCAGGACATCGGCGAGGATGAGCATCCCGTCACCGACAGCAGTCACGGCCTTGTATTCCCCTCCCTCGAGGGCTTCATCGGCATCAACAGCTACGACTTCACCACCATGCGCGACTATCTGCTAACTCAGATGAACACCGAGGCTGACGAGGCAATCGCATACAGACCGACCATCGACGCAGTGATGGCTGCAGTGGACGAAGTCTATCATGCCGAAGCAAACGACCGCGAGACTTTTGCCGAGATATATTCCGCTAAACTGGTGGAAGCGATAAACATATTCCGCGAGAGCAAAGCCGCCTACCAGAACTTTATGGACATCGTGGCCGAGGCCGTGAGCCTGTCCCGGGAAATCTGCGGGCCAAGTGCCGAGACGGAGCTGCTGGAGAACTACCTCGAAGGCGAGGCTGGCAGTAGCGAACTGTATCCCAATGGCACCTACTATTATATCATCGACCAGATGCAACTCACCAACGACCAGATTCTCCAGGAGGGAGTCTTCGTGAGACAGATGCTCGAAGCGGCCATTAGGAACAGCTACAAGGTGGGCGCCGACATCACTATCCTAATGGAGAACCCGAAGTTCGAGGAGCCTTTCTCCACCGGATGGGAGGGCACCTACGGCACAGGCAAGCAGGCGTACACGCTCTCGAACGGCACGTTCGTGGGAGCCGAGAGCTGGTCCGCCTCGCCCTTCGACATGCACCAGACACTCACGGGAATGAAGCAGGGACTCTATCTGCTCGAGGTGACTGCTGCCTCGCGGCCCAGCAGCGACCATGACACACAGCTGCTCAACCACACGGCATCCATCTACCTGAACGGCACCGAGAACTATATCATGACGGCACGCGAGGCGGCCATCAACGCGGAGGAGGCCATCGACGGAGTGACGGCCAACATCACAGGCGAGGTGGCGGACATCCCCATCCTGAATGCAGAGGAAGAGGCCATCGCCTACATGCCGCACGGGGTGCTCTCCGTGGCCATCATGGCCAACGCCGGACGCGCCAAGAACTATATCGTCACACAAGTCACGGACAGCACGCTCACCATGGGCATACGGAACCGACACAGCCATCAAGGCAACGACTGGACAGGATTTGCCCAGCCGAAGCTCACCTACCTGGGTTCAATGGACAGCGAGGAAGCCGCATCGGGCGTGGCACTCGCCCTGGAGAGCCAGCTCGCACGTGCCGCCACCATCCTGAACGACTACGAGCCGGGCACCTTCACCGATGACTACATGCTCCTGCCCAACTACAGCCAAGCACAGAAGGACGAGCTGGCCGCACTCGTGGAGCAGGCAGCGCAGGCCACAACGACACAGGCCAAGTACGAGATAGTGGAGAAACTCTCGGCTCTCTATGCCGGCATCTACAGCTGCAAGCAGGCCTACGTCACCATGCATCGCACGGCCGATGAACTGACCGACGCCTATGGCATCCTGGGCACTGCCGAGGAGCAGAAGGCCATACAGCCCAGCATCGACAAGGTAATGGATGCCTACAGCTACGGCACCGTCAACGAGGAGGAGGCCAAGGCACTCAGCGCACAGATGCAAGCCGATGCCTACTACCTGAAGCAATACGGCGGAGCCATACTGACCCCGCTCATTCAGGAGGCGAAGACACTGTCGAAGGAAGCAAAGGGCAGCAGCGCACTCATCACCTCCACAGGACAGTTCTCCACGAACTGCGCCTGGGACGACCAGGGCTCGCTCGACTACCTGCTCGACGGAAACATCAACACCTACTTCCACTCCATCGCCAACACGTCCGGAGCACTCACCGTGCAGTCGGGACAGGAGTACCTGCAGGTGAACTTCGCCCAACCCGTCGAGGCCTTCTACCTGGAATTCACGGGACGCAACGACGGACAGGCCATCGGAGCCGAATGGCACGACACGCCCAATCAGGTGACCTTCAAGGTGAGCAACACACCCGAGGACGAGACATCGTGGACAGAAGTGGGCACCGAGACCTACGACCTGCCGAACACCCACGGCGTCCACTACATGGCCACCTCACCTACGAAGCTGGGAGGCAAGTACACCTCCGTGCGTATGTACATCCTGTCCGTAACCTCGGGCAACCACTACTGGAACCTGAGCGAGATACAGATGTACGAATACTCGACGCAGAGCAAGTACTCGATCAGCCAGGAGGTGAAGGACGCAGTGGATGCACTGGACGCACTGGTGGCGGCCGACGAGGCCAAGATAGCATCCCGTACGCTCCAGACATCCGACTTCGAGACACTCCAGGAGGCCATCGAACAGCTACGTGCACTGCTCGAAGCCACGGGCATCGAGACACTGCAGGCTGACAGGGCAGAGAGACAAGGCGAAGGCGCCATCTATGACCTGAGCGGACGACGCATCAAGAACCGCAGCAACCTGCCGCGAGGCATCTACATCGTCGGCGGACGAAAGGTAATGGTGCGATAAACAATCAGCACCTGATATAATAACAGGGAGCGAAGCCCCGAGCAAAATTGTTCGGTGAGCCTCGCTCCCTTTCCTTGTAACACGAAAAAAAGAAGGACCAGCCATAAAACATCTGTTTTTTTTATACCTTTGTACCGGATAAAACACAAAACATGATGAAACGAACGATACTGATGCTCCTCCTGGGCGTGCTGCTTGCCACGCCGGCAACGGCAAAAAAGGGAACGGACCTGAGAATGTATTCAGATTTTGAGCGGGCCGTCCCGGTATGGGCCGAGGGACGCGAGGCGGAAAAGAACCTGTATCTGGCCTTCCGCCATGTACTTGACGTCGGAAAGAAGACGCCGAGGACCCTCGTACGCCTGGCCGCATCGACAAACTATCGCCTCACGGTCAATGGCGAGTTTGTGGCGCACGGAACCTGCGTGGCAGCACACGACTATTACCGCATCGACGCGTATGACATCACAGCCCACCTCCGCGAGGGGCAGAACGTGATAGGCATCGAAGTGGCCGGATATAATGTGGAGAGCTACTATTTGCTCAATCAGCCCTCGTTTCTCCAGGCAGAGATTATCCAAGGGAAGCGCGTGGTGGCGGCTACGGGGGAGGATGAATTCAGGGCCTACGAATTGGGACAGAGGGACAAGGAAGCCCCAAAGCTCAGTTTCCAGCGCAGCACGGCCGAGGCGTACAGCCTGAAGCCCGACTACGACCGTTGGCGAAAGGAGCCAGACTGGACAGGAGCCGAGGTGTCCCTGGCCCGCCAGGCGGACAAGCAGCTCATCGTGCGCCGCGTCTCCTATCCCGACTATCGCCTCCACGATGCCCGCATCGCGAGCGGGGCGGCAGCGAACGTCTATCGCTTCGACTGCAACAGCAGCGGCTTCCTGGGGATGAAGCTGCACGTGGCGGAGGCTGCGCGAGTGAGGGCGTGCTTCGACGAGTTGCTCGCGGCGGACGGTCATGTGAATCACGGGCGGCTGGGCTTCGATGCCAGCGTGACCTACGATCTGGAGCCGGGCGACTATCTGATTGAGACCTTCGAGCCTTATACGATGCAGTTCGTGGAGTTCCGCACGGAACGAGGGAGCGTCGAGGTGGAGCGGGTGTACATGCGCGACTATTGCAACGCCGACGTATGGCGCGCCGGTTTCCACAGCGGGAATCCCGGCCTGGACCGCCTCTTCGTGACGGCACGCGAGACTCACCGCCAGAACACCCTTGACGTCTTCATGGACTGCCCCTCACGCGAGCGGGCCGGATGGCTGTGCGACAGCTATTTCTCGGCGCGCGTAGCCTTCGACATGTCCGGCCACACACGTCTGGAACACAACTACATCGAGAACTACCTGCTGCCCGAACGCTTCAAGGACATCGACGAGGGGATGCTCCCGATGTGCTATCCCTCCGACCACGGGAACCACAACTACATCCCCAACTGGGCTATGTGGTTCGTGCTCGAGCTGGAGGAGTACCTCCACCGCAGCGGCAATCGCCAGATGGTTGACGACCTACGGAAGCGCGTCTATGCGCTGGTGGACTTCTTCCGTGCCTATCTGAATGAGGACGGCCTGCTCGAGAAGCTGCCCCGCTGGGTATTCGTCGAATGGTCCGAGGCGAACAGCCTGGTGCAGGACGTCAATTATCCCTCGAATATGCTGTATGCCGAGATGCTTGACGTCGCGGGACGCCTCTACGACGACGAGACGCTCGCCCGACAGGCAGAGCAAGTGCGACAGACCATCCGCCGACAGGCCTTCGACGGGCGCTTCTTCTGCGACAATGCAGTGCGGCGCGACGGGAAGCTGGAGCTTTCGGGGAAACACACCGAGGTGTGCCAGTACTATGCCTTCTTCCTGAAGACGGCAACTCCCGAGACCTACCCCGAGCTGTGGCGCATGCTCATGGACGAGTTCGGACCCGAGCGCAAGACGACGAACCCCTATCCCGACGTGCCTTTTGCCAACGCCTTTGTGGGTAACTACCTGCGGCTGGAGATTCTTTCGCGGGCCGGGCTTGCCGCACAGATACTTCGCGAGACGGTGGCCGAATACACCAAGATGGCCGAGCAGACGGGCACCCTGTGGGAGCATCTGAGCACGGCGGCCAGCTGCAACCACGGCTTTGCCTCCCATATCGCACATGTGCTGCTGCGCGACATCCTGGGAATCTATGATGTGGCTCCCGCGACGAAGACGGTCACCCTGCGCTTCCTCGACAGCGGCCTGGAAAGCTGCAAGGGCTCCATACCGCTGAATAAGGACAGCATCGACCTGGAATGGCAAAAGAAAGACGGCATAGTGAACTACCGATTACAACTGCCTAAAGGCTATCGCATGAGGATTGACCTAAATTCCCTGCCATGCAAAAGAATTGGCCGCTAATCTTCCCGCGTACCTTAATAATATATAGTACGAGTGGAATTAGTTTGAAGTTTTTTCCCTAAATTTGCAGTTGAATAACACATAAAGAAATGAAAAAGGCAATACTGGCAATACTGGTCCTGACAGCGGGGATACATACACAGAACGTTCAGGCCGAGAACGTAATACAGATCAACAGCCCCACGACTGCCGTGAACCTGATGAAGAAGACAAATACGCGCTACGTCATCAAATGCGTGGTGGACCTGAAGCAGAAACGGCTGACGATACCCTCGGGCTGCACACTCGAGTTCGCCTCGGGCGGACAGATTGTCAGCGGTTACCTGACGGGCAACAAGACACGCATTGAGGGGGAGACCGACGGGATATTCCGCTACACAAACATCTCCGGTACATTCGACGTGCCGGAAATCAGCACCCGCATGTTCGAGAAGGTGACCTACGAGAACGCACTCAAGGACGTGATGGCACTGGCTAACCCGGACGTGCAGAACACGGTCACTATCGAGGCACTGCCCGACGGACAGGTTTACAAAGCATCGACCGAAGAGGGGCGGGACATCGTCCACGTGCCCAGCAATACAGACGTGGTCCTGCACGGCACGATAAAGATGGAGGGCAGCAGCGAGGAGAGCTACAGCATCTTCTGTGTGGACGGGGCTGAGAACGTCTCCTTCTCGGGCGACGGCACCATCATCGGAGACCGGGCCACCCATACGGGCGAGACAGGCGAATGGGGAATGGGAATCAACATCGTGGGCAGCCGGAACGTGCACGTCACAGGACTGACCATCCGCGACTGCTGGGGCGATTGCATCTACGTGGGACGCTCAAACGGCGTGGAGAGCCGGGACGTGGAGATAGACAATTGCCTGCTCACCGGCTCACGCCGACAGGGTATCTCGGTCGTGGCCTGCTACGGAGCCGAGATGCACGACCTGGAAATCCGCGACATCCGAGGCACCGACCCGCAGGCAGCCATCGACGTGGAACCGAACGCAGGCGACACCTGCTCGGGAGCTTGGATAAGGAACGTCACCGTGAGAAACTGCTATCTGGGCATCATCGGCACCACGCCGGGCGACGCCGTGAGCGAGATCACGGATATCCACATCGAGCACTGTGACATAGAGAGCGAAGTGCTCGGACTGAACGCAGAGAACTGCAGCCTGTTCGACGTGAAGCACACCAGCGTGAAGGCCGAATACTCGGGCCTGCGAAGCCATATCTCCACCGTCAAGCTGGACAGCTGCACCTTCGCCCCCTACGAGGGAAAACGGCTGGAGTCGGACATCATCGTGCTATGGGACGTCTATCTCGACGCACGCAACTCGGAGTTCCATGGCGACAAGTTCATCGACAACCCCAAGGCTACGCCGGCCAGCAAACAGATGATGGTGGCCAACAACCGGATATTCTGCCCCGTCGAGCTGAAAATGCAGGCAGGACAGTTCATCGGAAACACCATCACCAGCGACCAAGCACCCATGCTGAGCCTGATCCTCGGCAACGGGAATGTCATTCGCGACAATACGCTGATCTATACCGGAGAGGATCATCCCGAGAAATTAATTGACGTGCAGACGACAGGAAACTCAGTGACAAACAACACACTCAAGTACCTGCCGACAGGAATCGACATGCCGGCCACGGGAGGAGAGAAAGAGGCGGCCGAGGCAGACGTCTATACAATGAACGGCCAGCTTGTTCGCCAAGACGTTTCGACCAGGAACCTGAATCTACCGCCAGGCAACTACATCGTCGGGCGCAGAAAGATGTGCATAAGATAACAGGAAGAACCGGACAACAACCCGAGAGCGGCTCCGCAGCAAAAGCCTGCAGAGCCGCTCTCCTTTCTCCGCTCGTACGGATTTGTCGCTCAACCTCTGGTCGCTTGCTACCGAAGGTCGAGCGGCAAATCCGCCTGAGCGCGTTAGAGATTAAGGTTTGATCGTGTGGTGACGAACCGCTCACCCACTCACCCGTGTAGGTAAAGCGACAAGTGAAGGCAGAAGGCAAAAAAAAAAGAAACCCTCCAGCCGGAAAGGGAGAAGGCATCAGATCTTTCCTCTGCAGTCCCCCGCTCGCCCGTTAACCCGTAGAGGAAAAACGGCAGGTGCAGCAGAAAGGCAGACGGTATAAAACAAAGAAAACCTCCAGCCGGAAAGGCAGAAAGCATCAGATCTTTCCTCTGCTGTCCCCCATTCACCCGTGGAAGAAAAGCGGCAAGTGCAGCAGAAAGGCAGACGGTATAAAACACAGAAAACCTCCGGCCGGGATAGCAGAAGGCATAAAACAAAGAAACCCTCCGGCCGGGATGGCAGAAGGCATAAAACAAAGAAACCCTCCGGCCGGAAAGGCTGAAGGGTTTCATGAAAAGACGGCGGCTACCTACTCTCCCACGGGTGTGCAGTACCATCGGCGCTAGA
>CADAJS010000042.1 GCA_902788315.1 uncultured Bacteroidales bacterium
TTCGTCCCATTCTAAATAAACGAAGGGGTGGCAGACCTTGTTCAGACGGATGCGATAGTATGATTTCCCGTCAATCAAAGTATCGCCGTCTACGGTATAATATCCGAGCGAAATAGCGGAAACCTGGTATCGCCCCTCCGTCTCATGCCCAAATCCTTCTATCCAAGCTGTAGTGGGGGAGAGAAACTCATGCTTGGAGTCCCTGTACACATATTCCGCAAGCGTGGGGAGGGCCAGCAGGGTCAGAATGGCGAAAAGGAATGTTTTTCTCATTGTTATTGACGTTTTAGAGGTTATTCATCTTGTCACGATGCTGCAAAAGTATAAAAAATACTGATACCAAGCAAGGAAAAGAGGGGAAAAGGTTTTTTCCTTGCTTGGCCGAGCGATGGCGTCGTCTGTAGGCAGGCGTTTTTTGTTGCGCAGTTGCGGAACAATTGTTGTGCAACTATGGAACAATTGTTCCCCAACTGTGGCGCAGATTCTCCTCCGAGTGCCAAGTTTCTGTCCACGGCGCGTGTTGTCTTACAGCGGTGTCTTGGTCTCGCTCACGTTAAAGGCAGAGATGTGGAGCACGGGACTTTGGCCTCGGGTGTCCTCGCCTGCCCAATGTACTTTGACGGGCAGCGTCTCGCCGGGCATCAGGTGGAAGTAGTTCTCACTGTAGACGACGGGCAGTATCTGCTCGCCGTCGCTGCCACGGAGTTCCAGGCGTACCATGAGGGCAGGGCTCTTTCCGGTATTCTTTACCTCGTAGGTGCCCTTGTCCTTCGTCTGGCTCAGCGACAGGGTGGTGCGGGGCACGCTGTAGAGGTCGGTCTGCGAATCGGCAGTGCCGAGGACGTAGGTGTTTGTCGTGCTGGAAGGCAGGTTAGGGTGGCTTGCGGGCAGCTCCAGCGTGAGGGAGAGGAAATAGGTGCCCTTCAGCCCGGCGGACGGACCGGCCCAGAAACAGTCGATGGTGGTGTCGGTGGGCGACTCGACGCGTGCCGTGCGCTGCCACAGCGGGTTGCCCTGCAGGTCGTAGATAGTGGCGCTGACGCTGGCTTCGCAGGTGGGCTGTGAGAGGTTTACCACCTGGACCATGCCGGTGAGCGCATTGTATTGCACATGGAGCGGCTCGCAGGCCTTGCGTACGCCGAAATAGGCGGCGGTGGGGGAGAGGTAGTAGTCGTAGGTCTGCCATACGGTGGAGGGCCAGCAGGGGTGGCTCATCCAGATGAGCAGTCCCTGCCGCTGGGTGTTCGATGCCTCGTACATGGCGCGGTAGCCGTCGTAGTTCTGCCACTGGGCCAGCTCGGTATAGGCCGAAAGGCTGTCCTTGCCCATCGGTACGCGTAGGGGGCCGAAGCGCTCCTCGAGGATGCGGTTGAAGGAGGCTCCGCCCTGGGCGCCCTGCTGGGTGAAGTCGTGCTGTCCCCAGGCCTCGCCCTGCGGCCACAGATGGGCGGGGGAGAGCATTCGGCGCATGCTGGCGGCCTCGGGGATGTTGGGCATGCCGCGCTCGGTATGGAGCTTGCCGGTCTGTTTCTCAAAATATTCCTTCACGGGGCGTGCCTGGTAGGGGCCGTGTCCGCTCACGCCATCGTCGGCCGAGCTGGGGATATAGAGCGAGCGGGGCACGAGGCGCTCGGTGAGCTGGTCGAGGGCGGTGTTCAATGTCTCGGGGGGATAGCCCTCGTTGCGGCCGCAGAAGAGAGCCAGGCTGGGATGCTGGCGGATGCGGCGCACGAAGTCCGTGGCGTTCTGCATGAACATGCGCTCGTCGTCGGGGTTGGGACCGTCCACGGGATTGGCCAGCCAGAAGTCCTGCCACACCATCAGGCCGTAGCGGTCGCATGCCTCGTAGAACTCCTCGTCGCCGGTCTGGCCCACCCAGTTGCGTATCATGTTGCAGTTCATCTCGCGGTGGTAGCGGACGGCGGCATCATACTCCCGCCCGCGATAGTTCAGATGGCTCTCGGAGAATCCCCAGTTGCCGCCCAGCGGGATGAAGCGCCGGCCGTTGATGTAGAGCTGGAGGCGCTCCATCTCGTCGCGGTAGGTCACCTCGCGCAGGCCGGTGCGGTAGGTGAGCTGGGTCTTCTCGCTGCGCCGGGTGTTGGTGGGGGTAAAGGTGTAGCCCGCATCGTACATGGCAGGCTCGCCATAGCCGTTGGGCCACCAGAGGTGCATCTCCTGCTCGCGCAGCTGTGAGAACTGGCGGGGGCTGAAGCTGACCTCCACCTCTGTCTCCGGTTCCAGCAGCACGGTCTTTTCGAAGCGGATGTCCCCGATATAGCCCTCGAGTCGTCCGGCGACGCTCTCGCGCGTATGATTCTTGAGGAAGACGCTGGGGGTCATGGTGGCGAGGCTGTCGTGGAGCGTGGTGGCGACGTAGGGGTCGCTGAGCGAGACGGCCTCGGTGGCGGTGAGATAGACATCGTTCCAGATACCGATGTCGCGCCCCGGCGTGGTCGTTATCCAGTCCCATCCGATGGTGGCGTGGAAGGTGGGATTGTCCGCGCCGAGCACTCCTCCGTTGAAGCTGGTGTTCAGCGCCGTCTTGGTCTTGCGGGAGCCGGGATGGGCGGTGGGATGGACGAGCACTTCCAGGGTGTTCTCGTCGCGGACATATTCCGAGATGTCGAACTTGCCGCGCACGAAAGCTCCGTCGATGCGCCCCAGGCGTTCGCCATTGAGCCGCACGTCGGCCTTCCAGTTGATACCGTCGAAGTGGAGCAGGACGTGGCGCCCCCGCATCTCGGGTGGCAGGGAGAAGGTGCGGCGATAGAGGAAGGCGCGCTGGAAGTAGGACTCGGAAATCATCGAGAGCTGGTCGTCATAGTTGGGGTCGGGCAGGGCGCCGGCGTTGTGATAAGAGGAGAGGACGGTGGCCGGCACCGTGGCCACAATCTCGGGGCCGCAGGGCGTGGCCTGGGCATCGAGGGGGCAGAGGGTCCACCCTCCGCCGTCGAGCAGGTAACGGTCTCGCTCCTGATTCCATCCTGCCTCGGGACAGGCTTGCGGCACGAGTCCGCCCCGACCCATGACCTCCATCTCGGCAATGGCCGCAGCGCCCTGCGTGGAGACGCGCACGAAGCGTGCCGGACGGTTAACGTGAATCACAGGCGTGCGGCTGGCGCCCCGATTGCATGCCATCTCGCCCACGAACGTCCACGTCTGGGCATCCTGGGAGATATGGATGTTGCAGTGGCTCGACGGGGCGGCGGGGTAGAGTTTGACGGACTCCACCATAGCCGAACGGCCGAGGTCCACGTATGCCCATGCGTCATCGTCCGTCAGCCAGGCGCTGTGGAAGTGGCTGGAGGGGAGGATGTCACGAACGGGTTTGCCCTGCTTGCGCAGCGTGACCTCGCGCACCGACCAGTAGAGGGCATTCTTCTGGCGCAGCGTGAACTTCAGGGCGCTCAGCGGTTGTCCGCCTTTCAGGGCAAAGGTCTCCTTCAGTGCCCGTGCGGGCTTTCCCTCGCCCTGTATCTGCTTGTTCGGGTCGCTGCTCACCTTGCGGCGATAGGCGGTGCCTGGCAGGGTGTCGGCACGGAGTGTGGTGGTGCTTGAGCGACCGTGGGCTGTGGCTTCGCACTTCAGCGTGTAGCCGTCGAAGTCCCGCAGGTCGTCGTAGGCCACATAGCCCTCCAGCACCACCTCGTCGGCATCCACCGTCATGCCCTCCCATTCGTAGGTGAGCGTGGCTTCGTCACCCTCCACCACGATGCTCGACCATTCGCTCTCGTTGAGGGTTTTCTCACGGTCGGCGGTCGTGAGCGGATGTCCGTTTCGGCATACGGTGAGACGGGCCGGCTGGCCGGCTGTGCGCTCGCCGTCGGTGAGCAGCTGGGCCGTGAGGTTCTTGTCGTGGGCCGAGGACTGATAGACGGCGCGGTGGAGTGCGAGGTTGCGCTGGTCGTTGTCGGGCACGAGCGTGGGACCGAAGTATTCTGTGGGGCGGCCGGGGTAGATGCCGATGCCTCGCGATGGCTGAACCTGTGCGGGGAGCAGCGCCGGACACAGCGTGGCGAGAAGGATGCTGCGACGCAGTATCGGGCCGAGGTAGGGGAGGTGTATGTTTGCCATATTACCAGATTTCGTAGGTAACGGTGTCGGGGAGATAGTCGGACTCTTGTACGACATCGGCTGCATCAAAGGACACTGCCGATTCGCTGATGCCTCCCATCCCGTTGCCCGAGAGTCCGCTGTTCGTACGCAGGTAACCGTCGGAGGAGAAGGCGATGTCCCAGTCTGTGCGGCTGGCATATTGGCGCAGCGTGAGGCTGTCGTCCAGGGCACAGGTGCCGATGATGTTGCCCGTCTCGATGGACATGAACGTCCATCCCTCGGTGGCGGTGGACAGGGTGAGGTCTCCCTCGACGTACTTGGGCGACGAATCGTCGTGACAGGCTGCGAGCAGCAGGGCGAGGAGTGCTATGCAGATATGTTTGTGGTTCATCTTCTGAAAGTTGTCTGTTTGCTGTGTGTCTTGACATCCTACGTCATTACTGGAGGATGGAGTAGTGGATTGTGGGGGCAGCGCCGGTGGTGGCGGTTTGCTGGATAACGAACTTGGCGTGGCGTCCCGAGGCGGTGCGCAGGAAGAAGGTCTTGGCAGAGGGCTGTCCCTGCTCGTCCTTCCACCGAACGGGAGAGGCTGTGAAGGTGCCGATGGGGCGCAGGGGGATGGGCAGCACGTTGACGCCGCGCCGGATGTCCAGAGGCAGCTGGCCGCGGTAGGGATAGTGGAGTGGCTGCTCGCCTCGCAGGTCGATGACCTCGAGTGACGTCAGCATTCCTTCGCCGCCCTTCTTGCCATATACCTGGGTGATGATGTTCAGGAAGTATTGCTCCGTAGGCTGGTCGCTGCGCAGATAGGCGCTATAGTCCAGCGCGAAGTCGATGTCGGCGGGCTTCCATTGTCCCTGCATGTTGAAGTCACCGCCCTGATGGTAGAAGATGGTATTGTAGGCGTAGGAGGTGGAGGGTGCGGTGGCATCGCGTCGGGTGGATGTGGCCATTCCGAAGCGTAGGTCGTCGCGCGAGGTGTATTCCATCCCGATGTGGAAGACTACCTGCGGCTCGAAGGTCGTGGCACGCACACCGTTCAGGCTGTTGCTCAGTTCGACGGCCTTCACATTTGGGTCGCGGAAGAAGTCGTAGGGCAGATAGAAGTGGCCGTTGTCGTGCATATAGTCGCCCCAGCTGTTCACGACGATGAAGGCTCCGGTATGGCGTGTGCCGTTCTTGTCGGTGTATGTCACCAGGTCGTCATATCCCACGATGGTCAGCGCGTGAGAGCCGTCGGTGCCCAGAGCCGTCTGCAGCGAGTGGTAGCCTGTCTCGCTGGGTCCCTCGTAGTCGTTGTCAAACTGCCATCCCGTGGCCTGGGTGGAATAGGTCAGAATGCCGCCGGGATGCTCGCCGCGTCCGGCATCATAGAGGTAGCGTTTGATGAGGGGGATGCTGTCCTCGAAGGACAGGATCTCTGAGGCGCGGTTGTGCATGGCGCGCAGGTATTTCTCGTAGCCGGAGGCCCAGACGAAGTTATAGACGTAGGGCGTGCCATAGTCGGCCTCGCTCATCACACCGTATCGCTTGGCAATCTGTAGCCCGTTCTCTACGAAGCCTCCCTGGTCCTCGCCGTCGTTGAGCATGTTCCAGGTGAAGAGGTAGCTCATGCGGTTCTGGGGCGATGCCTTGGCGTCGCGACCCAGCAGGCGGTTCATCTCGTAGGTGAACATGTAGCCGATGCCGGAGGCCTGGGCACAGGAACCGCCCGACTGGTTGATGATGGGCGGAAAGTAGATGGTCTTGGAATTGTCCACAGAGGTGGGCAGCTGGATGTCCTCCTGCGCTTCGACGCGGAAGGGGGTGCGTGAGCGACGTATCTGCTCCACCTCGGGTGTCAAGCGGGGAGCAGGATAGATACGATGAGGCTGCTGTGCCATACCACCGGCGGGTAGCAGGCACAGCAGCCCGATAAGCGTCTTATTTAGCATGTATGCGGTTTACGGTTTTCAGTGCTTCTTTACGTACTTCTTCGGGGTATTTCTCGTCCTGGCTGATGGCGTTGGCATGCTCGGCAATGAGCGGCGCCATGTAGGAGCGTGGATGCCAGCCCAGGGCTTCCAGTATCATCACCTGCAGCTCGGGGTCGGTGGTCTTCTTTTCCACATAGTCCAGGAAGAAGGGCACGTAGGCGTGAACCAGGTCGTTGCGCTGTGAGCGGATGGCAAACTTGATTTCCTTCACATTGGTGGACGTGTCGAGGGCTTCGATCTCCTTGGCCTTGCTGTCCGAGTAGCGCTCGATGGTGCGGGCGATGAGGGCTCGGATGGTGTCCTTGTGGATGGTCTGCACCTCGGGGGCGTCGAACTGACGGGCGAATTCGTCCATCAGCTTGTCCTTGGGGAATACGCCGAGAGTCATCCTGCCGTCGAAGTTCACGCGGTCCGACGTGTTGTTCTCGATGCAGATGGCGATGAGGGCGGGGATGAGGCGGTCGTCGCCACTGTCATGGATGAGGCGGATTGACGTGCGCTGCACCATCTCGTAGGCATCCTGCGAGGCTTGCTGGATGACGGCGATGGCATTGTCATCGGCATAGTCGGCAATCTTGGTCAAGGCCATCAGGCGCACGAGGCCCTGCGACGAGGTCTCGTAGATTTGGCGCAGTTCGGCAGACGACATCTTTCCCAAGTGGCAGAGTTGTTCGATGGCCAGCGAGCGTAGATCGACATCCTGGCTCTTGAGCAGCTTCTTCCATGCGGAGGGATTGTTCTCGAGGATGAGATGGTCCACGTCGGCATGCTCGCCCGTGGGCGTAAAGCGGAAGGTGGGGTCGCCGATGACATGGCTCTCCAGATAGGTGGAGAAGCGTGCAATGTCGCCCACGCAGCCTCCCTTGGCGATGAGGCCGATGAGGCGGTCGCTCCACTTGTCCTGCAGCACATTCACGGTGTTGGCTACGACGGCCACCGTGGTGCCAGGCTGGAAGATATACTCATTGGCAATGCAGTCCTCGCGGTGGAAGGAACCGCAGAAACAGGCATCGATGACCACGACGGGCGCATTGGGCTGATAGCCATAGACAGCGAAATCCTCGAGGTGAAGATCCTCGGCCGCATCCTCAAGCGAGTCCTTCTCGGCCAGCTGTGGGTCGAAGACGTCAGTGAGCCATGAGGAGGGCACGTCGAAGCGTGCCTGATAGTCCTTTTGTGCCTTCTGCCAGTCGCGTCCGCGCTCCTTGGCCGAGACGATGTGCTGGCGCAGGGCCTTGCGGATGAAGTCCTTGGCCTGCTGTACGGTGACGATGGGCTTGGCGCCGTTGAAGTACTCGGTGTCCCAATAGCCGTGATGATGCAGTACGGCCAGGTCGAGGTCGGTGCGCATCACCTCGCCCATGAGTTGCTCCTTGACGGGGTTGTGGTCCGAGTGGTCCATGTAGCTGATGCGGTTGCGGTTGCCTTCGCGCAGTTGGGGGAAGTGCTCGAACCAGGCGGCCTTCTCGTCCATGCGGGCCACCTTCGACTCGGAGATGTAGCCGTGGCCGCTGAAGAAGAACATCTTCTCCAGGCTGCGCTGGCGCTGCTTCTCGGTGACCGCCTTCTTGAGATAGGCACGCAGCTTGTCATAGCGGCTGGTGCCGCCGGCATCGGTGGGGTGGATGCGCCCGCTGTAGATGTCGGGGTGCAGGCGTTGGTCGCTCTCGGGGGTGATGCTGTAATAGAAGTAGGCAGCGTCGCTGTCGCGGTCCAGATACTGGAACTGCAGTCCGAAGTCGTCATAAAAGCGGTCGCTCGGTATGCTGCTCTCCTTGCGTGGCTGTGCCTGGTTCATCTTGAAGGCGCTGGTCATGTGCTGCCCGTCGCGTATCATTGCCACTGGAATGTCGCCCACAAAGACTGCGCCCACGATGGGGCTCTCCTTCTGGGTATGCAGGCGTATCAGCTCGGCTCGGATGCTGTCGGGCACGCCCCAGCGGTCGATGACGGTGAATGTCTTCAGTCCGTGCAGCTGTTCTACACACTGGGCATAGGCCTCGACTTCGGCCTGTGCCTGGTTGTAACTCTCCTGGTCAATAACGATGGCAAAGCCGTCGCGCCCCTTGTCGCCGCACGAAGCGAGCGTGAGCAACAGGCTGGCGGCAAGGCCGGTGAAGATTGATTTACGTTTCATATCTTGATGTGTTTTCTGTAATCTATTCCAGCGGTCGTATGCGTTTGAGCGTCTTCTGCGCCTCGGCACGTACGGCGGGTGTCTCTGCCTCGTCGGCCATCAGCGCATGGCACAGGCTGGCGATGTCCTCGCTGGTGTAGGCCGTGCCGTGCCATCCCAGGGCTTCCAGCAGGTCGTGCTGCAAGGTGTCGTTCTGGCATGTGGACACGTATTGGCATACGGCAGGAATCTTGTAGGCGGGTGTGTAGATGCGCATGAAGTTGGCTTGGCGCAGAGCCTTCTTGCCTTGCAGCGAATCGTTGAGCAGCTCGTCGATATCCTCGTCCCATGTGCCGCAATTCTTCTCTACCTCCTTCATCAGTTTCTCACGGAATGTGTCGTAGTCTATCGTATTGGATTTCACGACCTCCAACTCTTTCTCCACAGCAGCCTTGACCTCTTCCTCGGGCAGAAACTGCATGCTCATCGTGGCATTGAAGCGCACGCGGGCCGAGGCGTTGTTCTTCACCAGCAGGCGAGCCATCGAGGGGACGATACGTGGGTCGCCATTGGTCTGCATCTCATTGACCGCGAAGCGTTGCAGCAGTTCGTAGTTGTCCTGCGAGGCTATCTGCATAGCCTCTACGAAGGCATCGCCGCCGCGCAGCTTGAGTGCGGCAAATGCTTCGAGGCGCAGCATCGCGTAGGGCGACTCGCGGAGTACGTCCATCAGCTGGCTGTCGGAGAGTTTCGGGTTTGCGGCATTCTTGAAGATGGCCATGGCCTGGTCGTCCACGCTGGCCTCGGTGTTCAGGATGGAGAGCCACTGGTCGCGGTTCCATGTGCCCATCATCGTATTGATGTCGGCGCTGCCCTTATGGGGAGCGAAGGCGAAGGTGGGGTCGCCGATGACGTGCCACTCGAGATACGTGGTGTGCTGGGCCAGATAGCCCACCATCATTCCCTCGGCCAGGAGACCCAGGAAGCGGTCGGGCCACTTGTCCTGCAATACGTTTACTGATCCGCCGAGACCCACCAGTGCACCGCCTGGCTGGAAGATATACTCATTGGCAATACAGTCGTCGTTCTGGAATGCTCCGTTGTAGCAGGCATCGAAGATGGAGACACGCACGTTGGGGTGCAGGGCATCGGGACCGAAGTCGTCCAGCGTGATATTCGTCTGCTCCACGAGAATCGAGTCTTGGCGCTCGCGTTCTGTCTCGCCGGCATCCTTCACCCAGTCGGCAGGTACGCCCATCTGCCGGATGCGCTTCATGGCCTCCTGGGGCGTGGAGCCACGCCGGATGTATGTGCGGCGATACTCGCGTGCTTGATAGCGGATATATTCGATGGCCTCGGCCAGTGTGCGGGGCTTCGGGTAGTTGCTCAGATACTGTGTGTCGAAGTCACCGTGATGGTGTAGCATGGCCACGCCCAGGTCGGGGCGCATCAGCTCGTTCATCAGCTTGTGCTCGATATAGGGCTCTTCCGTGTATTCCATGTAGCTGAAGCTCTCGGGCAGCTGGCTGAAGTGGGGCAGGTGCTCCATCAGTCCGCGGAACTCGTCGATGTGGGCCACGTTGCTCTCCGAGAGAGAACCGTTGCCGTTGAATACGAGCATCGACTGGAACTCCTGAGGCTTGCGCTTAAAGTCGGTGGCCTTCTTGAGATAGGCTCTCAGTTTCTCGTAGCGCGAGGTGCCGCCCACGTCGGTGGGACGGATACGTCCGGTGAAGATGTCGGGCTCCAGGCGTTGTGCGCCCTCGGCGGAGAGGGAGTAGTAGAAGAGGTGACTCCACTCGGCTGTGTCCTGACCCAGCGGCTGGAACTGCAGGTCGAAGTCGTCGTAGAATCGGTCGCTGGGCACGCTGCTGTCTCGGCGATCCATCTTCTGGTCCATCTTGAATGCCGAGGTCATGTGCTGGGCATCGCGCACCATGGGTACGGGAATGTCACCGATGAAGACGGCGCCCACAATGGGGGCTACCTTATTATTATATAACGCGTGCAGGCGCGCGCGTAGGCTGTCAGGCACGCCCCATTCGTCCACCAGGGTATAGACTTTCAGGCCCTGGCACTGTTCGATGGATTGGGCGTAGGCTTCCACTTCGGCCTTCGCTTCCTGGAGGCTCTGTGGGTCGATGACTATGGCAAAGCCGCGCTGGCTGTTTCCGCCGCAGGAGTTGAACAACAGTGTTGCTGCGGGAAATAGGAGATAAAGGAGTGCTTTTTTCATCTATCTTGATAGAGAGTGTTAGAAATGCAGGTAGAGTCCTACCTGTGTGGTGGTCAGCGACGTGGACTTGAAGCGGTCGCTGTATTCTGCGTCGTCGCTGTATCGGGCATAGTCCACTCGGGCAAAGATGCCCAGGGTGAGTGTCTCCTGCCTGAGGGGGAGGCTGTAATCGGCCAGCGCCGAAGTGCGGTAATGGCTGGCCGAGAGATATTCAAACTGCGGTGCCACATAGTCGCGGGTGATCAGCGTGCCGGAGGCTCCCGGTTCGGAGGCTGTGGCAAACTTCTTGTCGCCTATCGGCATCCAGTGTCCGCCACCAAGGGTCACGTTCAGCAGGCCGCGACGCAGGGGGAAACTGTGGCGGGCATCGGCCCAGAAGTGGATGAGCGTCCACTCTTGCTTCAGATATCCGTTGTCGGTGAGGTGCTTGTTCTGTGTGCGTTCGCCACCCAGTGTGACCGAGGCTGTGGTCTCGCTGTCGTCTGTGTGGAGGGCGGTGACGCGATATTTTAGGTCGGCCGTCATGCGAGTGTGCTTGTGCAACTTATTGTCGGCCAGCACGATGTAGTCTGTGCGATTGTTGTGCTCCGTGTCGGTAACGCGGCGTTGGTCGTACCATGTGCCCTCGCCTTTCTGGTATGTGACATCGAGGAAGAACTGATGGAGCATGCGGTCCGAGGGGCGGAACTGGAGGCGGTCTGTCAAGTGCAGACGGGTGAAGTCATAGTCACCGCCCCGATAGGTGTAGCTGGAGCCGCCGTCCTTGGCATCCTGGTACCCCCGCTCGGCAGAGATTTGGAGGAAGTCGGCCCAGGCGCTACCCTCCTGTTGCCACACAGCTTGTAGGGCTGCATTGTAGGCGAAGCCGTGGTAGTCGCGCTTGTAACCTGCCTCAGAGCCTGTGCTCATGTTGCGCTGGTCGCCCATTCCCTTCATAAGGAAGTAGGGGTGGGTGATGCGGTTGTTCACTACGGTATATGCCATGTCCGAGTTAAAGACGCGTGCGCCAAGGTTCCAACCCAGGGCAAAGGCATCAGTGGCCTGCCATTCGGCACCGGCAGTGACGGGCAGGATGGTGGTGTTCACCTTGGGACGTGGGTCGTTCTGGTCAGACGAGGAGGCATTCTGCAGGTCCACCTGCAGGGCAGCACGCCATGTGTCGCTGAAGGAATAGGCCGCCGTGGCGTTCAGGTAAAAGGCTTCCACGGTGGTGCGGCCGCGCACCGAGTCGCCGATGATGAATGGGTTTTCGGGCTCCAGCCCGTAGGTGGAGTTCCAGGCGTGGTGTCTGGCCTGTATGTTTTCATAGCGCAGCGAGCCAGCCAGGTCGATGCGCCCGAGTTGCTTCAGTCCGCCGAAGTAGAAGTTCATGTCGTTCCGCTTGCCCGACTGGTCGGCGGCGTGGAAACTGCCGCGCAGTAGTGTGTAGTCGGCCTGGGCATACGCTGTGTTGCGCTGCACGTTGAATGCCTGACGGGTGGGGTTGGCCGAGTGGAAGCGAATGTTCTGCTGCTCGTTTGTCTGCTGGTCGATCCACAGGTTGCGCCCCATGACTGACTCTTGGGCCAGCATGTTTGTTCCCATACACAGCAGGGAGGCCAGGGTAGCTATCTTCGGTGTCATGTGTGAAGCATCAGATTAAATACGTGGAGGGAGACACGCGGGCCTCCCTCCACGTGGGTTAGTGTTCTTGTTTACTTGTCCACAGCGGTGGGGGCTATGCCCGGTGTCTGCGGCTGGTCGGTGAGGAAGTCCTCGGCAGAGTTGTTCGTGTCCTTGTAGTAAACACGTCCGTTCTCAATCTTGGCCACCTTGCGGCGCAGTGCCTTACCCTCGAAGCCCACGGGAGCCAGCACGGCGTGTGCATCGTCCTTCGGCAGGAAGTAGGGATAGTGCTCTGCATCGTCGCGGTCCCAAGCCTCTACGGCGTCCAGCACATACTTGCTGGCGATGCCCATGTAGAGCGTGGCGCTCGTGGTGCCCGGAGTGGTGCTGTAGCTGGTGCTGTCGGCTGCGTATGCCTCGGGAGTCACGGGCAGCTTGGCCAGTATGTAGGCGCCGTTGAAGAAGCCCAGAGCAAAGGCACGCATGTAGGCATTGTTGTAGAAGATGGGGCTCAGGTTGGGAGCCTCGTAGTCGGTGTCGCCCATGCGGGAGTACTCCAGATAGATTTCCCAGTCGGCCTTCGAGAGGTCGGAGTGGATGCCGTCGGGGTCGGCTTCCTGATGGTTGGTGGCATCGTTGGCAATCACCACGCTCTGTCCGGGCTGGATGGGATAGTCCTTACCGCTGCCGGGGAAGGCCACTACAGGACCCTGTGCCTGATGGTAGATGTCGGTGACGCCGCTGGCCTGCCATGCGTTGGGGGCTTTCTGAGCAGCCGAGCCGTAGAGCATCACGAGCTGGTCCAGATACTGTACCTCGTCCGAGTTGTTCACAATCTCGAAGTAGGTGTCCTGCGTGTAACCAGCCTTACCGCCGGCGCAGAAGATTTCCTTGAACAGGAGGGGCGACTCGTAGATGAGGTCCAGTTTTACCTTCACGGAGGTGTTCTCATAGAGATCCACCTTAGCTGTTCCCTGCACCTTGGCGGTCACATCCTCGGCCACGGCACCTTTCACCGTGATGTCATAGCTGCCCTGAGGCAGGTTAACTGTGCCTGTCACGCTGTTCATGATGATGTTTGTCGTGGCGGTTCCCTTGGTGGCTTTCACCTCAAGATCCGTCAGCGAGGTTACGCCTTCGGGGAGCACAAGTTCCACCGTGAGGTCGTACGTTTTCACATCGTCGTCATCGTCGCAAGCAACGAAAACGGGGCTGGCCAATGCTACTGCGAGCAGAGCCAAACCATAGTTTAAGAACTTTTTCATAACATTAAATGTTTAGTGAATAAAAGTGGTTAATGAATATGTGTAAATTGATTTCGTGTTCAGAATTTCAGCTTCAGTTCGGCTCCGAAGTACAGGTCGGGATAGAGCTGTGTCTTGGAGAGGCTGCGCTTGTTCGTGTGGAAACGTTTCATGTTGGGGAAGTTATTGGCTGTGAACGAAAGTTCGGCTAGGCGTCCAATCTCCTTTGTGACACGGAAGTTTAGCAGTATCCAGGGCTTGATGACGTCGCGGTCGAAGGCATAGAGCTGGTAGCGCTGAATCATGCGTGCCTTTTGGCTGTTCTGTGCGTCGGCATCGGTCCACTCGTAGTAGTTGTTCTGCTTGTCATAGTAGCCAATGGGGTTTACGGCCCAGTAGTCGCGCACCTCACCGTTAGCCTCGGTGTAGTGCAGAAGGTAGCGGCGTTCGTGCCCCTTTGCATCCTGATACGTGATGCGCTGGCTGTCGTACCAGACTACCTGGGCAGTGGTCGTGAAAATCAGTTTGACGGCGGGGATGTGGGTGACGAAGCGGAAGGTGGTGTTCACGCGGTCGCGCACACTGCCTTCTCCCTCGGGCATGTGAGCCATGTATCCGTATGTCGGTTCCAGCATGCTGTAGCTCTGGATTTCGTTTTTGCGAGTGATGTGGAACCAGGCGCCGTTGATACTCAAGTGGGTTCGTATGGCATGCCACTCGCCCAGGTCGAGTCCGTACTCGATGCCGTGCTTGTTGGAACGGATGCCGTTTGAGGGACGTGAGTAGCTGTAGAAGAAGTCGTTCCAGCGCACGTCGGCCGTCTGGCGTATGCCTGCGTCGTCTGTATAGGTGACGGAGTCCGTGGCACTGTCATAGTGGGGAGCGGTGGCGGTGGCGGGTACGATGTACTGCGGGGTATGGAAGATGAACGGGTCGGCTGCAAAGCCGAACTCGTGGCGGTGCTGTTCGTTAAAGTATGTGACGAATCCGTTCATCTTGCCGATGCGGAAGCTGATGCCTGCCTCCCACTTCTGTGTATGGATGGGGCGCAGGGAGGGGTTCTGTGTCTCGGAGATAATCTTGGTATTCATCAAGCCCAGGCGGTCGGCTTCGGTGGCTCCCCATTTCGTCAGCGAGGGGTAGTCGTAGTATGCCTTGTCGGGATACAGATAGAGGAGGGTGGGCATCTTGTTCGAGAGTCCGTATCCTCCGGTGAGGCTCAGGTCGTCGAAGATGCTTTGGTTGTCGCGGTTGAGCAGGCTGAGTGATGCGTTCACACGCGGCTCTGCCACAAATTTGTTGCCCACACCACCGCTCTTGTCGCGGTCGAGGAAGAGGTTTGAGAGACGCACTCCGGCCTCTATCGTGGCGCCGATGTTGCCTATGTGGGTGCTGGCTCGGTCGCTCACGTAGCCGCTCAGCGTCTGCAGGGACGGGATGTCCGAGAAGGCACGGGGACGCAGTGTGTGCTGGGCACTTCCCTGCGGCGGGAATGCCTCGTCGTAGCTGAGTCCGTCGCCGCGGTTACCGTCCACGTCATATTCGGCTCCCACCTTCACGTTCATGTGGTCGCGGTCGCCCAGGGCAAAGTATTTCGCGGCCTTTGCCTTGGCAGTCACACGATAGGGGCGTCCGTCAATCTTGTATTCCGACCAATAGCTGTCGCGCAGGAAGCGGCCCACGTGGATGCCCTCCTCGCGGGTGTTGGTGACCAGTCCATCTGGGCTGTAGATGCGGTCCTTGTGCTCGTCAATGGAGTGGGACAGCTGGGTGGAGAGACTGAAATCCACATTGTCCACCCATGAGGCTCCTGTCTGCCAGGTGCCAGTCACGGCAGCGCGTCCGCCATAGTTCTTGTTCTTGAAGAGCAGTACCTCCATCTCTTCCATCTGCGGGTCCTGCTTTCGGTTGTTGATGTTCGAGTAGAAGGCTCCCTTGACGTTGAGCTGGAAGCGGTTCCACTGCTTGGAGTAGCCGGCGGATGCCGTCACGCGGTCGTAGCCCAGATAGTGTCGGCGTGTGTCGGACCAGGACTGGGCCCAGTCGGCACTCACATTGATGGCACTGCCGTCACGCAGCGTGAAGCCTTTGCCTGCGAAGACCATTTTCGAGAAGGGATCCACTTGTGCCTTGGCCTCCCAGGGCGTTTGGCCCGACTTCGTCTTTACGATGACCACGCCGCTCGTCAGGTTGCCATATTCCACCGAGGGTATGCCTCGGATGACCTCCATCGATTCGACCACACCGGCCGAAATGGTGCGCAGGTCGATGCCTCGTCCGGCCGTCGTCTGGTCGCTCATGCCGTCGGTGCTGCCGCTGGATGCCTTGCCCCATCGGGTTGGGGAGAGGCTTTGGAGATTGGCATCGTTAGATAACTGAGTTCCATCGACGATGACGCTGGCGCCCAGCGCGTTGTTGTCGCTGCCGTCAATCTCGCGTATCTTCACCTGCGAGAGGTTGTTCAGACTGGGGTTTTCAGTCAGGTTTCCGGGCATCAGCTGTAGCATGTCGCCCACGCTCTTGGGTTGCAGGTGGCGGATGGCCTCCTGCCCGATCTCTGATATCGACCCCATCTGATTCTGCCGGGCGGTTACCATGACTTCCTTGAGGCCGAGATTCAGTTCCTTGAGCACCACGTCGAGTCGTTCGCGCCCCGTCTTGATGACCAGGGTACCCCGAGCTGTCTCGTAGCCTACGTAGCTCACCTCCCACTGGTAGCTGCCGCGCGGGATGTTCGTCAGGGTGAAGGAACCGTCGCGGCGTGTGCTGGTACCCAGCGCGCGATTGAGGACGACGGCAGCCAGCTCGATGGGCTGTCCCTGTTCGTCTTTTACCGTGCCGCGCAGGGTGGAGGAGACGGTCTGGGCATCAAGGGCCACGGATGGCATTATGAGAAGGAGGACTGAGATACAGACTCTTAATGTGCGAGATATGTTCATGCCTAACTGTTTAAACGCTTTTCGTCTGCAAAGTTCGCATTTTTTTTGTAACTATGCAATACTTAAATCATGGTATATTCCTCTTTTATGCGCATTTTATCAGAAATTTATGTTTCGTGAGCTCTGATTCCGTGGAAATATGCAGTTCGGGCAAAGTGGTTTTTCCGTTCCCTTTCCGGGCGATGACGGCGAGCAGACAGTATGCCTGATTCTCAGGGCCTCCAACTCCTCCCCTCGACGGAGCACGCTCTTCCCGCCGACGGAGCACGCTCTTCGCGCCGACGGAGCACGCTCTTCCCGCCGACGGAGTATGTACCGTCGGACTTCCCATAGTGTGAGGACAGCCCGCATGCTTTCCGTCGATGCCTCTTCCGGAACGTCGTCGGAATAAAGTGCGTTTTCCTGCCCTATTGGCCTGTTTGCTGCGGCAAACAGTGTCTTCCTTTCTTTTCCTTACCTGGCATCGGGGGGGCATGGTGCTGGTGTCCTGTCTGTGTCGTGCGGATTCCGATAAGGCGTCGCGCTGTCGTCAGCGGTGCTTTTCAACGGAAAACAGGAAGCCCTGCCTCGCCACGAGGTGTGGCAGGGCAGGGCCTGGGTGTGCTTTCAGCTCGTCGCGTAGCTTCTTCACTTCATCCTCGGCCTGAATACATTGACCCTAAAGCAGGGAGAAACAGACCATGCCGGGAGGGAACGTCAGCGGACATAGACCTTGTAGGTCTTTCCGTCGCGAGTGCGGATGATGTGGATTCCCGGCTGTGTCTTGTTGACACGCAGGCCAGAGAGCGAATAGGACTCGGAGCCGCTGGGCGAGAAGCCTGCAATCTGGATGTGGTTGCCCTCGTTGTAGTAGCTGCCGTCGTCGGAACGTTTGACTTCGCCGTGGGTGGAATCCAGCACGGGGTGTGCATCCTGATCCAACGTCTGATACCACAGTGGTTCCTGCTGTCCGCTGTTCTCGTTGAGGAGGTAGCATAGTTCTCCGGATGCAACCTGCTCGGCGGTCGTCTGCTTGATGTCGAAGTTGGGGTTGAGGTCCCAATGTACGACGTAGTTGTTCTTCGTCTCGCAGTAGCATAGGGCAAAGGGCTTGCTGGCAGTGGCATAGTATCCCTCAATGGTGGCGCAGGACCAGCTGTTACGGATATAGCCTTTACCGATGTATCCCGTCAGGGCACCGCTCTCGTGACTACCTACAATAGTGCCGGTGGAGTAGCATCGATCCACGCAGACAGAGGCGGCATTGTTCATGGCGCAGCCGAAGATTGCCCCGGTGTTTTGGTTGCCCTTCACGTAGCCTTCGTTGCCCAGTCCGATGAGATAGACATTGCCAGAGGCTTTTGCCGTTCCGCCCACGATGGCTGTATAGCTGCCGCCGATGATGCTGCAGGTGCTGTCCAGCACGAAATTCTGAATGTGTGCGTCGGGACCGATAAAGCTGAAGAGACCCGTATAGTTCTTGCTGGACGTAATCTCCAGATGGCTGAAGACGTGTCCCTGGCCATCGAAGGTGCCCGTGTAGGGATTCTCAGAGGTGCCTATGGGGACGACTGTGCAGCCCTCGAAATCGATATCTGAGTTGACCGTCGCATTAATATCGGTCAGACCGGAATTAACCAGAGAGGCAAAGTCAATTAAGTCTTGGGCAGAGGCAATGTCGAAATCGGTCTTGTTGACATAGCTGGCTCCTTGCCGGATTACTTCCAGGTGGCGCTGGAGTACGGGGTGTTCGTCTTCGTTCAGTGTCTGGAAGAAACGGGGTGTCTCGTCGCTGCCCGAATGGTCGTGGAGACGATAGCACAGTTCGCCACGGGCAACACTGCTGTCGCTGAGTTTTGTGACTCCCGTCTGCTGCTGATTATGCTTGTTGAAGCAGCGTGTGAAGGAGGCTCCCTCATGTCGTGCGAAACTCATATTGTCAGAAACTCCGCTGACGGAGGCAATGTTGTAGCAGCCGACGACCTGTGCCTTCTGTCCAAGCCAGCCACCAATGGCTGCACTCTCCTGCCCGCCCTGGATGGAACCGGAGGCGTAGCAGTAGCGAATGAGAACCGAGGTGGCGTCGTCGGCACACGTGCCTAAGATTCCGCCTGCCCATTTCCCGCTGGCTTCCACGCTGCCCTCGTTGCCCAGGCATTCAAGCGTGACGACGCCCTCGCCCTGGACGGAACCGACAAGCCCGACGCCGTTGGCACCACGAATCGTGCAACTGCTGTCGAGCGTGATGCCACGAACGCATGCACCTGCCGTCAGCGAACCGAAGAGGCCCACATTGTCATTCTCTTTCTCGAACGTGAGACCGGAAATGATATGGTTCTGTCCATCGAATGTGCCGGCATAGGGCTGCTCAGGCGTGCCGATGGGCTTCAGCCGGGCACTGAGAACCGACAAATCGATGTCGGCATCAAGGCGGGCGTTCAGGGTCGTGAGACCTTGTGTGTTGACCGCATGCTCGAAAATCTGGAACTCGCGTGGCGTGTGGATCACGTAGAACATAGTAGAGGGATCCACGTCCGGGATATCCTCGTAGCCCAGCATGTCATCAATCCAGGCAATTCTTGTGGTCAGATAGTTCTTGACGATGTCGATCTCGCCCTGATAAGTGCCTGGAGCGAACTGTTGGAGAGTGAGGCGCTGACCCAGATTGTCCCATCGGGTGAAGTTGAGCCGCTGTGACTGGTCCATCACCGTCGCGAGGCTGTCAACATAGGCGCAAAGGCTCTGGGGAGAGAATGCACCGCTCTTGCGCATTCCGCTCCAGATGGAGCTGAGGGTGGCAAGGGCATAGGGATCGGAAAGGACGCGCCTGACGAAATCTTTGATGCCGGAGACGGCCGAGCCGTAATTGAAGAGCCAGTCGCTCTTTCCGTTGGCGGGATAGACACGCTGGTCGTTGTCCATGCTAAGGTCGAAGTCCCAGACGGGACCGAAGTGGAAGTGGTCGTCGCCACGTTCCTTATAGAGATAGACGCTCCACATGGCGTCGGTGTTACCTGCAAATTCGCCGACAAGGATGTGTCGGAGGAAACTCTCGAGGTCGAGTTTGGTGCGGTATCCCCTTTCAGCATCCTTATAGTTGGCAGCCCAAAGGCTGGCCTCCATAGCGTTGAACGCTTGGCGGATATAGGTGAACTGTGGTGTGGTGAGATCGTTATCGTCGGGGTACTTGACATCGACGGGTATTCCTCGGTTGCTGCTGAAGTGGTAGAGCTCGCCGGGGCTGGTAATTTCGAGCAGGTAGCCGCCTGTGATGTCGGGTTCCTCGTTGTCGTCGGTAGTCATCTCTGTAATATGGACGCGGTTCATGCCGACAGTGACTTGGTCGGCCAACTGGTAATTGCCTTTGTACTCGCCATTGACGATGACATCGACATTCTGAATCCAGGGTGTATAGGCACTGCCGAGCCGCCGGCTCATCTCGAAGGCAATGTTGTTGCGGATGAGGCTCTTCTCGCGCCAATTGGGTAGGAGGGTCCATTTCTTACTTTTGGACGGACTCTCCAGCGGGGAGTCCTTCAGCATGTGATGGCTCTTTCCGTCGTTGAACTTGATGCGATAGGGGCGTTTCAGAAAGGCTTCGTGGCGCGAGCCGTTGCCGCGCTCGCGAGCCAGTATGGGATATTCCTGGATGCGTTTTCCTTCGTCGTACACAATACACATCTCGGACTCGAGTTCGGTTGTCTTGTCCCAGGGTTCCTTGCCACAATAGGTGTGGTAGGAGAGCGTGGGCAGATTGGTAAGCTGATAGAACTGGGAATCGTCGCCCGCCCCTTCGTGACCATAGAATTCTATCTCGGCCACGTTGCACCGACTGCCTGCAGGACCGCACCAGCGGACATAGCGAAAGCCGCGCGATACCTTCACGTCGGCAGACGAGAAGGCTCCGACGACACCCTGCTCCGTAATCATATATAAGGGGATGGCGTCCATGAAGTCCTCACGGTTTGATCCCTCGAAGAGACCTAACTGCACCGACTTCGGACCCGACTTGCTGTCGCACGGGCTCCAGCCGACTTGTGTTATGACGTGGGGAGTGCCCAAGTCAAGACCGACCCAGGTGTGAGACTCGTCGTAGGTGGCAACGTAGGTGGTAAGGTCGCCATCGAAGGCATTGGACGGAGTGTTCTTTGTTGTCGTGACAGCCTTCGTGTCGTAATCGTAACACGTCTCTGTTCCCATGACAATGCCTGTCAGTTTCCCGTCCTGAGCATTCATGGAAAGTGGGGAATGCAGGATGCAGATGGTGGTCAGCAATATCAGTTTGTCAAGACTTCTCATGCGGGATGTAATGTGTTGTTTCCTGTATGAACTGGTTCGGATTGAATCGTTCGTAGTGTGTGTCTTTGAGTTTAAAGAAAACCTCTCCACTCCCTTTTATGGAAGTGGAGAGGGGGAGTTGTTGTCTGATGACTGTTTCAGTGCATTACTTTACCAGTACCTTCTTGCCGTTCTGGATGTACACGCCCTTACGCGGGAGAGTCATCAGCTTGCGGCCAGAGAGGTCATAGATGTCACCGCTGAGTGCGGGAGCGGAGATGCTGCCCACGCCGGTGGTGAAGGCCTTCAGCACGGGATAGCTGCCCTCGGCCATGTCGCACGACCATACGGCGGGATCCCATGCCACGACTTCGCCCTGCATGGCGGCAAAGTTCGAACCGTCGTAGTAGATGATCTGTCGCAGGTCTTCGTCGGCGCGGGTGGGACCGAAGTTCTTCTCCGTATTGTTCCACACGGCCACGTGCTTGTAGGTGCCCAGTGGCGTGGCGTCCTGCTGGCCGCCTCCGATGATACCACCGCCGCGGTTGATGCTGCCTGCGGCATATACCTGTATCATGTCCACGAAGCCGCGCACACGGCCGATGATGCCGCCTGTAAGGTCGCTCTCGCCGGTCACCTCCACGTTGGCATAGCAGTTGAGGATGTGGCTCTCGTCGGCCACATTGCCGAACATACCGCCGCAGTAGCCCGTAGCGGAGAGTTTACCG
>CADAJS010000043.1 GCA_902788315.1 uncultured Bacteroidales bacterium
CGCATGTGCCTATGTAGCGGGAGAAGATGTAGGTGCCCCACTGGCCGGAGACGGAAGCGCACTCCACGTCGGCCAGCATCAGGCAGCGTCGCAGCAGGATATACGTCGCGGGTCCCGTGCTCCCGATGAAACCTCCAAAGGCCGTTACCTCGGGCAGCACCTTTATCGTGCCTGCCGTCACGCAGTTTTCAATGAAGATAGGAGCATTGGTGGTTCCAATGTAGCTGCCGAACCCAGCTTCGCGCACGTCGAAGTCAATCTTGCTTACGCAGTTGCGCAGCACCGCTCCCTCCCACGTCTGTCCGGCGAAGCCTGCTCCGAAGAGTCCGGAGAGGGTGAACTTTCCCTCGAGCACGAGGTTCTCCACCGTGCCGGCCAGGCTGCGTATGAAGGCTGAGTAGTCCTCGCTGCTCTCCAAGTTCATCTTCAGCGAATGGCCCTGGCCGTCCAGCACACCGGCGAAGGCCTCGAGCATCGTGCTCCCCGAGGTCCAGTCGATGTCGGCAGTCAGTACAGCCTGGGCTGTATTACCCCCCCCATTCACCAATTCGGCAAAGGCCGTCATGTCCTCGGCCGAAGAGATCTGATACACTCCGTCTATCTGTTCGATAGCCGATGCTCTGAGTCCGCACAGTATAGCGGGAATCAAAGCCAATACTTGTTTGAGTTTCATAATTGTTATTGTTTTACTGGTTAGGTATTTTATTGGTTTAGTGTTTGATTAATCTCGTTCCACTCCGCGCGCATCGATGCCGTGGAGGTCACGCGGTCGGCCATCCGGGCCAGAAGCCATTGGCTCAGGGGGTAGGCGGCCTGTCCCCGGTGGTTCAGCCCGTCCACTATCACGCGTCCGCGCCCATAGCCGAACTGGAATAGCATGGCGGCGTCGCGCACCCGTACGATGCTGGAGAGGGCGCGTATGAGCACTTCGGGCCTACGGGCGGCAGCCTCCAGGTCGTACTTGCGCCCGCCGTCCAGCAGGGGCGCCCATGCCGGGGGGCAGTAGCTGTGGTCCGTCACGTCGGAGAGCAGGCTGTCCGGATAGACATAGGTGCCGGTATTGTTCTTCTCCTCGCTGTCCCCGGCCTTCCACCAGGATTGCTTGTAGGAGAGGGGCAGGCTGGGCAGCAGACGTCCTTCGTCGAAGAGTATGAGCCCCGCCCCTTGGCGCACGGCCTGGCGTATCCGTTCGTCGGCCTCGGCCACGGCATACACGGCCTGCACCGGGACGTCGCCTGACAGCTCCGTGAGGGGGCGCACCTTCCATTGGGCCGGGAAGTACCCGCGCGAGACGCTGTCGGCATAGATGGGCCACGGCGTGGCGGGCGCAATGTCCCGGGGGAAGACGTAGGCGGTCCAGGAGTTGGTGTAGAGGGAGTCGGGCGTCTGCAGGCTTACGCGCACCTCGGCCCGGGTGGGCGACGTCATGGTCTCCCCTATGGGGAGCGAGGCCTCCGCTCCCTCTATGGGGAGAGAAGTGCCGCAGGCGGCGCAGACGTCCTCCCAATGTTGCTCGCCGATTACCCGTCCATCGACGTGGAGCGTGGCGGAGAGACGGCCCCGGAGCGGGCGCGGGCCATAGTTGGATATCTGGAGCGAGCAGGCGGCCGTGTCGCCTTCCGTGTACAGGAAGTGAAGCCCCCGCTGCAGCACAGCCACGGGGCCGTTGAAGGGCAGGAAGTCGGCGGGCCTGACGGACTTTGGACGGAAGAAGTGGTCGAAGAGGCCGTTGGAGCTGGTCCAGTAGTCGTTGATCTGCCACAGGTGGTAGCCGGACAGGGAGCCGTTGCGGCGGGCACTCTCTATGGTGTATTTATAGGAAGTCAGGTAGAGCTGTTCCGAGGCCAGGGCCCAGTCCTCCACCTCCCCGTCCAGGCGCAGGCGGCGCAGGTCGTCTCCTCCCTGCTGCATCCAGAAGGGGAAGAAGTTGGTCCCCTCGAAGAGAGCGATCTCGCTGGGGCGCGAGAAGGTGAGGAAGTTCCCCATCTCGTGGGCCACGGCCGGCTTGTCGAAGGGGCGTGGCGACTGATATTTGTCGGGGTTTGTCACGGGATTACACCATTCGTCGAACAGGATGCTGTAGCAGTCCTGCGTGTCGCGGCCCCCATGGGCCACGTAGTCCTTCAGCCAGTCGCCGTCGCAGTCCATATAGGGACGGTCGGGGTCCTCCTGCTTGGCTGCCTCGTAGCATCGGGTGCGCAGCGTCGAGCGGTCCCATGCCTCGCGTTCCAGCCCCATCTCATTGCCGCCCACCCACGCCAGGATGCAGGGATGGTTCCTATACTCGCGCACCACGGCGCGCAGGCGTTCCACGATGGTGTTCTCGGCCGCGAGGGGCGAGGTGCCCGGCGCCACATGCTCCTTCCACAGGCTGCCCGTGCCCGGCAGCTGGGGCGAATAGGCTATCAGCATCTCGGGCGAGGGCAGCATGCCCAGTTCGTCGCATGCGTCGTAGTATTCGTGGGGCATCACGATGCTGTGATGGCGGCAGTGGTTGAAGCCGAAGGCCTTGATGGCCCGGAGCCGCTGTCGGTAGAGGTCGATGTCCGTGGGCATGCTGAACTGTTCGGGATAGATATGGTCGTCTCCGTAGCCGCGCAGGTAGAGCGGCTGGCCGTTGAGCAGGATCTTGCTGCCGGCAAAGAGCACCTCGCGCAGGCCATAGCGGCGGGTGAGGACGTCCGTCGTGCCGTCGGGTGAGATGAGGGTCACTCGCGCGTGATATAGATAAGGTGTGTCTGGGGTCCAGAGCCGTGCGTCCGGCACCTCGGCCCAGACCTCTGTCTGGGCGCTGTCTTGCGGGCCGTCCGTCCGGATGTGTCCCTCGGCCTTGGCGGCCAGACGGCCCTCGGGCGTGAGGAGCTCCAGCGTCAGCCTTCCCCCGGCCCGATGGCTCCCCCCTTCGTCGATCACGGTGGCCCGCACGCCGCAGCTGGTCTCCCTCACCCCTCCGTTCCGGTCGTAGCCGAGGCTGGTGCGCAGGTAGATGTCGGCCAGCCGCACCCTGGGGCGCGCCTCTACGTACACATGTCCCCACAGTCCGCCCCAGGCCACCTCCACGAAGTCGTTCAGCTGGGCGGTGCCCAGGAGTGGGTCCACGTCCCATCGCTGGCGTGAGTCCACGCAGACCACGAGCGCGGCCTCCTGTCCGGGCTTCACGTAGGGCGTGATGTCCCATTCGTGGCTGCCTATGCAGCCCCTGGCCTCCGGACCTATCAGCTTGCCGTCGATCCACACCTTGGCATAGCGGGAGATGCCTTCGAGCACCAGGAACATGCTGTGCCCCCGCGGCCAGTTCCCGGGAATCCTCATCTCCCTGCGATACCAGCCCTGGCCCACGAAGTTGTGCTTCACCTTGTCCGTCGGCTGTCCGTAGCCCTGAGCGTCCCAGATGCCCGGCACCTGGATATCGCCTGCCACGTGGGGCACCGCCCGCCACACCTCCTCATCCGGGGCGGGAGCGAACCATCGTTCCTCCTCGCCACGGCTGTCCGGGTCGATACGGAACTGCCATGTGCCGTCGAGACTCGCCCGCGGCCGTCCGTCCGCCCCACCGGCGGCGCAGACGCCCCCCGGGAACAGCAGCAGCAGTGTCAGCGCTGCCAGAATGCTATGCCTTCCCTTCATATTCTTTCGGTTTAAACGTTTTAATTCTATTATAATAAAAAAACACGCGCCCCTCCCTATCCGATGAGGCAGTCCAGGACGAGATGCTCGGGCGGGGGAGGGGCTGTTCCCTTCTTCCGGCACTCAATCTGGTTGCAGACGAGGCGGACCGCCTCGCGGGCAATGGCCTCGATGGGCATCTGCACGATGGAGAGGGACGGCAGCAGCGAGCGAAGCAGCGGGTTGCCGTGGAAACAGGCCAGGCGACAGCCCTCCGGCAGCCCCACGGCCCTCTCCTGCATGTAACGCAGCAACCCCTCCACCAGGAGGTGGGTGGTGAAGAAGAAGGCATCCACCCGCGGGCGTATGGCCAGGATGCGGTCCAGCACCCGAGGCAAGTCGCTCCGGTAGCTGTCGATGGACAGCTCGGCATACAGGTCCTCGCAGAAGGGGAGGCCTGCCTCCTCCAGGGCATCCATATATCCCCGAGCGCGCTCCCGGACGGAATACCGCCCGGCATCGATACACAGCAGGGCGATGCGGCGTGCGCCGCAGCGTATCATCCTCGAAACCGTCTCGTGCGAGGACTTCCTGTCGCTCGACACCACACTGTTTCCCGTCCAGTGGGGCCACAGCTGGTCGAAGGCCACTGCCGGGAAGTCGTCGGCCAGGTTCTGGTAGGGGACGTCGTCCGGTCGCTGCAGTGGGGCAATCAGCAGTCCGTCCACCCGTTTCTGCTGCAGCAGCCCGATCATGCGTTCCTCGCGGCGATAGTCGTTGTGCGAGCAGCATATCATCAGCGTGTAGCCAGCCCTCTCGGCCTCCAGCTCAATCTGGTTTGCCAGTTGGGAAAAGAAGGAGTCTGTGATGTCCGTCACGATGAGGCCCAGGTTTTCCGAATACCCCTTGTTCAGGCTGCGGGCAAGCACATTGGGCTGGTAGCGGAGCTCTCTGGCGCAGGCTAACACGCGCTGCTGAGTCTCCTTGCTCACCTTCCTGAGGTCGCCCTGCCCGCTCAGCGTGAGCGACACAGTCGCTGTGGACACATTCAGTTTCTCTGCAATGTCTTTGATAGAAACAGCCATTCGGTTCTTTTTTTACGTCTCTCCTTGTATTACAGACCCTTTGCCCTCCTCCAAGTGGATCGGATTCCACCCTCTCATTCGAGGAAATAGGGGAAGGAAGGGCGACTTAAAACGTTTTATGTCGCAAATTTCATGAAATATTCTGAGACGCGCAAGTATTTTGCATATTATTTTTCTCAAAAGGGGAAAATTTTACAGCGTCTGTGTCTTCATGGTTTGCTTTTGTCTCGGCCGCCCCCTCCCTCCGAAGCGGGGAATGTGCGGCACTGCGCCTCCGAAGCGGGGAATGTGCGGCACTGCGCCTCCGAAGCGGGGAATGTGCGGCACTGCTTATGCTGGATATTTCCGAAAAGCAGGAGCGTGGTCTCGGATAGGAGGGGACCAGTTCCCGGGGGGATGATGGTGCATCTCTGGTGGAGGCGTTATCCACCCTGACGGTCGGCAGCAGGTGTGGTGCCGTAGGTCTCCTTGTAGAGGCGGATGAAGTGGGAGTGGTCGTAGAAGCCGCACTGCTCGGCGATGGTGGCCAGCTTGAGCTCGGGATTCTGGTGCAACATCTTCCGCGCCTGGTCCATGCGTATCTTCATGATATACTTCTTGGGAGGCATTCCTGTGATGGCATTCATCTTGCGTCGCAGTTGCGAGGGGGTGATGCACAGCTCGGCTGCGATGGTCTCAATGTCGCAATTACCTTTCGGCATCAGCCGGAGAACGGTCTCCCGGACATGCTGGATGAATGCCTCGGATGCGGCGGTAAAGGCGACTTTGCCCGATTCTTCTTCCATATTTACTGTAGTGTGAGTTGTGTGTTCGGTTGGGTTCATATTATCCTTGGACATTTCAGCCTTTGGTGTGGGTGTGGCTCCATATTTGTGCCACAGGAGGCGGCGCATCTCCAGCAGCTTCTCGATACGGACGTTGAGTTCCTCGGCGTTGAATGGCTTGTAGAGATAGGCATCGGCTCCGGCGCGTAGTCCCTGGATGCGGTCGGCCTCGGTGGCACGGGCTGTGACTACGATGACGGGGATGTGATTGGTGGCCGGATTGTCGCGCAGGGTGCGGCATAACTGCAAGCCGTCCGTGCCGGGCATCATCAGGTCGGTGACGATGAGGTCGGGGATGATGTCCGTTGCTTTCTGTATTCCCTCCTCGCCGTTGGAAGCAAAGTGGATGGTATATTGGCCGTTGAGCTGGCGAGCAATGAGACGGGCTACGTCGAGATTGTCTTCGACGATGAGTAGGCTGGGGAGGGATCCCGTCGGTTCGGCGGGCGTGGCGGTACGGCTGTATGTTTCATTGTCCGGCAACGTGACGTGGAATGTTGTGCCCTGTCCCGGCTGGCTCTGTACCTCAATCCGCCCGCCAAGCGTCTGTACTATCTGCTGTACGAGGGCCAGGCCCACGCCTGTGCCTCGGCTCTGTGTGTCGCTGGCCTGATAGAAGGGTTCGAAGATATGTGGTAGGTCTTGTGCGTCGATACCGCATCCGTTGTCGCTCACGCTAAAGTGGATGCTGTCGCCGCTGCGGTGCAGACTGGCGTGTACGGTTCCGCCCTCAGGCGTGAACTTGATGGCGTTGGTTAGCAGGTTGCTCACTACCTTGTGGATATAGTCAGGCACGTAGGTGGCCGGCATGCTTTCGTCGTCGGTTTCGAACCGGAGGGTGATACCCTTCTCCCTTGCCAGTTCGCGGTGGGTTTCCACAATCATGGTGACGTAGGCGGCCAGGTCGTCTGTCTGTTCCTGCTGTGGACCGATGGCCGACTTCACCTTGGAGATGTCCAAAAGCTGATTGACGAGCGTGAGCAGCTGTGTCCCCTGGCGTTCGATGGTCTGGCCGATGTCGGTAAGCTGAGCCGCATCTGGCGGGGTAGGGGAAGCGCTTTGCAGCTCACGGCTCAATCCCATAATGACGGTGAGCGGCGTGCGGAATTCGTGGGTCACATTGGTAAAGAATGTCTCGCGTGCCTCGGTGAGCCGTCGCAGGGTCTCGTTGGCCAGCTTGCGCTGGCGTGCTGCCTGCCACAGCGTGACGATGATGGCCGTAAGTGCCAGTGCCACAAGCAGCGCGACGAGCAAGATGCGTGTGATGAGCCGCCCGCGGTGGATGTTCTCCTCCTGTAGCTCGTCGTTATGCAGTTCGGCATTGGCCTGTGTCATCAGTTCGCGCAGCTGCACGGTGTGCAGCGAGTCGGTCATCGCCATGCAGCGTCGCAGGGCCGCCATGGCCTCGTGCATGTCGATGGGTTCCAAGGCCTCGGCCAGGGTGCGGTAGTCGTATCGTACGGCCGAGGTGTTGCCCACAGCCTCTTCCAGCGTGATGGCCTCGCGCAGTGCCTCCACGGCCTCCTTGTTTCGATGCAGGTCGATGAGATTCCAACTCTTGTATTCCAGGGTCAGTGCCAGCTGGTTTCGGTCGAGCGGCTCGGTGCTCTTGACAATCTGTATGGCCTCGTCGGCAGCTTCCAGTCCCAGCTGGTATTCGCCCTTGCGGTCGTAGGCATAGGAGAGTTGCGTGAGATGGTTGGCTACGGCCGGCAGGAGCTTCATGTCACGCGCAGCCTTGACGGCCTGCTTGCCATATTCGATGGCCTGATCCACCTCGCGTGCGCTGCAGAAGAGTTCGCAGGCCACGCCCAGCAGGTTGTGCGTCTGGATGTTGAGTCCCAGTTGGTCATTGGTCTCGATGGCCTTCACCACCTGATTCTTCGCCTCGTCGTAATTGCGCAGCGAATGATTTACGAGGGCCAGATAGAGGTAGGCTCGCGAGAGCTGCATCGTGTTCCCCGTCTCCTGGCAGATGCGCTTTGCCTCCTGGGCCGCCTCAATGGCCTTGGTGTAGTCGCTGGTCTTGAAGAGGCAGTAGGCACGGTCGCAGAGCAGGGTGGCATGGATGTCGCTGGCCGAATTGAGGGCGTAGGGTTCCTCGTGGCTTCCGGCCAGTTCCAGTGTCCGGCTGATATAGGGCATGGCCTCCTTATAGTATGAGATGGTGGTCAGGTAGCGTTCGGTGGCAAACCAGACGTACATGTCCTGCTCGTCGGTCCTCATTTGACTGGTAATCGTCGGTGCCTCGCCGAAGAAGACAGACTGCCCGGCATAGAAGTCCATGAGTTCCTGTCCCGTCCGTGTATGTGCCTCGCCCGTGCGTGTGGAATATAGGTTCAGGAGGGAGTCGATCGGTGCTGGCAGCGAGTCCTCTTGGGGGAATGCCGTCGTGCAACAAAGGATGTAGATGAACACGGAGGTGTAAACCCTTTTGCATGTACTGTATGTAGAATGTCTTTTCATTGCTTTTATGTCGTTTTTTCGGGGTGGACGGGGGTCCGTTTGATGTTTTCTCGGTTCAAAAGTACACATAATAATTGTAAAAACGTCCACGTGAATAGCAGTGTATGGTCACTTTGTTCGGAAAATACACATTTTTGTTCATTTTTTCCACGTTTGTTTTGTCGGCTATCGACTAAATTTGCATCAGCCACAAGGGGGAATGCTGTAAATATAGACAGACCGAACTAAGAATACTAACCAAACCAAATGCAATGTTTATGAAAAAAATGTTTTCACTTATGGCGCTTCTGCTCGCGTATATGGGCGTACAAGCGCAGAGTTGGAGTGGCACAGAACCGGCAGATGGTGCGTACAACCATTCGACGGTGATTTATGCCAACCTCACGACAAACCTGCTCGGCACCAATCTGCAGATTGCTGCCTTCGTGGATGGAGAATGTCGTGCAACGGCCAGCGCAGAGACTGACCCCACCGGTGCTCCTGCTGCTAGTAGCCCACTCTACGTACTTCGTGTCCAGGGAGACCGAACGGCCGATCAGGGCAAGGCCATCACGATTCGTGTGTATGACGGTGACTCGGGAAATGAATACACGCTCCCGCAGACCTTCACCTTCGACGGCCTGACTCATGGTATGCCATCGGCCGGCGAGACACTGACACTGACGGCAGCCGAGACCTATGCCCTGAACTTTACAGAGGCCGAGGTGGGGCAGACCTACAAGTTTAAGGATTTCCTCACCGTGACGCCCGCGGGTGCCATACGCCCGGATTTCCAGGAGTGGAAGGTTGAAGGCAACGACGGCACGACCACTTTCGTGTGGCAGAACTATGTGGAGCTGACCGACAGTACGCTGAAGGCCTTGAAGCCCTACGAGGGACTCACGCTGGCCCTCTACAGTCCTTCCGACCCCGCCGGTGCTCCCGGTGTCATGCTGGCTTCCAGCATTTTCAACATCATCCAGCACGCTACGGCCATCGACCTCGTACAGACCACCTTCAAGGTGAACAAGGGCGACGTCGGAGCTATGTCGGCCTTCATGCAGGAAGACGTGTCGTACAAGCTGACTCCTGCCGGCTCCACCGACGCTGTGGCTTGGGAGACCGACGACGCCACCATCCTGCAGTGGAGCGCGCGTGGATGCTTTGAACCCATCAAGGGCGGTACGGCGCGGATGCGTCCCTACGTGACCAAGGCCGACGGTTCGAAACTCTATCCCGCCGGCAACCTCTGGATTACGGTGAACGTCGTGGTGCCCGTGACCAGCATCACGGTGGACTACAGCCTCTTTGGCGGGAGCTTCAAGGCCAACGTGGGCGACACCAAGATCTACGAGCGTATGCAGCGCCTCATCACCGTCCTCCCCGAGGATGCCACAGACAAGAGCTACACTCTCTCTGTCAATGCTCCTGGTGTGCTGAAGCTGACGGGTAACACCAGCCTCACGGCCGAGGGTGGCGGCACCGGCACGATTACAGTGAAGGCCAAAGGCGCCGATACCAATGCATCGGTGACAGCCGATGTACGCATCATAGTGGAAAAGCCCGCCACTCAGGCCACCATCACCGAGAACACGCTCACCGTGGCGCTGACCGACGGCGTGGCTAAGGACATTACGAACGAGGTGTGCAAGAATGTCACCCTGAACGGCGATCCGGCAACCTGGGCCACGACGGCTGCGGTAAACGTGAGTGGCACGAGCGTGACCGCTGCGGGAGCAATGTTTGGCGATACCGGTCTGACGGGTACCTACACCGCAGTGGCCGAGGGCAAATCGACCGTTACCATCGACCTCAACTGGCCGAACTATGATGCATGGGGCGTTACGAGCGACGTGCTGACGTATAATACGGCTCAGGCCAAGTTCGACATCATCGTGCAGCAGGTGGTCAGCCTGATTGGCTTCAATGTGGCTGTCACCAACGCTGTGGCCGGCCAGACGGGCACCATCACCCTGACGCCGCAGCCCGCAGGAGCCACCTTCGACCCGAACGCCATCGGCGTGACCATCAGCAATGGGCTTACGGGTGACTGGGGCGCACTGCTCTCCGTGACCAAGAAGACCATCACGACTGAGAAACTGGAGTGGCAGTACAGCTCCGCCATCCCCTGTATGGTGACGGTGACGGCTGTGCAGGCCGACCCCGCCGGTGGCACCACCCCCCTCCGTCTCAACAACCCGACGGCCGATGCTGCCTACAGCTTCACGGGCTTCGAGATTGGCTATCCCCTGAGCCTCAACAGTGGCTGGCAGTGGCGCAGCAATCCCTGCGGAGTCATCACGCCCGAGAACTTTGCCACCGTCTTTGCTACGGCCGACCTGACGGAAATCCGCACCAGCAACAAGCTGCTCTACAACGATCCCTCGTGGGGATTCTACGGAACCCTGAACAATACCGCAGGCCTTCTGCAGGGTCAGTGCTACAAGCTTAATATGAAGAACGCGCGCGAGAGCGTACTCTATGGTAGCAGCGTGACCGACGCCAGTCTCGTGGATGGCACGCCCGGCACGGCCGGTGAGGTCACCGTCGCCCTGAAGCCCGGATGGACATGGGTGGGCTCGCCCTATCTGTTCAACCGCAAGCTCAGCACCATCTTCTCCACCGCCTTCAATGGCCGCAGCGGCATCGTCATCATCGGTAAGACCGGCTCGGCCGAGCTCACTGCGGCCGGCATCTGGGATGGCGACCTGAAGGTCATGAATTCCGGCGAAGGATATATCATCCAGAACCCCTACACCGAGACCCTCAGCCTGACCTTTCCGGCCGAGACCAGCCTGGCTCCCGCCAATGAGACAGCAGCCGGTGTGAAGGGGGTCAATGCCCGTTCCGGTATCTGGCAATATGACCACTCACGCTTCATGAACAACATGACGATGGTGGCCACACTCGAGGACGTGTCCTGTCCCGAGCGCTACAGCATCGGTGCCTTCGTGGGCGACGAGTGTCGTGGCGAGGGCATTGTCGAGAACGGCAAGGCATTCGTCACTGTCCACTGTGACGACGGCGAATACGTGACCTTCAAGCTCTACGACACATACACGGGCGAGATTCGTGACATCGAGGAAGGTGTCCGCAGTCAGGTTCGTGTGGGTTCCACGAAGGCTCCCTTCCGCATGCATCTTTCGACGGCCGACGGCATCAACGACATCGATGCCGGCACGACGGCCGACGGTGAAACCTTCGACCTCAGCGGTCGCCGCACGACGGCGTCGCAGCGTGGCGTACAGATCCGTCGGGATGCCGATGGCACGGTACGTAAGGTTATCGTAAAATAAGTTTATGACAGAATGGGGTTCGTGGGCCTTTCTCTGTGAAGGACTCACGAACCCTCCCCCTACATTAATTAATACGCGTACGCGTGTGATAACGACATTCCGCCGTATGAGCAGATTCCTCCGCAGAAACTATATGATGGTTCTCGTTGCGATGGTCGCCATGTCCCACGACATGGCGGCCCAATCGCTTTCGCTCAACACCATCTCCACCATAGCCAAGAGCGACCCCCTCATCATCACGGGTGCCGTGGGCACGCAGAACACGTATCGCTACTCCTCCTATGGCACAGGCTATGCTTCGCCCATGAGCAATAGCGTCTATGTCAACCTGAACATCAGTGTGTATGGTATTTCCATGCCCTTTGCCCTCTACTTCACCAACGACGGGCTCGACTGGAACTACCCCCACATGGCCTTCCGCCTGACGCCGGCCTACAAGAATTGGCGTGGCCACTTCGGGCAGAGCACCATGTCCTTCAGCTCCTACATCATGAACACCTCGTTCAACGGCATCGGGCTGGAGTATAATTCTGAGCGACTGCGCGTGGGTGCTTTCTATGGTACGCTGCGCAACGCCATCAATGACGACCCCGCGGATCCCTTTGCCCGACAGCCGCAGTACAAGCGCGTGGGCTGGGGATTCAAGGTGGGCTACGGCTCGGGACGTAACTATCTCGACCTCTATGTCCTCCGGGCCTACGACCGCCCCAAGTCCCTCGACGAGACGTGGCGGCGCTACATTCCCTCGCAGGAGAACGTGGCCATCGGCATCCGGGGGGCCGTGGCTCCCGCCAAGTGGCTTTCCTTCAGCACCAATGTGGCTGCATCCCTGTTCTCCACCGATACGGATGCCCCCCGGCTGGACTCCCTCATCACCGGCCTGGCCCATCGTTTCAGCAACAACGTGATGGATGTCCGCTATTCCTCCATGGCCCGCTTTGCCGGCGATGCCAATCTGAACCTGAACTTCCGCAGTTTCTCTTCCTCAATCACTTATCGTCTGGTGCAGCCCGACTACGCGTCGCTCGGCACCTACTATATGGCCAACAACTATCACTCGTTGGGCATCAACATGAATACCACGCTCTTCCGACGCATCTCCCTGGGCGGTACCTTCTCCGGGCAGAGCGACAACCTCACCGACCAGCAGATGTACACCACGCGTGGTTTCGTCTATTCCGCCATGGCCTCCACCCGCATCGGTAACCACTTCAATCTGGCAGCCGGCTACAATGGCTACACACAGGTGCAGAGCGACGGCACGGCCATCGTCAATGATACCATTCGTGTGCATCGACGCACGTCGAGCTTCACCTTCACTCCTTCCTATATGAAAGAAAACGAGACCGTGGGACATTCTGCCTCGCTCTCCTTCAACTATACCGAGAACACCGACCTTAACCGCTTTGCCACGGGCGAGAGCGACGTGCAGACCACCGCCCTTGGCGCCAGCTACACGTTCAGCGTCAAGCCATGGTCCACAGACTTCGGCTTCTCCGTGAGCGACCAGCAGTCCCGGGGTTACAAGACGAAATACCTGAGCCGCATTGGGACGTTCACCACGGGGCACACCTTCTTCGAGGAGAATCCCCTAAACGTCTCCGGCTCCATATCCCTTATATATAACGAGGTGGAGCGCCAGAGCAAGAGTCTGAACATCGGCGGCGATGTCAGTCTCTCCTATACGCTCAAGCAGTATCATGTCTTCTCCACCTCGGCCTCCTTCTATAAATACGGCGACGTGAATCCCACCAAGCTGAGGAGCCACCTCGACCGCACCGACATCACCGTGAGCCTGAACTATGCCTACACCTTCAGCCTCTTTGCCATCAAGAACAAGGAGAATCGCAAAGCGTTCAAGCAGAAGTGGCTCGAGAAAGCAGCCAAGATATCCGAAGGATTTAGTGAATAGATAAACGTTTAGGAGTTGAACCTTGAACCAGAACCCCATTATGAATATGCGCAAGTCATTCCTTATACTGATAGCATTGTTGTTAGGCACGTCAGGATTCCGTGCTCAGGACATTTCCGTCACGGTAACGCCTGTACAGTCTGTCTTGCCGCCCCAGGTGATGCTCTACATCACCGAGCCCGCCAACTATTTCAACGTATCCCTCTCCAATACGGGTAAGGATGATGCCAACGTCTATCTGGTCATGCAGGTGGAGCAGGTGAATCCTGCCAGCGGGCTCCGTGTGAGCACCCCTCCCACCCGCCAGCCCAAGCTCCCCATCGTGGTGCCTGCCGGAGGCACTCGAATCCTGGCTCCGGCCGAGGTGCGCGGCCTCTTCAACCACATCCCGATGAACGAGATCAGTGCGCCGTCCGACCTTTTCACGAACTACACCAACGGTTCCTTCGGCCTTCTGCCTGAGGGACAGTACGAGCTCCACTTCACCGCCTACCGCTGGGACCCCTCGTTGGCCGACCCCGTGGTGGCCAGCTCGCCCACGGGTGGCCTTGCCATGTTCAATGTCTGCTACAATGCCCAGGCGCCCGAGTTCCTGACGCCCTCGGCCGCCGGCCAGAGCCTACAGGCCATCGCCGAGCTGAACCCCCTCTCGCCGCAGTTCACCTGGAAGGCACCCGTGGTGGCCTGTAACCCCACTGCCCTCCAGTACACCTATTCCCTGCGCATCGTCGAAGTGCTCCCCGGGCAGCAGGCCGACAACTCCATGGACCAGAACCCCGTGGTATATCAGGTCAGCAACCTCAGCGCACCCATGTGCATGATTCCGCAGACCGTCATCAAGCAGATGAACACGAGCACTACGTATGCCGCACAGGTCACAGCCGCATCGGCCAGTGCCAACAGCGCCATGCTCAACTATGTCAGCATAGCCAATAGCGGCAAGAGCACCTATAAGCTCTTCCGCCTGGGCACTCCCGTGGCTCCCGGCACGCCCGGTACTCCCGGCACCCCCGGCACGCCTGGTGGTGACGATGATGACAGCGATGCAGATGCCGACCACGACATCTATCTGGGCTTCGGCAGCCTGAAGGGCGGTGCATCCATCACCGACTCGCTCTATACATTCTCGAACCCCCGGCTGACCGAACCCGTATTCCGCTCCAATGAGGGTGCACGTAAGGTGTTCGACGGCACCGACATTCATGTCGCCTGGGAGAGTTCCCGCTATATGGGCGGCGACGGCATGCGCAGCGATACCATCCAGATTGAATATGAGCTTGAGCTCTTCGACAACGGCTCCCGTGCCGACAAGGAAGAGGCCATGCAACAGGCACCGGTCTATACCGCCCGCTTAAAGAACCTCGGCGACACCATCGCGTGGAAAGATATTAAGGACAAGGTGGCGATAGGGGACTACCTTGTCGTGCGTGTGAAGCCTGTCGTCAAGAAAGGGGAATCCGTGGCATTTACGGGCGACGGGAACGAAATGGACTTCGCCCTCTGCAAGCGTCTTAGCCAGGCATACTTCCAGTGCCAGTCGCGTGTTGAGATCGACGACAAGACGCCCACCGCCAAGACGGCCAAGGAGCTGAAGGGCAAGAAGGTGCAGATAGGCGAATACGAGCTCACCATCGACGAAGCCAAGGGTACCGGTATCGGCGGCTTCACCGGCACCGGCCGCGTGGAGTGGAACCCCTTCGGTGCCAAGATAATGGTCTGCGTCAGCTTCGACAAGCTGAAGATTAACAAGGATGACATCGTCTATGAGGGCGAATGCGTGGCGGTGAAGGAACCCACGATGCTCTCCAGCATGGAGGTCGTGGACAAACTCTTCACGGACTGGGGCATCGACAATCTCATCGGCGACGCTGGCATTCCCTATGCCAGCCAGTTGCAGAACGAGGCCAGAGGCAAGGTAAAGAGCCTGGCCGAGCAAATCAACCTCGGAGATTATTACAAGAAGCTGCAGGACGGCAAGGAGATAGGCAAGCTCCTCACCTCCGGCACGATGGAGAAGCTCTACATGCCTGTGAAGTTCCCGACGGACGTTCTGCCTGCCAAGTTCGACGCCGTCGATCTCCAGATCGTGGGGATGAAGTTCGCTCCGAACTATGCCACGATGAACGTCCTCGGTGAGGCCACGCTGCCCGAGTGCGACGTACTGAAGAGCAAGGTGCTCGTCTTCGGAGCCCCGCGCCTCTGCATTTCCCCCAACACGTTCCTGCCCGAGGACGGCCATATCGCCCTGCTCGGCGACTTCACCCTGACGCCCACCAGCGACATCGAAATCACCTTCAAGGCTCCCAAGGATCTCATCGAACCGCACGACGGCTGCTACCTCTCCTGGAAGACTGTGGAAGGCAAGACGAAGCTCGAGCTCCTCGGCATCGATGCCGACATGAAGGTGGCCGACCTCGTCAAGGACGTAAACGGTGTGGCCACCGACGAGACGCCCATCATCAACCTGAAAGCTTCCGTGGGTAGCTGGGACGACTTCCTGGTGGACCGTGTCAGCGTTGATGACTTCCAGGTGAAGGACCTCCCTGGCTGGACGTTCCAGGCCAGCGATGTCGTCTATGACCACTCCGACTTCCGCAACTCCGAACACATGGGCAAGTTCCCCGAGGGCTATGATAAGACGAAGGCCGGCCTGAAGGCCGACGACCTCGATACGAAGTGGCACGGCTTGTACATTGGCAAGGTTGGCGTCGGTTTCCCCAAGTCATTGGAACTGGGCGAAGTGGGTGACAAGGGCGACAAACGTCTCTGGGTCGGTGCCAAGGAGATGTATTGGGACGAGAGTGGCGTCAGCGTCATCGTGGGTGCCGAGAACCTCTTTGCCGCCAAGGAAGGCACCCTCGGAGGATGGGGCATCAGCCTCGATGAGGCCCATGTGCAGATTATCCAGAGCGACTTCGACAACGCCGGCTTCTCCGGACAAATCAATATCCCCATACTCAAGACAGCTAAAGGCGACCGTGCCGCCAAGGACGACAAGAACGGCGGCAAGGGCGGTGGCAAGGAGGAAGAGCGCTTCGGCAACGTCGATTATTCGTGCCAGATACGCAGCCTCACCAGCTTGGCCGACCGCCGAAAAGGCGAGCGCTCGCGCTACTCCTACGTCTTCCTCACCGAGAACGTGGGCCAGCTGGACTTCAGCTTCTTCGTGGCGCAGGCCGAGCTCGACCCCGTGCAGACCTACTTCGTCGTCGAAGCCTATGACGACGAGAAGGAGGCCGGCAAGGTCAACACCCAGGTGGAACTCTGCATGGGTGGCGAGATTGGCATCGGACTCGTCGATAAGGCGAACGACTGGCTGGAAAAGAAAACCAAGTCGCTGCCGCTGGAACTGAAGATACCCGACATCCATTTCACCAAGATGCGCCTCTCCAACGTCAAGCGCGGCGAGTGGGTGGCCGAGTCCAAGCGGGTGGCCGATAAGCGTACCGCGCGCGAGGCGAAAGAGGAAGAGGTGCACAACGCCGCCCTGAAGATTCTCATGGAGGCCAACGAGATCAATATCGGCACCACTGCCGAACCCTTCTACTTCGACCTCGGCGAGTGGTCCGTGGCTTCCGCTGAGAAACACCTCGGACCCTTCTCCTTCACCCTCGACAAGTTCTCCCCCGGATACTCCGGCGGCAAGGTGAAGCTGGAACTCGGCGGCACCGTGGGACTCATCGAGGATAAGATCGACGTCGGTGCGGCCATTGTCATCTCCGCCAAGGTGAACACCGAGGGCGACCTCAAGGACTGGTCCATCGACGACGGCGACGTGGAGTTCCGCTCGCTGAAGTTCGACCTGGACTTCACCGCCATCCACCTCAAGGGCGAGCTCGAAGCCACCGACGCCCCCAACAAGGGTTACAAAGGTACGCTCAACGTCGGTATCATCGGTTTCTTCAACCTCGATTGCGAGGGCGGCTACTTCGAACACGAGAAGGACGAGAAGGACGACAACGATTCGAACTACTCGTGGGGATACTTCAAGGCCACCCTGGAATCGGCCCTCCTGCGCTTCGACCCCGTGGTCATCGACCGCATCTCCGGAGGTTTCTTCTTCAACTGCCGACCCACCAAGGGCACCAAGAAGTTCAATGGCGACCCCAAGCCGCAGGAGGGCTGCATCGGCATCGCCTTCGGCCTCGGCATGTGTTCGTCCGCCGGCCGCGAGACCATGAGTGCCGACCTCGACATGCTCGTGGTCTATGACACGGAGAACAACTGCTTCTCCACCTTCATGCTCAACGGAAACATGCAGGCCGTGGGCGGACTCATCAAGGCCGACTGCTCACTCATCTATGAGAATGAGATGCTCGCCGGCAGGTCACGCAACCGCTACCTCTGCCTCAACGTCACCGTGGAGGCCGGAGCCGATACCAAGGAGCTCATCGCACAGGTCACCAAGGCCAATGCCGCCCTCGATGCCCTGAAGACCAAGATGGAGACCTTCCAGAAAGAACTGGATCCCAAGGAGATCTACCAGCGAGTGAAGAACCCGTCCTCCGGACTTGGCCGTCTCGCCGGCGACTACGAAAAGAACACGAACGGCGAGGCTCCCGACAACGACGAACCCGAACTCTCCGAGAAAGAGAAGAAAGAGAAGGAGAAGAAGGGCGGCATCACAGCCCTGAAGACCAAGATTAGCCTCGAGTTCAAGGTCACCTGGGCCAAGGACGGAGAGGAATACTCCACGCCCAAGTGGCACCTCTACATCGGCGAACCGGCCAAGGACAAGCGCTGCTTCTTCCAGTTCCTGAAGTTCGATGCCGCTATCATCAAGGTGGACATCGGTGCCGATGCCTACCTCTGCATCGGTAACGAATTGCCAGACGGCGGTGTGCTCCCAGAGATTCCAACGAAGATTACGGAGTTCCTCACTGGCCACAAGAGCGACCGGGCTGACATGGGTGCCGACCTTGGCAAGGCCGAACGCAGTCGTAAGGCTGCTGCCAAGAAACTGCTCGACCCCAACTCCTGCAACGGTGGCATCATGGTAGGTGCCAGCGCATGGGGCAACATCGAGCTCGACCTCGGACTTATCTACGGCTCCTTGGATGCCATCGCTGGCTTCGACGCAGCCCTCGTAAACTACGGCAACAATGCCTTCTGTGTCAATTCCGGTTCTGCCATGGGTTACAAGGGATGGTACGCCATGGGGCAGCTCTATGCTTACCTCGCTGCCGAGCTGGGTGTACACGTCCACATCGGCTCCTTCATCAACGAGAAGATTTCCATTCTCAAGGCCGGCATCGGCGGCGTCCTCGAATTAGGATTGCCCAACCCCACGTGGATCGAAGGTGCTGCGCGCATCAAGGTAAGTCTCCTTGGTGGTCTCTGCAAGATTAACAAGAAGTTCGACTTCTCCGCTGGCAATCACTGCGTGCCCTTCAAGGGTAACGCCCTCGACGGCTTCGAGATGTTCCAGAGCGTCAGCCACGGCTCCGACAGCATCGCACAAGCCCTGATCGACCCCACCTTCGCCATCTCCCTGAACGAGGCGAAGAACATGACCTTCACCACCCAGTCCTCCATCGGCAGCCACTACCGCCTGCTCGATCCCTCGTGGGAGAGCGAACTTAAGGACAAGGAACAGACCACTGAGGAGGAACTGGAGAAGAACATGGCCCTCAACGCCAGCCGTACCTATGTCTTCGACATCAACAAGGACAAGAATCGCAACGGTATGAAGATGGGTGTCCGCCTCTTCGACCTCGGAGAGGGTCCCACCAAGTGGATGGAGAAGTTCAAGGAAGAAGGCCTCTTATCCGGTTGGACAGAGAATGACCTGAAAAAGCTCTGGAATGGCGAGGTCGTGATTGTGAACAAATATGGAGGTGGAACCACCTTAGCCATTGACCGGACCGATATACAAAAATATAACACAGGCCACGAAACCGCATTCGCCTCGAATTTCCTGAAAAAGTCAAGGAGCGCGACCGTCAACGAAGCTTCCTACATCATGCAGGGCAAGGAAATCACCAGCGGCGTCACCACTGACCGCAAG
>CADAJS010000044.1 GCA_902788315.1 uncultured Bacteroidales bacterium
GACAAAGATTAGCGAAAGGCATCGGCATCGCTATGAGTTCAACAATCGGTATAAAGAGGAATACGAGAAGGGGGGCATGAAGTGCGTTGGCATCAACCCCGGCACAAACCTTGTCGAGATTGTGGAAATACCGTCCCTACGTTGGTACATCGGCACGCAGTTCCACCCTGAATACCTCTCCACGGTGCTGCGTCCGCATCCCCTGTTCATGTCGTTTATAAAAGCTTGCATCTGATATGGAACAGTTAAAACATGAATGCGGTGTGGCATTGATAAGGCTGCTGAAGCCGCAAGACTATTATAAAGAAAAGTATGGCACAGCGTCCTATGGCCTTGGCAAGCTCTTGCCTGCGTTGACATGGACGCAAAGGTGGGAACAGAGTATATGTTCCGCGAAAAGGCTTTGGGCAAAGATGCCATCACGGAAGTCTTCGACCATGTGACGCAGGAATGGGAGGCTGCCCAGTTATATATGGGACACCTGCGCTACTCGACGACAGGCAAGAGCGGCTTGCAGTACGTTCACCCCTTCCTGCGACGCAACAACTGGCGGGCAAAGAATCTCTGCCTCTGCGGCAACTTCAACATGACGAACATTGACGAGATATTCACGAAGATGGTCAGGCAGGGACAGTCGCCGCGCATCTACAGCGACTCCTACATCACACTCGAACTGATGGGGCATCGCCTGGACCGAGAAGTGGAACGCCTCTTTGTCGAAGCTAAAACAAAAGGACTGGAAGGCACTGACATTACCCGTCACATCGAAGATAACGTTCAGATGGCAAATGTGTTGCGCACCACGATGGCCGACTACGACGGAGGCTACGTGATGTGCGGCATGACAGGCAGCGGCGAGATGTTTGCCATGCGCGACCCTTGGGGCATACGGCCTGCCTTCTTCTACAGGGACGATGAGGTCGTGGCCGTTGCCAGTGAGCGTGCCGTATTGCAGACGACCTTCGACCTCGACTGCGAGGACGTGCAGGAGTTGCCGGCAGGCCAGGCGCTCGTCGTGCATAAGAACGGCGCCTCTGCCCTGGAAACAATCCTGGAGTCCAAGAAGCAGACGCGATGTTCGTTCGAGCGCATCTACTTCAGCCGTGGTTCCGACCGCGACATCTACCGTGAGCGCAAACAGCTTGGGCAGCAGCTCACGGCACCCATCCTCAAGGCCATCGACGGTGACACCGGGCATACGGTCTTTTCCTTCATTCCTAACACAGCCGAGGTGGCATTTTATGGAATGATGGAGGGTCTGCGAAGCCAGGGACTGAACGTACGGAGCGAAAAGGTGGCATGGAAGGACATCAAACTGCGCACCTTCATCACGGAAGCAGGCGCGCGCAACGACCTTGCCTCGCATGTCTATGACATCACCTACGGCTCCCTGCGGCCATACGAGGACAACCTGGTCATCATTGACGACAGCATTGTCCGGGGCACCACTTTGAAGGAAAGCATCTTCAAGATACTCGACCGCCTGCATCCTCGGAAGATAGTAATGGTGAGCAGCTCGCCACAGATTCGCTACCCCGACTACTATGGCATCGACATGGCATGCCTGGAGGAGTTCTGTGCCTTTCGTGCCGCCATCGCCCTCATCGAAGAGCGTGGTATGTGGCAACTGATCACAGACACTTACGAGGCCTGTCTTTCTGAGCTCCGCAGGCCGGCAGCAGAGCAACGCAACCGCGTCACGGCCATCTACGAACCGTTTAGCATTGAAGACATCAATGGGAAGATGGCCGAAATGCTTCGCCCCGAGGGAATGCAAGCGCCGGTGGAGCTCGTCTTTCAGACCGTCGAAGGACTGCACGCCGCCTGCCCTGAGCACCGGGGCGACTGGTACTTCACCGGCCATTACCCCACCCCCGGCGGCAACCGCCTCGTGAACCAAGCCTACGTGAGATATATAGAGAAAATGACAGCAAACCATTAAGCCCGAATCGGGTTAAAGAAAGGAAAGGAAAAAAGAGTATGTGCGGAATCGTTTCAATCCTCAACATCAGGCAGCCGATGCCCGGGCTGCGGGAAAGAGTGCTGGGCATGAGCAGGAAGATACGTCACCGGGGCCCCGACTGGAGCGGGATATACCAGGGCCCCACGGCCATCCTGGCCCACGAGCGCCTCTCCATCGTGGACCCCGAGAGCGGCGGACAGCCACTGTTCTCGCCCGACAGGAAGGTGGTGATGGCCGTCAACGGCGAGATTTACAATCATCAGGAGATACGCCGCCGCTATGCTGGCCGCTATGAGTTCCAGACGGGCAGCGACTGCGAAGTCATCCTTGCACTCTATCGCGACAAAGGCATCGACTTTCTGGAGGACATCAGCGGCATCTTTGCCTTCGCCCTATATGATGAGGAGAAGGACGAGTTCCTGATTGCCCGCGACCCCATCGGTGTCATTCCCCTCTATATCGGCTATGACAGCGACGGCACGGTATATGTAGCCTCCGAGCTGAAAGCCCTCGAGGGTCAGTGCGAGCGCTACGAACCTTTCCTGCCCGGCCATTACTACTGGAGCCGCGAGGCCCGCATGCAGCGGTATTATCAGCGCGACTGGTTCGACTACGCCGCCGTGAAGGATAATACTGCCAGCATAGATGCTATCCACGATGCACTCGAGAGTGCCGTGAAGCGCCAGCTAATGAGCGACGTGCCCTATGGCGTACTACTCTCTGGCGGCCTTGACAGCAGTGTTATCTCCGCCCTCGCCGAGAAGTTCTCAGAGCACCGCATCGAGGATGACGGGCAGACACGTGCCTACTGGCCCCGGCTCCACTCCTTCGCCGTAGGGCTCGAGGGCGCCCCCGACCTGGCCAAGGCCCGACTCGTGGCCGAACATATCGGCACCGTACACCACGAGATTCACTATACCGTACAGGAGGGGCTCGACGCACTGCGCGACGTCATCTACTACATCGAGACCTACGACGTGACCACCGTACGCGCCTCCACCCCGATGTACCTGCTGGCACGCGTCATACGGTCGATGGGCATCAAGATGGTGCTCTCCGGCGAGGGAGCCGACGAGGTGTTCGGCGGTTACCTCTACTTCCACAAGGCGCCCTCGGCACGCGACTTTCATGAAGAGACCGTGCGAAAGCTCTCCAAGCTCCACCTCTACGACTGCCTGCGAGCCAACAAGAGCCTCTCGGCATGGGGCGTCGAGGGGCGGGTACCCTTCCTCGACAAGGAGTTTCTCGACGTGGCCATGGCCCTCGACCCCGAGGCCAAGATGTGCCCCGGACAGACCATCGAGAAGCAGATCCTGCGCGAGGCCTTTGCCGACATGCTGCCCGCCGAAGTGGCCTGGCGGCAGAAGGAACAGTTCTCGGACGGAGTGGGCTACGCGTGGATTGACACGCTCAAGCGGATTACCTCCGAGGCGGTCTCGGATGAGCAGATGGCCCATGCCGCCGAACGCTTCCCCATCAATCCGCCCAGGAATAAGGAGGAGTACTACTATCGCTCCATCTTTGCCGAGCATTTTCCCAGCGACTCTGCCGCTCGCAGCGTGCCGTCCGAGGCCAGCGTGGCCTGTTCGACGGCCGTCGCCCTCGAATGGGACGCGGCGTTCCGGGGCATGAACGACCCCAGCGGGCGGGCCGTCAAGGGAGTCCACGAAAAAGCGTACTAGCCTACCCCCCCTCAGCCCCTCCTTGAGAGGCTGCGGGAGGTTCACAGCTGTGTGATGTCACTAAGGACGGGGTTGAGCGAGAGCAACGAAGGGTTGCCCACGAGCACCATCTGCTCCCGTGCGCGGGTCATGGCCACGTTCAGGCGGCGGTCGATGACGCGCCCCTCCTCCTCGAATGTCTGGGCGCAGAGGAAGTCCAGCTGGTGAGGCATCTGCACGGTGAAACCGTAGATAATCACGTCGCGCTGGCTCCCCTGGTAGCGCTCCACCGTATCGATAGTGATGGCATCCAATGCCGGGACGCCGTAGGCGGCAATATGCTTGCGCACCACGGCTATCTGGTGGCGATAGGGGACGATGATGCCCAGCGTGGACTCGGGATGGAAGGGGCGGTGGTTCAGCTCGTGGAGCCGATAGACGGCGTGGGCCACCCGGGCGATGATATCGGCCTCGTCCTCGTTCACCTTGGGCGAATCGCTGTGGGCAGGACGACCGACGGGCAGGAATACCACACGCCGGTGGGAGAGCAACTGCTGCATAGGGTCGGCCTCGTCGGTCTGCGGAAAGGAGAGCGGTTCACACTGATGTGGAAGTGGCACCGGACGTAGCAGGCCGCCATAAAAGTGGAGGTTGGCAAAATCGGCCACCACGGGGTGCATGCGTCCCTGGTGCTCGAAGCGGAAGAGGAAGGGAGAATCGCCTTCGGGATAGTGACACTGCTGGAGACGCAGCAGCCGCTGGAAGAAGGACTCGCGGCAATCCGTGAGCCCGATGGCATGCAGCTGCTCGTCGCTGACCTGCGAGTCGGCTGCCTCCTGCTGCACCACGGCGGGCAACTGCTTATGGTCTCCAATGAGCACGAAGCGGCGGATAGCATCCACCCCCACATGGCGTGCACAGAGCAGACCCAGAAGATGGGGCTCCAGAATCTGTGACGCCTCATCGACGATAGCCAGCGAGAAGCCTCGCAGCTGAAAGAGTTCCTGCTGGGAGGTCATGCTCGTGGTGGTGCTCACGACGATACGTGCCTCGACAAGCTGTCGGCGAAAATCCTCGAGGCTCTTGCACGTCCGCGCCCGTTCGGCCAGCAGACGTGGACGATATGTCTCGGGACAGGACTGCGGCGAACTGATGCGTACGTAGTCCAGACGCGCCTCCTCGAGCTTGCTGCAGATTTCATCGACGGCGCGGTTCGTGTAGGAAAGGAGCAGCACGCCCTCGTCGTGCGTCAGCAGCTCCTCGGCCAGGATGTTCATCAGCCCGAATGATGTCTTGCCCGTCCCCGGAGGACCGATGAGCAGGAAATAGTCGCGGGCCTGCATGGCCTGCAACACCAGGCGGTTGAAGTGTGGATGACGGCCACCCTGGCTGTAGTCGCCCTGCAGGGTCACCGAGGCATCGGCCTGCGGCGGACGGGTGCCCAGAAGCAGTGCACGGCGCTCAGGCAGGGCCGTGAGCAAGGAAAATACGGAGCGATAGAGGGCGGTGAAACTGGCCTCCGTGGTGTCATGCTCCACGGCCCAGAGGCGGGTGTCGTCGTGGCGGAACACACGGGCATTATGCTGTGTGGCACGCAGCTGCAGGACGATGTGACGCGTGTCTATCTCCACGATATGCGCCCGCGACACCCAGCCACGGCGCACGTCGGGTTCCTCGCCTTCGGCATACGGATAAAGTATCACGATGTCGCCCTGGCGGAAATTGGGCAGGTAGTCGTGGTGCTCCTCGGGGCGTCGCAGGAGCAGGAAGTCCACGCTGCCGTCCCCCTCAGCCTCATCCAGGCTCCACGCACGCACGATGTGCAATCCGGCAAAGAGGTTCCCGGCCACCAGCCGTTCCTCGGCACTGCTGTTCCAGAGCGCAGCCATGCCGCTGGCTTCGCGCGTGGCCGAACCAATTTTTGAGAGCAGATGCTCGCGCGCCACGAAGGTCATCATGCGGTGGAAATAGGCACGGGCAAGTGCGTCGGCCTGCTGTATGGTGTCGAGCAATCGGGCTATCTGGGGACGCTGGAAGTCGGTCCACAGCCGACCGGAAGCACCTGTCGTGTTCAGATGCTCGGGGGTGAGACGGTCCAGCATATACGAACCTCCCTGGCTCAGGCGGAACTCGAGCCAGACGATCTGGTTGCGCAGCTGGAGGGCACGGAATAGCAGCTGAGGCGCCGGGCCCTCCTTGAGCAGGCCGTCGGCATATTTGCTGTAAAGCAGATAGGAGGATATCTCGTCGTTGCGCAGCCCATAGGCATAGTGGAGTACGGCCTGGTAGAGCAGCATCTGCACATAATGGGGCTCGCGGTGGGCGCCGCTACCGAAGGCACGCTTGCCCGACTTCTGCTCCATGAGCACATGATAGTCGTCCTGCATGAGGTCCATACGCCCCTGCAGGCCGAGCATCTCGCAGAAGAATGACGGCTCGATGAGCAGGCGCTCGCGATGAAGCAGCGAGTCCTCGTTCACGGCGATTTGCAGCAGGCGACGGATATTCTCCTGCTGTGCCATGGCCTCCTGATGGAAGCCTGCCATGCTTTCGCAGTTCGTGGCCAGTTCCAGAGCATTTCGCTGCATGAAGCGCAAGGCTGTCTCGCGGTAGGGAATCTCCTCTCCCTCACGACGGTTCACCTCCTCGTCCAGCATCTGGCTGGCCAGGTTACCCAGCAGGATGGCACGGCTATGGGCCACTGGCTGCAGGTGGCGCAGCAGGTGGGTGTAGGGGCTGGCCCCATAGTCAGTGAAACAGGCGGCAATGGCCGAGACGTCCATCAGATAGTCTGGCTCCAGGATAATGAGCTCGGGATAGAACGTCCCGTCGCGTTCCTCCACGCGCACCAGATTCAGTTGCGTGCCCACGCTGAGCAACTGGCTCAGGTAGCTCCACTGCCCCATTCGGTTCTGTTCGTCGGCGTAGGCCACCCGTAGGGCTTCGCCCTCCATTCCCTCGTCGGGCACAGCGATGATAAACCGGTCGTCCCAGTCCGTCACGCACACTCGCAGATAATCCACGAAGCGAGAACGGTGGAGAAGGCCGTCGGCCTCATCCGGCAGCAAGGCAAGGAGCGACGGAGGGATGGGCTCGGCCGTGAGTACGGCCAGCAGCTGGGCCACGGCCCGCACATCATGGGGCAGCGAGGAGAGAAGCTCGTCGTCAGCCTGAGCCGAGAGATCACGACAGCGACCACGGCAGGCATTCAGGTGCAGGGAGAGCCGGCTGTCCACCCGATGCTCGGCCAGCAGATAGGTGAGGCGGGCAAAGGGGCCGCTAAAGTCAAGGTGACTGTCGGCTGTGGCCTCGGCAAGCACAAGACAAAGAATCCGATACAATTCCGTGTATCGGACTCTTATGTCATTGGCTGTGCTCTGCAGCACAGCAGAGAGCTCTTCGTAATGCACCTTATAGATTTACAGAATTACGGATACGCCGAAGCGGCAGGTGTGCCGCGTGCTTTACAGCACTTTCTTGTAGAGGGCTACGATGTCCTCGAGGGTGACGTCGCGGGGATTGCCGGGCGTACATACATCGGCCAGCGCCTGCTCGGCCAGTGCGGGGATGTCCTTCTCGGTGATGCCCAGGTCGGAGAGATGCTGAGGTATGCCCACACGGATGGCCAGCGAGCGCACGGCGTCCACGGCAGCCTGTGCAGCCTGCTCGGCAGTCATGCCGGTGGTGTCCACGCCCATCGTACGTGCGATGACGCCATACTTCTCGATGCGGGCGGGCATGTTGAACTCCATGATGGTGGGCAGGAGCAGGGCGTTGGCCACGCCATGGGGCACGTCGTGCAGCGAGCCCATCGGATGGGCCATGCCGTGCACGAGTCCCAGACCGACGTTGCTGAATGCCTGGGCTGCAATGTATTGAGCCAATGCCATGCCCTCGCGGCCTACGGGATTCGTGGGTTCCTCCACAGCGAGAGGCAGGTTCTCGGCAATCATCTTGATGGCCTGCAGCTCATACATGTCGCTCATCACCCAAGCGCCCTTGGTGATATAGCCCTCGATGGCGTGGGTCAGGGCATCCATGCCGGTAGCAGCCGTCAGCCCCTTGGGCAGGGAGTACATCAGCTCGGGGTCCACGATGGCCACGGCCGGGATATCGTTGGGATCCACGCAGACCATCTTAGCCTGACGTTTCTCATCGATGATGACATAGTTGATGGTGACCTCGGCGCCTGTACCTGCGGTAGTGGGCAGGGCGATGATGGGCACACTCTTATGTTTGGTGGGAGCCACGCCCTCGAGCGACACGACGTCCGAGAACTCGGGGTTATTGCTGACGATGCCGATACCCTTGGCCGTGTCCATGCTCGAACCGCCGCCCACTGCGATGAGGCAGTCGGCACCCGATGCCTTGAAAGCCTCCACGCCCTGCTGCACGTTGGTCACCGTGGGGTTGGGCTTTATCTCGCTGTAGATTTCATAGGGGAAACCGGCAGCGTCCAGTACGTCGGTAATCATTTTGGCCGTACCGACCTTTAACAGCCCTTTGTCTGTACAAATGAGTGCCTTCTTCAGTCCCATGCGGTTCAGTACCTCGGGCAACTCTTTGCGTGCGCCTGCACCGAAGTAAGATACTTCGTTAAGAATAAATCTTTGTGCCATTGTGTTTTTGTTTTGTTTTTTTAAATGATTTATATTAGGGTAATTACCACTTGTCTGTGCGGAAGGGAGCCACGTGGAGGCCGGAGGCGGTGCGCAGGGTGCACGTCGGGTTGTCGGCCCATCCGTAGCGTACGGCCACGGGATAGGTCACCTCAGGACAGGAGACGACAACCTCGTCGCGACCGCTGGTGCAGGCTGTGGCTACGTGCCAGTGGCCGTCGGGACCGGCAATGATGAAGCCTGGCAGGCGATCCTCCTGCACGAGGGGCTCGCTGCCTTCGGGGAGGGCAAAGTGGATGTGCATCTCACGCCCCACGACGTTGAAGCTGTCATAGACGGGGGCTGTGAAGGGCACCTTCTTGCCATACGTATTGTGCAGGGCAATGGCGGCCAGACGGCGTCCCAGCTCGCGCTTGGTCTTGGGATGAATGTCCTTTTCGTCGCCCAGGTCGATGTTCACGGCCATGCCGGTATTGTTGAGGCAGAGGGCATGGGCCTGTGCCTCGCGCAGCAGTGCCCATCGCGAGTCGGGCTGACAGTCGCTGGGCGCCAGGTAATTGGCCAGCTGCACAAAGTAGAAGGGCATGTCGGGGTTCCCGAAACGGTTGCGCCAGTCCTGTATCATCGTCTGGAAGAGGCTCTCATACTGACGGTCAGCTCCCACATTGGAGCATCCCTGATACCAGATGAATCCGCGGATAGGGAAATCAATGAGCGGATGGATCATGGCATTGTAGAGTACCGTGGGATAGTTGGCATTATTGCGCGGCGAGGGCGACATGGGGATGAGCTTCAGCTGGGCGGAAGCCTGCATGCGCCACGTGCCAGCCAGCGAGAGACGGTGCTGGTCGTCCAGCTGTACGTAGAGGTTTTCCTTGCCCGACGTCAGACCGCCGTTTCCGCCCGTGTCGAGAATGCGGATGGCGATGACATTCTGCCCGCCCTTGACCAACCGGCCGGGGATGGTGTAGCGGGTATTGATGGCAAGGCTGCCCGTGCGGCCCACGGCCTCACCGTTCCAGTAGGTGATGTTCTGGTCATCCACGCCACCCAGGTTTATCGTCAGGTCGCGTCCGGCCCACTCTTGCGGTATCTCCACCACACGACGGAACCATACGATGCCATCGAAGGCATCCAGCGGAGTGGTCTCCCACGGGGCGGGAACGTCCATGGAGAGCCACGAGGAGTGGTCGAAATCGGGGAGGTGCCATCCGCGCAGAGTGCCGCCATCCACCTCATCCACTCGCTTCTCGCCCCACTGTTCGAGGGCATCCACGTCGTAATTCAGTGCACGAATCTGGGGTATGAGCTGCTCGAAGCCCTGCACCTGCTCCAGCGCCTCGCTGCTGGTCCATGCCTGGGCCACCGTGCCGCCCCAGTCGTCATCGATGATGCCGATGGGCACCTTGAGCTCCTCCCAGAGCCGGCGGGCATAGAAATAGGCCAAGGCGCTGAAGTTGGGAATATACTGAGGGCTGCACTCCTGCCAGCCGCCCATATTAAGCTGTACCTCAGCCTGCGGCTGGAGGTTGGTCACCTTCTTCACCTGCAGCAGGCGTATCATGGGGAAACGAGCGTCCTCGATCTCCTGTTCGTAGTTCAGTACCTTTCCCCAGCCAGCCACGGGCATCTCCATGTTGCTCTGGCCGCTGCCGAGCCATACCTCGCCCACCAGCACGTTCTGCAGCGTGAGGTCGCCGTCGCGGTCGGTGAACGTGAGCATCTGGGGCTTCAGGCTTGCCTTGGGCGTAGGCACATCGGCCTTCCAGCGTCCCTGGGCGTCCACCTGGGCCGTCACTGGCGACTTCTGCCAGCTGACTTTCACGGTAACCGTCGGGCCTGTGGCCGTACCCTTAAGATGTAGCACACTCTGCTGCTGAACCACCATATTGTCGGTGAAATGCACAGGAAGAGTAACACGAGCCTGCATGGCAGAAAACGCGATGCAGCTCACAGTGAAGAGTGAAAAAAGCTTTTTCATCGGTGTGAATGTTGTTAAACGGATGCAAAGATAGCGAATATCTTTCTTTTTTTATGCATAAAAACGTCGAAAAGCGTCGCACGTATTCTTTTTTTTCCGTACCTTTGTGTTCAGTTACTAAAATAATCACACTATGAAACGTATTTTTCTTCTCTTCATGGCAGCATCGCTGCTGAGTCTGCCTCTGCTGGCACAACCCAAAATCGTAGCACATCGCGGTTTTTGGCGCACCGCAGGCAGTGCACAAAACTCGCTCACCTCACTGCAGAAGTCAGCCGAGCTGGGGCTGTATGGTTCCGAGTTCGACGTATGGATAACGGCCGACGGCGTGCCCGTGGTGTTCCACGATGCCGTGTGGGACGGCATGCGCATCGAGGACACGAAGTTCACCGACCTGATGAACAAGCGCCTGCCGAACGGCGAATTCCTGCCCACCCTGCAGCAGTATCTGCAGCTCTTTGCCAAGACACCGTATATCCGGCCCATTTTCGAAATCAAGACTCACAAGACGGATGAGCGCAACCGTGCCGTCACGGAGATTAGCGTGAAGCTGGTGCGCGAGCTGGGACTGGAGGACCGCACGGACTACATCGCCTTCAGCAAGTACGTATGCCAGGTGCTCCACGAGATTACGCCCAACAGCCGCATTGCCTATCTGAGCGGCGACCTCTCGCCACAGCAGGTGAAGGAAATGGGCATCTCGGGCATCGACTATAACCAGAAGGTATTTGACCAGCACCCCAACTGGGCAAAGCAGGCCAAGGCACTGGGTCTCGAAGTGAACGTCTGGACTGTGGACGGCGAAGAGGACCTCACGAAATTTGCCAAGATGCCGGGCATCGACCTCATCACCACCAACGATCCCGACAAACTGAAGGAAATTCTGAAGAAGAAGTAAGTCCTCCTACACGGACAGCCATACGGGGGCGGAGCGATATGTATGCGCTCCGCCCCCGTATGTATATTCCCGTGAAGTGAGGCGCTCTGCCTCCGCCTCGCCCACACGTTCTGGCTTCCTTTTCACTTCACGAGAACCTTCTTCCCGTTCCTTATATATATACCCTTGGGCAGGGTCTCGCCATTACGCGGGAGCGGGGAGAGAATCTTCCGTCCCTGCAGGTCGTAGAAGACGTCTCCTCCTCTCGGGGAGGAGGGCAGGGAACTTATGTCGTTCGTGCCAATGAGAGTGAACGCGGCAGTGTATGATTCGCTGTCGTTCTCCACCCGCAGGGAATAGTCGCCCTCAGGGTACTGGGCAAGGTCGGCGTTGAGGGCCAGCACATTGTCCGTCAGCACATCCTTCGTGTAAACGACGTTGCCGTCGGCATCGGTCAGCGTCACGGTGTAGGCACCCTGCAGCGGCAGGAAGCTGACGTAGAGCGAGTACTGCGAGTAAGTGCCCGTCAGCGCTTCGTCTCCAGCCTCGCCGGGAGCCTTGTGCTGCGCTTTAGGCTGCGACTTGACCACGTGAGTGAAGTCCAGCCGGTTCTTCTTTGCCTCCGGGGCGTCTGTGCCGTATAGGCTGTCTGCCAGCGCTTCGTCGTAGTAGAGCACCTCGTCGCCCACGGTGCAGGAAATCAATGTATGATCGCGCGACCAGAAACCGTCCTCCAGATTGTATATACCCACACAGCCTACGCCCGACATCCATAGGGCGTTCGTTGTCTCGGGCTGCGGATCGTTGGCTTTGCGACACAGGATGTCCGTACATACCCCCTTGAACACCGGACTTTCACTGGCTCTTCTTGCCCCGACAATACATGAAACGCCAGAGCCGCCGTCCGTGTGGGAATGATGCTTCCAGTAAACGTCGATGGAGTCTCCCGTCTTTGCCGTGAAGTCGTAGAGCGTGCGGAAACGGTCCTCGCCGGGGAGGGCGATGAACACTCGGCCGGCCTCCTCATACACGGCTGCGGCATACATGGGGTTCGGCATGTCCTGATCGGCGATTCCAAGCCCGTGGTCGTCCATGCGTATCATCCATTTCTTGCAAAGCTGGTCGCCCACAACGGTGTCGCCGTCGAAGTAATGAAATTCCTCACAGCCGAGTACAGGGGTGCGATCCGTGAAGCCAGTCGTCCACTCATAATCCTGCACGCGCCACACCTTGCCCTCCTCGATGAAGTGGCGGGCCACAGCCATGTCAATAGCTTCCAGCGGCACAATCTGACCGAAGTCCTTCCAAACGGCTGCCTGCTTGAACGCCTCCACCATGTCGGCAGGCACATGGAGCGTAGCCTCGGAGAGAGGAACACTGTAAAAGACGCTGGACTGTATGGCAGGCACTACCGTTGCATCGTAATATACATCACGGAGCGCGGTACAGTAGCAGAAGGCTTGTTCACGGATACGCGTCACGCTGGCTGGTATTCGTATGGAGGGCATCTGCGTGCGTCCGTAGAACGCGCTGTGGCCTATGTCAGTCACGTCATTGGGGATAACCGTTGCATTGCAGCCGACGCTCAACCCATTGTATTTGGTCTGAATGATGGCGTTGCAGCCATAACGAGAATCCCAAACAGGATTTTCAGGAGCCACGGTTATCCTCGAGAGCGATTCACAATCGGCGAACGAAGTTTCGGAGATTCTCTGCAGCGTGGCTGGCAACTCGATTGCCGTGAGATTCCGGCATCCACGGAAGGCACACGAGCTGATGGAAGTTACGCCTTCAGGAACCTTAATTGACTTCACGCTTTCGCAATTTATCAAGGCACATTCACCGATGACATCAATGCCGTCGGGAATGACGAGGTCTTGCACTTCCTCTCCGTTGATATACAAGTGACGAGCGTAGAAGAGCGGATTATAATCCGTCCCCACGGCGGCCGTCGGGAACTCGATTCGGAAGAAACTTTCCAGATTGGGGAACTCTGCATGGTTGAACCTCAAACAGTTTTGGAAGCAGGCCACTCCGAAGTTTTTCACTCCGCGCCCGAACTTTACACTCTGTAGGTTAGGGCTGTCTGCAAAAGCCAATGCCTCAATGGACGTCACGTCGTCCCCCATAATCACGGACACGATGTTGCCTCCCCGCAGACAGGACGTATTTATTGTCTTCACCCCGGCGGGCACCTCCAGTTCCGTAATCAACTGGTCATCAACATACAGATTATGTCCATAGTAAAGAGGATTCGCGTACGACCCGTAGGAAATGGAGAACAGGCTCTCCATGCTGGGATACTCCACGCGCTCCAATCCCGTACAATTATTGAACGCCCGGTTCTCAATATGCTTTAGGCATTTGGGTAAACGGACCGATCTCAAACTGCTGCATCCGCTGAAGGCGTACTGGCGAATAGTATCGACTCCCTCAGGAATCATCAGGTCCGTAGTCTTCCGCCCTGCAATGCTGAGCGCTTTGGCATAGACGAGCGGATTGCTTCTTTCTTCGTCAAATCGTATTCCGCAAAGGCTCTTTACGCTGGCGAAATCAGCGACCTCAAGAATTGAAAGATCTTCGTTCTTCGTGCCAAAACAGTCGCTCCCCACATGTTCCATCGTAGACGGGAAAGAGATTTTTATCAAGTACTTGCATCCCACGAATGCCTCGGCCCCAATTGTCGTCAGTCCTTCAGGAAGCACCACGCTATTGATGCCAGTACATTTGGTGAATGCTAAACTGCCAATCTCCCTTAATGTGGATGGTAGGGACAGCGTGATGATGTACGGACAATCGTAAAACGCAAAGCGGCCGATAGACGTCACTCCCTCGGGGACAACAAGTTCCGTAACCTCCTTGCCGTTCACGTACAGACGACCCGACTGCGGCTGTGGCCGGGCATTCAGGTTGCCATATTTTATGCCACACAGGCATTCCACGCTTGCGAAATCCACCTTTTCCAGGCTGTCACAGCCGACGAAAGCCTCATACTGAATCTCGCCGACCGTGGAAGGAATGTTTATCTCACGTAGGTTTATGCAACGATAGAATGTATTCTGCCCGATGGTAGTCAGTCCTTCAGACAGGATGACTTCCTTCAGGGACGAGCAGCCACTGAAGGCACTGTTGCCGATCACCTTCACGCCACGTCCTATGCGTGCCTTCTTCAGTGCGCTACATTTATAGAAGGTATTGCCCAGAAGCATCTCGGTCACATTGTCGGGGACGTCGATTTCCTCCAGCGACGTGGCTTGGGAGAAAGCACCCGATTTCAGTGTCTTGACCTCACGACCGATGACGATGTGCTTCACGTCAATACGCCTGAAAGCAGATGAGCCAACCTCTGTTACGGCATATTGTACCCCCTCGTACTCGATGGAATCGGGGATAATGACCGTCTCGCGCTCGGCTCCTTTGATCAGGGAGGCTTCCCGGGTCTCGGTGTTCAGGCTATAGGTAATGCCATCCACCACCACGTCGGCGGCGGACGCAACGGCGCACAGCATCATCGTGCAGGCTGCCAGAAAGAAGTGTTTTGTTCTCATTGTCATATTATTTAGTGGGTTAATTCTTCTTTTATTCTTTGTTCTTTACTATTCATCGTCAGTGCGTCCAGAACCTCTTCGAGCGTAGTGTTGGGGTCATCCTCGCCGAAGACATCCTTCTTGAGCCGAAGCTTGCGGTGCTGCACAGCGGAGATGCTGACGGCATAGATGTTGCCGATGGCGCGGTTGGTGAGCCGCAGGCGCGTGAGGATGCAGAGTTGCACGTCCTCCTCGCGCATGCCAGGGTAGAGTGCACGCAACAGTGCGAAGCGGTTGCCGTCGATGGTGTTCAGGGTGCGCTCCACCTCCTGCCACTCGTGGGGCGAGAGCACAATGTGCCGATCGACACTGGCACCGAGTTTGCGGATGACCTCGGAACGTTGCAGGATAAAGTCTTGCAGGAAGCTGATGGCCGCGTCACGCTGTTGCAGCATCTCCTGCTGGGCTGAGAGCTGCTGTTGCTGATGGTGCTGTGTCTGGCGCAGGAGGCGCGTGTCATGAATGCGTTCGTCCACCTCATGCTTGCGTCGCCATGCCTCGGCAATCCGCCGGCTGGCCGCCACGCGCAGCTGAGCACGTGCGGCAAAGCCGAAGGTGGCCAGAAGCACGAGGCCCAGAACCAGGACGCCCCACAGCGTGCGCCGATGAAGGATGACCTCGTAGCGGAGCCGCTCGTTGGCGCGTTCCTCGGCAAGACTGGCCTGGTAATACTCGTCTTTCTGCTGGAGGGCATCGAAGTAGAGTTCCTCGGCCTGGACGAAAGCCTCGTCAATGGCTGCCTCGGCCTCCTCGGTGTCGTGTCGACGGAGTGCCAGCTTTGCGAGATTGCTCTGCACGATATAAGCAGCCTGGAGGTCTTCGCCGGGCTTCATGGCACGATACACCTGCTCGGCCTGAGCCAGCGAGTCGCAGCTGAACAGACAGCGTGCCAGAACCTGCTGGGCGCCGAGCTGAAGCGAGGGCGGAGCACACTCGGCGGCCTCGCGAGCATAACGCAGTGCTTCGGCGTGCTCGTCCATGGCCCAGCAGATATTGGCCAGCGAGGTCAGCGTCTGACTGACCAGCTCGTTGCCCAGCGTGTCACGAGAGGCCACGGCCAGCTCATAGGCACGGCGGGCATAGGACAGTGCCTCATCGAAGGGGGCGTCGTCGTTGAAGGCCAGCTGGCTCGCATACGTGCCCACGTAATCCAATAGGATGATGTGGTTGCGTTCGCTGTCGGGCATACGCTCGTAGGTGGCCAGGGCCTTCTTGGCCATTCGGAGTGCCGAGGCCGTGTTGCTCCAGGCCATCGACTGTGCCAGCTGCAGCTGAGCGAGATAGAGCGTATGGGAATCCTGCTCACGCTCGGCCACGCGAATGGCCTCCCGCAGCAGATGCTGGCTCTGGCGGACACTGTCGCGCGAGAGTTCCTGCAGTGCCTGCTGATAGTAACCCTGCGCCGTGGGAGGAGCTTGCTGCGTCTGAGGCCCGCCGTGGGAGCCGCCTGGTGAGCAGGCGGTCACGAACAGCGCGAGGAAAAGATTCTTTAAGATTCTCATGCGTCAAAATAGTCTTTATGCAGTTTTCCTGCCGCAAAGGTACGACAATTTTCCACGCGAAAATCCGTTCCGTCATGGAAAGTTTTAGAAAGCAGAAAACGAATCAAGTCTCTGAGAAACAGGATATTCACTACATCAAGGGCACCTACCCCCCATGGAAACTTTCAGAGAAAGCCGCATAATATGAGAAAAAAAAGGGCGAAATGCAGGGCCAAACGACACACCGCCTGCCGAAGGAACACGCACCGCCTGCCGAAGGAACACGCTCCGCTTGCCGAAGGAACACGCTCCGCCTGCCGAAGGAGCACGCTCTTCCGGGTGATGGAGCTGGAGATGCTGAAAATCAGTATACTGAAGTTTCGGAAGTAGTTATGTAGTCAGTAGTTAAGTAGTTAAGCCAAATGTCTTGCTTCTTGCGCTTACTGATAAAGCTATTGGCATTACTACTG
>CADAJS010000045.1 GCA_902788315.1 uncultured Bacteroidales bacterium
CCCGGTTATCAGGTACATGTATTTCTTTGAAACATACTTGGAGTACTCGTCGGGCCAGTTCAGCGTCGGGTATGGATCGAGCCATACCTCCAGGATATGGCCGAACTCCTCCGGCTCTACGCCCATACTCTGGCAGACGTCCTCGAGGTTGTACGACACAAACCTGGGCTCTCCTGCGAAGCAGTCCTTGATGCCGGCTGTCACCGTCATCTTGAATTGTGCGCTGGCGCACAGTGTGGTCATCGTGAGCCACAATAGTAACAATGTCCGTTTCATGTGGTACAGATCTGGCCTTTGGGGATTATATTTCTTCTCGTTGCCTTGCATCATTATATTTATTGTACGTGCGTGCAATAAAACGCTGTCATGTGGACTGCGGGGACTCAGAAATATCATTTTGAAGCGGTTCATAACACTCGTGTTGTTGGTTCTCGCTGCAAAGATAAGGCTATTTTCTTATACGGCAATCGGGTGCCCGGTGGAATTCTTTTTTGAGGAATTTTTGTTGTAATTCACTATGTAATAGAGAGATGCATAAATTATTAGTAAGGGGTGGGGTGGAAAAGTTTATTTTCCACGGGGCAGAAAGTGACAAAAAACGGCTTATTTTACATCCTAAAACGGCAAAAAGTGGCTTGCTTTGCCACTTCTCGGTTTCAATGGAACCCCACCCAAGGTTGGTACGGCTTTAGGGCTTGGGTAATGGGAACGGGGGCTGCCTGGTTAAACAACAATGGCTGGAGCCCCCAGACACTTGACTCGAGTCAAACGATGATTTTATTCGAGTGGAGTTATTTAGGGGTTACGCTTCACAACAATTCTTCGCACTAAAGGCGAAGCGGAGCGAGGGATTATTGGATTCTTTGCACTAAAGGCAAAGCGGCGGAGCCGAGCGAGGGATTCTTACTACATTCAACTTCAGAACTGACTTTAAACTATAAACTATAAACATTAAACTTTAAACCCGAATCGGTCAATAGACTGTTATGCGCTAAACGGGATTTCTTTTTTTCATCTGTCTCGCCACTTCTCGGTTACAATGGACCCCCATTGCGCCCTCAAAGTAACAAGACATCTGCTCAAAAATAAACGCCATTATCATCATAACGCTCGTCTATTCGGACGGCCCGAGGCGTCTGACCAGACGGCCCGGGCCGGCTAAGGTCGAAATCTTTTATTTCGGCGAATAAGGGATTCTTTGCACTAAGGGCGAAGTGGCAGAGACGTGGGGGAACTTACTCACTTACTCACTTCGGACATTTGATGTTTTTCATTTCTGCACGCGGAGGGGGATATCCGGATTGGATATTTAAATTATAAGAATATATATTATTATAATATATACTAATAAGGTATTTTCCGTCTATGTAAAGTGCAGAATGCAGATGTCCGAAGTGAGTAAGTGAGTAACCTGCATTTTTTCCGCTCACGTGAGAGAAAAATTTTTCTCTGGTGTACGAGCAAAAAAACGCCCTCGAAGCGGATGGCCGATTGCTTCGACGAGCGAAGCGGCATAGCCGAGCGGAAGAGGCGACCTGACAACCTGATACCTAACGATACTGGAGCTTGCGAAAGTTGAGTCAGTTATATGTAGTATTCCAGAGGATCTACGATGCCGGCACGCAGGGCATATCGGATGGCTTCCTGCGCGTTGTTGACACGTAGTTTCCGAAAGATATTCTTGCGGTGGGTCATCACGGTGTAAACCGAGAGGAAGCGTTCGGCAGCTATTTCCTTGGTGCTGTGCCCGAGGCTCATCGACTTGAGAATCTCGCGTTCGGTGGCTGTCAGCGGCGAGCGCTCGGTGTCCTGGCGCTCCTGGCTTTCTATGAGACTGAGGATGCGGGGGCAGATGTATTGGCGTCGTGCAACGGCATCGGCAAGGCAGTCGTGAATCTCATTGAGCGGCGAATCTTTCAGTACGACGCTGAAGGCCTTGTCCGGCAGGAGCATGCGACGCAGGAAGTCGCGGCTCAGCTGGTCGCTGAAGAGGACAAACGGTATGGCGGGAAAGCGTTGATGCAGCAGGGTGAGTTCCTCCTCCGAACAGTTGAGCAACGCATAGTCAATTACCACAGTCACCGATGCTCCCTGACGTATGGCTTCATCGATGGCATTCTTCAGCTGTGTGAAATGCGGCACGGCACACACCTCGTCGGCTTCGAACAGACGCTGCTCCACGGCAAGCTTTCCGATGGCATAGCGCGTGACATCCTGGGGATCGGCAAGAAGAAGTGGCATTTCGGGGAGCGAGAATAGGATTAGCGTATCATTACGATGCGTGTGACAATGGCTTTCTTGCCTTCGGCATTATTGGCCACCACGTGGTAGATGCCGGAAGCCACCCGTCGGCCGTTCTTGTTACATCCGTTCCATGTGAAGGTGCCGCCGACCGACGTGCCGCTCCATACGAGCTGACCCGTGGAACTGAGAATCTTCACCTCGGCATCCATCGTGAGTCCGCGTACGGCGATAGGGCCGGTATAGTCCGGCGTCACGGGGTTGGGGAAGACGTTCACCAGGTCTTTCTCCAAATGCTCCTCGGCTTCGGTGGCATCGCTGACATAGCTGCATAGGCCATTCTCGCAACCAATCATCACGAGGCCCGTGTAGGGATGCACCGCTATGGACAGCACGTTGTCGCTGAGCAGCGGCGAGTCGCCGGCCTGGAAGTGATGAATCATCTCCGTGCCGTCGGCACTGATGAGATAGAGCCCGTTATCGATGGTGCCCACCCACTTGCGGTTGGCTCCATCGACCGCGATGCAGCTGATGCCTACGCCGTTCAGCAGATAGTCGGCCAGTCCGCTGCCGTCGTTACGTGCAATCTTGACCTGCTCAAACTGGAAATCGTCGCTGAGGAAGCTTTCTGCATCGTTGATGACAAAGAGACCCGTGCTTGTCCCGCACCAGATGCGACCGTCGAGGTCTTCGGCCATGCAGTAGAATTCGTAGGGCGAATAGCTGGTGCCGTCCTGGTTGACGATGGTGGTGCGCAGGCGGTGGCGGTCATCGCGTGGATTGTCCAGCGTCCTGTTGGTGTCGAAGCAGAAGAAGCCTGCATTGTCCGTGCGACGGCTGTTGAGGAAGATGAGTCCGCTGCTGTGGAAGAGATAGTCGTCGCAGAGCGAGACTCCGGCTATCTCGGGATAGTAGAGCGCAGCCCAGTGTCCGTTGGGGCGCATTACCCGCACGATGGTGTCGGTCTCGCTGTTGAGCATCCACAGGTTGCCGTCGGCATCGTATTGCAGACCGGCACAGGAGACATAATTATAGTACTTGTCAATGTCGGGCAGGATGCTGCGCAGGGGACTGTTGTCACAATTGTAGAGCTTCACACACTTGCCGTCGCGATACTCGCATAGCCCGATACGATGGAGGCTGGCAAAGTGGTGAGTCGCATCGGCGGGGTCCTGTACCAGATTGGTGGTGTTGCTCTGGTTAAAGCTGGGATACTCGGCCGGAGGGTCGATCTCCTGGAAGTTGGTCCACGTACCGTTCTCGTAGGTCATGGCTGTAGCAGGGTTGTAATAGCCGTCCACGGTGTTGATGCCTCCAGCCACGAGCAGGCGGTCGCCAATCCACGTCATGCGATAGAACAAGTCGTGCTTCGGGCTGTTGGGCTGTATGGGCCCTTGGCTGTACGTCATCACACCCCCTTCCAGCTTGTAGGCCGAGAGTCCCTTCTCTCCCTCGCTTGCCCAGAAGAGGCCGCCAGCGTAGGAGACGTCCTGCCATGCATTGTCGTGCGGGATGGTGGTGACGTCGGAGAGCGACGTGCAGAAGGAGATGCTGCTGCTGTTTGCCCAGAGGAGATAGTCGCCGGAGCGCTTCATGATCTGTGTGCCGGTCCCTGATACCCTGCTGTTGGAACCGCCTGTGAGGCTGATCGTATATATGGCTCCCCAGGTGAGTCCCAGCAGGTGGCTGTCGTGCCATACGAGTCCATGCCATGTGACATTGTCGTGCTGCCGCCAGTTGCTCTTCTGGTGCATGTTTTCCGAGCGGGAGCAGGTGTAGAGTCCTTGAGCGGTGCCCAGGAAGACATTCTCTGTCGAGACGGCGATGGAGATGGCAGCGAGATCCAGCTGGTAGGTGTTCCGGAAGACGCCTTCCTGCATGTCCACCTCCACGAAGCCGAACCCGGTGGCCAGATAGGCCATGTGGCCATCGACATAGAGCGCTGAGACATCCTTGCCCGTAATCGACTTGTCGCGCAGCGAGGGGAGGTTCACCACATTGTCGTCAGCATCGAGCAGGTCGATGTTCGAATCCTCATAGACGAGGATGAGACGCTTGGCCTCGGCGCTGTAGCCCATGTGGATGATGCGCACTCCGTTGAGATGGTGCAGGCAGTCGTAGGTGAAGACTTCGGTGTCCTCCGTATCATAGTAGAGGAGGCTGCCCTCGCAAAGCGAATAGACGCGGCTGCCGACGACGATGTTCTGCGTGGCCTGAATGTAGGAGGGATACACCTGCCACTCCCCAATCTGCTGGGCATTTGCAGTTTCCCCCACGGCAAAGAGCGTCGTCAGGAGGATGGCAAGCAAGTGGATGGACTTTTTCATGATGGTATGTTTTGCGAAGCCTCGGCGAGGCTCAGGTGTTCAGAAGGAATCTCACCAGTGCTTCGATGGCCCGGCCCCGGTGGCTGATGGCATTTTTCTCGTGGGCAGGCATCTCGGCGAAGGAGACGCCACGGCCTTCGGGTGCAAAGACGGGATCGTACCCAAAGCCTTCGCAGCCGCTCTTCTGTCTCAGAATCTCGCCTTCGACAATACCTTCGAAGAGGTGTTCCTGGCCGTCCATGACGAGAGCGATGGCGGTGCGGAAACGTGCGTGGCGGTTTTCGGAATGCTGCAGTTTGTCCAGCAGGCAATGGATATTGGCCTCGGCATCATGACTCTCGCCGTAGCCGTTCATCTGCCCGAAGCGTGCCGTGAAGACACCCGGGGCACCGTCGAGGGCCTCGACCTCGAGTCCGGTATCATCGGCAAAGCAATCGAGACCGTAGTGGTCATGCACGTAGCGTGCCTTCTGCAATGCGTTGCCCTCCAGTGTGGAAGCCGTCTCGGGGATGTCCTCATGGCAGCCTATTTCGGCAAGCCCCTTTACCAGGAATCGCTCGCCCAGTATCTGCCGCACTTCCTGCAGCTTGTGGGCATTGTTCGTGGCCATGATGAGTTCTTTCATTGTCGCTGATGTATTTGCTTATTTCTTTATCTTGTCGAAGCCTTCGCCGAAGACACCTTCCACATTGCTCATCGTCACGAAGGCGTTGGGGTCGGTCTCGTGGATGAGGCGGAACAGGCTGCGACTCTCGTATTTCTTTGCCATGATGAGCAGCACCTGGCGTTTCTCCTTGCTGTACCAACCCTCACCGTAGAGGATGGTGACGCCACGCTGGATCCGTTCGCCCACCAGCTGGGCAATCTTCTCGTGTTCGTGGCTGATGATGATGAACTGCACGCTCTGGTGGGCACCGTTCAGTACGTAGTCAAGGAAATTGGTGCTGATGAACATCGTCACGTAGCCGAATACCGTAAGTTCGATGCTGTGGGAGAGCAGGTAGCCGCTTCCGATGATGAAGATATCGAGGAAGAGCAACATGCGGCCCAGTGAGATGTTCATGTATTTGTTCACGCAGGAAGCGATAATGTCTGTGCCTCCGGTGCTGCCGCCTCCCATGAAGACGATGGCCAGGCCCAGGCCCTCCATTAGTCCGCCCAGCACCACCGCCATGAATTTCTGTTCGCCCAGGATACAGATGAGCGTCTCCTTGCCGTCAGCACCCACTTGGGTGAGGGCATTCTGGAAGATACCGATGAGCAGGGTGGCAAAGAGGATGCCATAGATGGTCCTGACGAAATAGCGCCATCCCATGATGCGCGCGGCCAGTACGAGCAGGAAGACGTTGATGCTGAGGTAAGTGATATTCGCGTGGATGCCTGTGGCATAGAATACGAAGGTGGAGATACCGCTCACGCCGCCACTGATAATCTGGTAGGGCAGCAGGAAGCACGTATAGCCCATGGCGTAGATGAAGAGGCCGGCCGTCATCAGGGCATAGTCCTTGGTCATCTGCCAGGGACTGGAGTCGCCGAGTATTATTTTTACGAATTTGTTCATGCCTTTATTGCGTTGAATCCGTTTCCATAGACGCCCTCCACGCGGCTCTGTGAGACGAAGGCTGTGGGGTCTGTCTCATGTATCATGCGCAGGATTTTCACCTGTTCACGCTTGTGGACAATGGTGATGAGCACCTTGATGTCCTGATGGCTGTAGTAGCCCTCGCCGTTCAGGCAGGTGACAGAATGGGACGTCTCGTGGATGATGCGCTCGCTGATTTCTTTGTAACGGTGTGTGAAGATAATGAATTGCGTGTCCTGCCGGGTGCTGTTGATCAGGAGGTCAACGACGTAGGTATAGATGGCCAGCGTGACATACCCGAACACCACCATGCGCCAATCGTGGAAGATGGGGAGACAGGAGGCAATGACCAGGAGATCCAGATAGAGCATCACGCGTCCGAGGGAGATATTCCGGTACTTGTTGACCAGCGTGGCCACGATGTCCCATCCGCCTGTGCTTCCACCGGAGAGCAGGACAGTGCCCACACCGACACCGTTCAATATGGCACCCAGTACACAGGCCATCGAGTCCTGTCCCTCGCCCATGAGCTGGATGAGCTGCCCGTCATCGCCGGTCATCATCTGCTGGCCCAGCGAGAGGAATGTGGAAAGGGCCAGAACGGCATAGGCCGACTTGAGCACGAACTGCCACCCCAGCGGCTTGTAGGCCACGGCGAGCAGCAGCACGTTGGCAAGCAGGACGGCCATGCTGATGGGGAACCCCGTCACATAGTAGAGAATGGCGAACATACCTACCATGCCTCCCGTAGTGATATGGTACGGCAGGAGGAAGGCAGCCCATCCCAGGGCATAGATGGCCATGCCGAGATTGATGGTCAGGAAGTCCTTGACGAACTCCCAGATGCGGGCGTTGTGTATGCTCATGTCGGCTTATTGCTGTGGCTTGACTACGATATTGACAATGCGCTTGGGCACGGCAATGGTCTTCACCACCTGCATGCCTTGGAGGAAGCGTTGTGCTTCTTCGGCATTCATCACCTGGGCCACCATTTCCTCGGGAGTGGCCTCGGCGGGGAAGTCCATCGAGAACTTCACCTTGCCGTTGAATTGTACGCCCAGGCGAACGGTGCTCTCCACGAGATACTGTTCGTCGAGCTGCGGCCACTGCGCATCACATACGCTGCCGGTTCCTGCCACGGCCTGCCACAGTTCCTCGGCAATATGGGGGGCGAAGGGAGCCAGCAGGACTATGGCATCTGACATCACCTGACGGCTCTGACAGCGCTGGGCTGCCCATTCGTTGGTGGCCACCATGAAGGCGCTGACACTCGTGTTGTAGCTGAATGACTCGATGTCGGCCGTCACCTTCTTGATAAGGCGGTGCAGGGTTTTCAGGTTGTCGCTTGTCGGAGCGTCGTCGGTGAGCTGCAGGTTGCCTTCCTTGTCCCAGAACAGCTGCCAGAACTTCTTCAGGAAGCGGTGACATCCGTCAATGCCATTCGTGTCCCAAGGCTTCGACTGCTCCACGGGACCCAGGAACATCTCGTAGAGGCGCAGCGTATCGGCACCGTAGCGCTCGACAATCATGTCTGGGTTCACTACGTTGAACATCGACTTCGACATCTTCTCGATGGCCCATCCACAGACGTAGCGTCCGTCCTCGAGGATAAACTCGGCATTGGCATATTCGGGGCGCCATGCTTTGAAGGCTTCCACATCGAGCACATCGTTCTTGACGATATTGACATCCACATGGATGGGGGTGACGTCATACTGTTCCTTCAGGCCCAGTGAGACAAACGTATTCGTGTCCTTGACGCGATATACGAAGTTTGAGCGTCCCTGGATCATTCCCTGGTTGATGAGTTTCTGGAAAGGTTCTTCCTTGCAGCTGATGCCAAGGTCGAAGAGGAACTTGTTCCAGAATCGCGAGTAGATGAGGTGACCGGTGGCATGCTCGCTACCGCCCACATAGAGGTCCACCTGCTGCCAGTAGCTGTCGGCTTCGGGCGAGACGAGTGCCTTGTCGTCGTGCGGATCCATATACCGTAGGTAATAGGCGCTGCTGCCGGCAAAGCCCGGCATGGTGAACAGCTCCAGGGGGAAGACGGTCTGTTCGTCGATGAGGCGCTTGTCCACCACCTTTCGCTGCTGCTCGTCCCATGCCCATACCTGTGCGTTGCCCAGTGGTGGCTCGCCCGTCTCGGTGGGCAGGAAACTCTCTACGTGAGGCAGCTGGATAGGCAGGCACTCCTCGGGAATCATCGTCGGGATGCCTTGCTTGTAATAGACGGGGAACGGCTCGCCCCAATAGCGCTGGCGGCTGAAGATGGCATCGCGCAGGCGGTAGTTCACCTTCACGCGGCCCAGATGATGCTCCGTCACGTAGCGCTTTGTGGCTGCGATGGCTTCCTTGACGGTGAGTCCGTTGAGCGAGAGGTCGCAGTAGGGAGTCTTGCCCTCAGCCGGGCTGTTGCATACGATGCCTTCCTTGGCATCATAGCTCTCCTCCGATACGTCGGCACCCTCAATAAGCGGTACGATGGGCAGGCCAAAGTGGCGGGCAAAGGCATAGTCACGGCTGTCGTGGGCCGGAACGGCCATGATGGCTCCGGTGCCATAGCCGGCCAGCACATACTCACTTATCCAGATGGGATTCTTCTCGCCCGTGAAGGGATTGATGGCATAGGAGCCCGAGAAGACGCCCGTCACGCGATGATCTATCTGGCGTTCACGCTCGGTGCGCCCCTTCACGTAGCGCAGGTAGGCTTCCACCTCTTCCTTTTGCTCGGGTTTGGTGAGTTTCTGTACCAATTCGCTTTCGGGTGCCAGCACCATGAACGTCACGCCGAACATCGTATCGGCTCGTGTCGTGAAAATAGTGAACGACTCGTCGCTGTCGGCCACGCGGAACTCCACCTCGGTTCCCTCTGACCGGCCTATCCAGTTGCGCTGTGTTTCCTTGATGCTCTCGCTCCACTGGATGGTGTCCAGCCCATCGAGCAGCCGCTGGGCGTATGCGCTGACACGCAGACACCACTGGCGCATTTTCTTCTGCTCCACGGGGTATCCGCCACGCACGCTCACACCCTCGACCACCTCATCGTTGGCCAGCACGGTGCCCAACTTGGGGCACCAGTTCACCATCGTCTCGCCGAGGAAAGCCAGGCGGTAGTTCATCAATACGTCGCTCTTACGCTTCTCGTCCCAGGCCTTCCATTCGTCGGCAGTAAAGGACAGACTCTCTGTCTGTGCGACATCCAGCCCTTCAGTGCCGTGAGCCTCCAGATAGCCGACGAGTTCCGAGATGGGACGGGCCTGCTGGCATTTGTTGCAGAAGAAGCTGTCGAACATCCGTTGGAAAGCCCACTGCGTCCAGTGGTAATAGCCGGGGTCGCATGTCCTCACCTCACGGTCCCAGTCGAACGAGAACCCTATCTTGTCCAGCTGTTCGCGATAGCGATTGATATTCTCAGTGGTGGTCACCTCGGGGTGTTGTCCGGTCTGGATGGCATATTGTTCTGCAGGCAGTCCGTAGGCATCATACCCCATGGGGTTCAGCACGTTGAAACCCTGCAGGCGCTTGTATCGCGCGTATATGTCGCTGGCGATGTAGCCCAGCGGGTGTCCCACATGCAGTCCTGCACCGCTGGGATAGGGAAACATGTTCAGGACGTAGAATTTCTTGCGTCCGGCATCTTCGCTGACCTTGTACGTCTGGCGTTCCACCCACTGACGGTGCCACCGTTGTTCAATCTCTCTGAAATCGTATTCTCGTGCCATAACTCTATGTATGTTTTACAATTTGCCTGCAAAGGTACGAATAAACGAGAGCAATGCAAAGGAAAAAGAGAAACTTTTTATTTTGCATTGCCGAGCGGGAGTACCTTTGGCGTTTTCCAACTTATTTTTCGTAGATTATTCTTTGCAGTCTGCTCGGCTTTTTGTACCTTTGTGCCGCATTTAATCACCAACAGACACATGAGAAAGATAAGACTTTGGGCACTGGCAGCAGTACTCTGCTTCTGCGGAAGCCTTCAGCGTGCAATGGCACAGACAGACCTCACGGGCAGCATTTACGAGAACCCGAACATCATGGCCGACGAGATGAAAAAGATTTCGTCGGCAGTGCTCAACAATATCGACTCTATACGGACAGCGTCCATAGCCAAGCAGGAGAAGGAGAAGGGACGCAAGCTGACATCGGTCGAACTGGCCGAGGTGGAGGACCAGATTCAGAAGGCACAGCAGTTGATGGCTGTCATGCATAAAGCTGTGAAGAACGCCATCAAGATGGAGTTCACCACTTCTAAGAATGTCGTTATGCACATGCAGATGAGCGTGGATGACAATGCGCTGAAACTGGCCGGCGTGAGCTGGGCAAGGCGCAAGGCGATGAAGGCTGCCATGACCGTGATGCCTGAGAATCAGAAAGGAACCTATGAGGTGAAGGGCAACCTCGTTATCGTCAACGATGGCGAAAAACCGGACACCATGCGCCTGTCCGACGACCGCAAGCATCTCTATGGACAGCTTGACCCCAAGACCAAGTTCACACTCACCAAGACGAAATAATATCAGACATGAAGAAGGGATTACTGACAATGGCCGCCGTGCTGATGCTGACCACGGCAGCACAGGCCGGACGCGTGGTTACCGACAGCCTGCACAGCGAGGTGCTGGGCGAGTGGGTGAAGTATAATGTCTATCTGCCCAACGGCTATGAGCAGAACCCACAGGGACATTATCCCGTGGTTTATCTGCTCCACGGATTCACTGACGACTATACGGCATGGCGCGACAGAGGCCAGATGCAGCGAGTGGCCGACGAACTGATCGAGAGCGGCGAGGCAAAGCCGATGGTGGTCATCATGCCCAATGCCGGCGGACCCCGCACCTACGAGACATGGAACGGATACTTCAACATGCCGGGCTGGCGCTACGAGGATTTCTTCTTCCAGGAGCTCATGCCGCAGGCAGAAAAGAAGTATCGCGCAGGAGGAGCCAAGGGACAGCGCTCCGTCATGGGACTCTCGATGGGCGGCGGTGGTAGCACGGTTTACGGACAGCGCCATCCCGACCTCTTCTCTTCCGTCTATGCCATGAGTGCATGGCTCGACAGCGATGGCGGGAAGCGGCGCGAGGAGGGCGTGGACGACAAGGTGTTCCTTGTGACGAAGGCAGTACACGACCACTCGGCACTCGACTTCGTACGTAATGCCGACGAGCAGACGGTCGAACAGCTGCGCACCGTCAAGTGGTTCATCGACTGTGGTGACGACGACTTTCTCTTCGACCTCAATGTGGATCTCCACAAGCTGATGCGGCAGAAGCGTATCAAGAGCGAGCTGCGCATACGCAACGGACAGCACAACTGGGAATACTGGCACCAGGCCATCCGCATGGCTCTCCCGTTCGCTTCGAGAAACTTCTCGGAGTGACCCCCCCACATCTTCAGATTCCGTACATACATGGCAGGAGCCTCCCGGATAGGGGGTTCCCTGTTATCTGTCTCGCCACTTCTCAGTTACAATGAAACCCCGCCCAAGCCCCCAAAGTAACAAGAAAGATGACAAAAGGAATCTCGTTTAACTCATAACGCTATTGACCGATTCGGGTTTTATGGTCGCATCTATTGGAGAGGACAATAGTGCATAGGCGTTTCTTGTACGTCACGCGTGAGTTTACGATCGGAGAAGACAAAGTGAACTATTTGGGGCATGGCACCTGATTTGTCCAGTATTAGCATACAATACACTTCAGTTTTTTTGATCCAATTAGGACCTCTCTGTAGAATTTCTCTAAATAAGTCTATACTCAGATTCTTATATACCCTAATTGTGTCTGCACCTATGAGATTTATAAATTGGGGGTGAGTACCATCTGTTTCATTATAAGAAATAAAATTATTATTCAGACATGTTCCGTCCTGTGATTCAATAGATATGTTCAGGATAGAATCTATTGAGCCGTCCGGAAATGGTGGTAGCCCGCCATAGTAAATACCGGGCAATAATTTCTTTTTTGCAGTCGACAGTTTCGCTCCTAATAGATAAACCATATTATTTGCAGAATCAGAGTCGCTGTCTAACATAATCCTTTGCATACTCACATCCGTTATCCTATAGGACATTGGTATGTATGTACAACTTGTTAGAAGAACAAGAGATACAGAAAGAAAAGACTCATAAAAAAAAAAAAAGAATCTTTCGTTTGCCCATATTATTTATACAATGTGTCATTTTATTTATTTGATAAGTGTCACCATTCAATCTTCACCTGCACGCCGTCGGGACTGTTCTCGAAGCCCAGGTGGAGGAGCTTGGTTTGCGGGTCCCAGCGAGAATGAATATCGGTGCTGGCGGTGACGCGCTGCGGCTCATGGGGCATGTGGAGGCACATGATGTTGGTGGTCTCCGTCGGGCTCTTGGCGGTGAAGGAATAGCTGTGCGAAGAGAGGTGCTCGTCATACTGCCGTGAAGCGGCGGCCAGCACTTGCGGACGATTGCGATGACGCAGCTTGCCGAGGTCGTAGAGGAAGGCTTGTTCCCCCGGACGCACTCGCTTCTCCGTGACGTAGGGCAACTTGGGGTTGAAGAGGTCAATGAAGCGTCCACGGAGGCGCAGTGGTTCATTGCTCACCACACCCTCGTCCACTACCGCTGCCAGCAGAAACGGGCCACGCTGGAGCTGGAACGAGTTCTTCTGCTCCAGTGGTCCATAGGCCTGCTCCACGGTCTTTATCAGTCGGGCATCGCCGCCCTCGGCCTCGGCAAACTCCTTGGGATTCTGGCGCAAGACATAGACATGGCCGCGTCCGTAGCGGTACTCGCCCTCGGAAGCCTGCTCGTCCATCCCCATCAGCGCGAAGAGATGCTGCGAGGGTGCCGTGTAGTGGTTGCCGTCCTGGTTCCACCATTCGCGCACCGTCTGGTACGAGTCGTCGTCGCGTCCGCAGTAGATGAGGCTTCCACCACGACGCACCCACTCGGCAATGTGGCGGTGGGCTTCCGGATCCAGGGGCTTGATGTTCGAATAGGTCATCAGCAGCACCTTCAGTCCCTTCCACGTCTCCGGGTAGGCTGCATTCTCCAGATGGGTGATGCTCACGGGCACTCCACGCTTCATAAACGGCATGGCCAGACCGAAGAAATTGGAGAAGTGGGGATCCTCATAGCCCGAGATGGGGCGAGGCGAACGCTGGAACATAAGCGAGTTGGCCATCAGCACGCTGATGCCCTGCGAACCGCTGACGTGCTTGTCCGTGACAGGCATCTCGTTCAGCGTATTGATCATCACCTGCATCTGGGTGGAGTAGAAGCGGGGAATATGTGCCCGTTCCTCGCTCTTTGCGCTGATGCGATACAGGCCCTCGTAGATACGGTCCGGCCAGGGCATCACTTCGTAATCGGCAATGCCTGGATAGAGCAGCTGGGCCGTGAACGTGGCCTGATAGTTGCGGCGATAGTCCTCCCAGTCATAGGCCCGGTCCTCGATGGGGTCTGTCAGGAAGAACATCTTGCGCCCCGTGGGTCGCGTCATGGACTCCATGCTGCCGTATTCGAGGAAGGCCGTCTCGAAGACTCGCTCCTTCATCTGCCCGTTGTAGCAGTTGGCCGAACGGGCCGTGCCTGTCCACACCTGGGCGATGTATCCGTCGCAGCTCTCCATCGAGGCCAGCGATGCCTCGGGCGAGACTATCTGCCACTGGCTGTAGTTGAGCAGCGAATGTGTGGGCACATAGCAGCGCACGTTCAGCCCCCGCTCCCGCCCATACTGCTTGGCATAGGTGAAAGCCTCATCCAGCGCACGATAGTAGAGGTGATACTTGAGCTTGTTCGCGAGATACGTGTTCTCGGCCGACTCGTGCTGCGGTCGCCACGGGAATCCATAGTATTCCTGCCATTCGCGCTTGAAAGACTCGCTGTATCCGCCTCGTGCCCAGAACTCGGGCTCCTCCAGGAAGATGGCGTCGATGCCCGCATCGATGACGGGACGTATATGTCGCTGCTTGAAGTATTCGAGATAGTTCTTCGTAGGCACGATGTAGGGCACCCCTGTGCCGTGCCAGATGGTGTCGCCCGTCATCGTCTTCTGTCCCTCGTCCATGTGCTGGCGCCCATCCCAGCGGCCTGTGAAGTAATCCTGATATTCGCCCCAGGCGATGCCCGTCATGAAGTGGGCGGTGTAGCCACGTTCTCGCCACGAGTCCACGCGCTGGCGGAATGTCAGTCCGGGCCGGTCGTTGGCGCCATACACCATCACTGCATCGGCCCGCACGTCCGTCGTGGGCTTCCACGGTCCGGCTGTCTGGAATGTGGTCTTCTCGCGTTGCGACAGCATCGGCAGCGCTATGGCCATCAGGAGGCCGCAAAGAATCACCCGTCTCATCCGGCCGTCGTTCAGAAGTTTTCAGCCTTTAGCTGGAAGTATGCCTGCGGATGGTTGCATACGGGGCACACCTCGGGAGCTTCCTTGCCCACATGGATATGTCCGCAGTTGCGGCACTGCCAGATGCAGTCTCCCTCGCGCGAGAACACCAGCTTGCCCTCCACGTTGGCCAGCAGCTTGCGATAGCGCTCCTCGTGAGCCTTCTCGATAGCTGCCACTCCCTCAAACAGGTCGGCTATCTCGTCGAAGCCCTCTTCGCGAGCCTCTCGTGCCATCTTTGGGTACATGTCTGTCCACTCGTCGTTCTCGCCTGTGGCAGCGTCCAGGAGGTTCTCGGCCGTGGAGCCGATGCCGTGGAACAGCTTGAACCACATCTTGGCATGCTCCTTCTCCTGGGCAGCCGTCTCCTCGAAGAGGGCAGCAATCTGCTCGTAGCCGTCCTTCTTGGCCTTCGAGGCATAATAAGTGTACTTGTTCCGTGCCTGCGATTCGCCGGCAAAAGCAGCCATCAGGTTGGCCTCGGTCTTCGTTCCCTTCAGTTCTTTCATAATGTGTCTGATGTTTTAAAGTTAATATAGTTCGCCATAGTATTTCTGTTTGCCTGTGCAAATATACATATTCGTCTGCAAACTGCAAAATATTATTTCCTAAAATCCGCGACTAATAGTCATTCGGACTAATTTCGCCGTCTCGCCCTCCATCTGCGGAATCTCCAGCCACTACAGGTGCAATTACGTGTTGTCCCCCGTCGAGCATTACAGGGGCTTCTTGGACAAACCAAGCGGCAGAGCCGAGCGCACCCCTGCCTGTGGTCTGCCACCCCGTCGGGACTTTTTCAAGTGAAACAATCATGCGAGCATGGCTTTCCGCTCGCTTATTCGCAGTCGATGCATTTTGCATTTAGCCCCGTCGGCATTTGCTGACGGGGCTAACTTGACTCTTGGTGCTCATTATACCAGCACCCTAAGTGATGCTCGAACTGCTTGGCGTTCGACCAAGAGCCCAAGCATGACTCGACGCTTGGTTCTTACTTAACCAGCACCTTTTTGCCGTTGATGATGTAGATGCCCTGCTGAGCCTTCTCTACGCGCACTCCGTCGAGACGGAAGATGCCGAAGGGAGCTGCATCCTCGGAAATGGTGGCAACGCCGGACGGAATGCTGTTCCACAGCAGAGCCACTTCCTCGCCGGTGAGAGACTTGTCGTAGGCTCGGGCAATGGCCACATCGCCCGTCCAGCCCTGACCGCCGCCGTTGGGATCGGCATCGCCGCCGATGCAGAACCAGTTGCAGCCACTATTGGCAAAGCGGAACTGGCCCGGAGCGTCCACCGTGTTGCAGAGTTCGCCGTTGACATAGATGTATGCCTTGGCCTCTTCCTTGTTCCACACACCGACTACATGGTAGTAGGTCTTCGGGGCGGGCACCACGCCGCTGGTCACCCAGCGCCAGGTGCTGTTGCCGCTCTCGGTCACGTTGGGCAGGAAGGTGAACACATTCTTGCCACCGCTGCCGCTTGCGTTCGTCTTGCAAACGAGGAAGCCGGTGCCGCCGCCCTGCATTGCGCTGAAGGGCTTGGCCTCGACATCCTGAAGGGCACCTTCGTAGTCGGGCATTACGAGCATCTCGAGCGAGTGGCCGTCGGCCAAAGCCGAGCGGATGGCATCGTTGGTCTCGTAGTCCACCTTGTAGTAGCCGGTGCAGGTCTTGCTCCAAGGATTCTCGAAGCGAGCCACGTTGCGCTGGTAGGTCTCGTTGAAGTAGACGCTGGAGGTCGTTCCGACGTGTTCCACCGTGTTGTGCATCGGCGAAACATCCTCTGCCGAGCCGTCCTCGTTGAATACCACATCGAGGATGTCAGCCTTGGGAGCCGTGGGTTCGACGGGTTCTGTGCCTTCATTCTCGTAGGTGCCGTCGTCCTTCTTGATGACCTTCATCGGGCAGATGGGTGAAGGATATTCGTCCTTGCCCAGTTCCTGTCCCCATCCCAAGGTGTAGGCCAGTTCGCCGCTCTCCAGTTGCTCGGGCGTAATAGCGATGGCTCCTCCATCGATACGTCCGCCAAAGCCTGCCATGTAGTAGCAGTTGGTGATGGTGCCCTTCTTGTTCGAGTTTCGGGCAATGGCATACGAGGTATTGTCTATCTGAACGTCAAGCTCGCCGATTGCCATGCAGTTGACGAAGTCGGTGTTGCCGCTCACCCAGCCGCAGATGCCTCCGGCCTTGATGGCATCCGAACGTACTATCTTGCCTGCGAAGAGGCAGTCCTCGACGCGTCCGCCTGTCTGGCCGCGGGCAATCAGGCCACCGCCGGTGATGTCGCCCGAGAACTGTGGCAGGATGGTGACGGTGGAGACGCACCTCGAAAGTACTCCGTAGTGGTAGGCCGTGAAGCTGGCCAGGTTCTTGCTGTTGGCAACGATAGTGCCTGCAAGGCCCATGTTCTGTACTGTGCCGGTAAGCTCGTAGATGAGTGGTGCGTTGCCTTCTTCCGAATTGCCTGTCCGATTGATGGTGACTGTATGTCCCTGTCCGTCGAGCGTGCCGCCAAACTTCTTCAGCTGGATGTTGTAGGCCGTAAGGTCGATGTCCTTCATCAGCATGACATCGGCATTTGCGGCGCCCGAGTTGATGAGGATAAACACATAGTACAGCTGTGTGGGAGTGTAAATCTGATACCAGTTGTCGGCGTAGGGCACATATGGCGAGATGTAGTCAGAAATGAGCTGGTTGGAGATGGCGAGTGCCTCGTCGGTCGTCTTAGTGCCGTTGGAGTAGGCGTCGAGAGCAGCACCAGACTCGCTCGAAATCTGGTGGTATTCCTCGGTGCTTATTATTTGCATGGAGAGCAGTTCGCCGGCAAAGTCGGTAACAGTGCTGCCAGCCCTGGCCAGTTCGATGTATGCCTTTCGGGCGGCGTAGATTTCGTCGAACAGTGTGGAGAAGCTGTTGATGAGATTCATCTTGTCGGCACCGGCAGTCACATTCTCGGCCAGGGCTGTCAGTTCGGTAAGCTGTGTCTTCTGGGCGGCAGGGATGTTGGGATACAGGGCGTAGTCCGTCAGCGATGCCTCGAAGTTCTGAATCGTCTTTGCGCGGGCCACATACCCGTTCAGTACGTCGCTCAGCTGGGTAGTAGCCTCCTCGGCCTGACCGAGGAAGAAGACGTGGATGTTGCCGAAGGGGAGCCAGTCGCCCTTCTGCCCGGTGCCGAGGCTGCGCACACCGACGGTCAGCGTGTTGTCCTTTACCTCGACGGCCACATAGTTCGTGTAGCGCCCGCTGTTGAAAGCATAGCTGCAGCCGTTCATGTTTGAGGGGATGTAGCAATCTACGCCGTTCACCGAAATCGTGTGGTCGTCAGCTGTGGAGCTGTTCACTTGGTCTACGGCCTTCGAGGTGGGGATCGGGTCTTCACTGATGCTCATCACATAGTTGACATTCCCGTTCAGGAAAAGCTGTCCGGCATAGAATGTGCAGGCATCCTCGCCGGCAGGGCGCATCAATGCATTGACGTTCATCATGTAGATTCCGTTGGGAATCCCCTTGATGGTTTGCTCGACGGTGTAAGTGTTGTGCTGTCCGCGGGCAATTTTCATTATCTCGGGCACGCCGCCGATTTGCATGCCACTGGGGGCATTGCTCTCTACGGTCCATCCTTCCCAATCATTCTTGAAGTCGGGGTTCTGCATCATCTTCGTGATTTCGGTGCCAGCCACGAAGTTGTCGGCGATGGCACTGTTGAACATCTGGCTCACATATTCCGTCTCGGCGGCTATCTGCTCGTCGTTGAGGTTGCATGCATCGATGATGAACGCATAGCTTCCGTTGGGGAATGCGCCCGGTTCCACAACATCCTCGAGATACGACTCGAGCGTCGTGCGCGCATCGTTACTGAAAATATTGTCCTGCAAGTAGCCTAAGATGTACTTGCATCGTTCCACATACTTGCCGTAGGCTGTGATGGAGGCTGAGAGCTGCGACTTCAATGTCTGCGCATCCGAGTAGGAACTACAGAACTCCTCGTAGTTCGTCATGCTTGTCCAGCTATTCACCGTTGCGAGGTAATTCTCGACAAACGGCTTGTAGGCCAAGACGTCGGAGTAGGCCTGCGTTTCGGCAAACACGATGTTTTCGCGGGCTTCGGCAAACGACGAGGCGTCAGCGGGGGTGAAGGAAGCGAATGTGTCGCCATACTTGTAAACCACCTGACTCGAAGCGAAGGGTACGGGATGGGGCTCCTCGCCGAGGGTCTGGAAGAATTTGGGGCTGACAAAGGTTTCGCCGTTTAGCATCCAGGCCAAGCGTCCCGAGAGGGCTTCCTCCTTGTTGGTCGGCGTGACCTGCGTGCCGAAGTTGCTGTAGCAGTTTGCGAGGTCCGTAGAGCCCTTTCTGCGCGTAAAGGCTTTTTCTTCACTCTCGTAGCCCTCGACGCTTGCGATGCTGTAGCTGTCGTAGATGGTGCCGCCAAGGCCAATCCATCCACACATCGTTGCGCTGTTCCCTGCGCTCTCGATGTCGCCGGTATAGAAGCAGCGTTCCATGTAGATGGTGGCCTGAGTATCGTCGTTGTCGCCCAGGATGCCACCGGCATTGGTACCCTTGATGGTGATGTCGGCCTCGTTGCCCAGACATTGCAGCGTCACCTTGCCACTGCCTCGGGTGCTGCCGACAAGACCGGCATCTTCGGTGCCCTCGATGGCACTGTTTTCGTCCAGAATGAAGTTCTTGATAACGGCGCCGCCTGTCACGATGCCAAAGACTCCGAGGAACTGCTCGCCCTTGATTTTGAGGCTCATGATGCGGTGTCCCTGTCCGTCGAAGGTGCCGCAATAGCGGTTTGCATCGTTGCCGATGGGGACATAGCCATTGACATCCGACATGTCGATGTCGGCTGTCAGCACAGCGTTGATGTTCGCCTGACCGCCATTCACCAATGCGGAGAAGGCTACCAAGTCATCCTTGTTGGCAATCTCGTAGATGCCATCGCTGTTGGGCTCCAAGGCCCAAGCCGTCGTGCTTATCATGCTTGCAAGCAACGACAGGCACAAGTGAGTAAAATACTTTCTCATGATGATGTGTGTTAAGGTTAAAAGTTTATAATTAGTCTGGTTACAAATCGAGTTGTTAGTCCATAATCGTCTTTTTTTCGGTTGTATCGGTGCAAAAATAATGATTAATGTACATAATGCAAAATAAATATGATTTTTTTTCTTTTTCGAAGACATTTTCTTGCTTTGGAGGGGTGAAGCGGGCAGGAAATAGCCCCCTGAGTCGCATAATATGGGGCAAAATGGTGAATTTATCTCCACTTTTTTTGCGGTTTGTGGAAAAAAAGTATATATCCTAAAATCCGCGACTAATAGTGATGCTGACTTATTTTGCTGTTTGCTGTTCCATCTGACGATAGTCTTGCCACTACAGACGTGATTTTTTTTCTTTTTCGAAGACATTTTCTTGCTTTGGAGGGGTGAAGCGGGCAGGAAATACCCCCCTGAGTCGTATAATATGGGGCAAAATGGTGAATTTATCTCCACTTTTTTGCGGTTGTGGAAAAAAAGTATATATCCTAAAATCCGCGACTAATAGTCATTCGGACTAATTTCGCCGTCTCGCCCTCCATCTGCGGAATCTCCAGCCACTACAGGTGCAATTACGTGTTGTCCGCTCCGAAATCCCTCTCAGGATGGTGTCTGAGCTGCATGTGCGCAGAGTGGGATGAAGCGAGAGATGGGGCATCAGGTGGCTCGTAACATCCTCCACACAGTCACCGCCACAAAAGTAGACGCTTGCCAGAGAACCGACAATCTCGCGCTTTGGTAGCCGAATGACGTACATCGAAGCCCCAGAACTTTGTCGATAATCGGAGCCATATAACGGGAAAAAAGCTCTCTCTTACGTGAAATATTCCTCCAAAAGGAGTGATTCTCTCAGATTTTATGCTTACCTTTGCCATGTCATTGATGATTTTGCTTGTCTTTAAACGCAGCACTAAGGTAAGTGAAAAATCTGACATGGCGAAATCCTGAGCCGCTCGGCTCTGCCGCTTGACACAGCAAGAACTTTTTTTTGCTCAGGAACTTATAAAGGAAGTCAAACTAAAGTGCTGCGGAATTTAGGTATTTGGCTTTCTGTACCATAAGGTCCGACTCCGAGGCATGCTGCACAGTGTTTTCCCACGTGTGGGAAAAGGCGATGAGGCGTGTTCCATCGTGTTTTCCCACACATGGGAAAAAAACCAGCACCCCGCCTCGGCAATCTCCTCGCTACCTTATTTTATTCCACGCGCGCGGTAGATACGTTCCTTGGCTTCGTTGATTTCCTTGAATTTCTTCTCGGCAGCCCGGCGGATGTCGTCGCCCAGCGAGGCTACACGGTCCGGGTGGTTCTCGAGCGCCATGCGCTTATAGGCGCGGCGAACCTCGTCGTCCGTAGCATCCGGTGTGATGCCCAGCACCCGGTAGGCATCCTCGAGCGTGGAGCCTCCGAGGCCCATCATCTGCTCGGCGGTGCCGGCATCGAGGTTCATGTGGAGGCATATCCTTCGCAGGGCCTCCCGTTCCTCGGTGGCGATGTGTCCGTCGGCTTTTGCTATCTCGCACAGGAAGGCGATGAGCTGTAGGCGCTGCTCCTGCGGCATGACGCCGGCTATCTGGCGACAGACGGCCTGTATCTGTGCGTCCCACTGCGACGGGCCCATCTGCTTCTTCTGCTCGAAGAGGCGCAGGAGGATGTCTTGCCCCTGAGACTCGGCAGCGGCAGAGAAATTGGTGCGCAGGAAGCGGCGCACGTATTCCATCTCGCTGTGCATGATCTTGCGGTCGGCATGGATGATGTGTGCCGAGAGCACCATCATCGAGAAGAGGAAGCCGTTGCGTTCTCCCTCGGGCTCATAGGCCTGGCGCTCCTCGACTGTGAAGTGGGCCGAGCGTTCGGTGAACGAGTCAAAGATGGCACCCAGCACGAAGCCGGCCAGAGCGCCTAACGGACCGCCATGGAGCAGTCCCAGGAAACCTCCTATCCATTTCATGATATATCCTTGTATTTACTATTTCTCCTTCACCAGCCGCTTGATGTCGTTAAGTTTGTTGAGCGCCTCGATGGGTGTCAGGTTGTTGATGTCGAGATGCAGGAACTCGTCGCGTATCTGGCACAGGATGGGGTCGTCGAGCTGGAAGAAGCTCATCTGCACGCCCTGGGTGGATTCGTGTCCGGCAGCAATGCCCTGGCCCAGGCTGTCGTGGTCCTTGGTGGCCTCCAGCTGCTTCAGCACCGCATCTGCCCGGCGCACGATGCTCATGGGCATGCCGGCCAGCCGGGCCACGTGGATGCCGAAGCTGTGGGCCGAGCCGCCCCGCTCCAGCTTGCGCAGGAAGATAATCTTCCCGTCCACGTCGCGCACGCTGACGTTGAAGTTCTTGATGCGCGGGAAGTGGTTCTCCATCTCGTTCAGCTCATGATAGTGAGTGGCAAAGAGTGTGCGTGGATGGCCCTGCGGATTCTCGTGGATATACTCGACGATGGCCCAGGCAATGCTGATGCCGTCGTAGGTGCTCGTGCCGCGTCCCAGCTCGTCGAAGAGGATGAGGCTGCGTTGCGAGAGATTGTTCAGGATATTGGATGCCTCGCTCATCTCTACCATGAAGGTGCTTTCGCCCACGGAGATGTTGTCGCTGGCACCCACACGGGTGAAGATCTTATCGACGTATCCGATGTGGGCACTCTCGGCCGGCACGAAACTGCCCATCTGGGCCATCAGCGTGATGAGGGCCGTCTGGCGCAGCAGGGCACTCTTGCCCGCCATGTTGGGGCCGGTGATGATGATAATCTGCTGCTTCTCGGTGTCCATATAGACATCGTTGGCCACATAGCGTTCGCCCACGGGCAGCTGCTTCTCGATGACGGGATGGCGGCCCTGCCGGATATCGATGATGTCTGTCTCGTCCACCACGGGACGGATATAGCGGTTCTCCTCGGCACTGATGGCAAAGGAGAGCAGGCAGTCGAGCTGAGCAATGAGCGAGGCATCCACCTGGATGGTGGGCGTGTATTCGGCCAATGCCATCACCAGCTCGCTGAAGAGCTGTGTCTCGAGAGAGAGGATGCGGTCCTCGGCTCCCATGATCTTCTCCTCGTATTCCTTGAGCTCCTGCGTGATGTAACGCTCGGCCTGCACCAGTGTCTGCTTGCGCACCCACTCGGGCGGCACCTGCTCCTTGTACGTATTGCGCACTTCGAGATAGTAGCCGAAGACGTTGTTGTATCCGATCTTGAGGCTCTGTATTCCCGTGGCCTCGGCTTCGCGCTGCTGAATCTGCAGGAGGTAGTCCTTGCCCTGATAGGCTATGCGGCGCAAGTCGTCCAGTTCGGGATTCACTCCGTCGGCAATCACGTTGCCCTTGTTTACGAGCAGCGGCGGGTCGGGCTGCACCTCACGGGCAATGCGGTCGCGGATGGTGGCACAGAGGTTCAGCTGTTCGCCGATGCGTCGCAGGGTGGCGTCCTCGGCCTGCTGGCAGGCCTCCTTGATGGGTTCCAGTGCCTGCAGGGCGATGCGCAGCTGGACGACATCGCGCGGCGAGACGCGTCCCACACTCACCTTGCTGATGATACGCTCCAGGTCACCCATACGATGCAGCTGCTCCGTGACCAGCTCGCGCATGTCGGGGTGGCGGAAGAAGTGGTCCACCACGTCCTGCCGCTCCTGAATCTGGCGCACGTCCTTGAGCGGGAACAGCAGCCAGCGATGCAGCATGCGGGCGCCCATCGGGGTGATGGTCTTGTCGATGATGTCGAGCAGCGAGATGCCGTCCTCGTTCATCGAGGAGAGCAGCTCCAGGTTGCGAATCGTGAACTTGTCGAGGCGTACGAAGCGGTCCTCCTCGATGCGGCGCAGGGCGGTGATGTGTCCCAGCTGGAGGTGCTGTGTCATCTCCATATACTGCATGATGGCCCCGGCAGCCACGATGCCGTTCTTCAGGTGGTCCACGCCAAAGCCCTTCAGGTTCTTCACCTCAAAGTGTTTCAGGAGCTTCTGTCTCGCAGTGTTCTCGGTGAACACCCAGTCGTCCAGCTCAAAGGTGACAAAGCGTGAGCCGAACGCCCCTTCGAACATACCCTTGCGTCCACGTTCGTAGAGCACCTCCTTGGGGGCAAAGCTCCCCAGCAGCTTGTCGATATAGTCGGTGGTGCCCTCGGCAGTGAGAAACTCGCCGGTGCTGATGTCCAGGAAGGCCACTCCGCAGGCCGTCTTGCCAAAGTGTACGGCACCCAGGAAATTGTTCTCCTTATAGGAAAGCACGGTGTCCGTCAGCGCCACTCCGGGTGTCACCAGCTCGGTGATGCCTCGCTTGACAAGGGTCTTGGTCAGTTTGGGGTCCTCCAGCTGGTCGCAGATGGCCACACGCTTGCCGGCCCTCACCAGCTTGGGCAGGTACGTGTCCAGCGCGTGGTACGGGAATCCCGCCATCTCGGTCGAGGGCATGTTCTCCTTGCCATTGTTGCGCCGAGTCAGCGTGATGCCCAGTATCTGAGCCGCTACGACAGCATCCTCGGCATACGTCTCGTAGAAGTCGCCACACCGGAAGAGCAGCACCGCATCGGGGTGCTTGGCCTTCAGGTCATAGAATTGTTTCATCATGGGCGTGAGCCCTTCTTTTGCCATTGTATCTTTCTTTTCTCTGCTGCAAAGGTACGAATAAACGAGAGCAATGCAAAAGAAAAAGAGAAACTTTTTGTTTTGCTTTGCCGAGTGAAAGTACCTTCGACGAAGTCAGAGGTACAAATAAACAAGAGCAATGCAAAAGAAAAAAGAGAAACTTTTTGTTTTGCATTGCCGAGTGGGAGTACCTTCTTCAACACCCGCAAGCGGGCAGAAGCGCCGCAAAGCGTCAAGCGCGACGAAGTCAGAGGTACGCGCTCGGCTTTGCCGCTTTGCCTTTAGTGCAAAGAATAAACGAGAGCAATGCAAAAGAAAAAGAGAAACTTTTTGTTTTGCTTTGCCGAGTGGCAAACAATCAGAGTAAACGAGTATGGGCAAAAAAACTTTCACATTCTTTTGCAGTATTATGAATTATTCATAATTTTGCAGCGAAATAGTGGTATTGTAACGATAATGATTCACTGATAACTAAACACACCATCAATGATAAAGAGAATTATTCCCCTTTGTATGGGCCTCCTCGTCCTTATGGGATGCTCGGAAGAGATAGATTCTTCCGCACGTTATGTGGCCAAGGAACATACCGTACTCAGCTATCTGGAGAAACATGCAGACACCTACAGCACCTATCTCGACATTCTCAACCAGGTGCCTGTAAGCTCTGTGAGTTCCACCACACTGGCCCAGTTGCTCTCGGCACGCGGCCACTACACGGTATTCGCCCCCACCAACCAAGCCATTCAGGACTATCTGGACACCCTGGTGGTAAAGGACATCATCGACGCACCAAACTGGGACGGATTCCGCGACAGCACGTCGCTCGACTCCATCCGAAAGGTGATAGCCTATAACAGCGTGATCGACGGTGGCGACGCTACCACCTACTTCAGCTATTACTTCCCCATCCAGCAGGATGCCGAGATCCCGATGCCCAACATGTACGACCGCCGTCTGGTGGTCCACCAGCCCGGGCGCAAGGACTCCATCACCGCCACGCTGATCAACAGCGCCCCGATGGACGAACGTAACTTTGACATCACCGTGCTCAATGGATGCATCCATTCCATGAACGGCGTCGTCAACCCCTCGAACAACACACTGGGCCATCTGCTCAAGAACAATGTGGACAAGCGCATCGAGGGCTTCTACGTAGCCTCGCTGCTGGCTCAGGCTGTGGGCATGATAGACACCCTGAAGATGCATACCGACTATGTCTATGAGGATAAGTTCCTGCGTGGCGAGATTATCAAGAACATACGGCCCATCCACGTCGAGGGTTCTGTGCTGGTGCCTGCACCCGGCTTCTGTACGCCCGAGCATCGCTACTATGGCTACACCTACTTTGCCGAGACGGACAGCTTGTGGAGTGCCCTGCTGGGCAAGGCTCCCCTGGACATCACCGTCGAGGATGTGGTAAAATACCTCGAAGACAACAACATCTATCCTGAAGCCAAGCGCAATCAGGACTATGAAGACAAGGACAACCTCCTGAACCGCTTCGTCACCTACCACTTCCTGCCCGAGCGCCTGAGCACCGACCGCCTCGTCCATCACTATAACGAGGTGGGCTATGTCCCCAACACAGGTACGCTCAGCGTGGCTATGGCCGAGTACTACACCACGATGGGCCACCGCCGCCTGCTCAAGATTTATGAGAGCCGCGAGTCGAATGGTATCTATCTCAACCGCTTCCCCATCCTCAACAATGGGCGTCGAGGCAACTACCACGAGGTGGGTTGTACACCCGAAAACGAGGGAATCCTCATCGGGGCTCCCAACATGGAGGGCGAGAACAGCGTGCGTAATGGCATGCTCTATCCCATCGGGAAACTTCTTATCTACGACGAGCATACACGCAACGAACTTGTCAAGGGCCGCATCCGCTGGGACGTCACGGCCATGATGCCCGAATTTATCAACAACGGCATCCGCATGTCGCCCATCTCAGACGTGCCTCATGAGAACGTGCGCATCCCAGTCACCTCCGAGTATCGCTATCTGGACGATGTCGATATCTCCGACGACACACAGTTCTTCTACTGGACAGGACTGAACCGGGGATGGAAGAACTATGACGGTGACGAGTTCACCATCCGTGGCCTGCAGGACGTCACGTTCCGTCTCCCGCCCGTGCCCAAACGCGGTACCTATGAGATACGCTACGCCGTGATGAACACCGGAAAGCGTCGTGGTATCGTCCAGTTCTATTGGGGTAAGGACAAGAGCAACATGGCCGTACAGGGTATCCCCCTCGACCTGCGCATCGGCCCCACCATGGTAAATACCACGACACTCTCCTTCCCAAGCTTCATGGGATGGGAGGCCGACACGGGCGACGAGGACTATGATGCCGAGGTGGACAAGCAGTTGCGCAACAAGGGCTTCATGAAGGGAGCCGCCATCCACTGTGCCGGTGCTCCGGGCTCCAGCGTAACAGGCCGATCCAGCAACGAGAACTCGCGCCGCATCATCGTGCGACAGACCATGGACCCCGACGAGACCTACTACATCCGCTTCAAGACCGTGATGGACGACATCACCCTCTATCTCTACATGGACTACCTCGAATACTGTGCCAAGGAAGTCTATGACAACCCCGAGAAGCCGGAGGACATCTGGTAAGCCAGACATACCCCCCACTTCCGCCGGGCCCGGTTTCGTGGGACGTCAGGCTCCTTGGGCCGCTCCGCTTTCAGACCTTTAGGTAGAGTCCCGCCTTATTGCTTAATCTCGTATCTCAGACCAGCGGTCTTAGATACTTCCGTTCGGCAAAGCAAGGAAAAAAGCGCTAAACTTTTTTCCTTGCTTTTGCTTTTACATAACCCGATCGGGTTAAACCCTTGTCCTTGTAGCCACACCTGCTTTCCGCTTCGAGGGCGTTTTTTTGCTCGTACACCAGAGAAAAAATTTTCTCTCACGTGGGAGGAAATTTAAAGTTTAATGTTTATAGTTTATAGTGTAAAGTCAGTTTTGAAGTTGAAAGTAGTAAGAATCCCTCGCTCGGCTCCGCCGCTTGGCTCGTCCAAGAACTTTACTGCGTTATTGAAATCAAGTTATGTTCATAGTTTGAACGTGGCGCGGAGCATCGTTGTGCGGCCGCAGAGACCGTAGTCGTAAGTGTAGGTGTTGATGCCGTCATACTGTTGTGCCTGGGCTGCTATCGTCAGCGCGAGGGCCATCATGGTCACTAAAAACTTACTCATTGTTGTTTTTATAGAATTACTTCTTCTTTGGATTCTTGTTCAACCTATATGCCGCAGTGAGCATGATATATCG
>CADAJS010000046.1 GCA_902788315.1 uncultured Bacteroidales bacterium
TATGAGGAGTAATGTTTTTTTGACATTAGAAGCAGAACTGTCCCGAGAGGAAAGTAGAACTATATTAGAACGCTTAGATATTGAGAGTATCCCATAAAAACCATTAATTCTATTGAAAGATGAAAAAAATTATGTCGATTTTCATAATAACAGTTTACGCGTTATTATGTATGAGTTGTTTCTGTTGTGTGTTCGTTCCTAATATAAGAGTAAAAAACAGCACAAAGGATACTATTCTTGTGTCTGCTTTGTGGAAAAAAGGGAAAATGAATGAGACGTGTATAAGCCTAGAACCAGATAAAGTCATTTATATTGCCTATGGAAAAGGAAGTGTGCTTATTGATTCAAATGACTCCGATGATGATGAAAACGCTCCTGTGCTCAATGTGAAGCGTGCGGTGAAATTGAAGTTCAAATCACCTGTGGCAGAAACAATGATAGTGGACAAAAAGAATATACTTCATTTCATAAATCAGGAAAGAGTAATCATTACATCCTCGTACGACTTGCCTACACTGAGTCGATAATGTTGGGGAAAGAAAAGAAAAAAAGCTGACGATTGATATTTTCGAAGTGTAACAAGGCTGACAATGAGACGGACGACAATCATACTCCTGTTCCTTCTCAATGTCCTGACCAGCGTCTGGGCTGCAAGGAGTGTGGACTGGAGCAAACGTATCGTGCCTAAGTCCTGCGAGGCCGACGCCGTGTTGGTATCGAAATCCGACACCGCCTATCACGGCAAAGTCTATCAGACATACCGCGCCCGTGTGGTAGATGCCGAGACAGGCGAGGCACTGCCTCTTGCCCAAATATACAGTTCGTCAAAACATGGTGCACAGACTAACTACGAGGGCTTTTTTTCCATCCAAGCAGAAGAGTACGACGTATTACAGGTGTCATTCATCGGATACGAGCAGGTAAAAGTAAGCATATCATCTCTCCCAAGCGTGATAAAACTGAGGCCGTTGTCTCAGATGATGCACGAAGTTGAAGTATGGGGAACGATGGGGAACGACAAAATGCTGGAAAAAGCATGGAAAAAACTTTGCCGGGAATATGCCAAGAACTTACACCTATCACGCTCCTATTTTTTTCGTTTCTCGCTAAGCGAGGAGGAGAACGTCGAACTTGTCGAAGGCCTTTTCCGCGCACAATCGGCAGCCAACCTTCGCAACATAGTGCTCCATAGTTTACGACACTATACGACTGAAAAACAATCGAACGACAATGTAAAGACACATTTCACCACATCCAATCTGATGCACTTAATCCTATTAGGGCCAATGGTTCAAGGCGACAGTTTCTGGAACGATCTGCGTACCCCCTTTATCTACGTGCCACCAAAAGAAACGAGTAGCAGAATAGTACGTTTTGGCGACGGGGCAACGCTCCGTGAAGAAGTACTGCACGGAAATGAAGATGAGTTTGTCCCAACGCGCTTCTATGCGGTAAAAAGGACGACGTTGAAATCCTCCAAAGGTAAGCGGATATACAAAATACACATGACTGCATTACCTTATGATAACTTGCAAGACTCCTCGGCCCGTGTTCTGGAAGGGGACGTTTACCTTGACCGTCATTGCCGCTTATTGGCATTTGATGGCGAGCTGAGCAATTATAGCCTACGTTGGACTGAGAACCGCGACACCACATATCATCCCACACGTTGTCATCTTCACGTGGATTACTGTCACAATCGGCGTTTTACGGAAGTGGAGCGGGTTTACTGCAAAGCACAAAGTGACACGATAACACTTCATGCCTTTGCCTTTGGCATTGCTCCTCTGCCGCCGTCACATAACGTCGTCCTGATGGGAAAAGGGAGATATGATATGATTGGAGCAGCAGACAGTGTGGGCTACGACCCTATCCTATGGACGGAAGAAATCATCCTGCGCACCGAGGAAGAAGAGCGAATCGCACAGAATGAAGGAGATAAAAGAGATAAAAGAGAGCCATGACGCAAGCGTTATTTCATAAAAAACGACAGGATAAGCAAAAAAAGTGGGCCACAGATGTTACAACATGCCTTTTTCGTGTTACTTTGTATATGGAGAGGACATCGTGTGCTCCGGCATGAAGTGTTATGAAACATTTATTCTTCCTTCTCACCCTCCTGCTCTGCCTGCCTCTGGCGGCGCAGCAGACGTATCATGCCCAGGTGGTGGATGCTGAGACGGGGGAGGCGTTGCCGTACGTGAACATTTACGTCGCGTCGGAGCGAGGTACGATGACGAATGCGGAGGGGCATTTCATGATTCAGGCCGAACCTACGGAGCAGCTTACATTCCGCTATGTAGGCTATGAGACGGTACAGGTTGCGGCCTCCGGCCTGCCGTCCGTCATCAAGATGAAGCCCTATGCCAAGGAACTCGGGCAGGTTGTCGTGCAGGGCAACCCCACCTGGTTTGCAGCCTACACCCGACAGACACTGCCCGAGGTACCCACGGACTATCGCCGCACACTCTATTGGAATCCCAACCTGAAGTTGGACGCCGAGGGTTGCGCACGCGTTACCTTATATAATAACAGTCGCACGACGCAGATACAGGTGGAGGCCGCAGGACAGGCCGCAGACGGCACACTGCTTTGGAATCGATGATTGGCTCGTCCAAGATTGACCGATTCGGGTTAAATATTACATCCGAACCATGAATAGTTGATTTCTTCGCCGTGCAGGGCTTGCATGTCGCTTTTTTTAGCTATATTTGCACCCGCAAACCCAAGTAACAGAGCACGTAAAGTAGAAGGAGAGATGTTGCGCACGCTGTACAATCAGATAGGCCGTTACCGGGGAGCCGCCCTGGCTACGCCTCTGCTCACGACGGCCGAGGTGGTGGTGGACGTGCTTATTCCTTACGTGACGGCTCAGCTCATCGACCGCGGCCTCACGGGCGGCGACCTGCAGGCTGTCTGGCGCTACGGTGCCGGGATGCTCCTGCTGGCTCTGCTCTCCCTGATGCTCGGCGTGGCTGCCGGGTGGTCGTCGGCATACGCCTCGACGGGCTTTGCCGCCAACCTGCGCAGCGCCATGTACCGTCGTATCCAGCAGTTCTCCTTTGCCAATATCGACCGCTTCTCCACCTCGGGCCTCGTCACCCGAATGACCACCGACGTGCAGAGCCTCCAGCAGGCCTTCCAGCAGATTATGCGCATCTCCGTGCGAGCACCGCTGCGGCTGGTGCTCTCCGTGGTGATGTGTATGGTCATCGATCCGCGCCTCTCGCTGATCTTTCTGGTGGCGATGGTGCTCCTGGGCACCGCCCTGTGGTGTATCATCTCGCGAGTGAGACGCCTCTTCCAGCAGGTGTTCACGCGCTATGACGACCTGAACCGCAGCGTCCAGGAGAACGTGCGAGCCATCCGGGTGGTGAAGGCTTTCGTTCGCGAGGACTACGAGAATGACAAGTTTGCCCGTGCAGCCGAGGCACTGGCCCGCCTGTACATGCGTGCCGAGAGTCTCATGGCGCTGAATCATCCGGTGATGAACCTCGTCATGTACGGATGTATCATCGCCCTGTCCTGGTGGGGAGCCCATTTCGTGGTGGACGGTACGCTGACCACCGGACGCCTGGCCTCGCTCTTCACCTATGTGATGTCCATCCTTCAGGCCCTGATGATGCTCTCGATGATCTTCGTCATGCTCACCCAGAGCGCTGCTTCGGCAGCCCGCGTGTGTGCCATTCTCGAGGAGAAGCCGGACATCACGAACCCCTCGACGCCAGTCTGCGACGTGCCGGACGGACGGCTGGAACTGCGCGGAGTGCGCTTCGACTATCCCTCTCCCGAGACGAAGACTGCCTCGCAGCATACATCGAAGCGCTCGGCGCTGTATGATGTCTCGTTTGCTGTCTCGTCGGGCGAGACGATCGGCATCATCGGCGGAACGGGTTCCGGAAAGTCCACCCTGGTGAGCCTCATCTGTCGCCTCTATGATCCGCGGGAGGGAGTGGTGATGGTGGGCGGTCGCGACGTGCGGGAGTACGACCTGCATGCCCTGCGCACGTCGGTGGCCGTGGTCTTGCAGCAGAGCACGCTCTTCAGCGGTACGGTCCTGGAAAACCTGCGCTGGGGGCGTCCCGATGCCACGCCCGAGGAGTGTCGCCACGCCTGCCGGCTGGCACAGGCCGACGACTTCGTGAACGAGATGCCACAGGGATATGACACATACATCGAACAGGGCGGAGCCAATCTCTCCGGCGGACAGCGCCAGCGTCTCTGCATCGCTCGCGCTCTGCTGAAGCAGCCGCGTATCCTGCTGCTCGACGATTCTACCTCGGCTTGCGATACTGCTACGGACGCACGCATCCAACAAGCCTTCCGCGAACAGCTGCCCGGCATGACCAAGCTGATCATTGCCCAGCGCATAAGCAGTGTGCGCCACTGCGACCGCATCCTGGTCATGGACAACGGTGTGGTCACGGGCTTCGATACCCACGAACGGCTGCTGCAGTCGAATGCGCTGTACCAGGAGATCTTTGCCCTGCAACACGCAGACGAGGGCGACTTTGACGAGGCCGCGTCGCAGAAAGGAGGCGTATCATGAGACAGCCGCAGTTTGGCGCTCCGCGTGGCCCGCAAGGGCCGGTGGGCTTGCAGTCGGCCAGCCGTGAGCAGCGACGTGTGATGCTGCGGCTGCTGCGCTTCGTGATGCGCCATTATCGCTGGAGCCTTTTGGTGGTATGCCTCTGCATCCTGCTCTCCAGCGTGACGTCGCTCGTCTCCTCACTTTTTACACGCACCCTCATTGACGACTATATCGCGCCCCTGCTGGCATCCACGGCTGCCGGAGCGGGAGCCGACTATGCCCCCCTGGCCCTGGGCCTGCTGCGGCTGGGTGCCGTGCTGTTGCTCGGCACGGCCTGCGGCTATCTGTACAACCGACTGATGATCCGTGTCTCGCAGGGCACCATGCTGCGCCTGCGCAAGCATATCTTCCAGCGCATGCAGCACCTCCCGGTGGCCTACTTCGACCGCCATTCCCACGGCGAACTGATGTCGGTCTATACCAACGATGTCGATTCGCTGCGCCAGATGATATCCTCGGCCATGTCACAGGTGCTTTCGTCCCTCATCACCATCGTGGCCACGTTCACTTCGATGATAGTCCTCTCGGTGCCGCTCACGTTGGTGAGCATCCTCATCGCTGCCCTGATGGTGTACGTCACGGGGCGCCTGGGCCGGTGGTCGCGCAGCTACTTCCGCACGTCGCAGGAGTCTGTGGCCCGCGTGAACGGATTCATCGAGGAAATGCTCTCCGGGCAGCGGGTGGTCAAGGTGTTCTGCCACGAGGAACAGGCGATAGCCGACTTTGAGACGATCAACGAACGCCTGCGTCACGCAGCCTGCCAGGCCAGCCGCATTACGAGCGTCGTGATGCCGATAAACGGAAACCTGGGCAATCTGGGTTATGTGCTCATCGCCGTCGTGGGGGCGGTGCTGGCGCTGGGCGACTTCCCGCTTCTCCCGTTCCAGTCGGCGGTCTCGCTGGGTACCATCGTAGCCTTCCTCCAGTTGAACAAGAGCTTCACGCAGCCTATCTCGCATGTCAGCCAGGAAATCAACTCGGTACTGAACGCCACGGTCGGAGCCGAGCGTGTCTTCCGTCTGGCCGATGCCGAACCGGAGGCAGACGAGGGCGAGCAGACGCTGGAGAACCCGCAGGGCGACGTGGACTTCCGTCATGTGGATTTCTCGTACGTGGAGGGGAAGCAGGTGCTCTATGACATACATATCAATACCGAGCCGGGCCAGAAGATAGCTTTCGTGGGAGGCACGGGCGCGGGCAAAACCACTATCATCAACCTGATAAACCGTTTCTATGACATCCAGCGGGGCGAGATTCTCTATGACGGCATCCCCATCGTACAGATAGACAAGGGTTCGCTGCGCCGCAGCATGGCCATCGTCCTGCAGGAGACGCATCTCTTTACGGGCACCGTGCTGGACAACATCCGCTACGGCCGCCTGGATGCCACGGACGAGGAGTGTGTCGAGGCTGCCCGTCTGGTGGGCGCTCATGAGTTCATCCGGCGCCTGGCATCGGGATATAATACGGTGTTGCAGGGCGATGGAGGCAACCTCTCGCAGGGCGAGCGTCAGCTGCTGGCCATCGCCAGGGCTGCGGTGGCCAACCCGCCGGTGCTCATCCTCGACGAGGCCACTTCGTCGGTCGATACGCGCACCGAGCAGATGGTGCAGCGGGGCATGGATTCCATCATGAAGGGGCGCACCACCTTCATCATCGCCCACCGACTCTCCACCGTGCGCGGTGCCGACCAGATTATCGTGCTCGACCATGGGCACATCGCCGAGCAGGGCACGCATGCTCAGCTGCTGGCACTTCGCGGACAGTACTATCAGCTATACACCCACAATGGAATCGACTGACGTTCATACGAGTGACAAGGGGTGGTTCGCTCCGTGGAACACGGAGCATCGGGGCATACCGCGCCTCGTGCGCCCCGCCCGGACACAGGACGTGGCGGACATACTCAATGTGATTGGGGAAGCCAAGGCATTCATGGTATCGACAGGCAACACGCAGCAGTGGCAGGGAGCCTATCCGGCAGCCGAGCATATCGAGGCTGACATTGCACACCGGGGCGGATATGTGGTCGAGGAGGCTGGCCGTGTGGTGGGCTATTTCGCCTTTCTGGCTTCGCCCGAGCCCACCTATGCCCGTATTTATGGTGGAAGATGGCTGGACGACACACAGCCCTATCATGTCATCCACCGTATTGCAGCCCTGAAAGCGACGCGCGGCATCTTTCATACCGTGATGGACTATTGTGCCCTGTGGGAGAAGAACCTGCGGGTGGACACACATCGCGACAATCGCGTGATGCAACACCTCCTGCTGCAGCACGGTTTCACGTACTGCGGCATCATCCACTTGGCCTCGGGCGACGAACGCCTGGCCTATCAACGCCTCTCGTCCTCTTAATCCTTAATTCTCGGCTTTCTTGCGTCCCTGTGATAGCAAGCACTACCCTTCTTGCGTCCCTTCGATAGCAAACGACCAGAGGTCGAGCGCGGGATGTCGAGCAGCCGCTTCGCTTGTCGAAGAACTATAATCACTCATAGTCGTGCCTTAGCCGCACGTCGATACCATCTTCCCGGAGCAGTTCTGGCAGGCGGCTCACGTCGGTCTGTCCGAAGTGATACGGGAAGAGCACCTTCGGCTTCACTACCCGTGCCGCCTTCACCAGCTGGTCGGGCGTCATCGTGTACGGCTGGTTGCAGGGCAGGAAGGCCACGTCGATGTCCTTCAGCTGTGCCATCTCGGGGATGTCTTCTGTGTCCCCCGCGATGTAGATGCGTGTGCCGCCGATGGTCAGGACGTAGCCATTGTCCCGCCCCTTGGGGTGGAATTTCAGATGCCCCTCGGTGGTGTTATATGCCGGCACGGCCTCTACCGTGATGTCGCCCGGCAGGCGCAGCCCCTCGCCGTTGGCCATCAGGGTGCCATAGCCCAGTTGCTCGCCGCAGCGATGGTTGGTGATGAGACGAGTCTTATCCGTCGAAAGCTGGCGGATGGCCTCCGGGTCGAAGTGGTCGCCATGCTCGTGGGTCACGAAGATGTAGTCTGCCTTGGGCATCGCGGTGTAGTCCGTCGTGCGCTGTCCCAGCTTTCTCACCGGGTCAATCTCGATCTCCGTGCCCTCATAGATGATGCGCAGGCTGGCATGCATCAGGGCTATGAACTGTATCGGACGTCCGTTGCGGGCGACGATGGTATCCGTCTCATGTGTGTCGGCCGCTGTCGCGTGTAATCCGCACAGCGCCAGCAGGCAAGTGATGATCTTTTTCATAAGGGTCTGTTTTATGATGGGTTTAATTGTTGTTCTTGCCACTGCTTCCGGGTCTTAGGAATATCACTAAACTCAGTATTCAAATTCTCAAACAGGATTTTCTGTTCATCAGTCATCTTTACCAGTCCATGTCCGACTTCCCTGTACCACTTTCTCAGTGCGATTTCGTCATGTTCTCCGTCCATGAAGGGATAATGTCTGTTCTGCATGACGAACAAGCGGAAACGGGAAAGTATTTCGAAGAAGGAGCCTGATGGGAAGGCGACTATCTGTCCGTCGTTGTCGTAATCGTATTTCCGGGCAACTGTCACGACACCAGTCTGCTCATCAACGCTCATTCCATATCCGTCTTTCAGTAAACGGCACAGAGTGGCGACAATCTTGTCTCGCCGCTCTGTGTCTGATGGAATATAGTCGTCTAATTGAATGGTAAGTGTGCCCTGATAGTTCCAATACGCCTTTACTGTGATATCCTTCAACACCTTACGCCATTCGATCGATTCCCAGATGTCCTCATCTATATTATACGTGGTTCCTTGTATCGTAATCCGATTCTTCGGCTTTTTCTCCTTTCCTTCTTTTGGCTCTGTCGGAATTTCAGGAGATGAAGCTGCCTCCGTCAGGGGGCGTTCCTCCACCGTGGGTGCATATTGTTTTATCACTTCTATAAATCGTTCGCCATAAGTGTCACGCTTGTGCTCGCCGATACCAAAGGTGTTACCAAAGGCTGACAGGGTAGTGGGCATATCAGTAGCCAATGCATGAAGCGTCTTGTCTGACATCACCACAAAGGCTGGAGTGTGCATTTCGTCTGCTATTTCTTTTCTCAGCACCTTCAGGCGCTCAAACAGATCCTGGTTTTCATTTTGTCCGCTCATCGTTATGGCTGACCCCTGTTCGTCCAGTATTTGCTTGCGGCGGCCCTTCACACTAAAGTCCTCGCGGCTGATGACGGCCAACTGTACACGCCCTCTGCCATGCACAATATCCTGTCCAAGCGGCGTTACATGCAAATGGCAGTCCTCGTTGTAGGCAATCTCTATATATCCCATTTGCAGCATCTGGAGCAGATAGTCGTGCCAGTCTCTGATGGGGACATCTCTCCCTGCCGCAAAGGTCCTGATTTGATTGTAACCGCGCGAAACGACCTCGGGGGAGAAGTTGCCGTGAAGAATATCTATCGTCAGCGTGAATCCGATTTGTTCGCCTGTTCTCAGTATGGCAGAGAGAGCCTTCTGAACGAGTTCGGTCCCATCGAATGTTGATGGGGGAGTGTGGCATACGTCACAGTTACCGCAACCTTTATCACTACTCTCGCCAAAATAATTCAAAAGTATGCGGCGACGACAGACCTGTGCTTCGGCATATTCCTGCATCCTCCGAAGTTTTTCGGCATTGATTTCCCGCTGTCCGCTTTCATCTGCAAAACGGCGCAGTGTAATGATGTCCTGAAGATTGTAGAATAAAATGGTCTCACACGGAAGTCCGTCACGCCCGCCACGTCCTATCTCCTGATAGTAATTCTCTATGCTTTTAGGCAAATTATAGTGTACCACAAACCGTACGTTACTCTTGTCAATACCCATTCCGAAAGCAATCGTCGCACAGACCACCTGAATGCGGTCGTTGATGAAGTCCTCCTGCACCCGATTACGCTCATCGGTAGGCAGACCTGCGTGATATACACCCACAGACACTCCTGCCTTCTTCAGTTTCTCCGCAAGCGCCTCTGTGGTTTTCTTTGCCAGGCAATAGATAATACCACTCTCTTCTCGATGACGATGAATCAGGTTCAGTATGGTACGTAGCTTTTCTTTGGCAGCATAGCCTCTTCTGACATCCAGACTCAGGTTCGGACGGTCAAACGAGCTGATGAAAATTTCCGGATGCTGAAGATGCAGTTGTTCAATGATGTCGGCCTTCGTGATCTTGTCTGCCGTAGCCGTAAGCGCCATGATAGGCACGTTGGGAAATAACTTATGCAGGGTGCCCAATTGTGTGTATTCAGGCCTGAAATCGTGTCCCCATTGCGAGATACAATGGGCCTCGTCAATGGCAAAGAGCGATACTTTCAGCATCGTCTGCATCCACCTCAGTTCCGTCATAAGTCGCTCGGGCGAGATATATAGTAACTTTACAGCGCCTCGCAGACACCGCTCAGCTATCCGCCGATTCGTTGTCTCGTCATTCGCACTATTCAGGGCTTCGGCAGCTATGCCATTAGCCCGTAGTGCCTCCACCTGATCCTTCATCAGCGAGATGAGCGGCGACACAACGATAGCTGTCCCTTCCATCATCAGGGCAGGAATCTGAAAGCATATCGACTTACCGCCACCCGTAGGCATCAGCACCAGCGCATCCTTCCGTTGCAACACATGATTGATGATCTCCTCCTGCAAAGGGCGGAAGGAGTCGTAACCGAAATATGATTTTAGTGCCCTATATAATACCTCATTACTCATTCCTGTCTTTCTCCCTATAAAAGTTCTACCATTTTTAGTAAGTGCTTCACCACCTCCCTGTCTGCAGGCAACCAGTTCACGCTCTCCAGTTCATCTTTGCCCAGCCACTTCGCAGCCTCGTGCTCCTTCAGCTCCAGATGCCCGCTCTCCACATGGCAGAGGTAGCAGTGCATGGTAAGATGAAACGACGGAGCAGCGAGAGCAGAGTGGAACTCGTTCTGGCTCTGCCGAGTCGTGTCGGAGGAAGGGCGAAGCCCAAAGGCTGGATAATCCCATTCCACAGTCTCCACCAGCCGCTCCACCACAATCCGTGTCTCCAGCTCCTCCCATATCTCCCGTTGCAAAGCCTCCTCCGGGGTCTCACCCGCCTCCATCTTCCCGCCAGGAAACTCCCACCAGTCCTTCCATTCACCATATCCCCGCTGTGTGGCGAAGATACGCCCTTCGGAATCATGGATGATGGCTGCTACAACCTCTATCCGTTTCATAATATATCAAGAACTCTGCCGTACTATTTCTTATTTCTCTACGTTTTGCCATAAACTTTATAACGAATTGTCAAGTTGCTTTATTCCCATGTTCTGTTGGAACGTCCTCTGCCGCCATCATGGGTTCTTCCTCTGGAATCTCATAACGTCTGACGCTATGGTCTTGCAGGTCATCGCTTTGCGCTTGCGTTGAGAAATTGAGCAAGAATATCTTGTTGAGCGTGAACGCCAGCGATTCCAAAGTTTTTTCTCGCACCTTTGGCTTCAGTTCACATTCCCAGATGGTGATGCTGTGCCAGCCCATCGCAGCCAGTTCATGTTGCACTTTCAAGTCTCGCTCCTGGTTCCTCTGTATCTTCGCCACCCAAAACTCACGATTCGTCTTCGGAATCTTGCAACACTCGGAACTTTCAACTCTAAACTCTAAACTCTCCGCTCGAACTTGTTCGCTTTCCTCAGAAAGAACTGGTGGCATTGCCACCCCGTGTCCATGCCAGAAGCACCCATTCACAAAGATGCACGTCCGATACTTTCGCATCACAATGTCTGGCTTCCCTGGCAATCGCTTATGATTCAGCCGATAACGGAACCCATGCCCCCACAGCCATTTACGCACCACCATCTCCGGCTTTGTGTCTTTGCCATGGATAGCAGCCATGTTGGAGGAACGTTGCTGTTTGGTGAGCCTGTCCATATTTATTTGTTTAAAAACTCTATCAGTTCATCCATTGAGCAGCATACTACCGAGAAGAGCTTGTACATCAGTTCCGGCTCCTGCTTTTCTGGGATATACGCAATGGTGGTCTTACCCTTTCCTGCAAACCATCCTGCTTCAGTATGATCACTCCTTCCGCAAGGCAATACCATGACACAAACATCACAGGCTTCCATCGCTTCGAAGTCGTTGGCAAACTGCCGTACCGCTTTTGGATGCTTTAGTTGCTCCCTGTACTCCTGTGGAGTCCACGCCAAATAGTCTTCTGAGACGCAGCTCCACTTGAAGCCCTCATCGCCTGATGGTGGATTTCGGAAGTCGTAAACATCATGTCCTGTGTCTTGTTCCTTTGGTTTTCCATATCTTTTTTTCCTATCCATTTAAGGAAGTCTGTTGGGGGCCAGTTGTATTTGTTAGTCGGAGCATTTGAGTAGTCGAACAAAGCGGGATGGCAGTCGAACGGATCGTTCAGACAGGTAGCATTGGTGAACTGCAGATTGCTACCCTGCAGCATCATCAGTCCACCTTTCGCGTCCAAGTATTTATATAACATCTTTGCCATCTCTTTAAATATATCTATTCTGTAATGAGTTCCTGATATAGTGCAACAGGCCCTAGGTGCCACATTTTTGTGGACTCATCTTCCAGTCGCCTGAACATATCAGAAGAATATATCATCTTTATCGCTTCAACGATACTGACATTCTTGTCTTCTGAAATCCATTCGGCCATCCATGCCACCTTTGATGGCAGGAGCAGATAAAGATTGCTTTGATTGATTTCCAAATTCATATCTTAACCTCCTTTGCTTCTTTCTCCTTCCGTAACTTTATGAATTCGTCAATGTCTTCCAATAACCACTGACGGCTTTGGGTATGAAGTATCTCGTAATGGTCGCTCAAATAGTCAAGTACTTGGTAATGACTTAACAAGTCGATGGCCTCTGCACTTGTCAGATGCTTTGCATTCTTGTATTGTTCGATGCAGAACGATACGAAGTAGGCAATATCTTGTTTCCTCTTGTCCATACCACTTTTCTATTTCGTCCATAACAAATCGTCCACACTTACCTCCAATAACTTTGAGATGAGAATTAGCATTTCAACATTAGGCTGGGCAACATTGGTTACCCATTTGGACACCATCGCTGGGTCCTTGCCCACCAACTCTGCCAGACGTTTATTCGTCATGTTCTTTTCTGCCAAAACCACCTTTAGGCGGTTCAAACGTTTACGTTCCATTGATTACATTTATGATTCTGCTACAAAGGTACACTTTTTCTTTTAAAGAGATGGATTTTTGGGTGAAATATAACTTTTTTGAGCGTAAAATTGTCGAAAATCTCAATTTTATGCATTCTTTGGATGGTTTGATAGACGAAATACTATGTACACAAGGAGCAATAATAAGATTGAAGGAGACATTGCCGTATTAGTGATAGTCTGTGAATCTATATGATGCAAAATCGCCGACTCAAACCATTTGTTTACGCAAGATTTTCCACAATGTGATTTTTGTGGTATTGGGTGAAGATTTTTCAACTTGACTTATACATTCTGGATGCTCTTTTTCGTTGATGTTTTGACTTGATTGAATGTACGAGTTCATAGTATTCGCTCGGACTCAGTTATTCTTCTTCCACCAAAGGTTGAAGCACATTGAGTTTCCTTAATGTCCGCAAAACTCTCAGCAGCGAATTAAACGAGCCAATCTCTCCTTTCTCAATTTTCTTCAGAGAGGAAAGAGAGATGTCTGCCGCATCAGCCAAGCTTTGTTGAGTGATATTCAGCTTCAGTCTAACTGCTTTCAAGTTACCGCCTATTCTATTAAAGATAATGGTACCGGCAAGCATGTAAATGTTATCCATAATAGTTTATTATTGAACTTTTGTGCTGCAAATATACGAATAATAGTTTGATAATAAACTGTTATGTTGAAACGCCAATGTATAGCTTCAAGAAGTAAAAACTCACGCAATTATTTTTGCGTGAGTAATGTTATTCCTTACTTTTTTCTTGTAAGAATAAACCGATAGATTCATGCTTCTATAATATTGCCTTTGTTTGTTATCAGAAAGGCCCTGCGACAATCTAAGCATGCATATTGCTCTGTGATGACAGGTTCCGATTCCTGTTGAGTATGTCCAAAGACTTGATAGACATTGGGCAATCGCTCTCTCACGTATTGGTGGTCCGTTTCATCCGTCCACACTGGTGAGGGATATCGAGCATAGCCCCAACGTGAAGCGGAAACATCCATCAAGCCATTGAAAACAAAATCGAAAAGACTCTCTTCTGTCATCAATTTGTCATTGAGAGATTTGCAGATGTCATGCACATCATTCGGGTTGACCTCTGGCATTCTATACCTTAGCCAATTGATATCTACACCGGCATGAGTGAAGAGGAAATCCTTCTCTTCTGTCCTTACCGTCATCGCTAGTTTGAACATAGACAGATTTTCACTGAAGATTTGATGAATCTCTTCATAACGTTCTTTGTCTTTACGACTGCTGTTCATGTCCTTATCAAAGTAATGGATGTCGTGATTACCCAAAAGCAGAGTAACCCTTTCCATATTGGCTTTCTTGAAATCAAGGATTTCCTTGAAATTCGCAAGAGCCTCACTTGGAAGGATGCCCTCATAATGTGTATATGGGTCCAGATAGTCTCCAAGGAAAATCACTGGCAAGTCAGGATACTTCCTTGTAGCTGATATCCAGAACAAACGCCCATGTATGTCTGGTATAATCAACAATATCGGGTTGTTATCTTTTTGTTTCATGTTCTTAACTTTTTATAGTTCAACGTACTTCCCTGCATCAAATCCGTTCGAAAGATGCTCGTCATAGAAGACATACCCCATTTGGTTGCTGATGACTTTGGTTTTGCCAATGGTAGCATCTATATTGGTGTGGGAGTGGCCATATATCCATACATCAATACGGCTGTTGACTATTAAATCGCCCAACTCTGTAGCGAAGGCACTGTTGATGAGCGAGTCCAGATGCTGTGGTGCCACCACCTGTCGTGTAGGCAAGTGGTGGGTCACCACGACTATCTTTTCAGCCGTACTCTCTGCCACGCTTTTCTTGATGAAGTCCAAACAGAACTGGTGCAGTTGGTTATACTCATTCACCTGAATGAGCTTTCCTTTGTATTTAGTCTGATGGAAATCATTCAATCCTTTCCAAACGAAATACTCATCCTGTGCAGGAATGTTTGACCACAACGTGCTCAGAACGAAGTCGGTGTTGTCAATTCGAACCACCTGATTCTGATAGATGCCCACATTGTCTTTGAACATCCATTTCCATTGTAGACCACGCTCCATCACATCGCAAAACTGATAATACTCGTGGTTACCTGGAACAATTACGCTTGACGGTAGTTGGCCGATGCCCACTTCCAGAACTTACTGAGCGGAGCAACCGTATTGTTCAGGTAGAACGTATCACCAGCCAACACAAGCACTTCACCTGTAACTGGAAACTCATTATGTTTGATGTACCTGCTGTTCTCTGCGAACTCCATATGCAGGTCACTCATGTATTGTATCTTCATTGCCTTTGTTCATTAATTGGTTTTACTTTTCTAATAGGTTCCCATTCCGTGGCATCTATCACATCGGCCACTTGCTGAGCCGTAATATCTTCATCCACACAAGGAAGTGTTATCTCGTTTCCCACCTTCTCGTCATACGAGTACTTGTTGGCACCGGGAGTTATGCCGACATAGTCAGTCTCTTCTGCAATTCGGAGGAGCCTTGCGGTCTCGTCACATACGACACCTATTCCCTCATCGCACAACGCTTCGAGCATGTTGACTACATCATTTGAATAGCCATAGACGCAAAATCCCAAGGAGAAATACCATTGCCCGTCGGCTACAGGAACATTCTCATTGCCCCA
>CADAJS010000047.1:0-13200 GCA_902788315.1 uncultured Bacteroidales bacterium
ACTGGCTGCCGGCAAGCATGTATATTGCGAGAAGCCGCTGACGCGTACCGTATATGAATCACGCCTGCTGACGAAGCTGGCCGCCAAGGCCAACGTGGCCACCCAGATGGGCAACCAGGGTTCGAGCGGCGAGGGCGTAAACCTCGTATGCGAGTGGATATGGAACGGCGAGATTGGCGAAGTGACCCACGTGGATGCCTTCACCGACCGTCCCATCTGGCCGCAGGGCCTGGAGCACCCCGCAGAGGTGCAGAAGGTGCCCGACACGCTGAACTGGGATGCCTGGATTGGCCCGGCCCCCATGCGCGACTACAATGAGATCTATACCCCCTGGAACTTCCGCGGATGGTGGGACTTCGGTACAGGCGCCCTGGGCGACATGGCTTGTCACATCCTGCACCCCGTGTTCAAGGCTCTGAAGCTGGGCTACCCCATCAAGATCCAGGGCAGCTCCACGCCGCTGATGGCCGAGTCGTGCCCCAACGCACAGCAGGTGAAATACACCTTCCCTGCTCGTGACAACCTGCCGAAGGTGGCTATGCCCGAAGTGGAGGTGACGTGGTGCGACGGTGGCCTGACCCCCTATCGTCCTGAGGGCCTGCCTGCCGGCAAGAGTCTGAACGATGGCGGTGGCTGCATCATTTTCTACGGCACGAAGGATACTTTGGTGGCAGGGAGCTATGGCCGTAATCCCTACTTGCTTTCAGGGCGTGTGCCCGATGCGCCGAAGGTGTGCCGTCGTGTGCCCAAGGGTGAGAGTGGACACCAGCGTGACTGGGTGCGTGCCTGCCTCGAGGATCCCGCAACACGCGTAAAGACCGCTTCCGACTTCAGCGAGGCTGGGCCGTTCAATGAGATGATTGCCATGGGTGTGGCCGCTATCCGCTTGCAGGGGCTGAACCAAGTGCTAGAGTGGGACGGCGAGAAGATGCAGTTTACCAACATTCCCGAGAACGCCACCGTACGTTCGATGATCAAGGACGGCTTCACCATCAAGGACGGACATCCCACGTTCAACAAGACGTACACCGAGCCGGTGAACGCCTATCGCGAGGGCTATGTCTTGCCCGACATGCCTGTATAAAATAACAGAATGATGAATGGCTAATGGCAAGTAATCGGTGAATACACACACAACATATATTGCTTACGATGCGCGGGGAGTGCTGGATCCTGTGAACAGCAACCTGCACACTTTTCACCTCATGGAGGAGTGGCAGCGCGTGAATCCACGTCGCTACCACTTCTTGAACATGGACGAGATAGACTTCTCCTCACTGCATGATGATTTGCTGGATACGACCGTGAAGCGCAAGATGCTCTCCATCATGCAGCGGGCAGACAATCTACTCGTGATGGCATCGCCAGTGATGGATGTGGAGAGCCCCATCCTAAACTGGCAGATCAGCCGTGCCGTGAATCGTTTCCACCTGCCGGTCATTGTCAGCTATGTGGGCCTTGACCAGGTGGATGATAATGTCTTGCAGCGCTTCCAGACATGGCAGCCTGCCAAGATACGCAAGTACATCTCGCGCGACAGCGCCCGCATGTGCCATATCCCGCTGACAAAGGATAAACTTGAGCGTGCACTTGGCGCATTCTCTGTACGTGAAGGTACCTATCCGTGGAACTCTACGACAATCTTCTAATAATATCAGGAAAATATGAGCGAACAAGGTCTGTACATCCAGCGCATTGAGATAGAATCGCTGTGGAATGGGAAGCGTCACGTAGACTGGACGCTGCGCCCCGACGTAAACATCCTCAGCGGTGTGAATGGAGTAGGCAAGAGCACAATCCTGAACCGTGTGGTGCGTCACTTGCTCAGCATCAGCCGGCTAGAGCGTCATCTCGAAGGGGTCAAGATCACCTTCTTTCCCCACGAGGCCCGCAGTATGGACTTCGATGTCATACGTTCTTTTGACCGTCCGGTGCTCTCCGATGAGACGCTCGACCAGGTCACCGATGCCCATTTGCAGACCGAGCTGGACTTCCAGCTCTATCAGTTGCAGCGCAAGTATCTGGACTATCAGGTGAATCTGAGCAACCGCATTGTCGAACTCTTCACCAATATGGATCCTGATGCCCAGACGAAGGCAAAGAAGATAGCCGGCGACAAGGTTCACTTCCAAGACCTCGTGGATGACCTCTTCAAGGAGACGGGCAAGACCATCCGGCGCGACAAGAATGAGATATACTTCGATTCGCTGGGTGAGATAATTCCCTGCTACAAACTGTCGAGCGGCGAGAAGCAGATGCTCATCATCCTACTCTCCGTGCTGGTGCAGAACCACCGCCCCTATGTCCTCTTCATGGATGAGCCCGAGGTGAGCCTGCACATCGAGTGGCAACAGCGACTGGTGGGTCTTGTGCGTGACCTGAATCCCAAGGCTCAGATTATCCTTACCACTCACAGCCCCGCTGTCATAATGGACGGATGGGCCGACTGCGTGACCGACGTCGAAGATATTGTCTCATAGAATATAACGCACAAAGTTCTTCGCACTTAAGACGAATTGGCAGGTCTCAGCGTATAGTCAATAGCGCATAGCCGTCGATGCCCTGTAGATAGAAAGAGAATAGAAACAACATGGCAAAACGTCTTACCGAAAACATTACAAGCGCCTACATCGAATCGGCCAACCGACTGCGCCCCAAGAAGGCGCGGCGTAAGATTGTGGCCTATGTGGAGAGTTACGATGATGTCTTCTTTTGGCGCAGTGTGTTGCAGGAGTTCGAGTCGGACGACGTGGGCTTTGAGGTTATGCTTCCCAATCGCACCAGACTCATGCGCGGTAAGAAATCGGCACTGAAGGAACGCCTTGGCGAGGGCCTTGGAGCTTATATGATTGCCTGTGTGGATGCCGACTACGACTGGCTCATGCAGGGACAGACGGAGACAAGCCGCATCCTCTGTCAGAGTCCATATGTCTTGCACACCTATGCCTACGCCATCGAGAACTACCAGTGTTATGCTCCCTCGCTCCACACTGCCTGTGTCATGAGTACGCTCAATGATCGCGAGGTCATCAACCTCGAGGCCTTCCTCACTGAGTATAGCACCGTCGTCTGGCCTCTCTTCGTGTGGAGCATCTGGGCCTATCGTTACGAGCATTACAACGTTTTTTCCATCAACGATTTTTCCGAGATTGTCATCATCCGTGACATCAATCCCTACCATCCGCAGGATACCATTGAATACGTCCGTCGTCGCGTGAACCGCAAGATTGCCTGGCTGCAGCACCGCTTCCCACAAGGAAAGAAGACCTATGCCCCCCTGCGTGATGAACTGCTCTCGCTGGGCCTTACGCCCGAGACGTGCTATCTCTATATGCAGGGCCATATGCTTTTCGACAATGTCGTCATGTCTCTCCTCGGTCCCGTCTGTGCAATTCTCCGTAAGGAGAGGGAGAAGGAGATTAAGCACTTGGCTGTGCACGAGACGCAGCGGCAGAACGAGCTCTCCAGCTATCAGCACAGCCAGAGTCCCATCGACGTGATGTTGCGCAAATCTGTGGGCTACAAGGATTCAGCCCCCTACCAGTGGCTGCGCCGCGATATTCGCAAGCTGCTCGATATGCAGGAGAAGGCCCAACAGCTTCGCTCTCAACCCTTGACCTCGTCGCCTTTTTCCACCGACACTACGCTTCGCCAGTGCTCCGCTGTCACCGACCCTTCGTCTCAATCGCTAACGCCTGACTTGCGTTGTTCCGAGGAGAGTGGTGAGGAAAGTTCTGCTCCTTTGAACTAATCCCTGATTCCTGTTCCCGCTTCGTTGCGTCGCATTGTAGGATAGTCCATTATGAAAACCTCGGAAACCCTTCCTGTGCACTGAAATAATTCGGAACTTTGCCTTTGAATATGCTGTTTCGGCGTATTTGTGTCCGCATGTGTAGGAAATTATTATAAGAGGATAATGTATGAAATGGAAGTTACTGCTGCTTGCCGCCTGTTGTGTACTGGACGGGCAGGCCAGGAAGGCAAAGAGCCTTCTGAGTGAACGTGTTGGCGTATGCACATCGTTGTCCAACGCGCCTGCCGTGAAAGCGGCGGGAGGGCATCATGTGGAGCAGGGCGTCGCGGCCTTTATGATTCCGGAACAGGACGAAGAGGCTTTCTTGGCCAGACTTCGGGAGGCGTCTTCGTGTTGCTTGCCCATTATTTCGTGCAATGGTTTCTTTCCGGGCGATCTGCGTCTGACAGGACCTGATGCCGACTATGAGCGTGCCGTTCGCTATACTGAGGTAGCCATGCAGCGCTGTGCCATGACCGGGGTGGTGACGGTGGTGCTGGGCAGCGCCGGAGCGCGCAGCATCCCCGATGGTTTTCCGCGCGAGGAGGCGGAGGCTCAGTTCATTGCCCTTCTGAAAAGGCTTGGCCCCATCGCTCGCAAATATGGAGTGACCATCGTCATCGAGCCACTTAGAAGGCAGGAGTGCAACTTTATCAATACCGTAGAGGAAGGCTGCGAAATCGCTCGTAGGGTGAAGCATCCCAATGTGCGTGTGCTGGCTGACCTCTACCACATGACGCAGGAAGGCGAGGGGCCGCAGAGTATCCTGAAGGCCGGACGTAAATACCTGCGCCACGTTCATGTGGCAGAGAATGCCCGGCGCACGCCTCCTGGTGTGGATGGTGACGACTTCACGCCCTATTTCCGTGCGCTGAAGGAGATTGGCTACCGAGGTAACATCTCCATCGAGTGCGGATGGAACGACTTCCGGAAGCAGGTCGGCCCTGCCATACAGGAGTTGCAGAGGCAGCTGAAGGCCGTAGGAATGTGATGGATGCTTGGCTATGCCGAGCAAAGAAAGAGTTAGAGTCGTTAAAGATGTTAAAGACAAATGGCTTGATGCATGTGTGCCAAAAGAAACAACGGTGACGTCTTTAACTTCTAAACAAGCAAAAAATTAAACCTTAAGATAATATGCAGACACGTAGAGATTTTCTGAAGACCGGGATGCTCAGCACGGCCGGTCTGGCACTTGCCGGGATGGGAGTGCCCATCAGATCATTTGCCCGCACGCTGGGCGCGAATGACAAAATTCGAGTGGGAGTCATTGGTTTCTCCGATCGTTTCCGCTCCTCACTGCTTCCCACCTTCATGGCCAATGCCAAGGAGCTGAATTTCGAGATTGTGGCCGTCTCGGACATATGGAAGCTGCGCCGCGAGGAGGCCGTGAAGCACTTCAAAGAGAAGTACAACCTGGACGTGAAGGCTTTCCGCAACAACGAAGAATTGTATGATGCCCAGATTTGCGATGCCGTCATTATCTCTACCGCCGACTTCCAGCACGCTCAGCACTGTATCCAAGCTGTAAAGGCTGGCTGCGACGCCTATGTCGAGAAACCTTTTGCTGAGACAATGGAGGATGCCCGCGCCGCCTTGAAAGCTGTACGGGAGACGCAGAGAATCGTGCAGGTCGGATCGCAGCGCCGTTCGGCGCCCAACTATCAGGCGGCTTATGACTACCTACGCTCCGGAAAGTTCGGCAAGATTACGATGGTCGAGATGACTTGGAACGTGAATCAGCCCGGACGCTGGCGTCGTCCTGCCCTTGTGGAGAAATGCTTCGAGCAGGATACCGACTGGAAACGCTTCCTGCTGAACCGCCCCTACGAAAAGTGGGATCCCAGGAAGTATCTCGAGTATCGCCTTTTCTGGCCGTTCTCGTCGGGCATTCCCGGGCAGTGGATGTCCCATCAGATTGACACCGTCCACTGGTTCACAGGTCTGGCTCACCCGCAGAGTGTGGCAGCAAATGGCGGCATCTACTGTTGGAACGACGGACGCCGCAATTTCGATACCGTCACTGCCGTCTTCGATTATGGCAAGCCCGACGGTTCGGACAACTTCCAAGTGCTCTATACATCGCGCATGCACAATTCTGCCGGTGGCACCAAGGAGCTTTACTTCTCGAATGGCGGCACGCTGAACCTGGACACCAACGAAGTCTCCTCGCTGGGCGGCATGAGCGAGGGCAGTGCCCGCGAGATGGGCATGCAGGCCAATCTGCTGGAAAAGTTCAAGTTGCCCGATGTCAAGGTGGAGACCGCAGCCAACACCGGTGGCGACACGATGACCTATCTGCATATGCGTAATTGGATGGAGTGTGTCCGCAGCCGCCGTACCCCCAATGCCCCAGCCCAGGCAGGCTACAACCATTCCATTGCCACCATTATGTGTAACGCTGCCCTGCGCACCGGGGAAAAAGTCACTTTCAACGAGAAGAAGCAGGAGGTGCTGGCCGGAGGCAAGGTATTTAAGTATTAGAATGCTTATGGCGTTGTACATCTTCGGTTGCATGCTGCTGCCGATTAAGCGGTGTCAATAAAACCAACTTCAAAACATAATCATCGATGAAGATATTTTTTTCTATCCTCTTTATGCTGGTATGTATGGCGGGAACAAACGCATGGGGGCTGGAGGTCGTGGAAAGTTCCGGCAGAAATGATTCTGACGTGGTGGGAATGACGGAGGCAAAGAATGCCCGTACTTCCCGGTTACACTTTCCTCTGGCCTTCGGCGAAGATACTACATGCATACGCCAGGACAAGCTGACGCGACTATATATACCCCCGAAGCGTGTGGTGCGACGAGAGGGCAATGTACATCGCAGTGAGAAGTTGCTGGAACCCTCAACCGGACAAGCCGACTTGACGGCTTCCAGTGTCTGCCAGATGGTAAGCAAGGAGGGAGACCTGGCCTCTGTCATTCTTGACTATGGGCGCGAGCTGCATGGCGGTCTTGAGCTGGTCGCCGGCTCTGGGTCGGCTGCCTTCTTTCCCGTCAGAGTCCGTTTCGGCGAATCCGTCAGCGAGACGTGTAGCGAACTGGCAGCCAGCCGGCCTGCAAGCGAGAAGATAAACTCATTCGGACAGAGCCGCAAGTTCTCGGCTACAAACGACCATGCAACGCGTGATATGACACTTCTCGTGCCGCGTTATGGGAAGATAGAGATTGGCAATTCCGGCTTCCGCTTTGTCCGCATCGACCTCTTGGGCAACGCAACGATGAACCTGAAGGAGGCCACGGCTGTCTTCCGCTATCGCAACATCCCCTACTTGGGCTCTTTCCGATGCTCCGACGAACGTCTTAACCAGATCTGGACCACTGGTGCCTACACCGTTCATCTCAACATGCAGGAGTACATCTGGGACGGCATAAAACGTGACCGGATCATCTGGCTGGGTGACATGCATCCAGAGATAAGCACTATCAGGGCTGTCTTTGGCGACGAGGATAGCTTCTATGCCAGTCTGGACATGGCCATCGAACAATGGCCCCTGCCGAAGTGGCTCAATGGCATGAGTGCCTACTCGATGTGGTATCTGATTATGCAATACGACTGGTATCGCCATTTCGGCAACCTGGAATTTGTGAAGAAGCACGGCGACTACATTACAGGCCTGGTGGACCTCATCGACACGAAGGTGGACGAGGACGGCAACGAGACGCTGGCTCCTAGGCGTTTCCTCGACTGGCCGTCAAGCCCGAACGCCGAAGGGGTCGAGGCTGGCTATCGTGCCCTGTTATGTTGGGCCTTGCAGGACGGAGCCAAACTTTGCACCCTGCTTGGCGATGAGGCACACGCCAGGAAATGCACGGAGATAGAGAATCGGCTGAAGAAGAAAGTACTGCCTCCGAACAACCTGAAGCAGGCAGCAGCCCTCATGGCCATTGCAGGTCTCATGGACTCCGAAACGGCCAGCCAGGACTTCTTGCTCCCGGGCGGACCGAAGGGATTCTCCACTTTCTACGGGTACTACATGCTTCAGGCGCTGGCTATGGCCGGACACTACGAGGAGGCAATGGACATTATCCGCAAGTTCTGGGGTGGCATGCTCGATGTGGGGGCCACTACCTTCTGGGAAGACTTCGACCTCGAATGGACCAAGAACTCGGGGCGTATCGACGAGTTCACTCCCGAGGGCAAGGATGACATCCACGGCGATTTCGGCGGCTACTGTTACCTCGGCTTCCGCCACAGCCTCTGTCACGGATGGGCCAGCGGCCCTACGGCTTGGCTCAGCGAGCATGTCCTGGGCGTAGAAATTCTGGAGCCGGGATGCCGTAAGGTGCGCGTCACTCCCCACCTGGGCAACCTCTCTTGGGCCGAAGGTACCTATCCCACGCCCTACGGGCAGATTAAGATCCGCCACGAGAAGCAGGCTGACGGCAGTGTCAAGTCCTCTGTCCGAGCGCCGAAGGGAGTAAAGGTAATTAAGAGAAAGTAGTCATCCGGAAATGATCTGTTGGCCAAAAATGAAAAAGGTTTTCATCATCCTTGTATTCTTGACATACACTATTGCAGGATATTCTGCCGTTCCGTCCAAGAAACCGGGGGCTCGGGTGGAGAATCCGGCGGCACGTCCAGCCGTGCCAGACTCGTCCCTGCTCCATCGTCCGTTTGGCCGAGCCGACGAAAAGGCGTTTCTGCATCCCGACCGCATTTTCTTTCCCGAAACGTGGTTCCATTTCATCAACGGCAACATACGGCGCGAGGGCATACGTCGCGACCTCGAGGCCATCGCAGCCTCGGGCATCCAGGGCATACAGCTCTTCCACGGCCAGATGGGGAATCCCGCCGATTGGCCAGGCACGGAGGAGCACATCGAGTGCCTCTCGCCGAAGTGGGAGGATCTGGTGAAATTCACCGCCTCTGAGGCCCACCGGTTGGGACTTCGCTTCAGCCTTCAGACTTGTCCGGGATGGGCCATGAGCGGCGGTCCTTGGATAAAGCCGGAGCAGGCTATGCGCCATCTGAAATATGTGCGGCTCGATGCCGAGGGCGGTGCCAGCCTGGACACGCCGATCAACCTCCCGGAGATGGAGGACTGGCGCGACTGGCGCGACATCGTCGTGCTGGCCTTTCCCTGCCCAGAGGGGGACACGGACCAATACTGCACGGTGGAGGACGTCGTGGCCGACGAGAATCAGGAGGAATGGGAACAACTGCTCGTGCACGGGAAGGGCTTCAAGTTGCCTCCTTCCCAGCCGGGCAAGCCCTATCGATTCAGTTTCAGGCTGAAGGACGGAGCACGGGCACGGTCTGTGGTGTTCAACCCAATCGACAACTTCAATCACAGCTTCGTAGAGAATCCCGCTGTCCACCTGCGCATCACGACCACCTGCCGGAATCAGGAGCAAGTGGTGCTCGACACCGATTTCCCTCGCGGCAACTGGCAGGACAACGAGTTCACGATGACCTTCGCAATCCCCGAGAAGTCGGACGACGGCCGGTACACTGTCGAGATCACCAATCAGCACGACATGAGCCTGCGTCAGATCCGGTTCTCCACCGCGGCCCGATGCCACAATTGGGAGATGGAGGCGGGGTGGACCCTGCGTTCGCTGCTGCCGATGTACAATGCCGACGAGGAGACACCCGCGAGGGACGGCGCCTGTTTCGTGCGCCGCTCTGAGGTGCTCGATATCAGCGACAGGATGGATGCCGAAGGCCGGCTCCGGTGGACGGCTCCACAGAGTCATGAGAAATGGGTCGTCCTGCGCATCGGGCACGTAAACACTGGCCGACGTAATGCCCCCGCACCCGCCAAGGCCACGGGGTGGGAAGTGAACAAGCTCGACACGGCCTATGTCAGATACCAGTTCCGCAGCTACATCGGACGTCTGGCCGACGGACCGCTGAAGGGACTTCTGGACAACATGCTCATGGACAGCTGGGAGTGTGCCTCTCAGACTTGGACGCGATACATGCGCGAGGAGTTCCGGGCGCGCCGTCACTACGACCTGACGTCGTGGATGCCCGCCCTGCTGGGATGGGTGATGGACAGCCGCGAGGAGAACAGCCGCTTCCTGGCCGACTGGCGCAGGACTATCAACGAACTCTTCACCGACAACTTCTACGGCCAGATGGTGCAGCTGGCCCGCGAGAAGGGCATGACCTCCAGCTATGAAACAGCTGCCGGGGATGCTTTCCCCGCCGACCCGCTCGAGTTCTACAAATATGCCGACGTGCCCATGACCGAGTACTGGCAGCCCTTCAGCCACAGCGCGTCCAATCACGACAAGAAGCCCATCCGCGCCACCACCTCTGCAGCCCGCATGTATGGAAAGCCTCGCGTGAGTGCCGAGTCGTTCACCTCGTTTGTCTTCACCTGGGACGAACATCTCTCCATGTTGCGCGAGGTGGCCAATCAGAGTATGGTCGAGGGCGTCACTCACACCGTCTTCCATACCTACACTCACAATCCCGATGCCGACCGCTTCTTCCCCGGGTCGTCCTTCGGCGCAGCCATTGGGACGCCGTTTCTGAGAAAGCAGACGTGGTGGCCCTACATGCGGCACTTCAATACCTATCTGGCACGCTGCGCCTTCATGCTGGAGCGTGGAAAGCCCGTCAGCAGCGTCCTCTGGTATCTGGGCGACGAGACGGAGCAGAAGCCCGACCAGAACATCTCCTTCCCCGAAGGCTATGCCTATGACTATTGCAATACCGACGCACTGCTCCATCGCATCCGCGTGCGAGATGGCCGATGGGTGACGCCCGAGGGTATCGCCTACGACCTCCTGTGGATCCCCCGCCGCGGACGACTCCTGCCCGAGACGCTCGAGCGGCTTGCCCAGCTTGTGGCCGAGGGCGGACGACTGGCCGGCGAGCCTCCCACCTCGATAGCCACGCTCTCTGCCGCTCATCAGGAGTCATGGCGGTTTCGTCATTCCTCCGCCCAGCTGTGGAGCGACCGGCACCGGCAGGAAAAGCTCGTCGTGAGCGGGTGCAGCCTCGCCGAGGCACTGGAGCGTCTGGATATCCAGCCCGATGTCAGGTGTAGCGGCCTGCGCTGGCTCCATCGTCAGGACGAAGGTGCCGATTGGTACATGGTCTGCCCCGAGAAGGAGAGAGACTTCGCGGGCAGCATCGCTTTCCGGCAGACGGGGCGCGCCGAGTTGTGGAACCCCATGAACGGCACCATTACGCCCATTCCCACACGTCAGGACGGCCCTTATGCCAGCATCGACCTCCACCTCTGTCGCGGAGAGATGCTCTTCGTCGTCTTCCGTCACGATGGCCTCATGCCGCCGGCGACGTCACCTTGTGAAGTCGCCACGCACGCTGTCGATACGCCGTGGACGCTCACCTTCCCGCAGGGATGGGGCATCGACTCTCCACTCACGCTTACGACGCTGCTTCCCTGGAAGGATCTTCCCCTCAGCGACGAGGGCAAGGCATTCTCCGGCACCGCCACCTACGAGACCACCTTCTCGCTTGTCCGGACGTCGCCGCGCCATCGCTATGTGCTCAGCCTGGGCTCCGTGGACGAGATTGCCGTGGTCAGCCTGAACGGACACGTCATCGACACCCTCTGGGCCGAGCCCTATCAGACCGATGTCACGCGCTACATCAAGCGCGGGCGAAATCGCCTCGTCGTCCAGGTCACCAGTACGTGGTTCAACCGTCTCGTCTATGATGCCTCGCTGCCCGAGAAGCAGCGGCGCACGTGGGCCACCGTCCGTCCGAAGGCTGGCCAGGAGCTGCGCCCCTCCGGCCTGATGGGAAAGGTGATGATTAAAGTTTATAGTTTATAGTTTAAAGTTTATAGTTTATGGTTTATAGTCAAAAAGATAGAGAGAAAGAGAAATGAAAAGAACAGCAAGCCTATTGATCATCATCTGTAGCATCTGCTTCTCCGTCGGCGGACAGACAGTGAACTACGATGAAAGCAAGGTGGGCCCCTACACACTCGAGGACCCCCTGCGCTTTGTGAACGGAAAGAAGGTCAGGAACCTGCGCGACTGGGCCCGGCGCCGCCAGGAGATACTCGACATCTTCCAGCGCGAGATGTACGGACAGATGCCCCCCGCCTCCGACATCTATCTGGAGCTGAAGGAGCAGGGCGTCACGCTGGCCGGATTCGGCCTTCGGCGTCAGGTCAGGATGTGGTTCCGTGCCGACAAGACGGGCCCCTTCATCGACTGGCTCATCGTCACGCCCCGCCATGCTCGGGGGCCCGTGCCCTCCGTCATGCTGCTCAACTATCAGGGCAACCATACGATCCTCTCCGACCCGGAGATCATCGAGGCCGTGCCGCCCCTGCCCGCCAACGCGCGACATGCCAATGTGCCTCGCGGCCAGTATTCCGACCCCCATCAGCGCACCTACTATCCCGTCAGCATGATCCTCGCTCGCGGCTATGCCTTCGTCACCGCCTGCTATGGCGACGTCTCGCCCGACCCCGATTCGGAGCAGGACCGCTACGCTTATCAGCGATGCTTCGACCTCTGGCCTCCTCGCGACCCCTCGCGCGACGACAATACCACCGGGCTCGGCGCCTGGGCCTGGGCCCTGATGCGCGGCATGGACATGGTCGAGCGGGACTCGCTGCTGGATGCCAGCCGGCTGGTTCTGACGGGCAGTTCCCGCCTGGGCAAGGCGGCACTGATTGCAGCGGCCTTCGATGAACGCTTCCCCGTGGTGGTCCCCAACCAGACGGGCGGCGGCGGGGTGCCCCTGGCCAAGCGTAACTATGGGGAGAACATCACTACGGAGACAAAGATGTTCACCCACTGGTACTGCCGGGCCTACAAGAAGTATGCCGGGCACGAGGACCAGATGCCCTTCGACCAGCATCTGCTCTTGGCCTGCGTGGCACCCCGCGCGATGTTGGTGGAGGGTTTCGATGAGAAGTGGTTCGATACCAAGGGCGAGTTCCTCGCCCTGCAGGCTGCCAGTCCCGTCTGGGAGAAGTTCGCCGGGAAGGGGCTGCCCCGCGTGGCATGGCCTGCCGACTTTGACACCAGCGCCATCGGCCCTCGCCTGGGCTACGTGCGGCGCAGCGGGCAGCACGGCCACCACGCCTACGACTGGACGTGGATGCTGGACTTTGCCGACGGAGTCTTTGCCCGCAATTAAGTCCCCCCGATGTCCTCATCGTGTCCCCCTCCTTGCATGGCGCTCCGAGAATCAGTGGAGTAGGGGGGGCAGTGTAGGATAGTCCATCAAGAAATATCCACTCATTCGGATTTGTCGCCCGACCCCTGGTCGCTTGCTGCCGAAGGGACGCAAGAATCCGGAGCGGCATGCACTTCAGCACGCATCATGCAGCACTCTTATTGCAAAATGCAAAGGAGTGAGAGCAGAGCGTCGAGTACAGCTCGGGTTGCATCTGGTAGCGATACGTGTCCTTGTGGATGCCCACGTTCATCTTCTTCTCGATTGCTTTGATTCTGATTGGCAT
>CADAJS010000047.1:13209-14387 GCA_902788315.1 uncultured Bacteroidales bacterium
TGAGCAGATGTCTTGTTACTTTGAGGGCGCAATGGGGGTCCATTGTAACCGAGAAGTGGCGAGACAGATGTCACAAAGAAATCCCGTTTAGCGCATAACTGTCTATTGACCGATTCGGGTTAAATGGTTTTGGTCAAATTGAACTGATTCTCTCGTGTGTGTCCCTTCGTTGCGGGGCTGCTGTGGCAGCTGTGAATTTTTTGCCGTGGCGCGCTCTGACAATTTTTCCGCAACTGCGGTGCAAGCCTTCTGTCACCTCCCCGAAGGTTCACGGTGCAAAGATACGTCACGCCGATTGCGGTTCTCGAATGTTTTGCAACTTTTTTTCGGTCGGGAGCGAAAAAATCGTCAGGCAGGCAGGACTTTGTTACAATGTTACGGTGTTACAGTTCCAAAAATAGTTGCCAGGGGGGGGGTAAAATACCTCTATATCTATATATATATAGATATAGGATTATTTTTTGAGGTGTGGTAAAGCCTAATTTGAACTGTAACACCGTAACACTGTAACGCGTTCGTGTCTTTTTGTAATACGCTGAAAGGATTCGTCCTGCTGTTTTTATCTCATTACGAATGCCGATACTCTGCTGCGTCCGGATAGGACGAAGGAGGATGACCTCTAAATCGCCACAGAATGGCCTTAGAATCGCCGTTCGCCTCCTCGGCGGTACAGATGACCACCCCGAGGGAGAAACGCGCTCAGAACTCCATTATGTCCGTCACTCATCAAAAGTTCCGCATTCATATATTGGGATTAATGAGTTGCAATTGATAACTTAAGGAGTATTCTCTAAATAATATTGGATATTAAAATTTCTGACATTGATTTGTGGTCGTATATTCTTTGTATTAACTAGCTTCTTATCAGAGTTTGGGTGTGTAAAAATTTTCTCCTCCACCATACAAGGTTTCAAGGATAAATCCAGTTCTATATTTCTTTATATTGGCATCGAAGTTTTTTACTTCTTCTGATGAAGGAAGAACTATACTTACAATGTCTTTTCTATTCTTGCTGATTAAAAGTTTTTTCACAAACTCGCCTTCTTTTGTAAATCCTCTAAATAATTGAACAACAAAATATTCTTTTTCTTGTGTTCGTATGATTATAGAAGATTCTACATCACATATTTGTGATATACACTCATTACCTTTCACTTTTTGAGTTGAAAAGGTAATAA
>CADAJS010000048.1 GCA_902788315.1 uncultured Bacteroidales bacterium
TACAAATTCAAATCCGTGCACCCTTAAAACTACTCGTAAAAGACTTTATTTCAGCGATTTCAAAGAACAATTAGTCCACTTTAACGGGACAGTAGTGATTTGAACAAGTTTTTTCACTTCGATACACAGAAAACGGTAGAGGACGGCCGAACATGGACCGCCCCCCCTACTCTTCCTGCTGCTCGAGCCAGCAACGAAGCAGTTCGAAGAATGTGGGGGCATCGAGCAATGTGAGCGTAGGCTCGAGACGCACAGCCTCGTCCACCACCTGGCAGTACCATTCGGGACTCTTCAGGATGCAGCGGAACCAGTGGAACGGGAGGTCGCGTCCATGCACACGCTCCACGAGCACCTGAGCCGCCTCGCGCGGGTTTGCGGAGACGAGGTCCCAGTCCGAGCGAAGGACAGGCATGTCTCCGTGCATTGAGACGGAGGGACACTTCTGAGGTACGATGCCATCAGGGCTAAAGATGGCGTAGGCATCCAGCGAACGCTGTTTCATGGCCGGACCGTTGCCGTCGATGATAAAGCCCGTGACGGAGAGTCCCCATTTGCGATAATAGCGCTGGCAGTGGCGGCGCCAGGCATCGACGTGGCGCGTAGTTCCCTCCGTGCTGTCCTGCCACTCAGCAGTGCCGGGCATCATGTATCCGGCACCATTGTCAGCAGCGGCAAAGTAGTCGTTGGGCGTGGACGTCTCACGCAGATAATGCAGGGCATGGGGCACTCGCTGCCCCAACACGGGACTCACGCACCACATCATAGGCATCCGTCCCCGCTCGGGCGATGTCCATAGCTGGGGCATCATCTGGCTCACCCACGAGGCGGCGTCGTAGTCGCCCACGTAGATGAGGAAATAGTTGCGCGAGGTATCGACATGCCCCTCCCCGTCTATCAGGCCGCGGGCGCGGAGGTCGCTGCGCGAGACCCACGGTTGGGTATAGCGGCGTTTCGTGGGGAAATGTTGCCAGAAGGAGGCATTGGCCAGAGCACCGAAGGCGATGGCATCCGCGTCTTTGAAGGCATTGTAATGGCTGATGAGTTCCGAGAATTGCCATTCGGTGGCCACATCCTCATGATGGCCTCCGACACGGCGGGTATATTTGAATGCCCAAGGCGGAAATCCGCCGATGTAGCACATTCGGCGGCCGCCTCCCAGGCTGTCTGCCGTGTGGAGCAACTCGCACAGAGTCGCGAGGTCGGTGCCTACGGGCTGCGAGGGGTCGTCGGTCGCCGGCTCGTCGCCCCAGGGCGAGAGGTCGAAGAAGAAGCCTCGGCGGCTGACGAAGAAGTCGTGGTTCGTGAGTTGGTGGTGATTGTGATTGGTGCGCCCGGGCATCCTGCGCCATTGCTGGTCCTGATAATACCCCGCATAGCGCGCCGGGCAGCGCCCCGTCTTCATGTAATGCTCGATGAACCACAGGTAGGGATCACACTTGGCGGAGCCGGACGAACGGCGCTCCGTGCCAGGAACGAGCCCGCGGCCTGTGAAAAGCGGCGACCCGTCGGGATTCACCAGCCAGCACTTCACCGGAAGGCGAGGCCCGCCCAGACAGAGACGGCTGTAGAGCGACTGCGGCCGCAGGTCGTAGCGCACAGCCACCACCCCCTCGATGCCGGCAACGGCCGATGCCACGTTGCTCGTCGAGGCCACGCACGGGTCATAGACCACCGCGCCCTTCACCAACGAGCGGAACCGTTCCACAGCCTCCACGACGGAACGTACCGTCAGCGTATCGCGCCCGGCGAGCCAACCCTCGCGCCGGTACATCGCCCACCACCAGGCATCCACAGCCGTGGTGCCGTTCACGACATAGTCCACGTAGAGCCTGGCCCGCTGCCGGTTCACGATGCCCTGCAGCGTAGCCGTTGCGTGCAGCTCGTCCCACACGTCGAGCACCGCCGTGCTGTCTGCATAGTCCACCTCGTTCAGGTGGCGCAGGTCCAGATAGACAATCGGGCGCGCTGCCCGTAACGGAAGGGCGAGGAGGATGAAGAAGCAGACACTTCCCCATCTCCACCGAGAGAGAGCCACAAAAAAAATTAAGAGTATGCAAGAGACTCTCCCTCTTAGCCCATCGTTGCGTTCGGCTCTGATGCCTCGGTTATCCATGAACCTTACACTATAAAGCCTTAGACTTTAAACTTCAGGCGCTTCTTCACCTTACGCGGCGCATAGGAGAAGGAGTCTTGGACGAGGCCCGTGACACAGTTGTGCACGGTGACCTGCAGCCGCCCGTCCTTCACGCAGCCCTCGATAACGGTGGGAAAGAGATTGGGCGTTTCACGCCGCTTCTCTCCCTCGCCCACAAAGCCCATGTTGGGGCCTCCGCCCACAATGTGTGCCCAGGGGCGCGTCTCGTCGGGGGCATCGTAGCGATAGCAGTGCTGATGGGCCGTGATGATCACCTGGCATCCGGCCTGCGCCAGCAGGGGCGTCCACAGCTGGGCACAGGTACGCTGCCACCCGGCATAGTCAGCCGAATACTTGCCCTTTGCCTCCTCGGCCGACACGTCGCCGGGATTCAGCTTGGGGCGCGAGTCGTAGAGTGGAATGTGGCAGAAGGCCACCAAGAACGGCGCACGGGCTATCTCGGGCTGCAACAGCGCATCGCGCAGCCATTCGGTCTGCGCCACTCGATATGCCTCATTGTTGAACAGCCCAGCAAAGCGTTTGTCACTGTCCAGCTTGTCCTCGCCCGTGTCCAGCCCTATCATGGCGATGTCGCCCATGCGTACGGCAAAGTTGCGTCCCAGGTCCCAGTCGCGTCCAGGTCGCTCGTCCTGCTGCCGATACATCCATACGCGCTCCAGATGGCGGTTGGCCATGCCGCGTTCGTCGTGGTTGCCGGGGCAGAAGAGGTAGGGCAGACAGGCTGCATAGTCCTTACGATCGATTCCAGGCTGCAGGTAGATGCGCATCTGGGCCTCGATGGTCTCCTCCGTATTGCTGGCGTCGCCGTTCCAGATGACGCACGAGGGTGCCAGCTGGGCCACCTTCTCGATGGCTGCCCCAAAGGGAGTCCACTGTACATGTGTGTCGTTGATTACGCAGAAGTGTGCCTCGGCACCGGCACCGGCAGTCGTGAAATGATAAGTGCGGGGGTCCTCCTCGTTGCCCAGCACCTTCATCGAATAGCCGCCCTTGTACTCGATGCGGTCGGCCCCGATGCGATAATAATAGGTAGTGGCAGGCTTCAGTCCCGTCAGACGCACCAGAATCACTCGGTCGCTGATGTCGGTAGTGCGGAATCCGCCGCCCTTCACCTTGCGTGCGTCGCTCATGTCAGGTTTCTCGCTCAGCAGCACATATCCGTTGGCCAGTGCGCTCACGGCGAATGCCACGCCCATCGACGTCTCGGCATAGTTCTGCAACATGGGAGCCGAAGCCAGCAATGGTTTCTGCTCCTCGGCAGCAGCATCCTCTTTCTTCTCCTCGGCGCGCAGTGTGGGAGCAGCCTGTGCCACGCCGTTCATCCCCGTGGCTGCCGCAATAAGGGCAGTACTCCTCAGAAATTCTCTTCTCTTCATGTCGTGTTGTTTATATAAAAGGTCTGTTTTCTCTGCAAAGATAGCGCAAACAAGCGGAATGGCAAAGGGAAAACGAAAGTTTTTCATTCGGCAAGCACGAGTGCAGCCCATTCTCGAACGAAGATCTGAGTGGTGCAGGGGCCGATGCTGACACATTCGAGATGCATAGCGCAAGTATTGTGACAGCTTCCACATTAACGCCCGACCGGAGCACCATTTTCCGACGGGTGGCGTTGTATATAGAGAAGAACATTAACGCATAAAAACGCCATTCACGTTTTAGAATACACTCCTTCACTCTTCCCCATACTTCCGCTTCGCCTTATAGTAGTTTGATGGCGAGTCGAAGCCGGAGCGGGCGATGATGTCGCCGATAGGTGCCTGCGGCTCCTGGCGGCGCGTCGGCCCGCTGCAGGCGCAGACGGTTGACGTAGGCAGAGAAGGTGCAGCCCATCTCCTCGTTGAGCACACGCGACACATAACTGCGATTGTAGGTGCAACCGCCAGTGAGTACGTCGCGGAGCGTGAGGTGGGGGTCGAGAAAGCGCTCTTCCGTTTCCACATACTGTTGCAGCTGCTGCTTGATGCGGCTTACGGTCTCGCGTGGAAGTGGCTTCTGGGATGAATCAGAAGCGACGCCGCCGGAGGTTGCCGTGCTTGTGCCGTTGTTCACGGGCAAGGCATCCTCCGATAAATCAGACGAGTGGTCTTCTGATACCTCAGCCACCAGGTCCTCACGATGCCGATGAGCTGGCAGCACGAGGATGAGAAACCACACATTGAACACCGAGAGCAGCGCCATGACGACAGCCGTCACCGTCGCATTCCCAATGAGGAATGCCGCCCACGCTGCCACGCCGTGCAGCACGGGGATGGGCAGCACCTGGCGGGCGTATTCCAGTGGCAAGTCGTCGGGGTTGGAGTAGTAGTCTTCGCCGAGCGGCTTCATCCACAGCCACACATGGCGCATCGCCTCGATGCAATAGCACAGACAGACCGCGCCCACCGTAGCCGTCAGCCACCATGCCAGCCGCTCCGGCATCACCGCCACGTCCGTCCATGCCTCTACAGCCTTCGCCGCCCCCATCACGCCGACGGGCATAGCCAGGGCTACGGCCCACGGCTTCCATTGCTGCCAGCCTTTCACTCGCCCGAAGTAGGTCATCAGCAATAGTGCACAGAAGAAACTGTGGCAGAGCACGAAGTAGTGGGCGGCCAGCGCCTGTGCCGACGGTCGCATGGGAAAAGCCACGCACGGCGCGAGCACCACTGCCGGCACGAGGTAGAGCAGGGCCTGCATCCGGCGGTCAGGGTAGGCATAGCCCTTGTCCGTGGTCGGACACGTGTGCCACCAACGCACTGCGGCAAACATCGTGCTCGTCACGATGTACGCCAGTGCGGCAAGGCCGAAAATATAGTCAAGTCTGTCCATACGGGGGACAAAGATGGTGCAAATTATTTCTCTTCTTGAGTACGGTCTTTGATAATGTATGCCATGTTGGCAAAAGTCAGCGAGGAAGCAAAGAGAAGTGCCTCGCCAGAGAAACCGCAGGCAAAAATCTGCTCTGCGGCATCTGCGCCCGTCCGATTGTCAATGTAGTCAATCAGGATGTTCGTGTCGAGAAATATCCGTTTCATCGCTCCATAATGTGTGCTAAATGTTCATCGCGAGCCATTTCTTCCTCTGTGACGTTCACGATGCCACGTAGCTTCTTAAACTCGGCTGGTACTTGTCTTTTGGTCTTTGGCTCCTCCATCGACTCCGTGAGGTATGTCACCACGATGCGTTTCTGCTCGCGCGTCATGCCGCGCAGCAGTGCGGCGTACGGTGCCATCGGCGTCTCACTGATTCTCTGTACTAATGTCGTCATAATCCTAACATGTTTGATATCTAGGTGCAAAAATAGTGCAAATCGAGTGAAATACAAAATAAATATTTATTTTTATTTGCTTTACCTCGCTTCGCGAACAGCGACCGTTGGTTCCGAGATGCAGCCTATCTTCGAGCGTGCAACGCTCAAAGTTACAAAAATCCCCATTCCATCGGCATAATGCCCCGTAAAATTTACTTTTGCGCATATAAAGCCCACTTTCGTAGTGGTTATGCTACAGCATCAAGGCATTATCTGCACCAGCAACGATGTAAGTCGTGTCAGCGGCAATACTGACATCGACTACGGCGGCGGTGGCAGCGGCCCAGCCCGCGCCCGCCAGCATAGCGGCATCGATTGGGACGATGAGTGGTAATTATGAAGACGTGCCTCCCCATCTGCCTGCAACCGCAAGCGATGGGGAGGCTTTTGTAAACACAATGCCAAGAACTGCGACGCGATGCCGCAGTTCTTTTTATTTTGCCAGTCGCTTGCGTCTGTTCCCCCACAACCTTTCAATCTCCCCTTGATGTTCCGACTCATCGGTGTAAAGGAACTCGATATAGTCTGCCTTGTCAGCCCATTCTTGATTGGGCCTTGCAAACTCACGCAGCAGCACATACTTCTTTTGAATGGTGTGCAGTTTGGCGATTTCAGTGTGCATTTTATGGAAAACATACACAAATGCTTACAAATCCACGTTAAACTCTACAAATCTTATCGTTAATTGAAATAAAAGTTGTACCTTTGCAGCCATAAGGCTGCGAAACTGCTAATGCTCGGCCGCTCGACCTCTGGTCGCTTGCCACCGAAGGGACGCAAGAATTGTAACAAGTTCCATTGCATTCGGCTTGCACCGTCCTTGCGGCGTGAACGCCGCTAAAGCGATAAGACAGGAGGCATGAAACAAGCGCTGTTCTCCATTCGCAATATCGGTCAACACTTTAATTGATAATACGAAAGTTTATATAACTATGGCAACAGAAATCAGAGCTATCCCGACACTCTACGGCGAGACAGCCAAGTCGTTTGAGAGCGAAGCAAAGCGAACGGAACTGAATCCGGGTACGCAGGACTATCGCCATGAGGCGAAAGTCGTTTCTGACTTTCTGAAAACTACCAACGTGCTATGACTGTAGAAGAACTGCTGGCACGATGCGAACTTGTACGCGCTTCAGATAAAAGTCAGTGAAGAATAAAGCCAACCTAACAATGGCGGCATTTCGATAATTATAATGAAGGCAGAGTAGAGAAACCACCACCAACTACATAACAATTATTCGTATGCCACAGCCACTTTACCTCATATTTTTCTCCGCCAACCTGGCATTCATCCTTACAAATCTGTATGGATGGCTGCTGAAATGGTTCTACAGGCCGCGAGCATACGACGAAGATTTTCTGCGCTTGTTTCCAGCACAGCGGGCAGTGGGATGGCTCTATCTGCTACAGGTTCTGGAACTGCCTTACCTGCTAAATATCGGTCAGGCAGACGCGCTGCTTTACGTCAATGCCTTCTCCGTGCTTGTGTTCTCACTGCAGATGCTGGTGATGTGCGAGGGCTATTTCTTTCCCGAGGTGCACCACCGGCTGAGCGAATACTGGGTATTCCTTCCGCCCATTGTTTCACTCTTTCCTTTGTTTCTTCAGGCTTTCGGATTAATACGGCTACCTGAGTGGCACCGCACAGCGACTTTCATCATAGTAAGCATACTGTTCCTCTGGTACTTCTGGCGCACTATCTGCATGGCCCTGCGCATCGGCCGGGCCGTGCGGCGTGCCAACGAAGACACCTATGCCGACAGCGACGACTTCCCCACCCGTTTCGGTGATAAAATACAGTGGTTGCCCACAGGCATCTGCGTGCTGATGGCTGTCAACTTTTTCATCGACGACCCGACGGCGAAAGCCTTCCGCGATGTTCTCTTCACCGTGGTCAACATTTGGTTCTGTATCTATACCCTCAACCCCTGGCGCAAGCCATTTGATATCACGGCAAAAACTACTGAAACGATGTCCGCAGAACCTGACGGCCTGTCCTCCGACGAAAAAGACGAGACCACTGCTTCTGCCGACGAGACGCAGTTTCGACTTACCGATGACCGCTATACCGAACTGAGCCATCGTCTGGAGTCACTCCTCAGCGACGAGCACATCTTCACCGAGCAGCACATCACTGCCGACACACTGATGCAACGCCTCGGCATCAACGCCAACTACCTGACTGAGGTCATCCAGCGTAGCGGATACTCATCGTTCTACGACATGATCTCGCAGCACCGTGTGCGCCATGCCATCAGTCTTATCCGCCAGCATCCCGACCGTCGTATGGCCGACATCGCATACGATTGTGGCTTCACGTCCCAATCGTCCATGACAAAGGCCTTCGCCTCGCAAGGTAAGGAGTCGCCATCCTCCTATCGGAAGAAAGCGTAAAAAGTTTACCGAGTTTTTCCTCTGAACGTACAGATTTTCCTCTGAGCGTATTTTTTCTTTCCTCTCAGCGTATTTACGTCGAGAGGAAAGTCTTTTTTATGGACTTCCGCTATCTTTGCGGACATAATCAACAAAACGACAGCGCATGGAAGAAATCATCAAGACCGCAGGCATTGCCATATCGAGCGTCCTGGCACTCGCAGTCCTCTTCGTCATCGTCCGCTCGCAGTGGACCATCTGGCGGCAAGAGCGCAGGCAAGAGAAACAACACATCTATAATAAATAAAGGTATCAACACAATGAGACAAATCATCTTCTTCAAGACAAAAGTCCTCGCCCTGGTGCTGACGATAGCAGCACTGGCGGCGGGGCAGAGCGCTTGGGCCGCAAGTACGTGGAGCGTGACGAGCAGCACCAGTTCTGGTATCACCACCTTCACCATCACCCGTAGCGAGAGCACCGCCGCAGAGACGGTCCACTACCGCACCGTGAGCCTATCGGCCATTGAGGGGCAGCACTTCACCGCCGTCAGCGGCACGCTGAACTTCGCCGCAGATGAAACGAGCAAGACCGTCAGCGTGACGGAGCGGACGGCCACCGGCATGTTCCAGTATGCGGCCGGCTCTGGCTCAAACGGATACCGCCAATACCGCTTCGAGGTGCTGGACGCGAACGGCTTCCTGCTGGCCTCCAGCACCAGGAGTTTAGAGGTGACGAGAGTCCTGACGGGAGCCACATCGGGCACCTACGACCTCGGCAACGAGCGGAACGGCACCTTCTATTTCGATAATACTAGTACCCTCACCATCACGGATGACGGCTACAATAAGAACCCGAAGGACTGGCCCGACAAAAAATACTTAGATTTGCCCAGCACCAAGTTCTACGATGCCAGCACACAGGCCTACCTTGTGGATACTCGTACGGAACTGCGTATGACGCTTGATTTTTATGCATACGAAGCGCAGGACGGCTACCAATACGTTCAGGTGCTCACCGACAACACCAGCACCTGCGACAGCGGAGCCGGTGATGGCGACCCCGGCACCATCCAACTCTCGCGCTATATGGCGGGCTTTGAAATAAAAACAGGCAGCGCATACACCGGAGATTATAAGAAGTTTACCTTCCCCGTCCTGAGCGCCGGTAACGGTGAAGGCCATACCAATCCCTGGGGCCACGGCACGGACTTCCCACTCTCCAAGCAGAAGTTTAATCCAGCACAGCAATGGTTTAGCTCTTCCACCCGCGCTTCGGACGGCAAGATTATCCTCAACACGAACTTCACCACCATTGTCCTCCGCTTCGACGCCTCCGGCAGTAGTGAAGACAACTGGCTGATCAATAATATCAACGGCCATGTCACTGCTGTGGACGAAATAGCACCAGTAGCGAACAGCAATCAAATCATCGTCAGTCCCGGCCCGTACAACAAGGGCAATGACTTCTACATCAGCGTACCCTTCACGGAAATCGTGCTGGGAAGGCCGACGCTGAACACCACCTGGGGCGACGCCACCTACTTCGAGGGCGGCGGCACCAATGTGCTCACCTTCAAGGGCACCATCACCGCCGTCGCTGGCACCACGCTCAGCGTCACCGGCTACAGCGGCTCGGCTCCCTGGGATTTGTTCCATAACAACCTCGCCGGAGACATCAGCAAGACCTTCACGGGCATCGTCTCCACCGACTTCGTCCGCGAGCCCATCGGCAGCATCACTTACAGCACGACGCTCGGCGCCTACGAAATCAACAGCGTGGCGAACCTCAACGACCTGGCCGTGTATGTGAACGGCAGAGGGACCTACAGCACGGGCGGCGACGAGACAACGGCCCACAACTGCGCAGGGATGACCTTCAAGATGACCGCCGACATCGACTTCCAGCCCACCAGTGCCTGGGACGACTATACGAGCCTTGAGCACAACTTCGACGGCATCGGATACGATATTGTGACATCGTATTCCTACTTCAGCGGAACCTTCGACGGCCAGGACCACACAATCAGCGGTATCCGCAATAATAGTTACTCTACTTCTTCGGGACTTTTCGACTGCATCAGGGGCACTGTCCAGAACGTTAAGATAGCCAATGCCCGCATCACAGGCTATAGCATGACCGGCGGCATCGTAGGTGACATTTACACAGGCAGCGTTTCCAACTGCCACGTTGCCCACAACGTTGCCATTCACATTGCCAGTAGAGGCGCTGCCAATGTCGGGGGCATCGTAGGTATGAATTTTAACGGTACCGTCACGGGCTGCACCAGTGCCGCCGTCATCACCTGTGACGTTACAACGGACTGCGCGAGCTTTGGCGGCATCGTCGGACATAACTCCAGCGATTGCACCGTGTCGGGATGCACAGCCACGGGTGTCATTGTGCCCGACGTCAGCAATGCCGGTGCCGTGACAGGCACCAATAAAGGCACTGTCAGCGGCAACAAATACCACAGTTCGATGGTGGGCAGCTACGCCTTCAACATCGGTTCGGGCACGGGCGACATCGACGGCATCGCGCTCAACAATAAGACCCTCGTGCTCTACACCGAGCGCGACAATACGGCACTCCTCGCCGCATACGCCGCAACCTACAACAGCAACAGCAGCACCGCTCATAATGCCTCGCACCCCACGGTTTCCTCGCTCAACGTCACGCTGAAGGGCTACACCCTGCACAAGGACGGCTCGTGGAACACCATCGCCCTGCCGTTCAACTTCACGGCCAACAACAATTCTCCGCTCAGCGGTGCCACCATCAAAGAACTCGACACCGAGAACACCACTTACGACAGCGAGAGCGGCGTGCTTCAGGTGGCCTTCAAGACGGTAACCGTCAATACGACAAATGGCATGGACAGGACAAAGCCCTACATCGTCAAGTGGAGCAGCGGCGCTGACGTGACCGACCCGACATTTACCAATGTGGATGGCAGATACCTTAGCAACGCCATCGGCTCGACCACCGATACGCCCCTCATCATCAGGGGTAGCAGCAAGCCCTTCACCCTCGCCGAAGGCATGCTGCTCGATGCCCACAACGCCGACAACCTGGGCTGCCACGCCGCCATCGTCCTCTCTGCACCCGAAACAGCAGGCTACACCTTCGACGGCTGGTTCACCGATGAGCAGCGCACCGCCGTCCCCACCGTCATCCCCTTCGGCACCGACGGCTCGTTCAACCTGTATGCGAAGCTGACCAAGAACGAGCTGGCACTGGCCGACGGCAGCAGTAATGCCGAGGCCATTGAGGCGGCAGCCGCCAGCGGAAAGGTCTATGAAGTGACACTCACGAGCCGCACGCTCTACAAGGACGGCAAATGGAACACCCTCTGCCTGCCCTTCGACATCAGCACGGAGAGCGGCACCCTCAGCGGCGACAACGTGCAGGCCATGACGCTCGACACCGAGACGAGCAACCTCACCGACGGCACGCTGACGCTGAACTTCACCGCCGCCACGATCATCCCCGCCGGCACGCCGTTCATCATCAAGTGGGACGAGAGCGGCACGGACATCACCAACCCCGTGTTCATGGGTGTGACCATCGACGCCACCAGCCGTGACGCCACCGTCCCCGGCGTGCTCACCTTCACCGGCACCTACGCCCCCATCAGCATCGGCAGCGAGGGCAACAAGACAAAGCTCTACCTCGGCAACGCCAACAAGCTCCATTATCCTAACGGAGAAATGACCATCGGCAGCCAGCGGGCCTACTTCCAGCTGGCCGACGGACTGACCGCAGGAGACGCCACCAGCCTCATCCGTGCCTTCACGGTGAACTTCGGAGACGATTCCACAGGAATCATTTCGGTTCACGATTCTGGGTTCATGGTTAATGGTTTCGATGAATGGTACTCGCTTGACGGACGCAAGCTTGACAGAAAGCCGACGCTGCGGGGCATATACATTAATAAAGGAAATAAAATAATAATAAAGTAAGGAGGGCATAGTAATGAAGAAAACATATTTGAAGCCCACTTTCGTAGTGGTCATGCTGCAGCATCAGGGCATTATCTGCACCAGCGATGTAAGAGGAGTTGACGGCAATGCCGGCATCGGCTATGGTGGCGGCGGCAGGGGATCGGCCCGTGTCCGCGGCCGCGAAGAAGTGGACTGGGACAATTACGAGTGATAACAATCCCGAATAGTGTGCCTCCCCATCTGTTTGCAACCGCAAGCGACGGGGAGGCTTTTTTGTAAACGCTATGCAATAAGAACTGCGTCGCGATGCCGCAGTTCTTTTTATTTTGCCAGTCGCTTGCGTCTGTTCTCCCAAAGCACTTCTATCTCCCCTTGATGTTCCGACTCATCGGTGTAAAGGAACTCGATATAGTCTGCCTTGTCAGCCCATTCTTGAATGGGCCTGGCAAACTCACGCAGCAGTACATACTTCTTTTGAATAGTGTGCACTTTGGCCCTCACATAGAACAGTACCTTTGCTGCGACCCAAGAAGAATGTCTTGCTCAAGAGCGAGACCGGAACAAGAGGCAGAGAAGGGCTGCCCGGCCGCCCTATCCCTTGTTTCGAAGTAATGATGTAAACCCTATTTATGACTAACGAAAAGTCGAGTCAACGTGAAATAAAATTAAGTTTAATCAGTGAGTAAGACCAAAAGTAGTCAACTAAAATCGTTAAACTACAGATGTCCGAGTCTCATAACGTGCCGCACGGAGCTTTATCACACATGATAAAATAGTTTATCACGCGTGATAAAAGAGTTTATCACACGTGATAAAGTCCACCAGAGTATGGTCATGGGAAATAATACTCAAGGGTGGCGGTGTCATAGTCGGGCTCGCGGTCGATACCATGCATGCAAAACAATTGTGCGACGCGCTCCTGTTGTTCAGGCAGGATGGCATAGCGTCCGTTCCGGTAGCGGTAGTATTGCGCCTGACTGCCAAAGATGTCGTACAGCGCATGGCGGAGGGCCATGACTTTCTCGGGTGGCAGACCGCTGAGCAGGTGTCGCATGCCACGTGCCATTCGCACAGGCTCTTTGGAGGCAAAGAGGCAGCATTGACCGCCCTGCCGGGCACCGGGCATGACAATGGCGTGACGTGTGAGACTGGGCGGAGCCAGCAGACCGACGGCGTGGCGAAGGCAGGCTTCGGCCAACGGGCAGTCGTGGTGGAAACAGAGAGCCCAGTCATCGGGTGCGAGAGAGTAAGTGAGTTCTTGCATTTCTTCTTCCTTTTAGAATTTTTGTATTATGTTCATATCTCACCGCAAAGATACAAATATAATATTGATTACGCAAGCAGATTATATATTATTTATTAAACATACATCAAAATACACACAAATACTATCTACAAGAAATGAATGGATTAAAGATAAGGTGTGTATATTTTGCAGTTTTCCAGGGATAAAATTTACCCCGAAGCGGTCAATACAATTCCACATTGCCCCCGCAATCAATTTACTGAAGTTTCTGAAGTAGTTAAGCAGCTAAGTAGTAAGTAAATAAGTAGCTCTTCGACAAGCGAAGCGGCCGCTCGACATCCCGTAGGGCAAATAGCGTGCCGACAGAGGCTTGCCTAA
>CADAJS010000049.1 GCA_902788315.1 uncultured Bacteroidales bacterium
TTATGATGATAATGGCGTTTATTTTTGAGCAGATGTCTTGTTACTTTGAGGGCGCAATGGGGTTCCATTGTAACCGAGAAGTGGCGAGACAGATGACAAAAAGAAATCCCGTTTAGCGCATAACAGTCTATTGACCGATTCGGGTTTAAGCCTTTTGCCTTTCCGTGTGGCTGGATGCGTATCTTCCAGTGGTGGTCTCAGTCTTTAATCTTTGCGAGTCTGAACTGAGTGTCGAACTCCAGTTTTACGCGATTGGAGAGTTTCACTTCGTACTCCTTTCTGTCCCGGCTCATCTGCAGTACCTTTGCCTGGGGGTAGAGGTCGTCGATCTTGCGGGCTATTTCGGTGGGCACGAGGGCGGTGGGAACTTGACTGTTCTTGCAATCTACTTCCTCCCACTCCCCATTGCGGTCGAATTCCACGCGGTCTCCGTTGAGAAATCTCACGTTGTATTCCTTATCGAGCAGTTCCGAGTCGACTTTCACGAGTGCTACCTTTTGGTTTGCGAAGTGTTGTTTGATGACTTGCTGCGCGGTGGGTGGCAGCTCTTCTACGTTGATGGGTTTGTCACGTCCGGCTGTTGCCGACATGGAAAAACAAATGGCGCTCAGGGCCACAAGCAGTCTCATTTTCTCTTTCATCTTTTCTTCTTTTTTTTGCGGTTAATAATAAAAACGTATTGAACTCGGAGGCAAAGGTAGTGAGTTTTTTCCTATTGCCTATCATAGAGAGTGTTACGTTAGTTTTACAATTTGTTTACGCTCTTGTATCATTACATATTTATCGCGTAAACCCCTGAGAAAGTGTGTGGTCTGCGGTGTTTTTCTTTGCGTTTCCTGCTCCCCTTGCGGTGAGTGTCGGACTTATATTACGAGGCCCTTCAGTGCTTGATATATCTTGATGTCGCCCGGATCGGTCAGTTTGAAGTTCAGTATGTCACCCTGTGCGATATGCAGGGGGTGATAGTGTATCTCGTTGCATAGCGTGAACAGCGACTGATGCTCCTCGATGCCCTGCTCGCGGGCGATGGCAAGGATTCGCCTCAGTTCGGTGAGAGGGAAGGTGTGTGGTGTCTGTGCACGCATGAGGTGTTCTCGCTGGATATAATTGCCCGACTCCCGTCCGTCGGTGGTACATAGGTATGCCTCGTTGCTCCACAGTCCGGTGATGGCGTTTCCCTGTGTGCGACACACTTGTATGTTGCGGCTGATAATCTCGTAGCTGATGAGCGGGCGCACTGCATCGTGTACCAGCACGATGTCTTTTTCGTTCTGTTCCAGATACGTCTGCAGCAGTCCCTCGATGCCGTGGCAGATGCTCTGATAGGCTGTCTGTCCGGCGGGCAGCGTGCCGCGGAACTTGGTAATGGTCCCTCGCCGTGCCTGTCCTTCGACGTACTCTTGCCAGCGTGGCAGGCAGACCACGTGGATGTCGGTCACGTCGGGGTGTTGCTGGAAGGCTCTCATCGTGTGCAGCAGCACCGACTCCCCGTCGATTTCTATAAACTGCTTTGGGCACTTGTCACTCAGGCGGCTGCCCAGTCCGCCGGCCAGCAGCAGGGCTATGTTGTGTGGTTCAGTCTGATTCATTTGGGAGTTCTTGGTCAAAACGTTTGCAGAATGTTTCGTGACGATGGATGGTGTGGTAGCGCAAGGCCTCCAGCACCGTACATTCAAAGACGAAATACACCCAAGGCACGCCTGCGAGCAGTGATAGGAAGAGCACACCCACGCGGGTGTCAAAGGTGAGTATGTTTGTATATTTCATCAGCGGGCGGCTCTCGTCGAGGAACTGCTGCCGCAGCGTGGCGGGCAGTGTGGTGGGGTAGGCGCGGCGCAGATGGGCATAGAAGCGCTGGAATGCGGGGCACTGCCTCTCCTGCCGCTGCGTGTAGCGGATGTAGAAGAAGAGGTATAGCTTGTGAAACCAGTCGTGGCTCATCCATTTCATCCTGTGGAACTCCTCGCTCTCTTGCCGGCTGCTTGTCAGTTCGCTGTCGTGCCCTTCGGAGAGGAACCACAGGTGGATGTTGCGGTAATAGTCGGCAATGTTGCATTGCAGCACATGGCAGTGGAGCCCTGCCCATGCGGCCAGCAGCCATATCCACACGCCCCACGTGGGCGTGAGCCGCAGGCACAGGAAGAGGTAGATGAAAAAGAACCACACGTCGCCGGCAAATCCGTCCAGGATGCGTCCGATGAGCGTTTTCTTCCCCGTCATGCGTGCCAGCTGTCCGTCGGCACAGTCATACCAGTTGGCCCATACCAGCAGTGCCATGCCGATGAGGTTCATCCGCAGGTCGTCGAAATAGAAGAAGTAGCCTGCTGCCGCACCAATGACAATGCTCATCAGCGTCACCGCAATGGGGTGGACGTGCAGTGTCTGGAACAGCAAGGCCCACAGATAGCCGGGTGTGCGTGTCACGTAGAGTTCAAAATCGCTCTCCGTGTCTCGGGATTTCATCGTGGCCAGTACTTTCTCCTTCAGGCTCATCTCTTGTCTTGTCCTATGTCTAAATCCTTTCTTTATCTCTATTTAAGGGCAAAGTTACGAATAAACGAGGGCAGGACAAAAAGAATTTCATTCTTTTTTCATGTCGAGTGCAAGTAAGTTCGCGACTTTAGTTGCAAAGTTACGAATAAACGAGGGCAATGCAAAGGAAAATAGTGAAAACTTTTTTCTTTGCATTGCCGAGACGGAGTAACTTCGGCAAAGCCAATGTTACGAATAAACGAGGGCAATGCAAAGGAAAATAGTGAAAACTTTTTCTTTGCATTTCCGAGACGGAGTAACTTCGGCAAAGCCAATGTTACGGAAAGTCGAGAGAACAGCCAAATTTATTTGGACTTTTCCGAGACGGAGTAAGTTCGCGACTTTAGTTGCAATGTTACGGAAAGTCGGGTATGATCTGGAATCCTCCGAGACGGGGGCAGCCTTGTCAGAGTCTTCATCTGCAGGAGCTTTACCCATAAAAAAACGCCGAATATTTTGCCGTGTCGCAAAAAAGTGCGTACTTTGCGGTGATTTACGCCGTGTTGCAACTTGACTACGCGCGCACGTATATATGGAATAAGGTATGCGAAGAGGTATTTGGATGCTTGTCATGCTGTCGGCGCTATGTACGACGGCCTGGGCGCAGGTATATTACAAGAACAGTGAATATCAGTGGCGAGGCAACGAAATCCTTCAGGGAAAGTTCCGCGGACGTGCCGTGTCGCCCACCGAGGTGACCAGCAACTATGTGCCGCTGGAACCGCGCATGGAGGTGTGGAACGACATGAACCCGAAGGAAATCGACCGTCGCCGCTGGACATTGCACACCGACATCGCCCATCTGCCTCACTACGAAAGTACGAACATGCTGGAGACGGCGCTCTACAACATGGCGCTCGAGGAGAGCGTCCTGGCTATTGAGCCCGACTCCACCTTCCGCACTGGCATCGCATGGGGCGGCGTATGGACGCGCGACGTCAGCTACAGCATCATCCTCTCGCTCTCGCAGCTCCATCCCGAGGTCTGCATGAAGTCGCTCCGGGCCAAGGTGAACAGCCGCAACCGCATCATCCAGGACACCGGCACCGGCGGCGCATGGCCCTGCAGCACCGACCGCGTCATCTGGGCAGTGGCCGCATGGGAGGTCTATAAGACGACCGGCGACCGCCAGTGGCTCGACTATATCTATCCCATCATCCGCAATACGCTCCAGGACGACATGCTGGTGGCCTATGACCGCCAGAACCAGCTGATGCGCGGCGAGACAAGCTATATGGACTGGCGCGAGCAGGAGTATCCGCAGTGGATGGAGCCGGCCGACATATATACCAGCGAGGCCACGGTGAACAATGCGGTCCATTACATGGCGCTCTGTGTCATGACCGAGATATGCAAGGCAAAGCAGCTGGAGCGCGAAGCCGAGATGTGGCGCCGTCAGGCAGACAATATCCGCGAGGGCATCAACCGGCACCTCTGGCTGCCCCAGCGCGGCTATTATGCCATCTACCTGTATGGCCGTCGCCATCTGGTGCTGAGCGAGCAGTGCGACGCCATGGGCAGTGCGCTCACCATCCTCTCGGGCATTGCCGACGGGGAGCGGGCTCGCCAGATATCCGAACATCAGGTGTGCGAGCCCTTCGGCACCCCCTGTATCTATCCCAACCTGAAAGACCAGTACCCCTATCACAACGATGCCACATGGCCCTTCGTACAGGGCTATTGGATGAAGGCCTGCGCCCGCGTGGGCAACGAGGCGGCCCTGATGCACTCCATCGGTGCGCTCTATCGTGGGGCGGCCCTGTGGCTGAGCAACGAGGAGAACTATGAGATCACCACCGGCGACTATCAGCAGACGAAACTCAACTCGCCGCGCCAGCTGTGGAGCGTGGCCGCACAGAGTGCCATCGTGACGTCGGTCTATTTCGGTATCGACACGCAAAGCGATCGTCTCGTGTTCCGCCCCTTTGTCCCCAAGGCACTCAAGGGCACACGCCAGCTCACCAACTATCGCTATCGTCAGGCACTCCTCGACATACGCATGACGGGCTACGGCAACCGCATAAAGACGTTCCTTCTCGACGGGCGCGAGGCTCAGCCCGAGGTGGCTGCCACGCTCACCGGCAGGCATGAGATTGAGATTGTCCTGGCCGACAATACGCCGGAAAAGATGACGATGACCCTGGCTGCCAACGCCTATCTGCCCCTGACGCCGCAGACCGAGGTGAGCAGCGGCGGAGTGATGACCTGGAAGCCCACCGAGGGCAGTGTGGCCTATGAGATCATTCGTGACGGCCAGGTGGTCGGGAAGCAGCCAGAGACTTCCCTGACGCTGACCCAGCCCGGTGCCTATTCGGTGCGTGGCGTGGATGCCAGCGGCATGCCGGGCTACATCAGTGCGCCCCAGGACTTCTCGCCTGCGCAGACCCTCTACCAGGCCGAGGACTATGGCATCGCCACGGGCAGCTATCTGGAGCTCACCCGCACGAAGAACATCTCGGTGGTCATCCCCATCGAGGTGAGCCAGGAGGGCGAATACAGCATCGACTGGCGCTACAGCAACGGCGCCGGCCCGGTGAATACGAACAACCGCTGCGCCATCCGCCTGATGCGTATCGGGCGTGCCGTCTATCCCGTGGTGCTGCCCCAGCGTGGCGAGGGACGGTGGGACGACTGGGGCTTCACGAACAAACAGACGGTGCACCTCACTGCCGGCCGGCATGTCGTATCGCTCGACTTCACCGACCGCACCGAGAATATGCATGGGGAGCAGAACGAGGCCCGCATCGACTATCTGAGAATTGTAAAACTATAGTACGAGAGAACGTTTTATTCACATTATTAACCCTTTTAGAGAAATCCCACTCCAGTCACCTGCCCACTACGCAGGGAGGCGGATGGGTCGAGAGAAATGTTATGAAAAAGTTGTTTTCATTTGTAGCCGTGGCTGCAGCCATCAGTTTCGCAGCCTGCACGGGTAACAAGGCCGAGAGCGCAGCCCAGGACGAGGCTTGCTGCGAGGGCGAGAAGACAGAAGAGTGTGGCAAGTGCCCTGTGAAGGCCGTCACCGAGTCGCTGAACGCTGCTCTGGAGAGCGGTGATGCCCAGGCCATCGGTCAGGCAGTGAAAGACGCTGTGGCTGCTGCCGGCGAGCTGGCCAAGGCTGGCAAGACCGAGGCTGTGGACGCTCTGGTAAAGAACGTACAGCAGTTTATCACCACGAACGAGCAGAAGCTCCAGGAGCTGGGTGCCATCGATGCCGTGAAGTCCATCCCCGCCACTGTGGAGGAGCTGGTGAAGAACACCGCTGCTTCGGCCGAGGATGCCGCCACGACGGTGAAGGAGTCGGCTGAGGCCGCTGCCAACCAGGCTGTCGAGGATGCCAAGGCTGCTGCCGACCAGAAGGTAGAGGAAGCCAAGGCTGCCGCTGCCGAGAAGGTGGACGAGGCTGCCCAGAAGGCCAGCGAGAAGGTGGACGAGGCTGCCAAGAAGGCTGATGAAGCTGCTGCCGAGGCCGCTCAGAAAGCCAAGAAGAAGCTGGGGCTCTAAGCGTCCCTCCCATTTCGCGACTCACAGATTTACGGATTTGCAATACATCGCAAGTCCGTAAATCTTTTTTTTTATCCCGAGTCGGTCAATAGCGCTGTGCGCGAAAGTGCGTTTTCCATCTGCCGGAAGGGCGTGCTGCGGGACGTTTTCCCACGTGTGGGAAAAGTCGATGGAACATGTCGCGTCGGGCTTTCCCACGTGTGGGAAAATGGGGAGGGGCGTGCTGCTTCCCGCTGTCTCCGTTCCATACAGAAAAAAAGGGCTCGCAAGCATGGTGTGCTTGCGAGCCTTTATTTTTGCATGGAGGCTGAGCCTCATTGTGTCCCCTCCCCCTTGTCCCCTCTCTTGGATAGGTTTTGGGGGAGGGACCCAGGGGTTAAGGTATCAGCACCCTGGCGTTGCCGAGCTGCTTGGCACTCACTTAACCAGCACCCTGGCCTTGCCGAGCTGCTTCACGTTGACTTCGTCTTCGTTTGTCACGACTCGGCCAAACAAGCGAGCTTGATGGCTCTCGCTGCTCCAAACGTTCGGCCAAGAGCTCGAGCGAGTCTCGGCTCTTGGCACTCACTTAATCAGCACCTTGCGTCCGCCTTGGATGTACATTCCCTTTTCGGGCACGGCATTCAGCCTCCTACCTTGCAGGTCATACACGGCACCCGACTCATTCTGCATTCTGCGCTCGGCTTTGCCGCTTGGCTCGTCCAAGAATTCTGCATCCTGGATTGAATTGGCTGCCCCCGTGCCGTCCCTCCCGGGACAGATGCAGCGGATAGATCAGCCATGTTAGGTTCCTGCTCTCGCGGAACCGGGACAGGGAGGCCAGGATCTCCTTCTCGTACATCTCCATCACCCTGAGGTTCTCCGACCTCAGGTGCGGGATAATCGCGTGGTCGCAGTATGGGAGCCGATACTTCCCGTCCTGTGGCGTCAGCGAGGGAGAATCCTTTCCCCTTATCAGGCGTACGGAGTTCTTTATCGTGTCTGTATATACCGAGGGTGAGAAGACGCTGTCCCACTTCCTGACCCGTATTCCGTTATCGCTAAGGAACTTATACCATAGTGCTTCCACCGCTATTTTCAAGTGGGCTGAGTTTGTGCAACTCATTTTATTTTTCTGCTGGGCGGAAAACACCGTGAGCACGAAATTCCTTATCCGACATTTCCTTCTTCGTCGGCCAATGGTCCGTGAAGAATGGTTTCTTTCTTCGTTTGGCCCTAGGTTTAAACTTTACTGAACATTTGTTTGCGTCGCGCAAATCGATGCTGGCTCTCACATAAATATAGAATTCCTTGCCTCGCGGAGCTACGGGCGGAATGCAGAACATTCCTGACCACATTTTGCCCTGTGCCCTGAGGCCTTTCAATGGGATGGTCCAGCGTCTCTCTCCGTCCGCGTCTTCTTCCAAGGAACTCTCGACGTTGTTTGATGAACTTGTGATGTTCGCAGGTCGTCCCACCTCCTTTATCGTCCAATCCACTATGATACATGTTTGATTGTTTTCTTTCCATGGGTAGTGAAACTGAACTCCCTCTGTTTGGAACATTCTACCTTGAAAGCATATAACGGTGTCAGACATCTCAACAAATGCTGTTTTCTTATTCAGAATCAGTTGGTCTTCTTCCTCCTTATTGGTATTTGCTTGCAAGGGGGTGGTGAACGATGCTATGAAAGAAAGGAAAGAAGTGATTATTAATGCCTTTTTCATATTTTAGGGCTGTTATTGCAACGTGATACTATTGATGTCTATATATGAGATACTTGTCTCATTAACCAGTAGTGAGGCGGAAACAGTAACGGTTCCATCAGTATATGTATTATCTGGATTCATCTTAAAGCAACTGATCTTTTTCTCCTCACAACTTATTGTATGCCCTAAATTTCCCATGGGTGATTCCGTTTCACTATATGCGGACACTCTATAAACCAGGTCCACGCTTTTTCCATCTATGATTGTTGGAACGGTATTAGGGGTGGTGCCTGCGATGAAAGTACAACTGCACGAATCCAATTCATAACTCACATTTCCGTTTTCTGTAATCTTCTTAACGCTTGCTCTTGCGACAGCCTTACATATTGTCTTAAAGTTTCCACATTCGGCCGTCTTGGAGTTTGACTCCTTTGCGTCAAGGTTTATAGTCTCTTCTTGGCGACCACCAGAGCCTTCACCCGATCCACTTCCACCGCCGCTTCCCGATCCGTTTCCGCTTCCTTCTCCGCTACGCAGGATCTCATTCTCGATTCTGTCCACGTCGTTCTCACTGGTTATCATCACCAGTTTGTCGTCATTCTTCTTTTCCATTTGTTTTTTTACAGTTAAAAGTTTTATAGTGTTATTGAATCTCAAACTCACTTTTACCAGGCAGGATGGACTCCAGCGTCTTTCCCAGCATCGCCTTTCCGTAGTAGAAGTTGCCGCCGTACTCGTCGTTGAGTGTAATCACGTCGCATCCCCCGAAGTTTATGTTCCGGATGCATTCCTCGTTGTACAGGGCATGGTAGCGGGAGCGCAGCGGGCTGCCCCCGTGCCTTCCCTCCCGGGCCATGTGCAGCGGATAGATGAGCCAAGTGAGGTTCTTCGGTTCCCGGAAACGCGAAAGGGAGGCTCGGATATCCTCCCTGTATTCTTCCAGCACCCTGAGGTTCTCCGACTTCAGGTGCGGGATAATCGCGTGGTCGCAGTATGGGAGCCGATACTTCCCGTCCTGGGGCGTCAGCGAGGGAGAGTCCTTTCCCCTTATCAGGCGTACGGAGTTCTTTATCGTGTCTGTATATACCGAGGGGGAGAAGACGCTGTCCCGCATCCTGACCCGTATCCCGTTGTCGCTGAAGAAGTCCCCGGGCTGCAGGTCACGCAGGATGAGGTAGTCGTCGCAAGCATACAGGTAATACTCCGAGAGGCCCTCTATCCGGGGTATGAAGAGGTCGATGACGTTGGAATTGAATGTCGGTAGGTACTCCCGTGGGATGAACTCCCAGTCCCAGACCACGCGCACCCTGTCATTGTCCCTGTTGAGCCATCGGGGCACTTGCCCCTCGGAGACGGAGAGCACGATGTAGATGCGGTGAATCCAGGGCAAGTGTCGGCTGATGCTGCGCAGCTGGTATCTGAGCAGGTCCCAGTCGCGGAACCTGGTGGCGTTGCTGCTCCAGCTGCAATCCGTCGGGGCATACTTCCTGTACGTCCCCACCCACTCCCTGTCGCTGCTATCGACGAAGGGGATTACATAATCTGTTTGCATCTACATTGTATTTTTACCATTATCTAATGATGAAGGGCGGGTAGTCCAAATTTCTTTATCAGCCATTCTTCATTCTGGCTTTCGAAGAATGTCGTTGGACTAATGTCAACATGATTCTCCGTGAATTCAACCATACACAAGGAG
>CADAJS010000050.1 GCA_902788315.1 uncultured Bacteroidales bacterium
GTGTAATAGTCATATTGGTTGTCGAAGAAACTCCACTTCGACGATGCGTAGCGCAGGTTACCCTTGGAGAAATACACCTTCTTCGTTGAGCTTACGCTGAACTTGCCGCTGATGGCCCCGTCGGGAACGCTGGCCTCAGCCGGAGCCGCGTCGCTTGTAGCCTTCACGCCCTTCACCTTCAGTCGTCCGGTGTACTGCAGCGTCACGGTCTGGCCCTCCTCAGCGGGGTTGGGGCTGATGGTCCACTTGTCGGCATCCTTCACGCCGTCCTTCATCGTGACGGTGTAGGTGGTGGCGGCGGCGGGGTCAGTGCCCCCGGAGATGACGACCTTTGTCTGGTTTAAGACACTTCCGATTGTGCTGGTGCCGTTCGTCACGCTGTACCCGGTCGTCTGGGTGAAGTCCACGTCGTTGGCAAAGGCTTTTCCAGCAGAGCCGCTGGAGGCATATCTTTCCTCGTCGTCGATATAGCCGCCGCTGCCGGCTGAACCGCCGTTTGCAGTCACAGTGCCGCTCTTGTAGGTCAGTGTGCCTGCGAAGGCTACACCGCCGTTGCCGCCGGTGCCGGCTACAAATGTACCGGTGCCGCCGTTGCCGCCGTTGCCACCGGTGGCAGTCACGGTAGCGCCACCCTGTACGATGATGTTGCCACTGATGGCTACACCGCCGTTGTTGCCGTTGCTGCCTTCCCAACCGCTGGCGCCGTTGTTTCCTTTCGCGCCGGTGACCACGAGCGTGCCGGGGCCTGTGACGGTGAGTGTGCCGCTGGCGACGTTGATGCCGCCGGTGACGGTGACGGTCACGTCTGAGTTGATGGTCAGCGTGGCGTCGCCGTTGACGGTAATCGCACCGAGGTTTTCATTAGCCGTGGCGGTGTAGGTTCCTCCCGTCCAGGCAGCTCTTGCGCCCGTGACCGCCGTCATCAGCAGCGCGAGCAGAAGTAATAATTTGTTTTTTCTCATAATTTTAAGTTTTTAAATTGTTATTAATTAGGTGAATTATATATTTGTTTTCTTTTTGTCTCGCCCACGGATTATTCGGATTCATCTGCGCCTTCATCTTCCTATCCGTCTCATCCGCGTGCTCCGTGTTCGTTTCATCTTCCTATCCGTCTCATCCGCGTGCTCCGTCTTCGTTTCATCTTGTCTCTGAGACCAAACGGATATCCCTCCTCGCGTCGGGAAACAAAACCGCCGAGCCCATCCTCATCGGATGTCTCGGCGGATATTTTAAGGGGGAAATAATGTCGGGGGGCTACTCCATGCGCTTCATCACCTCGCGGAGGTAGGCATCGCTGACATTTTCCATATCAGCTTTGTCGTAGATGTAGAGCAGTTGCAGTTCGTCATGCACGATACGTACACGAATGATTACCCTTGCACCGCCACTCTTGCCACGGCCTTTCGACGTGATGGCCATCCTGACCTTACGCGCACCGCCCGGCAGCTCAACGCCCTGCATGGGGTTCGCGAGCAGCGAAGCAAGCAGGCGCTCAAAGTCTGCGTCCAGCGACTTGTGGCGTTTCTTCAGCTGCTTGTATGAGGCCTTGAAGTCCTCAGAGATTCTTACTCTCATAGCGCCCTCAATGCTTCGATGGCCTCCTCGGGAGTCATGCTCGGTTCGTTCTCCACCTGCTTCATGCTACGCTTGATGATGCGGGCCAGCTTGTAGGTCTGCTCCAGCTGAAGCAGCCGGTTCCAGCGCCTGGTGCTCATGCTGACGGTAATCCGTCGCGGTGTCCTCTCGATAATTGCTTCCATAATCGTCGTTATTTATTTGTTTCTGGTTGCAAAGATAAACATTTTCCTTGAATAAACAAGGAAATCCCCAGAAAATATCCGTTTGTCTCAGTAAGTCAAGGAACGCGTTGAGCGAGTAAAGAGCTTAGAGCTCGCTCTTGTGCTCTTTCGAGCGTAGCGTTTCTCGAGGCAAAGCCTCAAGGATCGCTTTAGGTTTTTAGCGATGAGCCATCGCCTGGATGGTATCATATAGCCACTTTGTAATGGAACGTCCACCCGCAATGCTGGCAGCAGTAGAACTCTCCCTCGTCGTCAATGGCGTCCATGATCAAGTTAAAGGTGGTTCGCCGTCCGCATTTGGGGCAGACAACGGTGCAACGTTTGCTGTTGGAATTGTTATTGTTTGTCATCATGTAGTTTTATGAGTTTAGTAAGTCAATGCGATTAGTAGTTGCGCATATTTTTCTCCATGGCAAAGATATGAAAAAATGTTGAAACTTGCAAGAGGGAAATGCATCATACCTGCAATTTTTGCATATTTGTCCACATTTTGCAAATTTGTCCACTCATAAACCTCGATTCCTCCGCATTGCCTTTCACCGCGTTATCAACGAAAAAACACCGATGAAATGGGCAAAAATAAAACCGAGACTCCTTTTTGGGGGAATCTCGGTAGTATTGTTTTAGTCGCCTTTCGGCGAGATACCTTTGAACTATCACCCACCACGCTCGCCCATCCAGGCGGTGACACTCTGGCCGGTGCGCTGGGTGAAGGCGCGGCTGAAGGTTCGGTAAGTGCTGAAGCCGCTCTCCTGCGCCAGTTCCTGAGCAACGATGGTCTCACCGGCAGCAGCAAGTTCCTCGTAGCGCTTAATAAAGTGGTTGATGCGCTGACTGTTGATATAGATATTATAGGTAATGCCCTGCCGCGAAAAATACTGGCTGAGATAGTAGCGGTTGGTGCCGATGGCCTGAGCCAGTTGCTGCAGCGTGAGGTCGTGCTCCAGGTAGAGCTGCGGGACCACACAGTGCTCTTTCAGCTGTTCTTCAATATACGACAGGTCAATGGTGATAGGCGCTGCTGAAGGTTGTTGCGCCTGTGGCTGGGAAGGCTGTTCCAGCGTAGGCAGCGTCTCCACACGCCACAGCAGCAGGCCGACCAGCACCAGCTCAATGATATGGATAATCCAAATGAAGACCATATCAACAGCGAGTACATAGAGCACGAACAGCAGCATACTGACGAGCGAGATCACCATGCTCAGCCACACCCGCTTATTCTCCAAGTCGGCATAGTTGTCGTTCAGCCATCGTCCATACTGTCGGATAGCCACCACCATATATCCGCTAAAGCCCAAGCCAAGAAACAGCAAGTAGGCCGCGGCAAGCAGCTCGAGCTGACTATTGGGAAAGGCCATATACGCGCACACAAGCAACACAAACGGTATGATGGCTGCCACGGCGGGCCACACCGGCCGGCGGCGGTCCTGCAGCATGGCCAGCAGCATGCCGGCAAAGGTGACGAACAGCAGCACGCAGTCGGCCATGGCAAGCAACAGATAGCAGAAGGAATTCAGGTCGCGGCAGTAGGTATAGAACGCCAGCCACCACACGTGCGCCAATGTAGATACAGCGAAGAACGCCGCCGTCCAACGGCGCAACCGCACTGGCGACGTAACCCCCGGCGCAATGGCATTGGCCCGCTGCAGCAGCAGGTAGAGCGCCGCAAGAAGCGGCACCACGCCCGTTATGCCGTAGAGGGTGAAAAACAGTATCGACTGTATTGGTGTCTGGCTGAGTATCTCCATATTTGGGCGTAAAGGTACGAATAAGCGAGCAAAAATACAAATTATTTTGTACTTTTACGTTATTATATTGGGAATAGTCCCAACATTTATTTATCTATTACAACAATGAACAAACTGATTTTGTTTACGTCTGCTCTGGCGGTGCTGGGGCTGACGGCGTGTGAGAAAGGGCTCACGGACGACATCGGGGATGTCGGAAATGGGCAAGTAACGAATGCGATGCTGCAGGTGCGGACGCGCTCGGGCGGCGGTTCGGGAGATGAAGCGACGGTGGCGTACCCCGTGCAGGTGTATGTGTTCCAAGGCGACGAATGCCGGGCCGTGCAGACCATCGGCGACGAGGGTCAGACGCTGAACATCGCGCTGACGGAAGGCACCTACACGGTGTATGCCGTAGGCGGCGCGTCGACGGCGGACTATGTGCTGCCCACCCAGGGCGAGGGGACAAGCACATCGGCCATCACTCTGAAGGAGGGCAAGGCGCACGGCGACCTGATGGCGGCGACGGCCACGGCCACACTGGTTGACGGCGGAACGAACACCGTTACGCTCGGTCTTCAGCGCAAAACGATGCTGATACAAAACATCGAGATCAAGAAAGTGCCCACGGCGGCCACGGCCGTCAGCGTGACCATCGCCCCGCTGTGGCAGAGCCTTACAGTAAGCGGCAACTTCTCTACGGCAGGCGCCAGCCGAACCATCGCGCTGACCCGGCAGAGCGACGGCCGCACCTGGCTGAGCACCACCGATGTGCATCTGCTGCCGCCCAGCAGTCAGCCCGCCAGCGTCTCGGTAAACATCACCATCGGCGGCGCGACGAAGACCTACACCTACTCTACCAGCGACCAACTGGAGGCGGGCTATAAGATAAACATCGACGGCACCTACACCGAGGCCGTGGGCGTAACGCTCTCGGGAACCATCACCGGCGCCGAGTGGCTGGGCGAACGCACCATCAGATTCGACTTCGATGAGAACGGCTCGACGGCAAGCGGCGAAAACAACGGTAGTGTGGACGACGGTTCTGCCGTCGGCAATTCCAACAACTTCCCAAAAGCGGGTGACACCTATGAGGGCTGCTACGTGCTGGCTGTAACGACGATTGACGCGAACTCGGCTGAGCTGACGCTGCTTTCGTCCAACGAGAGCACGGTAACGAGTGCCAGCAATGCCAATGCCGCCCTTGCCACCCTCGGCGTGGATGGCATCAGCGACTGGAGTATCCCCACCAAGGACCAGATAGATGCCTTCTATGCCGCTAAGGATGATATTACGCCAGCGCCAGACAGACAGCGCTATCTGTGGCAGGACGGAACCACGATGAAACAGCGCTATATGAGCGACGGCAGCGACAGCAACGCCAACTTCAACTACGCCATCTTCCTCCGTCCCGTCGCCACAGTATCCATTACCAAAGACTGACGCCCCATGAAAAAACTTTTATTCTTTGCCCTCGCCCTGCTGATGGTGGGCTGCGAGAAAGCCATCATGGATGAGAAAACGGAGGATGCGATTCCTGCCGACGCCAACGTCATCCTGCATTTTTCGCAATTCGAGCAAGAGGCATTTACCCGCGCCGCTACCGATATTACCAACCTCTGTTCGCGCCTGAACATCGCGATCTTCGACGCTGACGGCACGAAGGTGAAGACCATCGCGCAGAAGGAGGGCGACGCCAGCTACGGCACGGTGGCGCTGAGCCTGGCCGCGGGCACGTACCGCCTGGTGGTCATCGCGCACAACTGCGACGGCTCGGCCACGATAACCTCGACGGAAAAGGTGACGTTCCCCAACAACAAGGTGACCGACACCTTTTTTTATTACGGCACCCTGGTGGTGACCGACGCCCTGCAGTCGTACGACCTCACGCTGACCCGCGCCGTGGCGATGTTCCGCCTGGTGCTGGCTGACCCGCGCCGTGGCGATGTTCCGCCTGGTGCTGACCGACGAGAGCGTGCCATCTAAAGTTGCTAAGCTCAAGTTCTACTACCTCGGCGGCTCCTCGACCTTCAGTCCGAAGGACGGCTACGGCTGCGTGAACTCCAAGCAGACGGAGATCCGTCCGGTGCCCGCTGATTTCGTCAGCGGGACCGCCTTCGAAGTCTACACCCTGCCCCACACCGAGGAGGACGTGCTGACAAAGCTGACCGTGACAGCACTCGACGCCAACGACAACATTCTGAAGGAGCGCACGTTCGAGAACATCCCCATCACGCGCAACCAGGTGACGCGCTATACCGGCAGTTTTTTCGGTAGCGGCGGCGGTGGGGCGACGGGCAGCGGCGACTTCCGCATGACCGCCGACCCCGACTGGGACGCCGTCAACGGGTATACTTTTTGATTTGTCCCCTAGCAGCATTAAGGAGCCGAGGTTTTTCCGCCTCGGCTCTCGATTTTTTGGGGAATTATAGCGTTGCTTTCAAGAAAAATAAGTACTTTTGTACGCGAAAAGGCTGCAAACACAAAACGATATGTACGAACAGATACAGGAAGATGCGATATTTGGGATGCTTTATGCCGTCGTCGCAGTGCTGGCGGCGCTGGGCTGTGTTTACCTGCTGTTCCGGCGGGGCAACGCCTTTGCCGCCGACGTCACGCCGCCATTGCGGCTCAGGCGCTGGACGGCTGCGTTCCTGGCGGTCATCGCCTTGGGCCACGTGTGGTACCTGCCGGGAACCATGATGGCCGATGGCGAGGCTGTTGAACGGTGGACGCTCATCGGCGCGCTGCTTGACTGTCTGCTGACCATCCCCGTGGCCCTTGTCGTCATGCTCTGCATGTTGCAAGACAAACGCCGGCCGCTGTGGCCCGTGTGGGCGGCCGTGGCGCCGCTCGTCATCCTGATGGCGTGGAGTGTGGTGACCCGCAGTTACGCCCTATTGCCGTGGCTGCAGGGCTATTTCCTGCTGGCAAGCATCGGCTTTATGATATATATGGTGTTCGAGGTGCGGCAGTACGGCCGATGGCTGCGCGACAACTATGCCGACCTGGAGCACAAGGAGGTGTGGCAGAGCCTGCTGGTATTGGCGGTCATCATGTTCCTGTTCGTCTATTACGTGATGGGCTACGGCAGCATCACCTACGAATACATCATCCAGGTGAGCGGCCTCTTGCTCATCGGTCATCTGCTGTGGCGCGTGGAGACGCTGCAGGACCTGAGTTTCCAGCCAATGGCCGATGGCGACATAGCGTTGGCCGAAGCGCAGCGGGCTGCTGCCGAGGCTGACGAAGCCGATGACGATGCTCTCGACGGCGATGGCGGGCGCCCGCAGCCGGCCGAGGGCCTGTCGGAAGCCGCTATCCAGGAGATTGGTAAGCTGTTGCACGACCGCTGCGAGGGCAACAAACTCTACCTGCAGACCGACCTTACGTCGGTGCAGTTGGCTCAGGCCCTGGGCACCAACCGCACCTATCGGTGCAGTTGGCTCAGGCCCTGGGCACCAACCGCACCTATCTCGGCATGTATTTCTCGAGCCAGGGCACTACCTACAATGCCTACATCTGTTTCGTTCGTCTCGTCCGTGAGGCCAACGCTGCCCAGCGTCCCTTCACCGCCCAGGAACTGGCCGCCCAGAGCGGCTACCGCAGCTACCGCACCTTCAGCGTCGCCTTCAGGCAGCGCAAGGGCCAAAGCGTCACGGCGTGGATGAACGAAGAGGAGAGCGCATAAGAGCGCCCCTTCGTTCAGTGCTCGGCACTTAAGTGCCGAGAACGGGACGAAAACGAACGAAAACGAACAAAAAAAGAAAACCAAAAACCAAAAACAATGATAAAGGCCCCTGTCAAGCACAACCGCCTGCGGCGGATGGAGAAGCACGACTACACTTCGTCCTGCATCTATCTGATCACGGTGACGACGGAAGGCCGCCAGCGCCTTCTTGGTACGCTGGTGGGCGACAGTGCCGCTACTGCCGCCATCGAGCCGACGCCGCTGGGCGCCTATGTCGCGGAGGCCTTCCGTCAGACGGCTGCCGAGACCACGAAGAAGACCGGCTGCCGCGTTCAGGTGCTCCATTATCAGATCATGCCCGACCATTTCCACGGCATCCTCTACGTCCGCGACACCCTCCCTGCCGATTACGCCCTGGGTAAAATCGTCGCCGCCTGGAAAAGCGCCTGCACCCACGCCCTTTGGGCTTCTTCGTTGAGTTCTCCACACTTAAGTGCGGAGAACGGGACGAAGGACTTAAGTGCGGAGAACAAAACGAAGCCCCTCTTCTCCCGCGGCTTTAACGACCGCATCCTGTTCCGCAGGGGCCAGCTGAAGACCTGGGTGGCCTACCTCGATGACAACCCGCGGCGCCTCTGGCTCAAGTGGCATTTCCCTGACCGCCTGCGCAAGGTCTATGATTTCACTGCCGGCACGAAGGGCCACCGCTATACCGCCGTCGGCAACACGTTCCTCGTCACCCATCCCGAGCGTCTCCAGGTGCGCTGCCATCGCAACCTGACAGAGGAGCAGATACAGCAGGAGGTGGAGAAATACCTGAGAGAAGCCCACCGCGGTACGGTGCTCGTCTCGCCGTTTATCTCGCCGGCAGAGAAGGCCGTCTTTGAGGCCTGCTATCGGGAAAGGCTCCCCATGATACATATCGTCAGCCGCGGGCTGGACGGCAAGTTCAACTACCCCTCCGGCAGAGACCTGTCGGGCTGCTCCGACGGCTTCCTGTTGGTGCTGGCCCCCTATGCCGACTATAGCGCCGAGACCGCTGCCGCCCGCATCACCCGCGCGCAATGCCTCGACATGAACGCCTACGCCGCCGACTTGGCTACCGTCACGCTAGCGTAGCCTTCGCTCCCTTCGTTCTGTTCTCGGCACTTAAGTGCTGAGCACAGAACGAAGCGCCCCCATTTCTCGATGAAATGGGGGATTTTTGATGCGGGGACGAAAAGTACAGGAGAGCGGGGGAGTGGCAGAATTTACAAAAACAGTGGCAGAATTTACAAAAAATGCATCCGAGGGCGTTTTGCTCTTGCACGGATGAAGAATTTTTTGTAAATTTGCCATGTCTTTTTCAACCCAAGACAATAAGAAAGTGTGCAAAATGAAAAACGAATCTGAACAACAACTAAAACGCAACAGCGTTGTCTGCCCCAAATGCGGACAGCGGACGTCGTTTAACTTGATACAGGACGCCATCGACGACGAGGGCGAGTTCTACTGCTGCCAGCACTGCGGCTGGCCGTTCCATTACAAATAAAAGACTAAAAAACAAGCGATCTTTGAGGCTTTGCCTCGAGAAATGCTACGCTCGAAAGAGCACAAGAGCGAGCTCTAAGCTCTTTACTCGCTCAACGCGATCATTGACTTACTGAGACAAACGGATATTATTTCCTCCAAAGACTTGGAGGATTTGGGAAATAGTTGTATCTTTGCACGCAGAAACTAACAATGCAAGATATGAGTAAGAACCTATATATCATCAGCGGTTGCAATGGTGCAGGAAAGACGACGGCGTCGTATACTGTACTTCCCGAAATCCTTGATTGTAAGGAGTTCGTAAATGCTGATGAAATCGCAAGAGGACTGTCGCCATTCAATCCCGAGAGCGTGGCCATCGAGGCCGGCCGGCTGATGCTCAGCCGCATCGCCGAGCTGTTGCGTCGCAACGAGAGCTTCTCCATCGAGACCACGCTGGCCACCCGCTCCTACTTCCGGCTGGTAGAGCAGGCCCACCGGCAGGGATATCAGGTGACGTTACTGTTCTTCTGGCTCAGGACGCCCGAGCAAGCTATTGAGCGCGTAGCCGAGCGCGTCAGCAAGGGCGGTCACAACATACCCCGCGACATCATCATCCGCCGCTATTACGAGGGCATCGACAACCTTTTCCGCATCTACATGCCGATTGTTGACACCTGGGTATTGGTTGACAACAGCGTCACCCCACGCGGCATCATCGCCACGGGCGGATGCGGTCAGGAGCTGGTGATAAACAATGAAGTAGAATATAAAAAGATAGAAGCGTATGTCAAGCACTGAACACAACCAGATGGTAGAGAAGATCACGCGCGGCCTGGAGATTGCCGAGCGCGAGATGCTCAAGGAGAAGGCCCGCAACAACGAGGACGTCATCGTCTGTGGCGATGACAACGTGATACGCCACATCCCCGCCAAGAACTTCTTCTAAGCAATGGCAACGGGGCATGCCCCCCCGACATTCCCCCCACAGAAAAATATCCGCCGAGACATCGGGAGATGGGCGCGGCGGTTTGCTTTCAGCGAACTTGCTCACGCATTCCCGAGCAGGGCTCGCCTACCCGTAGCCTTTCGGCATAGCTTAAGCAAGCTTAGCTCTGCTCTCGCTGAATTGCAACTTTTGCGTTCGCAAGGAGCGGGCGCGGATATCCGTTTGGTCTCAGAGACAAGATGAAACGAAGAGGGAGCACGCGGATGAGACGGATAGGAAGATGAATCCGAATAATCCGTGGTCGAGACAAAAAGAAAACATATATATAATTCACCTGATTATTAACTTCTATAAAACTTATAATTATGAGAAAAAACAAATTATTACTTCTGCTCGCGCTGCTGATGACGGCGGCGACGGGCGCATGGGCGCAGACCACGCATGTGGTTACACAGGCGACTGTGAACAACATCTTCAGCGGCGACGGCTACACGCTGGGCGACGCTGTGAAGGCGGGCGACGTGCTCGACTTCCAGGGCACCATCGAGTTAGAGGGAGATGCCTCGCACTCGCTGGTCATCAACAAGCAGGTGAACATCATCTCGTCCACCAAAGACGCCGTGATTAAGCTGCACACTCCGGCGGGAGACCGGACGGGCAAAAATCCCGGCAGCACCTTCGTCATCAACGCGGACGGTGCGGGCACTCAGGTGCAGGACATCCGGCTGGAGAACACCGGCATGTGGATTTTCAACACCAGCAACGTGACGTTCACGGGCGTGACCTTTCATGTAGAGGGTGTACCTGTATGCACCGGCGTGGGCCATGTGGCTTTGCGCTACAGCGACCACATCACCTTCGACGGCTGCACCATCTATACCAAGAACAACGGCGGCAGCTCTTGCTGCGTGTTGACCTACTCCGGCAACTGCACCTTCAAGGATACGCACATTGAAGTTGAAGGCAACGTCGGCAATCCGCTGTATTTTGGCAATCCCTATAACTTTGAGGACATGCCCAGCGGCTTTACCGGAGCGTGCAACGACTGCGTAGTGACGGGCTGCACTATCACAGCAGGAACTAACAGCCCTCTTAGCAGGTTGAATGTTACGGGCCTGCGCCATCGCTTCGAGAACTGCACGGTGGATATTGGCTCCAGTTTCAGCAGCAGTGTTACTGTTATGACTAATGGTAAATCGAGTAACATTTCTGCCGCTTCGGCAGACGATGGCTACATCATCCGCAACAACACCTTTAAGCAGGGCATGAGTGTTCCCGCTTTCAGCACTGCCGAGGGCAATACGGTGAGCGGTGGTACTTTTACTGTAAGCAAGGGCGCCACGGTGACAGGCAACACCATCAGCGGCAACGTATCAATCAATCAGAATAGAGATGATTATACCGGCAGCACCATCACCGGCAACAGCATCCTGGGCAAGGTGACGTTTAACAGCGACTCGAAGAACAACACGTTCACCGGCAACACGGTGATCTCGTCCGAGGCCTATGCCGTGGTGATGGCTTCGACTGCGGATGCCAACAACACCGTGACGGACAACATCCTGTTGGCTGCCAGCAACGCCGGCGACGCCGCTGTCAACCCGAGCACCGGCACGGGCAACACCATCACGGGCAACCTCTCGGAGGCCGCGACCGGCGACGTGACGTGGAACTTCGACGCTGCCACCGGCACGCTGACCATCGGCGGCACGGGCGCCATGGCCGACTATGACCAAACTACCGCTCCCTGGGCGTTCCTGAGCGACAAGATCACTCGCGTCATCATCGGCGAGGGCGTGACCAAGGTGGGCAGCAATGCCTTCCAGGGCTGCACGGCCCTGAACGACGTCTTCGTGAAGGGCGCCGGCACGCTGACCATCGGCACCGCCGCCTTCGACGCCACCAAGACGCCCGCCATCTACGTGCCCACCGGCCAGGAGGCTGCCTACCAGACGGCCTGGAGCGCCTACGCCGGCAGCATAGGCGAATATATGAACTGCGGAGCCGACGCCATGGCCGTCTACGATGCCGCCACGAAGACGCTGACCATCTGCGGCAAGGGCGCGATGACCGACTTCGCCAGCGCCGCCGACCAGCCTTGGAAGGCGCTGCAGGGCCAGCTGCAGACCGTCAGCTTCGAGCCCTTCATCACCGCCATCGGCACCAAAGCCTTCAGTGGCTGCTCGGCCCTGACCGCCGCTAACATCGAGGGCACGGCGACCACCATCGCCGACGGCGCCTTCGACGGCAACGCCACCGGCCGCAGGATCTTCGTGCCCGCCCAGACCATGGCCGGCTACGGCAAATCCGCCTACGCTGCCGACATCTACGCCACCGGCCAGTGCGGCGCCGAGGGCAGCGACGTCAGCTGGGAGCTGAGCGCCCAGACCATGGCCCTCAGCATCAGCGGCACCGGTGCCATGGCCGACTACGCCAACGCCAACAGCGTGCCTTGGAACAGCGTGCGCGGCAAGATCACTTCCGTCACCATTGCCGCTGGCGTGACCTCCGTCGGAGGCTATGCCTTCTACAACTGCAGCAGCTTGGCCACCGTCAGCATCCCCGACGGCGTGACCAGCATCGGCAACTATGCCTTCTACAGCTGCAGCAGCATGGCCACCGTCAGCATCCCCGCCACCGTGACCACCATCGGCGACCAAGCCTTCCGCAGCTGCAGCAACATGGCCACCGTCAGCATCCCCGCCGGCGTGACCACCATCGGCGACTATACCTTCTACGGCTGCAGCGGCCTGACCACCGTCACCATCCCCGACGGTGTGACTGAGATTAGCAACTATGCTTTCGCTGATTGCGCTGCCCTGACCGCCATCAGCATCCCCGACGGTGTGACCACCATCGGACAATATGCCTTCCGTGGATGCGCCGGCCTGACCGCTATCGTCATCCCCGACGGCGTGACAACCATTGGCAAGAGTCTCTTTGATGGCTGCAGCAATCTGGCCACTGTCACCATCCCCGACGGCGTGACCAGCATCGGCAACTATGCCTTCTATGATTGTTCTAAGCTGAAATCCATCACCATCCCTGCCAGCGTGACCAGCATCGGCAACGATGCTTTCCGTTATTGTAGCACCCTGGCCGAGGTCTTCGTCCTCGCCACCAGCCCGGCGACCCTCAACAACAACAGAGTATTCAACGACACCTCCGACGGCCTGAAGATCTACGTGCCCGCCGCATCCGTCGACACCTACAAGGCTGGCTGGAGCGCCTACGCCGACAAGTTCGTGGCCCTGCCTTACTACGCGCTGACCATGAAGGAGGGCACCCAGGATGCCGACAAGTGGACGGTGAAGGTGGGCGACGCCGAGAAGACCGTCACCCTGCCCATCACCAACGTGAAGAAGGGCGAGACCGTGACGCTGAAGTACAACGGACGACTGAAGGTGAAGGGCGTGAAGGCGACGGTGAATCCGTAGCCCCCCGCGCGCGATTCTCGAATTCTATATTACTATATAAATTATTAACTCTCTAAAATTTTAAGCTTATGAGAAAAAACAAATTATTACTTCTGCTCGCGCTGCTGATGACGGCGGCGACGGGCGCGTGGGCCACTAACTACACGACGCTCGCAGTGGGCGACGTGATCAAGGTGGGCGACACATTTACACCTACAGCTGATTGTGCTATTAATGATTTTGGAGTTGATGGCGGCACAACCTACACGCTGATGCGTGCCGACATCGACAATGACTACAATGTCACCGAAAAGACTGACGGAGCCTTCTATGTTTTCGTCTCGGATTTGTTCCCATACATACATTTCGAGAAGGCTTTCGAAGTCACGGCTATCTCCGACGGACTTGTGGTGACTAAAATTGAAGATATGAAGGGAACGCAGGTCTACACCCTCGCCCTGCATGAGCCCACCGACGCTGCCACCGGCTACACCGTCACGATGAAGGACGGCGTGAAGGATGCCGACAAGTGGACGGTGAAGGTGGGCGACGGCCAGGCCCAGGCGCTGCCCATCGGCGGACTGAAGGGCGACGGCTCGGAGACCGTGACGCTGCAGTACAACGGACGACTGAAGGTGAAGGGCGTGACGGCTACAAGCGACGAGAAGCCGGCGGCTCCTTCTGTTACAGAGGTTACAACCTTTAGTGAGTTGCAAGCCGCACTGAGCGCCGGAAAGGATGTAAAACTCATGAACGACATTGTTTGCACTGAAGAGATTAATATTACCAGCGGGGCATTGACCATCGACGGCAACGGAAAGACGCTCAGTACCACTTCAGAAATCAGGGCTTTCAAGGTTGGGTCCTCTGCAACCGTTGCCTTTAAGAATCTCACCCTCACAGGGTTTGTCAGTGGTGGCGGCCCTGCCATCAATAATTCCGGCACAATAGTGCTTGACGGATGTACGATAAGCAACTGCCACGTAAACAACAGCAACGGTGGCGGTGCGATAGAGAACAAAAGTAGTGGTAAACTGTATGCCATCAACACGACATTCAGCGGCAACTATTCCGGTGAAATAGGCGGAGCCATCAATAACTACAGGGGCAGTCTCTACATGAGCGGCTGTACTTTCACCAATAATTATACGACCAAGCCCAACGCATACTGGGGCGGTGCGATTGGTATCAATGGCGGAAGCGAGGTACGCCTGATAAACTGCGCTTTCTCCGAGAACAAGTATGGCACGAATACCGGGACCAACGACATCGGTGTATATAGTAAACCCACAAACTATACAATTGCCGGCTGCACAGGGGCGACCATTGCGTCTAATAATGGTGATATTACCACTATTGCCAGCGGAACCGCAACGCTTGACTACTCTGACCTGAGCAACATCTCGTTCACCGTCGAGCAGGCGGCGAAGGAACCGGCTACGGTGACGACGGCGCCGACGGGTGCGGAGATTGTTGGCGTTGGCAAGACGACGGCGCTGGTGAGCGGTGGTGCGGCCGACGGCGGCACGCTGATGTATGCAGTGACCACGACGAACACGAAGCCTGCCTCGACGGATGGCTTCAGCGGCACGGTGCCCACGGCTGAGACCATCACCGCCAGTGGCACGGTATATGTTTGGTATTACGTGAAGGGCGACGACACGCACAGCGACAGCGAGATTGCGGCTACGGCCATTGAGGTTCCCGTGGCCGACATCGTATGGGACGCTACGAACGTCACCAACATTGATGTCGAGGGCTACTACGCGTCATATACGAAGGAGGGCATCACGCTGAGTGCTAATGACGGAGAAGATATATATGCCATGTGGAATGATACCGGAGATCCGAAGACGGATGGCATCAGTTTCCAAGTGTACGCTCTCGGCGGCTTTACCTTCACGGCACCGACCGGCAAGGAGTTCACAAAGATCGAGATGAATGCCCAAGGTTTTTATGGATGGAATGAGGCAAATCTCGGCGTGGGATGGACATATTTTGAAGATGAAACGAAAAACATTTATAAAGTCACGTGGACGGGCAGTGCCGCCTCGACGGATAAGCTGCTGCCGCTTACTGATGATTTCATCGGCGACAATGTGAAAAGCATCGGGTTCTACCTGGTGGATGCAGAGTAATCCCCTCGCGCGCGTATATATATATAATGTATAGGAAACGAGAAAAAACGACGTGAACGATGACGACGATGGCGAGAAAGGAGTGCTCCTACGGGGCGGAGAAGCTCAGACGGAGGCAAAAAACATGGATTTCCGCTGCGGAAATCCGCTGCCCGAGGCGAAACCGAGGCTCAGAACTCGGATTTACGCCACGGAAATCGGGATTCGTCGAAGTTTTTCTAACACGAATTACCACGAATTATTCATTAATTTTAGCGACAGCAGATTATATGATAAATTACATGGCAATTATATGTTTTATCTGAACACGAATTACCACGAATTGAACACGAATTTTTCATTAATGATAATTAATGGGCAATTAATGGTAATTATATGTTAAAATAAAAATCAATATTAAACGTAAAACGATATGGCAACAACAAGATTTCATCAAATCAACGCCTTTATCAACAAGGCGAGCCACGCTCCCCACGCCGCCCACCTCTCGTGGATGCAGCGGTTTCAGGAGCGCCTACAGACGCTCATCGTGACCGAACTGGGAGAGGACTGCCCGGCAATGATCACCAGTCAGAACACGGCACTCGTGGCCGCCGTACAGGCCGAGGACGAGGCCTACCGCACCATCACGCGCAGCCCGCTGACGGAGCAGATAGCCGAGGCCGACCAGGTGCGCGACAACACGTACATCGGTCTGCGCACCATGGTAGAGGCGCTGGGCCGCGTGGGCACGGCTGCGCAGAAGGAGGCCGCACCCCGCGTGCTGCAGGCCGCGCGCGACTATCAGGTGAGCGTGACGGAGAGCTACGAGCTGGAGTCCACCCACATCATGCAGCTCATCCAGCAGCTGGAGGTGCAGCCCCTGTCGGACGACTGCGCGACGCTGGGCATCACGCCGCTGGTCGGTCAGCTGAAGACGGAGAACCAGCAGGTGCAGACGCTCATTGCCCGGCGCAACGAGCAGCAGGCCGGCATCGACGCGCAGGCCATGCAGAGGGCCCGCGTGGCCGCCGACCTGGTGTATGTGGAGACGGTGATGGTCATCAACGCCTTCGCCGTGGTGGAGCAGCAGCAGGGCGTGAGCCCCTACGACCACGCCATCGACGTG
>CADAJS010000051.1 GCA_902788315.1 uncultured Bacteroidales bacterium
GGGCAGAAGGCTTTTGCTGGATGCACACGACTTACACACATTTCACTTCCTCAATCGATAGAAAAAATCGGAGAAGATGCCTTCATGGATTGTCCGTATGCGAAAAATCTTAAAGAGAAATGAGAGTCGTACAGATGTGATACTAATTTATCGATTCACATGATGCCAGTAGATTATGTAATACCTTTCGTGGACAGCAGCGACAGGGAGTGGGTGGGGACGTACAGGAAGTATGCCCCGACGGATTGCAGCTGGAGCAGCAACGCCACCAGGTTCCGCGACTGGGACCTGCTGAGATACCAGCTGCGTAGCATCGCACGGCATCTGCCGTGGATTCACCGCATCTACATCGTGCTCTCCGTCTCCGAGGGGCAAGTGCCTCGATGGCTCAATCTGGATAATGATAAGGTGCGCGTGGTCTGGGACTGGGAATTCGTTCCACGCGAATACCTCCCGACGTTCAATTCCAACGTTATCGACCTCTTCATACCCCGGATAGAAGGACTCTCGGAGCACTACCTCTATGCCTGCGACGACTATCTCATCCTGCGTGACCTGCAGCCCGGGGACTTCTTCAGCGACAACGGAATACGGGTCGGGATGCGGGACAGCCTCTTCGGATCGTCGGTATATACAGACACGATAAAGAACTCCGTACGCCTGATAAGGGGAAAGGACTCTCCCTCGCTGACATCCAGGAACGGGAAGTATCGGCTTCCATACTGCGACCACGCGATTATCCCGCACCTGAAGTCGGAGAACCTCAGGGTGATGGAGATGTACGAGAAGGAGATCCTGGCCTCCCTCTCCCGGTTCCGCGAGAGCCGGAACCTGACATGGCTGATCTATCCGCTGCATCTGTCCCGGGAAGGTCGTCGCGAAGACAGCTCGCTGCGCTCCCGCTACCATGCCCTGTACAACGAGGAATGCATCCGGAACATAAACTTCGCGGGATGCGACGTGATTACACTCAACGACGAGTACTGCGGCAACTTCTACTATGGGAAGACGATGTTGGGAAAGATGCTGGAGAACATCCTGCCCGGTAAATGTGAATTTGAAATTCAATAACAGTCTATACCTTTGAGTCCGCTTAAGAATATATAATTCTCTATCCCGGTTGCTTCAGAATCTATGGCCAGATTTCTCCGGACAGTAGTGTTAAACCCGAACCGGTCAACAGGCTGCTGTGCGCACAAAACGATACGAAAGCTAAAACAGTCCTCGCCCTATCGTCTCTCCTTCCAATAGCTGGGCATGAAGAGGAAGAGGACGGAATAGATTTCGAGACGACCGACAAGCATGTAGAAGCTCATGAGCCACTTGCCTGCTGCAGGCACAAGGAGGAAATTGCCCGCAGGGCCGGTGAGCCCTGTGCCAGGCCCCACATTGCTCAGCATGCTGATGCAGCTGCCCAGCCCGGTATCTACGTCGAGTCCCATAAAGGTGTAGGCCACCATACCGATGACCACGAGCATAATGTAAATAATGATGAAGGAGAGGGTGCGCCGGATGAGGTTGTTGGGGATTACCTGGCCGTTGACACGGACGGCAAGCACGGCGCGCGGGTGCAGCTGACGGACAAACTCGTTGAAGGCTGTCTTTACGGCGATGAGCAGGCGGATGATCTTGACGCCTCCGGCCGTGCTGCCGGCACACGAGCCAATGCCCATGATGAGTACCGTGGGCATCCAGAAGGCGGAGCCCCAGGCTACATAGTCGAACTTCTGAGCTGAATAGCCCGTGCTTGTGATGACGGAGGCCACATGGAACCATGCCGAGCGGATGCGTTCCTCGAAGCCCTGAGGCAGGGAAGCCAGATTCTCGGGAGGCACGGGGGCAAAGTAGAAGAGCAGCACGAAAAATACCACCATGATGCCCACGATGGAGAGGAAGGTGCGAAACTCCTCGTTGCGGAAGAGTGCCTGCGGACGGCGGATGGTCATGTAATAGTAGAGGCTGAAGTTCACTCCGCTGAGCACCATGAACAGAGGGGAGATGTACTCGAGGTATGTGGAGTGATAGTAGGCAATACTCTGGGTGTGCGTGCTGAATCCGCCCGTGGCAATGGTAGTCATGGAATGGCACACGGCATCGAAGAGGTTCATAGGTCCGGCCCAATAGGCTATGGTGCACACCAGACTCAGGGCCAGATAGATGAGCAGCAGGCGGCGTGCCGTGCTGGCAATCTTGGGTCGCAGCTTGTCCACCTCGACGCCAGGCACCTCGGCCGAGAAGATGCTGGTATTCTTCATCTCATACGAGGGTATGAGGGCTATGGAGAAGACCACGATGCCCAGTCCGCCCATCCACTGCAGGACACTGCGCCAGAACTTGAGTCCGTGAGAGAGAGAGTCGATGTCGCTGATACACGTAGCGCCTGTCGTGGTCACTCCGCTCATGGTCTCGAAGAAGGCGCTGGAGATATCCATGTCGCTGACGAGGACAAAAGGAATGGTGCCGATGACCGAGAGCACAATCCACGAGACAACGACCACGAGGAAGTTATCCGTGCGGCTCATGTAGTGGTCCTGGCTGCGACGTCCGAGCCATCGCCCCGTCAGGCCCAGTGCGAGGCACAGCAATGCGGTGAAGAGAAACGCCTTCCAGTCGCTTTCGTGATAGAAAAGCGACACTCCAGTGGTCAGCAACAGAAAATTACATTCCAGCAGGAGCAGAGAGGCAAAGATACTCTTCTTCATCCTTTAATCCCTAATCCCTCTTCCCCTCGAGCGCATGTTTTGCGTAGTCGATGGTATAGTGCAGGCCGCGGCTCTCCTTGCGCTCCAGTGCCTGTCGAGTGATGAGGTAGCCCACATTAATCATGTTTCTGAGTTCGCAAATATCGCGAGTGGGCTTCACGCGCTTGAAGAGATGCTCCGTCTCCTCATAGAGAAGGTCGAGGCGCTCCCAGGCACGATGCAGGCGCAGGTCGCTGCGCACGATGCCCACGTAGGTGGACATTATCTGGTTCACCTCCTTGACATCCTGAGCGATGAGCACTTTCTCCTCGTTCGACATCGTGCCCTCGTCGTTCCACTCCGGTACGCGGTCGTTGAAGGTGTACTGATCGATGACCTCCATCGAGTGACGAGCTGCAGCGTCGGCATAGACTACGGCTTCGATGAGCGAGTTGCTGGCCAGACGGTTGCCGCCGTGCAGGCCTGTGCACGAACATTCGCCCACGGCATAGAGACGGCGGATGCTGCTTTGCCCGTCGAGGTCCACCTTGATGCCGCCGCACATATAGTGGGCGCTGGGTGCCACGGGGATATATTGCTTGGTGATGTCGATGCCGATGCTGAGGCACTTGGCATAGATATTGGGGAAGTGGTGCTTGGTCTCCTCGGGATCCTTGTGTGTGACATCGAGGCAGACGTGGTCCAGTCCGTGAATCTTCATCTCATGGTCGATGGCGCGGGCCACAATGTCGCGGGGAGCCAGGGAGAGGCGCGGGTCATACTTCTGCATAAACTCCTCGCCGTTCGGCAGGCGCAGGATGCCGCCATAGCCACGCATGGCCTCGGTGATGAGGTAGGCGGGATGTGTCTCCTTCGGATTGTAGAGCACGGTGGGGTGGAACTGTACGAACTCCATGTCCTTCACTTTACCCTTGGCACGATAGACCATGGCGATGCCGTCGCCGGTGGCGATATTGGGGTTCGAGGTGGTAGCATAGATGGCACCAGTGCCGCCGGTGGCCATCAGGGTTACGCGGCTCAGGTAGGTGTCCACCTTGCCCGTCTCCGGGTTCAGGATGTAGGCACCGTAGCATTCGATGTCCGGTGTGCGGCGTGTGACGCGGATGCCCAGGTGGTGCTGAGTGATAATCTCTACGGCGAAGTGGTTCTCCAGCACCTCGATATTGGGATTCTGGCGTACGGCCTCCATCAGTCCGCGCTGTATCTCGGCTCCCGTGTCATCGGCATGGTGCAGGATGCGGAACTCAGAGTGTCCGCCCTCACGATGCAGGTCGAACTCGCCATTCTCCTTCTTGTCGAAGCAGACGCCCCACTTGAGCAGGTCGCGTATGCCGGCCGGTGCTCCCTTGACCACCTGCTCCACGGCAGCCGGGTCGCTGATATAGTCGCCGGCAATCATCGTATCCTCGATGTGCTTCTCAAAGTTATCCACCAGCAGGTTGGTCACCGAGGCGATGCCACCTTGTGCCTTGGCCGTATTGGCCTCCTCGAGCGTCGTCTTACATACGAGAGCTACACGTCCTTTTCCACTGTCGGCCACCTTCAATGCATAGCTCATTCCTGCTACGCCACCGCCTATGATCAGAAAATCATATTTGTGTATCATTGTTCGCTATTCTTTTGGTAAGTTTGGTTTAAATTGGGTTATTCGAGGACAAAAGTACAGAAAAAAGTCGAGTCTCTGCGTGTTCTTCAAGATTTTTCTTTACCTTTGTTGTCATATTGCATGATGAGACGTATGAATAAGGCCAGTTTTACGTATAGGATGACGATGTTCTGGGCGCTCTGCCTGATGGTTTCGTGCGGCACGCTTCGGCGTGTGCCGCCTGTCCCGCCCACGGTTTCCTCGACAGGGATCCCCCAGCAGGTGGTGGAGCTGACGAGCATGACGCAGCAACCCGCCACCGCAGCGCCTGTCGCCGAGAATGTGCAGCAGCCTGCTGTGACTCCTGCGGTGCCTGTCGTCGAGGAGACGTGGGCCGGCCGTGTCTGTCGTGGTCTCGACTCACTCTGTGCCCAGCCACTCTTCGAGACCACCCAGCTGGGCATGTACATCTACGACCTCACCGAGGGCCGTCCGCTCTATGCCCGCAATGCCATCCAGCGTCTGCGTCCCGCCTCATGCCAGAAGCTGGTGACCAGCATTGCAGCCCTGCACTACCTGGGCGGAGACTATCAGTTCCGCACGCGCCTCTTCACCACGGGAACCGTCTCGGGCGGTGTGCTCTCGGGCGATGTCTATGTGCTGGGCGGGATGGATCCCCTCCTCTCACGCAGCGGCCTGCAGCAGATGGTCGCTGCCCTGGCCCGCGAAGGCATCTCGAGCATCGATGGCCATCTATACATCGACCTGAGCATGAAGGACGACCTCGGGCTGGGTTCCGGATGGTCGTGGGACGACGACTATGGTCCCTATTCGGCACTGATGGTCGATGCCAAAGACCAGTTTGCCGAGCAGTGGGTGGCCGCACTGTCCAAGGGGGGCATCCGGCTGAAGTATCGCGCTGTGCAGCAGAAGACGGTGCCCACCGTCGGTACACGAGCTATCCTCACCATCCCCCACCACATCGACGAGGTACTCATCCCGATGATGAAGATGAGCGAGAATATCTATGCCGAGTGTATGTTCTTCCAGATTGCCGCTTTCGGCGGGCAAAAGCTGGCTACCCGCAAGCATGCCGAGGAGAAGATCAAGCGCCTGATGGCACAGCTGAATCTGCCCGTGGACAACTACACGATTGCCGACGGCAGCGGCCTCTCGCTCTACAACTATGCCTCGCCCGAGCTGCTGGTGACGCTGCTCAACTATGCCCAGTCGCGTCCCGAAATCTTCCAGCACCTCTATCCCTCGCTGCCTATTGCCGGCGTGGACGGCACGCTCGAGAAACGCATGGTCGAGACACCGGCTGCCGGCAACGTGCATGCCAAGACGGGCACCGTCTCCGGCATATCCAGCCTCTCGGGCTACCTGACAGCCGCCAACGGCCATCTGCTCAGCTTCTGCATCATCAATCAGGGAGTGCCCCGGGCCAGCATGGGACGTAGCTTTCAGGACCAGGTGTGCTGCCTGCTCTGCAGCGTGACGCCCGATAATCCGTAACGAGAAAGAGAAGAAACAAAGTAATAATCCTCAAAAAAAAGTAGAAAAGCAATGAAGAGAATCATGACCATTGTGCTGCTGGCCGTCTGCATGGCCGCCACAGCCCAGACAGAGAAGACATCCACCGAATGGATGAACCAGTTCAAGGCCGAGATAGCCGGACTGAAGGGCGAAGTGAAAAGCCTCAAGACTCAATACAAGGCCACGAAGAGTGCCGACACCAAGGCACTGCTGAAGCAGAAGCAGGCCGACCTGAAGGCTGCATCGACAAACTACAAGACGGCCAAGAAAGCCGTCTCCAGCGAGAAGGCTGCCGACAAGGCTCTCCTGAAGGCCACCAAGCAGGCCACCAAGCTGCAGCAGCAAAAAGACAAGGCCGACAGAGCCATCATCAAGGCACAGCAGAAGGCTGCCGATGCCGACAAGAAGGTGACCGCTGCCGAGCAGAAGCTGGAGAAGGCACGCCAGGCTGCCGACAAGGCATATAGCGAAATCGAGAAGGCAAAGGCCAAGGTGGCCAGTCTCGAAAACGATGTTGACATCACCGAGAGTGCCATCGAGAAAGCCCAGCAGCAGAAGTCGTCCTCGACGCAAAACCTCCTGGACAAGCTGATTATCCGCGCCGACGGCAGCAGCGGCAACTAATGGCAATGCCTTATCCGTAATTCATAATGCATAATTCATAATTCATAATTGGGGGGCGTGCATGTCATGCCTGCCTGCAATATGAATTATGCTTTTTTACCATCACTTACTATTATGCACTACAGACATTTCCTTCTGATGATGGCGCTGGCCGGGGCACAACTGTCCGTGGCACAGGTCGAGCCGGTGAACAGCGACTACTGGGCTGCCACCGACGCACTGGGACGCAAGGTGGGCCGCTACGACGGCGCCACCCATGACAAGCAGGTGATTATGTTCTACTGGACGTGGAACGAACGCCACGACCCCAAGGGCACCGAGGCCAAGAATATCTCGCAGATCGTGCGCGACCACCCCGAGTCCATGCAGGATCTCCACCACCCGTCCTGGCAGCAGCAGCCCGGATACTTCTGGTGGGAGGAACCCCTCTTCGGCTACTACAAGTCCTATGACCGATGGGTGCTTCGCAAGCATGCCGAGATGCTGGCCGATGCCAGGGTGGACGCCGTCTTCTTTGACTGTACCAACGGCTCGCTGACGTGGGATCAGAGCACCGATTCGCTGCTCGAGGTGTGGGACCAGGCACAGCGGGATGGTGTCAGGGTGCCCCGCATCGGATTCCTTCTCCCATTCGGCTACAGCGATGCCTCGCTCACCTCCCTGCGCCACCTCTACGAGCGCCTCTACAGCAAGGGCAAGTATCAGAACCTCTGGTACTACTGGAACGGCAAGCCCTGTATCATGGCCTACCCCCACAACCTCACGGACAGCGAGACGGACCGGAAGATCCTGGAATTCTTCACCTTCCGTCCCGGACAGCCCGACTATGTCAATGGTCCCAACCCCGCCTTTCCCGACCAGTGGGGCTGGCTCGAGAACTATCCCCAGCACGGCTATGTGCCCCTGCCTGGCGGAGGCTACGAGCTGGTCACCGTGGGCGTGGCACAGAATGCGGCTCCCGAGACCAAGGGCCACTGCAGCGCCTTCAACCTCCCCGGCTCCCATTCGCGCAGCTTCAGTGTGCGCCACGGCTTTGATCCCCGCACCGAGGGCTACCTCTATGGATGGAACTTTGCCGAGCAGTGGGACCGCGCCTACGAGCTGGACCCCAAGGCTGTCTTCATCACCGGATGGAACGAGTGGATAGCCGGACAGTGGACGCCCGATAATACGCCCTGGACGGGAAAGCCCTTCTCCTTCGTTGACGAGTTTGACTGGGACCGCAGTCGCGACCTCGAGCCCGTGAAAGCCTGGGGCGACCGTGGCGACGTCTATTATATGCAACTCGTCGATCGGGTGCGCCGCTTCAAGGGCACCACTCCTCAGCCACGCCCCTCGGCACCCAAGTCCATCGGCATGGGACGCTGGAGCGACTGGGACGATGTCCTCCCCCGCTATGCCTCCTATCGGGGCAACACCCTCCATCGCTACTCGCAGGGCTGCTGCCAGCACCACTACACCAATACCTCGGGCCGGAACGACATCGTCGCTGCGCGGGTGGCACGCGACCAGGAGTACCTATATTTCTATGTCGCCACCGACGAGCCACTCACCCCGGCTTCCGACCCCCACTGGATGATGCTCTTCCTGGACACCGACCGCGACAAGCAGACGGGATGGCAGGGCTACGACTTCGTGGTGAACTATCGTTCGCCGCAGGGGCGTAAGGCCTTCGTCCAGCAGAGTTATCAGGACAAGTGGATATGGCGCGACTGTGGCCAGGCCGCCCTCCGCGTGAGCGGGCGCCAGCTGATGTTGCGCATCCCTCGTGCGCTGCTCGGCCTGCAGGGTCGGGCATTGGACTTCGAATTCAAGTGGAGCGACAATATGCAGGACGAGGGCAACATCATGGACTTCTATGTCAATGGCGATGTGGCTCCCGGCGGCCGCTTCAACTACGTCTTCACCGAGTGAGTCCTTTCTGGTTTTGGATACGTAAAGATGCTGGCTTTCAATTAGAAATAATGTCAACATATATACCGAGATAAAAGATTTCGACTTCAGACGGCCCGGGCCGTCCGGTTAGACGCCTCGGGCCGTCCGAATAGACGCCCCGGGCCGTCCAACCGTCCGCCCCGAGCCTTTCTCCTTCTCCACCCGGGTCCGTCTCCCTCCGGAGTCGGCTTCTCATCCCTCTTCACCCTAATCCCTAATCCAATAATCCCGAATCGGTCAATAGCGTTATGATGATAATGGCGTTTATTTTTGAGCAGATGTCTTGTTACTTTGAGGGCGCAATGGGGGTCCATTGTAACC
>CADAJS010000052.1 GCA_902788315.1 uncultured Bacteroidales bacterium
ACGCTCACCCTGCAATACTCCTTCTTCAAGCCCGGGGCAGCCATTTCTAATGTGTAGGCCTTCTCGTCTTCCTTGACGTTTACTGCGGGTGCTGTACTGCTGGTACGAGGCATGAAGTCCGTATCCATGAAGTCGTTAAACACTGTGGGAATCCAACTGTTTCTGAACATTACTGGTAACATAGTCAATACCTCCTAATTATTTTTTTTATTGGTTAAACTTTCTTTTCTCGCGCCCCTGCTTTCGCTTCGGCGTTCACCCCATATTGTACAAAGTGCGTGCCAATGCCGAATTGGATAATTTGTCACGACAAAAGTGGACAAATTGGCCGAAACGTAGCCTCGGGATTTGGTCAGGTCGCGGGAAAGCTATACCTTTGGGGAGGAAAAAACGAAAAAGTAGTGGGATGAACGTAACGCTTGTACAACAAGACCTCGTCTGGGCCGACGCTCCGCAAAACCATGAGCGCTTCGAGGCTGCGCTCCTCGCCGCACCTGGCAGCGACCTCTACGTGCTGCCCGAGATGTGGAACACGGGGTTCGTGATGCAGCCTGCCCCTGTCGCCCAGTCGCCCGACGGCCCCTCGCTCCGCTGGATGCATTGTATGGCCCGGCAGCTGGATGCCGCCCTCGCCGGCAGTATCGCCGTACGGCTCGCCGATGGGAGCTACGTCAATCGGCTCTACTTTGTGACGCCCGATGGCGTGGCCGCCCATTATGACAAGCACCACCTCTTCTCCTATGGTGGCGAGACACGCTGCTACACTCCCGGCCGCGAGCGGGTGGTGGCCGAGTGGCGTGGCGTGCGTTTCCTCCTGCTGGTCTGCTACGACCTGCGCTTCCCGCTGTGGTCGCGCTGTCGCGATGATTACGATGCCATTCTCTACGTGGCCAGCTGGCCCACGAGGCGTGAGCTGGCCTGGCGCACCCTGCTGCGGGCACGAGCCATCGAGAACCAGTGTTATGTGGTCGGGGTGAACCGTGTGGGCAGCGATCCTGTCTGCGACTATTTCGGCGGCTCTGCCTTTGTCAATCCCTACGGCGAGGCCCAGGAGTGTCCCGACGGCGTGCCTGCCACCCTCACCGGTACCATCGACCTCCCCTTCCTCCGTCATTTCCGCGACAAATTCCCCGTCTTGGCCGAGCGAGACTGAAACAGCCGTAACATGACTTTTGCATGCAAAAGATGTAGGTGAGAATATTACTTCACTTTATAACCTCATAACCTCAAATCTCATGGACAGAAGAAACTTCCTGCGACATGCTACCCTGGGCACCGGCCTTGCTGCTGTGGCACCCTCCGAGATGCTTGCCACCAAGTCGAAGAAGGGTAAACGCGTGGCCACACGCCTTCCTGTGGAGGGCTATGTAAAGGAACCCGCGCGCGAGATACCCGTGGTGGCCTCGGCCGACGTGGTGGTCGTGGGCGGTGGCCCGGCGGGTTTCGCCTCTGCCGTCAGTGCCGCGCGCCAGGGCTGCAGCGTTATCCTCGTGGAGCGATACAATCATCTGGGAGGTCTGTGGACGGGCGGCCTGGTCCTTCCTGTGCTCTCCACCCATGGGGCGGGGGCCGATGGTACGTGGACAAAGGCCGTGGGCGGCATCTGTGACGAGATATGCGGACGCCTCTTCCAGATAGGTATGGCGCGAAACGAGATACGTCCCATGGTGGACCCCGAGGCGTGCAAGTACATGCTTGACGAGATGTGCCGCGAGGCCGGCGTGCAGACCGTCTTCTTCAGCACGGCGGCCCAGGTGACGATGTCGGGCAGCCGCATCGAGGCTGTCATCCTGGAGACGAAGAGCGGGCGAGTGGCCGTGCGGTGTCGGGCGGCTGTGGATTGCAGCGGCGATGGCGACCTGATGGAGTGGACCGGTGTGCCGCACCATGAGATGCGATACCATATCGGGCTTATTGCCCGCCTGGGCGGTGTGGACCGGGTGGATGCCTCGGCGCCGGGCTATAAGCGGCAGTACACCGGAGGGGCCACGCCCATCCAGGGGGTCACCATGCGCCACATGCGGGGCGAGGAACAGCAGGACGGGCTGGATGTCTTCAACCTCACTCGCCTGCAGCAGAAGTTTCGTAAAGAGATATGGGAAGACACGGAGGCGCTGAAGCGAAAGCCCGGCTATCAGGATGTCTTCCTGCTTGACACGGCCTCGCAGCTGGGTGTCAGGGTGACGCGCGTCCTGGATGCGCAACATGTGCTCACGCTTGAGGAGTCGATGACACACACCGCCTTTCCCGACGTCATCGGCATGAGCGGTGCTTCCGACCCGATACCCTACCGTGGCGCCACTGTGCCCGCCAAGAAGCGCCCGTGCTGGCAGATTCCTTACCGTTCGCTCTTGCCCCGAGGCTGTGACAACCTGTGGGTAGCGGGGCGTTGTTTCGGTTTCGAGGATGGTTTGGCGTGGGATGCACGCGAGATAGGCACTTGCTTCGTCACCGGTCAGGCGGCCGGCACAGCCGCAGGTATGGCAGTCACGGCGCGCTGTGCGGCCTCCGAGGTGGACATCACTCGCCTGCAGACCGAACTGAAGCAGCGCGGAGTGATTCTTTAGTTCCCTCTTTTCGAAAAGAGTATAGAGGCAAGCCCGGTCATTATCGGATTACATTTCCAGCCGAGCAAGCCAAAAAAAAGAGAGGAGGACGCATAGCGCCCCCCCCCCATGAGATACCTTGTTCCCTAATCTCTAATCCATTAATTAATCTGCTTCCTTTGTGGCCTCTCCCTTCGTGGCCTCTGTCGTGCCTTTTTCCTTCGCCTCTTCCGTCGTCGTTTCCTTTGTGGCTTCTCCCTTCGTGGCCTCTGTCGTGCCTTTTTCCTTCGCCTCTTCCGTCGTCGTTTCCTTTGTGGCCTCCACATCGATTTTAGCCTTCTCTGTCGGCTTCAACTCGAAGAGTCCGTAGGTGGTGCGCAGCACCTTGAACTCGGTGCGCCGGTTCAGGGCGTGGCATATCTCCTGTCGTTCCTCGTCCTCGAGTGCGAGGATAAAGGCCTCGGTGAGCGTGTCGCCCTCGTGGAGGAACTCGTTCTGTTCGGCGATGCGGCGTGTGACCACCTTGGGTCGGCTCTCGCCATATCCGATGGGGCTCAGTCGTGCCGAGTCGATGCCGTGCTCGATGAGATAGTTCACCACGCTCTCGGCCCTTCGCTGGCTGAGTCGCATGTTGTATTCGTCCTTGCCTCGGAAGTCGCAGTGGCTGGAGAGCTCGATGGTCACGTTGGGGTTGTCGGTGAGCAGGGTGACGAGGCTGTCCAGCGCCATCGTGCTCGCCTCGGTGAGCTCGGCACTGTCAAACTCGTAGAAGACGTTGCGGATGAGCACCGGGTTGTTGATGCTGGCCAGGGGGAACTGCAGCACGTATTCCTCGCTGACGGAGCTCGTATCGACCTTCAGCTCCTCCTTGTGGTTGAGGTATCCGGCACAGGTGCCCAGGAAGACGTAGTCCACATACGGCTTGATTTCCTGCGTGAACGAGCCGTCGGCCTTCACGCCCAGCTTGAGGTAGGTTCCGTCGTTGCCCACCATGTACACCAGCCCCTCGGGCAGCTCGTATCCGTCCTTCTCATAGACCCATCCCTTCACGGTCTGTATCACCTCGGGGCGCTCGAACGACATCACGTGGTCCCATCCTCGGGCATCGCCCCGGTTGGTGCTGAAGAAGCCTCGGTTATAGACGCCCTCGAACGTCATCCCGAAGTCGTCGCCGCTCGAGTTCATGGGGTATTGCAGGTTCTCCACCGTCCAGTGGTCCGTGGAGTCGCTCTTGGCCAGGAAGAGGTCCAGCCCGCCCATGCCGGGATGTCCGTCGGAGGAGAAGTATAGTTCGCCGTTCGGTCGGAAGGTGGGGAACATCTCGTTGCCCTCCGTGTTGATGGGTTTGCCCAGGTTTTCCACACCGCCCAGCCCGTGGTCGGTGAGTGCGATGCGCCAGATGTCGAGTCCCCCTATTCCGCCCGGCATGTCGCTCACGAAGTAGAGCCAGAGCCCGTCGGGCGAGACGGCCGGGTGGGCATAGCTCGAGAGCGTGTCCTTCGAGATTTCGAGCCGCTGCGGGTTGCCCCAGGAGGCATCGGTGCGCTGGCTGGTGAATATCTCGGCATAGCGCGGATAGTCGGGGTCGTGGGTGCAGCGTGTGAAGTACATCGTCTTGCCGTCGGGCGAGAAGGCGCAGGCCCCCTCGTCGTAGTGCGAGTTCAGTTCCGACTCGATTTTCTCGGGCTGTCCCCACTTGCCTTTGTCGTCCTTCTTCGTCACGAAGATGTCACCGGCCTTGGTGCCCGTGATGCCGCTTATCTCGTCGCCTGTGGCCTGTGGCCGTGTGCTGGAGATGAAGAGCTGGTCGTGGTCGTCGCCGTAGAGCATGGGCGAGAAGTCTGCCCGCCGGCTGTTCAGCAGGGGTTCCTTCTTGATGGTGTACGTTGTGGGTCGCTGCTTCCATTCGGTGGCCAGCTGGCTGCCTCGCAGTCCGATGGTAGCCAGCGTGTGTCGGGGTGTCGTCGCCAGGAAGGCTTCGTAGTTCTTGATGGCATTCTTGTAGTCGCCCATCTTCTGTTGCGCCTGTGCCAGGTAGAGGATGGCTGTCGTGTCGGGGTAGTGGTATCGGATGGCGTTCTGGTAGGCTCCGGCCGCCTTAGCCGTGTAGTTCATGCGTCTGTATGCCTCGGCCATCTTCCAAGCCCTCTCGCCGCGTTTCTCTTTCTCCTTGATTGCCGTGCGGGCATAGGCCTTCTTGTATTCGGCTGCCGCGTCATAGTATTCGCCGATGGCGTAGAAGGCATCGCCCTTCTTCACGTGTTTCTCGGCGCCGCACGAGGCCAGCACGGCGACGACCGCCACCGCTGCCGCCACCCGCAGGGAGCGTAGGCCGTGCCGCCACGTTGTCGATAGGATATGCCTCAAGTCTGTCATAGCAATTATAATAACGCTCTCCCCGTCCTTTTTATTGTGCAGCGAGGGGATAAAAAGCCCCCGCCTGCCTGCTCGCCCGCCGGGAGCCGCCTGACGGCCAACGGGCAGATGTCTGCTGTGATGAAGGCTCATCAGGGCGGGCGCCTGCTCGTGAAGAGCCGCGGACGGACGAAATGACCCTGTGTACCAAGTGGGGAGCAAAAAAGAACCGCAGGAGTTTATTTCCTGCGGTTCAGTAGGTTGGCGATATATACCTTGACTCCGAAGACGCTGCCGGCATAGACCAGTATCTGCCCGAAGAGCATCAGGACGCTGGAGTCTATCTCCCCCTGCGGGGGAAGGAAGAGGCTGATGGCGCAGATGACTGCGCCA
>CADAJS010000053.1 GCA_902788315.1 uncultured Bacteroidales bacterium
CTACGTGGCCCGGAAGGGAGAGCCGGGAGTGCTCAGCGACCGTTGCGCCTACAGCGAGACGCCCACCGTCACCTGCGACGAGGAGATGGCCGAGAACCCGGACTATCAGGCCTTGCGCAACGTGTTCTTCAGCTACTATCCCCTGCCGCAGGAGATTCATGCGAAGCCCACTGGCGGCTTCGAGCCTGGTGAGCATGCCACGGGGCCGCTCTATCTGGTGGCCGAGGGCAAGTATTATGCGCTGCTGATGGACGTCCAGTTCGGCGATGGGGATGACCTCATGCCCACAGACCGTTCTTTCGCCGAGAATGGCAAGGCATGGAAGATGGGGTGGTTCGACGAGGCGGACACGACAGACATGCTCACAGCCCACAGCCTGGAATGGCACTCTCTGGACGGTGACACTCTGATTGCCGGCAGGCAGTGCCGTAAGATGATGTGCCGCACGATGGACGGCGCGTCCGAGGCCGCCCGTTACATGGGAGCCATCTACGAGTTTTATCACGTAGTATATCTGGCCCTGCCCGGCACGACGGACTTTCTTCTCCTGTACGACTTCACATTAGAGACGGGCGAGTCGATGACGCTGTATGACATCTTCCGGGGTGCCAGTCGCTCCTATACCATCGGAGCAAAGACCGTGGAGGAGAACCTGCAACACCGTGGGATACGCACGGAGATCATGGATGGTTCCAGCCTCGAAAGCGAGTGGATAGAGGGTGTGGGCTGCTTGGGTGCCTACAGCATTGCATCGTCGTGTCGTCGCGACGGAAAGGTGCTCCGGCTGATGGAATGTATGGTGGGCGACGAGGTGCTGTATTGCAACAGCTCGCTCCACGACGGCGTAACGCCAGACCAGACAGAGGCCAAGAAGAAAAGGCTGGATTTCACACACATTATCAAGTCGCAACCCAAAGTGCCGCGCCGACTTGCAGAATCAGCAGCGAACGATAGTGAACAGACACTTACGGGCACATATTCGTCACAGATGCTTCAGGTGGACATGAGTCCGCTTACGGGAACCTATGTTGTGACGCTCACGGATGACGAGGCCGACACACTGTATGTGAAGGAATCGCAGACCAATCACATACTGGCACTCCAAGTGGACCTGTCCCGATACAGCGCCGGCAACTATACGCTTGCGCTGGCAAACGACTGGGAGAGCTACACAGCCGTGTTCACCCTGGAAGGACTCGGCCTCTCTCCCATCCCCTCTCCAATAGAGAATAGAGCGGATGCCATGTATGACCTGCAAGGACGGCGACTCAGCGGCGATGGCCTGCCCAAGGGTATCTATATCCAGGGCGGCAGGCTACGTATAATAAAATAGTACGCGCGCGTACACGTGAGAATCTATTATGTGCCGACCATCAGAACGATGTATTTGACGCATTTCGCAGCCACACAAAATGCGTTTTTCCATAGCGAGTAAAAGGAAAAGAAACATTATCTGTTCTTTTTCAGTGCAATAACGTCCGAAGGCTTAGAGGCTTTTTTCCACTATGGAGCGGAACAACGAGCTAGAAAGTCGCCGTACCTTTGCGGTAGAAAACATACGAAAACGAGGAATCAAGGCAACGAGCAACACATAAAGGCCCGTCAAGAACACAACGACCGAGGAGACATCTAACGTGAGTACATATATATAATGGTATAACAAACAGAATCGTTAAACAAAACTAAACAACAACATCGTATGAAAAGAACTATGACTCTCGCCATCTTTATGGCAGCATGTCACGTTCGGCAAAAGCAAGAAAACGTAACTTTAAAAGAAGAATAGAAATGAAGAAACATTATCATCATTGGAGTAGGCTTGTTCTTTGTCTCCTAAGCCTGGCACAAGTTCATTTGCTATATGGTCAGGACAATCACCTCCCCTTGCTCTCAGAAGAGAAGACGTGGATATATCGTCTTCATGACAGTTACGCCATCCCTAATGACAGTTACTATTGTTACTATATAAAAGGAGATACCGTGGTCGACGGTATTGACTGCAAGAAACTGTGGACTTGCATGGACGTGGGCAAGGACGTGCTGCATTCCGTCATGTACGAGAAAGGAGGCAAAGTATTTCAAAAGGAACTTTCCGGGAAAGGGGATGAGGAATGGTTTCTTCTTTTTGACTTCGGTCTGGATGAGGGAGACACGTTCTCCAACAGATGGGGCGACAGGATGTATGTGGCCGGGAAGGACTCTGTCCTAATCAGCGGAAAGCAATGCTGCCGCCTGCACCTCGGAATTCAGGATGAAGAGCTCCACGAAAACCAATTCTTCTGGATTGAGGGCATCGGCAGCAACGACGGCATAGAATGCCGGCCCGTTCACTTCGAATTCAATCATTTATGGACTGAATTCCAATCATGTTATGATGGCTCGGACCGTATATATGGTGGCAGCTATTCAAAATACTTCATCTGGCGCTACTCCCTCGTCAGGAATTGGAAGGTGAGTGGCAACACCGTGTATGGTGCAAAGGATGAGATTGAACTGTACCGGGCGGACTGCATGGAGCCGTCCATCACGCTCAACGGGAAGGATTATATCCCCGTGAGGGCTTATGGTGATGCCAGCGGCTACCCGATAGGCATCCGTGAAGGAAACGGACGTGTGTATGCCGACCTCGAAGCATATAAAGTACATGTGGGCGCACAGGGCGGTGACAAGGAGAACCTGCCCTATGCCGTGACGGATGACGGATCCGAGGTCGTCCTATACGATTACAACATGAAGGTGGGCGATGCGTATCCATCAGGCGTCACGGTCGAAAAGACAGAATATGTCAGGCTGAAGGACATGGAACCGCGCCGCTGCCTGACATTGAGCAATGGCATGATGATCATTGAGGGGCTTGGATGTGTCAATTCTCCCGGTCTATTGCTGGACTACCTCAACCCTCCGACGGAGAATATCTCAGACTTTGGCTGTCTGTGTGGATTCAGTTCGACGTATGGTAACGACCAATCCGTGTACGAACCAAGATGGTCGTTCGCCCCTGATGCTGTAGAGACAATTCAGGCCGCATCACTGACAGGACGTGGTGATGAAACTCTCTATGACCTGCAAGGCCGTCGATTGTCCTCTCCCCCTCGCCGTGGGCTCTATATCCAGGGAGGAAAGATGCGGATGGCATGGTAGTTTTACGCCTATGAACGATGCCTCAATGGTTATCCGCAGCCATCCAAAATACGTTTTTCCATAGCATACCATGGAGGATTGAGGCGTTCCGTGTTGTAATACAGCAATATAGGGGTCTGTTCGACATAAGCATTTTTCCACTATGGAGCGGAACAACGAGCGAGAAAGTCGCCGTACCTTTGCGGCAGAAAACAAGTGAAAAGTGGAACCAATGCAACGAACAGAATTGTGAATTATGAATTATGAATTAAACCAAGCTAAACTGCTATGAAACGAACATTGTTATTAATGTGGCTCACGATGGCCACGGTGTGCGCCAGCGCACAGTACAAAAGTGTGATTACGGTGAGCGAGGACGAGATGGACGAACCGCATCGGGCGTCGTACAACCTGACCTCGGTGTGCAAGAGCCTCGGCTACGGACGCGACGATCTGGGCCATATCCTGGAGGTATGGCTCGACCCGAACCGTACGTGGAAATGGAAGGATGAGTACCGGCAGTATGAGAACCTGCCGCTGATGTATCTGCTCTCCGGCGGGGAAAAGACGTTGGGTCAGCCTCATGGCGCCTTCGGACTGATGGCCGACGGCTCGCCCTGGACGGAGGACGAAGAGAGGCCGTTCAGGATGGCGGACATTTCGGTGCTCATCGAGGCAGACCCCGGGCAGAACCAGCTAAACTTCTCGCTGTACCTCATGCCTGACCTCGTGACCGGGCAGACGGCGCTGAAGGCGGGCGACGTGTTCCACGCCACGTTCGGTCTGGAATATGAGGGCCGGGAGGCCACCTTCGACCTGACGCTGAACATTGTCAAGGGCACGGGCGGCAACGACGTATCGCTGAGAGACCTGGAGAAGGTGGGCGAGGAGACTGTGAAGTTGAAGTATAAGGAGGGCAAGCCCTGCAAGGCAGTCCTGGACCTGGCGTCCATTGCCAGCCACTTCGGCGGCGACGTGGAGGCCGGTAACCTGCAGCTCTACGTGGCCCGGAAGGGAGAGCCGGGAGTGCTCAGCGACCGTTGCGCCT
>CADAJS010000054.1 GCA_902788315.1 uncultured Bacteroidales bacterium
AACAGCTCTATCTGCCATCGGTTCTTGTAGAGGTCGGCTATCTGCTGTGCTGTCAAGTCCATCGCGTTGGTCAGGAACATGAACTCCCTGTCCTGCTCTCGTTTTTTCGTCGCTCGACGCTTGCGGCGCTTGCTCATTTGCAAGAACATTGCCATCTGGCAGATGGCGAAGATACTCTGTCTCGGCAAAAAAAGAAATGATTTTCTTTGTTTTGCTCTCGACTTTTCGTATCTTTGCGACTGAAGTCGCGAACATACTTGCACTCGGCATGAAAAAAGAATGGGATTCTTTTTGTCCTGCTCTCGTTTTTTCGTATCTTTGTCCCCGAGAAAGATAAATGCAAGATGAGTAGGATATTTTCCCTTTGGTCTGCGATATGCAGGTTCAAGTATTGGGTGGTGCTGGCCATCATAGTACTTATAGTGGGTTTTGTGGACGATAACAGTTTCTGGAACCGCCATAAGAGACAGGTGGTGCTGAGCCAGTTGTCGGCCGAGATAGCCAGCTACAAGGAACAGTATGAGAATGACGACCGACGTCTCAAGGAACTGGATGAGAACCCGATAGCTCTGGAGAAGCTGGCGCGGGAGAAGTATCACATGAAGCGCGACAACGAGGACCTCTTCATCGTTCTGGACGAAACTGCCGAACAGACGTCGGCCGAAGCCGACTCTGTGCAAGCATGGTAACCCTCACGGTCAGATGAAAGAGCTACGCCCCTTCGAAAACCTCCTGTTCCGCATCGGCGCCATTGGGATGCTGGTGGGGCTGGCGTTGCGCATGTTCGATGCACACCTCTCACTCTACGTCTATTCGATCGGTGCCCTGTTTTTCTGCCTGATGCAGGTCAGAGCCGAGTATTTGGGCCGCAACATTGTCATCCGCCGTCTGCGTCGGCAACAGTTGCTGGCATGCGTCTTTTTTATCCTCACTGCCCTGTGTATGAGCATGCAGACGTTGCGCTACGGTCCCTGCCGTCGCAACGAGTGGATAGTGGCACTGGCCATTGCCTGTGCCCTCGAGCTATACACGGCGTGGCGCATCCCCGCAGAATTACAAAAGGTAAAGAAATCTTAATAAAGCTAAATTTATTTCGTTCTTCAAGCTAAAAGATATACCTTTGTTTGTTAGTTTGAAGGAAAAAAGCAATGAAACACATCTGCTACACGCTAATGATGGTTTCCATGCTGACGGCTTCATGCTCCAGTCAGTATGTCGTTAACGGACTCTCCACGGTAGAGAGCCTGGAGGGTAAGACGCTGTACCTGAAGGTATATAAGAACGAGAACGAGGACATGCAAACGATTGACTCCTCAAACGTGGTCCACGGGAAGTTCCGCTTCAGCGGTGTGCTGGATTCCACGGTGATGGCCAATGTCTTCCTGGGCGAGACCAGCGTGATGCCAGTGGTCATCGAGGAGGGCCAGGTGAGCCTGAAGATTGACGAGAACATCCAGAGCGCCACCGGCACGCCGCTGAACGACAGCCTGTCCAGTTTCATCCGCCGCAAGACACTGCTGGAGACCCAGCTGGCCGAACTGCCCCGCAAGGAGGGCCAGATGATTATGGACGGCATGGATATTGACGAGGTCACGGAGCGCCTCAGGGAGGAAGCTCAGGGGCTCTCCATGCAGAACGACCGACTGGTCACCCACTTTATCCTGTCCAACTGCAACAACGTGCTGGGGCCCGGCATCTTCATGATTCTGACCAGCAACTACCGTTTCCCGATACTGAACCCACAGATAGAGGAGATTACCACCCACGCCTCGCCCTACTTCATGAACCATCCCTACGTGAGAGAGTATCTGAAGGCTGCCGAGGCCAATATGGCCAAGATTCGCGAACAACATCTAAAAGAATAACCACTACCCACCTATTCCCCCGCTACCCGCCGTGAAATACCTATACCGAACCTATCAGCTCCTCGTGGCCGCACCGATCCTGCTGCTGGCCACCACGCTCACAGCCATAGTCACCATCCTGGGATGCACCCTGGGCAAGGCCCACTTCTGGGGCTATTATCCCGCCATGATCTGGAGCCGCCTGATGTGCTGGCTTATGCTCCTCCCCGTCCGGGTGGAAGGGCGCGAGAACCTTCAGGCCCACACCTCCTACGTCTTTGTGGCCAACCACCAAGGCCCTTACGACATTTTCCTCATCTATGGTTTCCTGGGCCGCAACTTCAAGTGGATGATGAAGAAGTCGCTGGGCCAGCTGCCTCTCATCGGGCGAGCATGCCGCAGCGCCGGCCATATCATGGTGGACAAGAGTGGCCCCCGAGGCATCCAGCACACCTGTGAACAGGGGCGCCGCGTACTGCATGGTGGCACCAGCCTGGTGGTATTCCCCGAGGGAGCACGCACGTTCACTGGCCACATGGGCGTCTTCCGCCGTGGCGCGTTTCAGCTGGCCGACGAACTGCAAATGTCCGTGGTGCCCATCACCATCAACGGTTCGTTTGACGTGCTGAGCCGCCAGCAGGGATTCACGTTCCTCACATGGCACCCCCTGCGTCTCACCATCCATCCCGCCATCGCCCCGCAGGAATCGGGACACGACGACGTGCAGCATCTCATGCAGCAGAGCTACGACACGATCATGAGTGCCTTGGCCCCCAAGTATCAGGGCTTTGTGGAGAATCCCGACCAATGATACATACCTTAATATATCACGCGCGCGAGGCAGCCGGGTATATCAACTGGCTCTACTTCTTCCACGCCTGGGACTTCCCCGCCCGGTTTGCCAGCATCGCTCAGGTGCATGCCTGCACGTCTTGCAGGCAAGGCTGGATTCTGCGCTTCCCTTCGGAAGAACGGCCACAGGCCACCGAGGCCGCACGTCTCTATGACGAGGCGATGGCAATGCTACGGGAGTGGGACCGTGCAGGCCTGCAGACACGATTCCGTGTCTCGCTCCAGGCAGCCAACAGTCAGGGCGACGACATCCTGCTCCACGAGAGCGGGCTGCGGCTCCCCTTCCTCCGACAGCAACACACACGAGCCGACGAGCCATGCCTGTGCCTGTCCGACTTCGTACGCCCACTCTCACAGGGAGTCCCAGACCGCATCGGTCTCTTCCTCTCGACAGCCGAGCGGCGTATGGAGACATGGGGCGACGGTGACGACTACCACCGCCTGCTGGCACAGACGCTGGCCGACCGCCTGGCCGAGGCCACGGCCGAGATGGGACACCAGGAGGTGCGCCGCAGGCTGTGGGGATATGCACCCGACGAGGCGTTCTCCCCCGAAGAGCTCTTTCAGGAGAAGTACCAGGGGCGCCGCCCGGCCGTGGGATATCCCTCGCTGCCCGACCAGAGCCTCAACTTCCTGCTCGACCGTGTGCTTGATTTCTCCTCGCTCGACGTCTCGCTCACCGAGAACGGCGCCATGCAGCCGCATGCCAGCACCAGCGGCCTCATCCTGGCTCATCCCGCCACCCGACATTTTGCCGTGGGCCCCATCAGCGAGGAGCAGTTGCTGGACTATGCCCGTCGCCGTGGCGAAGACCCCGAGTGGCTGCGCAAGTTCCTGCCCACTCGCTGAAGTCCTCCCCCTCAGGAACAGCTGCCATAGAGAGGGACACATTCCCGAAAGAGCGGCATCAAACATTTATTGTTTTAAGTTTCGGGAGTTCCTCCCCTTTTTACATTGGTATATTCCACAAGTATGTTCAAGCCACTCACTTGTTTCGAAGTATTGATGTAAACCCTATTTATGA
>CADAJS010000055.1 GCA_902788315.1 uncultured Bacteroidales bacterium
TGTAGGCCACCGACGGCAGGTCATCGTAGAAACGGAGGGTGACGGTGCCGCCGTCCTCACCACCACGGTTCACAGGCACTTGCTTGGCTGTAAACGCAGCTTCGGCAAAAGCACCCATTGTAGTCATTAAGGCGACTACGGCCATGAGTAGAGTCTTCTTCATATTATCATTCATAAGCAAAAAACTGTAACCATCGAGCGTTTTGTCTCATGATGCTAACGCTATATTTATTTCGTCAGATATTTCGCTCTCAACTGCTGCTGCTCTTCTTTCGAGAAGCCGAGCTGGTTCTCTATGTAGGCGGAGAGTGAGCCATACCGCTGGTCTATCAAGTCAAGCGTCGCCTCGAAGTTCTCGCGGCTCACACCGACCATTGCCTGGATGAAGGCCATGGCCTCGTCGGCACCCTCCTTGCCGCGCAGCTGTGCCTCCAACGCCTCCACCTTACTGGCGTAACTCTGGTTGGAGAGGTCGAAGTCCTTCACGATGACCTCCCTGCTGGCCCCCAGGGCTGCGAGTACAAAGGCCGATGCCCATCCGGCGCGGTCCTTGCCCTGTGAGCAATGCCATAGCACGCCTCCCTTGGCCGTCAGCACGCCACGGAGGAAGTCACCGTAATAGGCCTGGGCTTCCGCGCTGGTCACGATGGCGGGATAGAGTTGGCGGGCAAATTCCTGTGCTATGGGGTCGAAGGCTTTGCCTATCACGAGGGCCCCTACGTCCCTCGTGTCTATCGGGTCCGTACTGGAGCTGCCAGAGGACATTGCCGCAATAAATGCCGCCGGCATCGTGGAGAGCTGGGTGTAGTTCACCCCCTCGATGACACGGTCGGGGGCAGCGGCGACTTCGCCATCGAAGCGGAAGTCAAACACATCGGAAAGATGGTACCGGTTCTTCAGTATTGCCACATCGGCATCGGTAGCCGTTGCGAGATTGCCGCTGCGGACGAGCATGTCGAAGCGGACGGTCCGCCCGTCTTGCATGACGAGGCTGCCCATGTCGCGGCCGTTCTCGATGCCCTCAAAGGTGATGACACGCTCCCGCTGCTGGACTTGAACGGGGTTATCTTCTTTGTCTGAACACGCTGTGAATATACTTGCGCCGCATACAAAAATGGTGGCCAGCACCCATTGCATCACCCTTTTCATAATCATTTTATAATCGGTATGAATTATGTTTTGACGGTGCAAAGATACAATAAAAGTAAAACATGAAAAAATGAAAAGTAAAAAATGATGGGTGGACGGGTGAGATAAGCCTCATTTTCACGCAAAATCGCCTGCATCAGTGTGTTGATGCAGGCGATGTGCTGTGGCAGGGGACTCCCCTACTCGCTCCAGTCGTCGTCCCAGTCCACGGTATTGCTCTTCACGCGGGCGGACTGAGTGCTGCTGCCGCCACCGAAGCTGATGGCGTCGTCGCCTGTGAGGTTGGTGCTGACACTATTTACTCCTTTGCTGAAACAGATGATGCTTTGTTGTTGTATTCTTACCACCATCATGGTGGGCTGCAAATATGTTTTCTTCATTGCTATGTCCTCCTTATTACTTAATGATTGTCTTTTTGCCATTATTGATATAGATGCCACGCTGAGTCGGCTTACCGTCGAGCTTGCGACCATCGAGGGTGAACCATGCGCCATCCTCAAATTGTGAATTTTGAATTGTCAAATTGTCAATTTCCTCGATGCCCGTTGCCTCGCCGTCGCCGAAGTCGATGTTGAAGGCCTTAACCTCACTGTCACCGAGTTTCAGCCGGAAGTAGCCGCGGAAGGCGTTCACCTGGAAGCCATCGTCCGTGGGATAGTATAGCTTGTTGTCAGCGCCGAGGTAGAGGTTGGTATTCTCGTTGGTGTAGATGCTCACGGGGCTGTAAGTGCCCACGAAATCAACATCGAGGGTCGAGACATTGGCAGTGGCATTGCTAATGATGACGCCATTGAACATGGGTTCGCTGATGTCGTAGCCACCGTCCACGGTGTAGCCGTCGGGCTTGGCCCACTTCACGATATACGGCTTGCCTGCCTCTATGCTGGTCACGTCGTCGGTGAAGTTCATCGTCAGCGTGCCGTCGCTGAAGCTGGTCGATGCGAGCGTCTTCACCGTGGCGCCCTCCAAGGGCGTGCCGGTGAAGCTGTCCACGTTGAAGGGCAGGCACAGCGTGTTCCATGAGCCGTCCTTGTAGAGTGTACGTCCGCTGAGGGTGACGTTGGCCGGGAAGCCGATGTTGTCGCTGATGGTGGAGCTGTTGTCGCTGTTGTTGGCCAGGCTGATGCTGACGGGAACCATGTAGCATGTGCCGTCGTAGAAGACGCCGTTCTGGTATGCCTTCACCATGCCGTAGTCCTGCACCAAGTTGCCGAGGGCGGTCGGTTCGACGGTGACTGGGAAGCACTTCGTGCCTTGTGCCGATCCCATTGTCTCGGTGTAGTAGCAGTTTGCTTCTACTTTCGGTTTGTTGCCACGCACAAAGGTAGCACCGTTGTCGATGGCCGTTTCACCCGCAGCGACGACGATGTTGGCATCGGGGGCATAGAGTGAATGGGCGACAGCAGCCGACCATTATATACGCAGCCCGCGATGCTGGTTGTCGTGTTGCTTGCGGGCATGGCCACGATACCGCCGTGGGTGCCGTCGTCGGAGACGCTGCTGTGGATGACGGTGCCAATCTGGCAGTTGGTGATGTTCGTTTCACCGGAATTGCGAGCGACGAGTCCGGCAGCAAACTTGCGTGAAGTGTATATGGTGCCCGTTACCTTGAGGTCACAAATGGAGGCATTTTTTGTATAGCGGAACGGGGCGCAGTTCTCTGCGCCGAAAGCCGCCGACGACGACCCGGCCGTGAAGTTTAGCGTGTGTACGCCATCACCCAAGAATGTGCCTTGGAACGAGTTGGTCTCGCTGCTGCCCACCATCTCCGATACGCTGATGTCGCTATACAGTTTCACGAACTGGCCGCTGTAGTTGGTACCATTGTTGACACTCGCGGCGAAACAAATCCAATCATACTCATTGTCGATGACATAAGGGCTTTCCTTTGTGCCACTGCCGTTGAGGGAAGCTGGCGCAACGTAGTATTTGCCATCGTATAGGATACCGTTGGTGTAATACGTCGCCAAGTCGCTGGCCCCAACAGTTTCACCAAGGAAGCCGGGAGCGACATCGAAGACATTGGTCTTCGTGCCCTGTGCACCGCCCATCGTCTCGGTGTAGTAGCAGTTTGCTTCTACTGTCGGTTTGTTGCCACGCACAAAGGTAGCACCGTTGTCGATGGCCGTTTCACCCGCAGCGACGACGATGTTGGCATCGGGGGCATAGAGTGAATGGGCGATGCCGCTGGTGGTCAGCAGCCGGCCGTTATATACGCAGCCTGTGATGTTCGTTGTCGTACTGCTTGCCGGCATGGCCACGATACCGCCGTGGGTGCCGTCGCCGGAGACGCTGCTGTGGATGACGGTGCCAATCTGGCAGTTGGTGATGGTAGTCGTACCATAACAGGAAGCAACAAGTCCGGCAGCATACTTCTGTGAGGTGTAGATGTCGCCTGCCACCTTCAGGTCACGGATGGTGGCATCCTTGGTATAGCGGAACGGGGCGCAGTTCTCTTCGCCGAAAGCCGCCGACGACGACCCCGCCGTAAAGGTCAGCGTGTGGCCGTCGCCGAGGAATATGCCTTGGAACGAGTTGCTTTCGCTCGCGCCTACCATCGTCGATACGCTGATGTCGCTGTTCAGTTTCACGAACTTGTCGCTGTAGTAGTTGGTGCCATTGTTGACACTCTCGGCGAAGGCGTTCCATCCTTCTTCGCTGCTAATGATAAGGGCACTGTTTACCGGGTCGCCGGTAGCGGTGATATTGAAGGTCTTCGAACCAGCGTAGCTGCCCGCGCCGGTGAGCACCAATGTGTAGCTGCCCGCCGTGCTGATTTTGACGGGAAGAGACGGCACGGCATCTCCGTCCATCGTGGCCGTATAGTCAGTGCCGAAGGTGAGGGGTGCTGCAGAGGGATCGGTCAGCATTGGCGTGACAGATGCGAGGCCATTATCCAAATTGTATGTCGCTTCTACGCCGCTGACGCTGCAGGCATCCGAATAGACCGTGGTGCCAAAGAATGTTATCGACTTGTAGATTCCGTTAGCAGGAGCGGTGTAATAGACCTGCATGCCCTGATTGGTGGGCAGGTTGGCGGTAGCGACGAAGTAGCAGTTCTCGATGGTAACAGTGGCATTATCATACAGGCCGACGAAGGTCTCGCTGACCATACCCTCAGCCACGCTACTGGGTGCCACAAGAGAATTTGTGATGGTTGTTGACGTGTTTTCAACGCACATTCCAACGATTCCCCCACAAAATGTGGTGCCATACGAGTTGTTATGGGCAACAGTGGCGGCAAACGAACCGTCGAAAGCGCAGCCGCTGATGGTGACGTTTCCGTTGTTTGAGGCAACAAGACCGCCGTGAGCGTCCATTTGCGGTCTGCTGCTGGAGATGGATACGGAGCTGTTACAGGATGAAAGTTTCAGCGAGCCAGCCACATCACCCACGATGCCGGCGGCACACATGGCGGAGGTAGTGATGGTGCCTGTCGTCTTAAGGTTCCTGATGGTGGCATTATTGACGTAGCGGAATGGGGCCGTCATTGCCACTTCCGTGTTATAGCTGACGGTCAGCGTGTGGCCGTCGCCGTCGAACAAGCCTTGGAACGAGTTGCTCTCACTGCTGCCCGCCATCTCCGATACACTGATGTCAGCGGTCAACTTCACATACTTGCCGCTGAAGGTATCACCGTTGTTCACTGCGGTGCAAAATGCGCTCCATTCATTTTGACTGCCGATTTCGTAGAGCGTGAACAGGTTGAATTGAAGGCACAAACGGACATTACATTCAGCATACTGAGACTTGGTATCCAATGTAGTCCACTCGCCAGAAACGAATTTGTATACAAACACAAAGCTACTGCCATTGGCATCACCTGACCAATATTGCCCCATCCTAATGTTGTCTCCGCCAACGGCGGCGAAACCATCGCGCAGGGCAGTATAGCCACCTGCCGCATTGATCATACTATCCCATTCGCTCTTGCTGGCCAGTTTCCAAGTTGCGTCTTCGAAGGGAAGGCTGGTGTTCTTGTTGCTACAAACAGTCTTTGCACCTTCCCATCTAAACGATCCCTCATCTTTCAATGCAAGAGCCAAACCCTTTTTGCTCACCTCGTCAATGTAGATAATTTTGGCCACAGCCGTCTTGCCGGCTGCTGTTGCGGCCGACGCATTGTCGTAGATACTGCCATCGGTGCAGACCACACGGGTTTACGTCGCTGGCTGTGCAGAAATTGAGTTTTTGCGCCCACGCTCCCTGCACTACGGCGCAGAGCATGGCAAGGATGTATAAGATTTGTTTTTTCGTAATCATGTTTATTGTTTATGAAATTAATTTTTGCGGTTATAGTGGCATGGCTTTCCACTCGATGATATTGCGCTCCTTCGACGAGAAACTGATGCCTATCTTCGTAATGGGGCGCCCGTCGAGGCGATATTTCTCGGCATAGCCTTTCTGGTCTATCTGGGCCAGGGCCTCATCGGCGGTATGCTCGTATTTGATTTCCATCACGTAGATGCCCTTGGGCATGAGCAGTGTCAGGTCGGCTCTGCCGCTTGGCTTGTCCAAGAACATTATTTATAATCTCTCTGTGGTACATTTGGATTACCGAATAGATTGTCGTTTCAGCAGAATCATGTCGCGAAACATCAGACGGGTTTCAAGTGGTCCGTCTTTCTCGACATTCCAATTACGATACTGCATTTCTTGTTCAATAGAGGAGAAGAATAAGTTGAGACCGTTGCGCTGGTAGAACTCCAGCAGGTGCGGCTCGTCGTAGGCATCGACGATAAGGTGACGGCAACCAGATTTGTTATCAGAAGATGTGAACCAATCCATAACAAAGTCTATAATCTGCGGGCCGAGATGGAAACCCTTATACTTTAGGTCAACACCCAACTGAGCAAGAAGGATGGAGGGATAATTGATGAGACCCTTCTCGTGGTGTACCTCGCGGCCTATCTTCTTTTGACGGGCATTGGGCAGACGCTTGGTGAAGATGCTGGCATTGGCAACAGTGAAGCCTGCCACAATTTCAGATGGGCTATCAGGCTGCACCCAATAGTAGGTCTTGCCAAAGAGTTCGTCTTGATAGTCCTGCGCCTCATTATGGAAAAAATCATTGACAGACTTCCGACCGCAGTCGAAAGCCTGAATATTTAGCCCAGGTGTTCCCTGAGGCAGAAAGTCGAGATCATCGAGAGTCATCTAACCCCAAGTTTACGTTGAAGTTCCAAAGAACGTTTCATGATTCTATTAAACCTGTCCTCGCGTTCCTGACTCCACTCTGAACCACGCAGGTACTTAGCATTGTACTCGCACAGTTCGATGAAGCGTTCTGCCACCTCACCCGTCAGCACTGGAATGTTTGTTACTGGTATTGCCATTATTATTTATCTCTTTTCCCGCTTTAGCGGCGTTGCACGCCGCAAAGGTACAACTTTTTTTCTAATTAACAATAAGATTTGTAGAGTTTAACGCAGTCCCGGACCATTTCAGTGCATTTTCCCCTGCTGCAACCGCAGAAAGATACGGGAAAGGGGGCCTGCGGCCCGCCGGATCCGCACTGTCCGCTGTCACGGTACAGCCCCGCCGCCCGGTTCCTCTACGAGCCGGTCCACGAATTGGTGGAGCAGCAGGCGCAGCTGTGCGGAGGTGAGTCCGGCGCCATTGGCGCGGGCCTCCAAGAGGCGCAGGTAGTTGCGCCGACGGTGCTGCGCTTGGCCATCGCCTTGATGCTGTCGCCCAGGAAACGGAGGGCGGCGGGGGTGAGATAGGCCTCATTTTCACGCAAAATCGCCTGCATCAGTGTGTTGATGCAGGCGATGTGCTGTGGCAGGGGGACTCCCCTACTCGCTCCAGTCGTCGTCCCAGTCCACGGTATTGCTCTTCACGCGGGCGGGCTGAGTGCTGCTGCCGCCACCGAAGCTGATGGCGTCGTCGCCTGTGAGGTTGGTGCTGACACGGCTGACTTTGCTGGTGCAGATGATGCTATGCTGTTGTAGCGTGACCACCATCATGGTGGGCTGCAAATATGTTTTCTTCATTGCTGTAAGTATTGAAAAATATTAATGAAAAATCACTTAATCACGACCTTTTTACCATTATTTATATATACGCCTGCACGTGTCGGCTTACCGTCGAGCTTGCGACCGTCAATGGTGTACCATGCATCGGAACCATTAACCATGAACCCTGAATCGTGAACCGAAATAATTCCCGTTTCCTCGCCGTCGCCGAAGTTGATGTTGAACGACGCGATGAAGGCCGGAGCCTCTGCGTCGCCGCTGCCTATCTTGAAATAGGCGCGCTGAGCGCCGATGCTGGCACCGCTTTGCGGGTAGTAGAGCGTGTTCGAGCCGCCCATGAGCAGGATGCTCTGGTCTTCAGCATCGAAAGCGGTGCTCTTGTAGGTGCCAACAAAGCGGACACGCTCGTCAGTGGTGACGCTCTCTTTATTGGTATCGTAATCATGTTTGGTGGCTTCTATGGTTACGCCCTCGAACACGGGATTCTCGATGTTCGAGGTACCATCACCGTCCCACTTAATGATATAAGGCGTACCTGCCTCCAAAGTGTTCACTGCATCGCCG
>CADAJS010000056.1 GCA_902788315.1 uncultured Bacteroidales bacterium
TGTTGCGCCAGTGTTGTCTGCTACCTGATTATAATCAGGCAGCGGCGCTCTGTATGCAGACCATGCTGCCGCTGCGCAAGGCGGGCTGTCCCTACGAGCTGATTGAGAAGTATGAGGACCTGCTGCTGGAGTATTTCGAACAGAAGCAGCACAAGGGCGACGAGTTGTACGAGAGGGTGGTGAGCAACGGTGGTGTGGTCAACATCTATAAAGGCCCGCAAGAGCAGAAGCCGAAAAAGCCAATCACCACCGAACAGATTGTTGCCGGCATCGGGCAGTGCGGTCAGTATATGTGGGGCTACAGTTCGCTGGCCGTCATCTACTGTGTCTGCACGAAATGCTACAGTCTGCCCGAGAATATGAGCCATTTTGAAAAGGAGATGAACCGCTACGACGTGAAATGTCCTGCGGGCACCATCGACAGCACCATCCGCAAGAATGCCTATCTGCGCTATCCCATTGACCAATGGGAAGAGAAGGGCGCCAAGGAGCGTGTGATGAAGCTCGTCGGGGCGTTCCGTCAGGCGGTCGACGGGAAGTGACGAGGAACAAACAGTCGGAAAAACTATCGGAACAGTCGGAAAAACAGTCGGATGCACCCTGCACTTCTTGGGGTGCATCTTTTTTATATCTACCTTCGCATCGTCTTGGCCGAGACACATGTCTAACTCAACAAAAAACGATGCAATGACAACCAGAAAACAAGAACAAACAGCAGCGTCGGGCAACAAGCCGACGAAGAGAAAGAAAAACTGGCGCGAGGTGTATGCCTCGGTATCCGACATACAGGACTTCCTATCGGAACGCGTGATGCTGCGCTATAACGTGGTGACCCACCAGACCGAGGTACACTGGCTGACGGGCTTTGGCGACGACTACAGCAAGCCTACCGTGTGGGAGCGTATCAACGATCGCATCGAGAACTCGCTGTGGAAGGAGCTGTCGAAGCAGAAACCCGTGCGCATGCGCGACCTGCAATATGTCATCGGGTCGGACTACGTGCCCGCCTATCATCCGTTCCGCTTCTATGTGGAAAACCTGCCGCCGTGGCGCGAGGAGCAGGGCGACAACATCATGGAGCTGTCGCTGTCGGTGAACGTCAAGGGTGACTCGGACGAGCAGCTGCGCTTCTACCAGTACCTGAAGAAGTGGCTCGTGGCGATGGTGGCGTCGTGGATGGACGACCGCGTGGTGAACAACGTCATGCTGGTGCTCATCGGCGAGCAGGGTGCCTACAAGACCACGTGGTTTGCCCACCTGCTGCCGCCACCGCTGCGCGAGTACTTCTATACCAAGACCAATAGCGGTATGGTGTCGAAGGACGACCTGCTGACGCTGTCGCAGTATGGTCTGATGTGCTGGGAGGAGCTGGACTCTATGCAGCTGAAGGAGCTGAACAAGCTGAAGGCAGCGATGACCATGCCCTCAATCAACGAACGGGCGGCCTACGCCCACTACCACGAGAACCGTCCGCACCTGGCATCGTTCTGTGGCACAGGCAACAACGTACAGTTCCTCGGCGACCCGACGGGCACGCGCCGCTGGCTGCCCTTCGAGGTGGAGTCGATAGAGAGTCCGCTGACGACGCCCTTCAACTACGAAGGCATCTACAGCCAGGCCTATGCCCTCTACCGCCAGGGCTTCCGCTACTGGTTCGACAAAAACGAGATCACCCTCCTGTCGCAGCACAACCGACAGTTTGAGACGCCACGCCTGGAGGTCGAGCTGGTCAGCCAGTATTTCCGCATCCCACAGGGCCAGGAGCCTGGCGAATTCCTCAGCGTAGCCATGGCACTGCAGATCGTCGGTGCCAATATCACGCAGAAGCTCAGCAGCGTCATGCTTGGACGCGCGTTCAAGGAGCTTGGTTTTCAATATCGCAAGTCTGGCAGCATCCGCGGCTATGTCGTGGTGCGACGCTCTGAACAAGAGATGCGGTCTATGCGTTACCGAATGGCTCAAGGGACAGATGGGACAGATGAAACAGCGTTTTTCTAAAACTTCTTGCGTACATATACACGCACACGTACGCGGGGCTTTTATCATTTTTACTGTCCCAAGTGTCCCATGTGTCCCATGTACACAGCGGAACCGACCCTATTGTGTACTATTTCAATTAACCCCAAAAAGACCAAACAACATGAATACCCAACATTATAATCCGAACCTGCGCCTGTCGCCACACTTCCGACTGGGCGAGTTCACCCGCAGCATCACCGCCGAGCGCCTCGGCATCAGTAACGAACCCGACTACGAGCAGCTGCTGGCCATGAAGCACTTGTGCCGCGAAGTGCTCGAACCCCTGCGCGAATTCCACGGGGGCCCCATCCGCATTACCAGCGGCTTCCGTGCACCGCTGTTGAACGAGGCCGTGGGCGGCGTGGGCTGCTCGCAGCACCTGCTGGGCGAGGCCGCCGACCTCAGCGTACCCTCCGAGGAGGTCGCCCGTCAGTGGTTCCAGTTCCTGGTACGTCACACCGACTTCGACCAGCTGCTCTTCGAGCACAGCGCGCGCCTCGGCAGCCGCTGGCTGCACGTCTCGTGCCGGTGGGACAGCACACGCAACCGCCACATGTCCGTCTTTAACTACCGTGCGCGATGAGACGACGCGACGAACAACAGCGGCAGGCCACACACCTGGTCTGCCGCCACTGCGGACAACTGCTGCCCGTCAGCCGCTTCGAGCGCTACCGCACAGGCACCTACCGCCGTGTATGCCACCACTGCTGGTGGGAACTCTATGGTCGCCGCATGCGCCAGCAATACATTCTGCGGCAGGTGGAAAACAGAAATTTAGTATAGCACGCCGTAGGGGAAAACCTTGGAATCGGAGCGAAAATGTAGTATCTTTGCAGTGTAATTCAGACGTAACATAGACATCGTTGAAGTACGACTTCAAGCGCGCGGAAGTCCCACTTTAACACTGTTAATGCAATCTGACGATGGAGTACTACCTCCAGCAAGACAAGAGTTCGAATCCCCGCAAGTCGGGAAAGTGGTACGGAAAGATCCGTAAGCGCCACGGCCTGAACCTCGATGGCCTGTGCAAGCACATCGCGAGCCACGGCAGCCTGTACACCGAGGACGTGGTAACGGGTGTGATGAAGAAGGCCAAGAGCTGCATCATCGAGCTCGTCTCGACTGGCGCTCCCGTGAAAATCGACGGCCTGGGCACGTTCTACCCCTCGATGACCAGCCGCGGCGCCGAGAGTGAGGACAAGTATGAGGTGGCGAAGCACATCAAGGGCATCCGCCTGCGCTTCCTGCCCGAGGGTGGCAAGGATCCCGAGATGAGTCTGAACTCAAAGATGTTCCTCAAGCGCGTCCGCCTGCAGCGCGTAGCCCGCTATGAGCAACCCGAAGAGGAAGGAGGTGAAGGATGAAGCAGCGGAATCTCTGGGAGGTGCTGTTGAAGATTGCAGTAGCAGCCCTCACGGCAGCCCTCACGGCGCTGACCACCACCAGTTGTATGGGCCACGGCCCGTTCTAACACGTTGAGAATCATGGGACGGGTTCTTGGTTCTGGACAGAATCGGGGAACCTATTCCCATGATTTACCGTTTTTTTCGATGAACCATTTGGCGATTCGGAAAAAATGTTTTACCTTTGCAATGACCAAGTCAATCCATCTATGGACAAGGCGGGTCATAAAGACATCAATGGCGTTGTGGGCTGATGTAACTATGTTGGAAAAAGTGCATGAATATACCGTCCCTCTGTTATGAAATATATATCACCAGATCTGCACGCGCTTCTCTGGTGCGAGATAGAGTTTCCCGTCAGTCACGTTGAAGAGTCTGTACCAGTCGTCGAAGAGTGTCACGATGACATTGACGCGGTTTTGGGGGATTGAATGGACGTCAGTCAGGTACAACACCTTC
>CADAJS010000057.1 GCA_902788315.1 uncultured Bacteroidales bacterium
CTACGTGGCCCGGAAGGGAGAGCCGGGAGTGCTCAGCGACCGTTGCGCCTACAGCGAGACGCCCACCGTCACCTGCGACGAGGAGATGGCCGAGAACCCCGACTATGAGGCTCTGCGCAACGTATTCTTCAGCTACTATCCCCTGCCGCAGGAGATTCATGCGAAGCCTACCGGCGGCTTTGCTGCCGGCGAGCATGCCACGGGGCCGCTGTATCTGGTGGCCGACGACAAGTATTATGAACTGCAGATCGACGCCCAGTTTGGCGACTCGGAGGAGGAAGCCAAGAACATGGCTGTGGCGGAGAAGGCGGAGCAGTGTGGCACCTTCGCACGCCGCTTCACGCTCTCGCCCTCGGGCAGCTACGTCACCATGGGCGACACCATCGCTACCGCCTCGTTCAGCCTGGACGTGCTGGCCAAGGCACTGGGCACGGACGACAAGTCGCTCGCCTCGGCCCTGAAGGCCTGGATGGAGTACAAGGAACGTCCCGACGGCACGGAGATGATCTACAACCTCTCGGACCACGCCTCGACAACCTACAACGGATGGCCCTGCGGCAGCTACGGAATGAAGAAGAACGGCCGGGTGAGCCGCCAGGACAACGAGACAGACTGGTATTGCCAGCTGAATGTGGACGACATGCTCGGCGAACTGCAGTACAACCTCTACCAGACTCCCGGAGCGCTGCAGGACGGTGACGTATGCAATGCCAAGCTGGGTCTCTACTACGAGGGCCGCATGGTGACGCTCGACCTGACGATGAACATCCGCGAGGGCAGACTGGGCGAAATGGTGGCTCTCGACGGGATGAAGAAGGTGGGCGAGCAGCTGATTGCCGGCCAGCTGAACTATACCACGGGCATCCGCAAGAAACTGAACCTGACGGAGATTGCATCGCACTTCAGCAGCGGCGTGGCAGGCAAGAGCCTCAAGCTCTACGTGATGGCCAACCCCGAGCAACAGCTGCTCACGGACCGCTATGCCTACGAGACCACCCCGACGGCAGCGCTCGACATCGAATGTACGACGCAGAAAGACTCGCGAACGATGGACTACTTCTACGTGAGCTACTCACCCTATCCCGAGACCCTGACCATCAGCGCCCCAGCCGATGCCTTCACGGGCGGACAGCGTAGCTCGGGCTCGGTGTTCCTCACTGACGGGAATGAATACTACGAACTGGTGCTTGACATCCAGTTTGGCCATGAGAATGACGAGTGTGACGGCTTCAACATCGTGAAGACAGACCACCTCGACGTGCAGCTGATGACCACAGACGGCTTCTATACCTATATTAACGCTGAGAATACCGACTCGGCCCTCATCTCCACCCCCATCGACATGACCGACGTGGCTGCCCTGCTGGGTACGGAAACCCCCGTGCTCTATGCCGAGCAGATGGACGGGGAGGGAAGCATCACACTGTCCTCCCGCTACAATTGCGCTCCGGGCCAGGGCTTCTGGTTTACCGCCACGGGCGGCCAGGCATATCGGGCCACGGCCGACGACATGGGTCGCATCGGTGTGTATCTGGCCAACGGGAGCCTCAGATGGTATGAGATGCCCTACCCGCGTATCCAGGTGGGCGAAACATACCGCATGAACCTCTATCTGGCAAACCCCGAGCAGGGCACAGCCGTGAAGTTTGAGATAAACATCGAGTTCGTGGACAAGATTGAGACAGCAAACGTGGCATACGTGCATCGTCTGCCGCAGGGCCTGGCCGGCCTGGGAACGGCGAATTCAATCCATAATGTAGAATCTATAATGCGTAGTGAGCCGGATGCCGTGTACGACCTGCAGGGTCGGAAGCTGAATACCGTGCCCGCGAAGGGACTGTATATCAAGAACGGACGCAAGTACAACGCTCAGGGTCGCCTGTGAAGTCTGGGACGTGAAAGCGTCCGGGAAACCGCAAAATGTCGCGTGCCGCCCCTCTTTTCCACATGTGGGAACAGGGGCGGCACGCTGCGTCTGGCCGTCGCACGTTGCCGGGAATCCCGTGCCCGCCACCTGCCCTTCCGTCGATTTCACATCCTCATGTGCAATCCGCCGGCTGGAGGAGCGTGCTCCATCGGCTGGAGGAACGTGCTCCGTCGAGGGGTGAAGTTCTTGAGGTGTCAAGCGCCGCAAAAGACGTCGAGCGGGAGACTCTGAGAATCAGACATGCTTCTCGGTTACAATGGCCCCCATTGCTCCCTCAAAGAGAGCAAGACATCTGCTCAAAAAAACATCATTATCATCATAGCGCTATTGGCCGATTCGGGTTAAGAGTCCGCCTTATAAAGAACAAAAACGTCATCTTTACCTTATTTGACATAGCTTGGAGTCATTATTTGCCCTATTTTTATTAACTTTGCGCACACAAAGTGAGCGCATGAATGCAGAAATGCTTCTTGTCCGCCTCGGCACATGGCGCCGACAAAGGGCTGTTCTACTATGGTGACTGGATCAAGGAGCCTGGCGTGGCCATCGTCAGCTGCAATGATGGCCTGCGTCCTGTGATTATGAAACTCGAAGCCACTGACGAGTAAGCCAAGATTGAATATACGCCAATAGACAGATAAATAGTGATTTATGGAAATCAATAATAGACCCAACCCCAATGAGGCTTTTCCGAATCCGAAGATTCCAAGCCTCTGCTTCATCAAGAACGTGGTGAAGAACCCGCG
>CADAJS010000058.1 GCA_902788315.1 uncultured Bacteroidales bacterium
AGTCTTCATCCGTGAGTACGGCAGCCGGCAGGTACCACAGATGCCCAATGGCCAGGACGGCGAAGAACGCTGCCGTCCACCGTCTGAGCCGCACGGGCGGCGTGACCTCCGGCGCAAAGGCGTTGGCCCGTCGCAGCACCAGGTAAAGGCAAGCCCCCGCCGCCACCGCCGCTCCCACGCCGTAGAGCATGAACAATAATATCACATCAAGAGAAATCTGTCCGAACATTCGCGTATCTGAATCAATATTGTTATAAAAACGCTGCAAAGGTACGGAAAATTTTCCAGTTATATTACATTCTTTATATACTTTTCCGATTTTTTAAGAGAGCCGGGGCGCTATGCCTCGGCTCTCGTTGTAATACGTCAGATGTGCAGTCCCGTTGGTGGGCGTTTATCCATCATGGGAACATTGACCGTCGGCACGGTATCGCCCTTGGGTCGCGGTTCTTGCCTGATGTCGGGGGCGTGTTCATCCTGCTTCTCCACCGCTTTCGGCTCGTTCTTGCTCAGTTCCGCCTGAATCTTCTTGTCCAGTTCCTGCAACTGTCCTTTCAGTTCGCGCAGTTCGTGCTCTTTCTTCCATTGCTTGCCGACGATGGACTGCATCAGCGGAACGTCCACCTGCAAACGGGCATTGTCCTTCTCGTACCTCTCGATGACGGCAGGGATATGCAGCAGTGCATTGAGGAAGTTGCGGGCAGCACGCTGCTGTCCATCTCTGCCATGCGGAACCGTTCGGGCAACCGTCAGGTGAAACTGCACAACAACTTGAGCGTATCGAAACCGCTGTATCTGGGTACGGAACTTGAATTCAACTATGCCACGCGCGACTACCTCTACCACCCCGACACGCTGCTGCTACCGTCGGAAATCGACATGCTGACGGCCATCACCGACCCCTCGAACTCCTACGACAGCCATAGTCACATGTTTGAGAATTCTGCCCGCGTGTCGTTGTATCAGACTGCCAAGTGCAAGCCCTATCCCGACCTGCCGATGTCGATGGAGTATCAGCGGTGGAACATTGTACTGACCCTGCCCGTGCGCCACGAACGGCTTGACTACGAGCGGGGCATGATAGACACGGTGGCCACGCAGAACACCGTATTCCTGAACGCCTCGGCCTCGTCCCGGCTGATGAGCAAGGATGGCAAGCACGACCTCCGCTTCAGCCTAAGCCACAACCGCTACAGTGCGCAGCTGATGAACCGCATCGGATGGCGCGACGACAGCCAGCCGCTCATCGTCCGCGAGGGCAATCCCGGCCTGAAGGGCAACGTGACCACAAATGCCAACATTGACTACTTCGACAAGAACGCCCACGGACATCAGCAGTCGATGCACGTCGGCACCTCGCTCAACTACCAGCATCGCAGCACGGCGCAGTCGGCGAGCTACGACCCCGTGAGCGGTGTCTATACCTATCAGCCCATGAACGTGAAGGGTGCCTACACGCTGAAAAGCACGTTCGACTTCAGCCGCACCATCGACGAGAAGCGCTACTGGTCGTGGCAGACCAACGCCGATGCAGGCTATCATCACTCCATCGACCACGCCATGCTCACGGGCATGACGGCGAGCGAGGAGAACGTGGTCAACACCCTGACCCTGCACGACGGCGCCTACATACAATATAATAAAGGTTCGCTGAACATCCGCGCCACGGGCGACATCCGCTGGCGGCACTCAGAGGGTAAGATGCAGGACTTTGAGACACTGAACGCCACCGACTTCCAGTACGGCCTCTCCGCCCGCTACATCCTGCCGCGCCTAAACACCACGCTGTCTGCCGACGGCAACATGTACAGCCGTCGCGGCTACGGCAGCCCTGACCTCAACACCGACGACTTCGTGCTGAACGCCTCCATCAGCCAGCCGTTCTTCAAGGGCAAGCTCATCGCCCGCATTGAAGCCTTCGACCTGCTCCACCAGCTCAGCAACACCCAGTACACCGTCAACGCCCAGGGCCGCACCGAAACGTGGTACCGCTCCCTGCCGCACTACGTCATGGCGCATTTAGTTTATCATTGGAATAAGAATCCGAAGAAGAAATAACAATTCCATAAAACATCAAGAACAATGAAAAAGATTTTAGTAACCATGATGGCCTTCACGCTGACAATAGCAGCGCAGGCACAACAGTATGACGGCATCAACACCTACACTTACGACTACACCCTCTGCGGACGCACTACGATGCTCCGCGCCACGTTCAAACTATGAACATTACTTGATTTCAATAAAGCAGTAAAGTTCTTGGACGATCCAAGCGGCAAAGCCGAGCGAGTAAAGAAGATTAGTTAGTAAACAAAGTAATTTTTTGTTTAAGTCCTATAGGCACCTAAGCCCCGCCGCGTCGTGATGACGT